>JADGBE010000006.1:0-65029 GCA_015231615.1 Desulfamplus sp. | reverse complement strand
CTTCTGGTGCTTTATCAATCTCGTCAAATGGAACATAGGTGCCGTTACCCTTCAGGGCTGCATGTTTAGTAATCGCAGCTGTCAACGTGGTCTTACCATGATCTATATGACCTATCGTTCCAATATTAACATGAGGTTTGTTTCTATTAAACTTCTCTTTTGCCATTTTAAATTATCCTCCCTGAAATATTAACAGGATGTTTAAAAAAAATCTTTTTCTTAAATTAAAATAAATAGTTGACTCTTACCATCTGAAATGGGCAAATGCTTTATTTGCTTCTGCCATTTTATGGGTATCTTCTTTTTTCTTAACTGCTCCACCGCGTTCATTATATGCATCCATCAACTCAGCGGCTAATTTATTTATCATACCTTTTTCAGAGCGTGTCCTGCTGAATTTAAGCAACCATCTGAATGCAAGCGCAGTCTGTCTTGATGGTTTTATCTCTGTTGGAACTTGATAAGTTGAACCACCAACTCTGCGAGATTTTACTTCAACAGAAGGCTTGATATTGTTCAAAGCCTTTTCAAAAACATTTAACGATGGCTCACCAATCTTTTTCTCTACCAGTAACAAAGCTCCATTAAAAACTTTTTGTGCCGCACTCTTTTTACCATCTTTCATAATGCAGTTTACAAATTTTGAGCCAAGACGATCTTTTTGCCCAACATCTTTCTGCAAATGTCCTGATACAATTTTTTTTCTTGCCATATATCCACCAAATCCTTAAACTTGATTCAAAGATCAAAAAAACATTAATTATAAGCATCCACTATTTATTAATAGCCATTACTTGGGTCGTTTTGCCCCATATTTTGATCTTCCCTGTCTTCTGTCTTCTACACCAAGAGTATCAAGAGTACCTCTAACAATATGATAACGAACACCAGGAAGGTCTTTTACCCTTCCACCTCTAACAAGAACAACTGAATGCTCCTGAAGGTTATGTCCCATACCCGGAATATATGCGGCAACTTCAAGTCCTGTAGTTAATCTAACCCTCGCAACCTTCCTAAGAGCTGAGTTTGGTTTTTTTGGGGTTGAGGTATATACTCTTGTACAGACTCCTCTTTTCTGGGGACCGCCTTTTAAAGCAGGTGTTCCCTGTTTTTTTTCAGCTTTAGCCCTTCCCTTTCTTACTAATTGATTAATGGTAGGCATACCTTAAAAACTCCTTAACGACCTTTTTCAATTTTTATTATGCGACAAAATGGCGAATTATTATATACATCCACCATATTTGTCAAGCTTTTTCTAAATCCCTGATTTGTAGAACAACTAATAATTAAAATATAGGGAAAACACCGTTCTCCCTATTTACATAGAAAATAGAGTTCCTGCAAAACTTAAATTGATCCCTTGAGTGTAGTGGATATAAAATGGGTTTTGCAAGAGGTCCAAGATTTCTCAAGAAAGTGTCTCTATAGCAACAGTTCTATAACCAGGAAATCCTGTACCAGCAGGAATAAGGCGACCCATAATGACATTCTCCTTAAGACCTCTTAAATCATCATATCTGCCTTGAATACTTGCTTCAGTCAATACTTTTGTAGTTTCTTGGAAAGATGCTGCAGATATAAAACTATCTGTTGCAAGTGATGCCTTAGTAATACCAAGTATTAAAGGCTCCCCTCTTGCGGGTTCTCCACCTTTCATAACAGCTTGACGATTGGCTTCAGCAAATTTTACCCGATCAACTTGTTCATCAGGAATAAAATTGGTATCTCCTACCTCAATAACTTTAACACGCCTCATCATCTGACTAATGATAACCTCAATATGTTTATCGTTTATCCTTACACCTTGAAGGCGATAAACCTCTTGCACCTCATCAACAAGATAACGTGCCAAAGCAACTTCACCCTTAATATTTAGTATATCCTGAGGGTTGGCACTACCACCTATGAGAGGCTCTCCAGCTTTAACGTAATCACCATCATAAACGCTTAAATGTCTCCCTTTAGGAATTAGATACTCTTTTTTATCTCCAATATCTGTAGGGGTTATGGTTACTTTTTGTTTACCTTTTGCACCTTTGGCAACCGTTACATAACCATCTATCTCACTCAACATACTTGGTTCTTTAGGTTTACGAACCTCAAATAGCTCTGCAACCCTTGGAAGACCGCCTGTAATATCTTTAGTTTTAGTAGTCGCCCTTGGAAGTTTTGCAATAACATCACCTGCCATAACCTCATCATCTTCATCTTTCATTAAAATGGCATTAACAGGTAAAAAATACCTTACAACAGATGAAGAGCCTGGAAGTTTTACACCCTTACCCTCTTTATCTTTAATTGTAATTTGAGGACGAAGCACATCTCCCGATTTCTCAAGTGATTTTCCCTCAATAATAGTGCGGCTGGCTTTTCCTGTTACTGGGTCAATCTGTTCTTGAACAGTTGTACCAACTTCAATATCTGCATATCTCACCCTACCACTAACTTCTGTAATAATTGGAGTGGTAAAAGGATCCCAAGTTGCAAGAACGTCTCCAACCTCAACATTTTGACCATTTTTAACTAACAAAGAGGCACCATAAATAACCTCTTCTTTTGCCCTCTCTCTACCTTCAGGACCAACGATTGAAAAGCCGCCACCTTTACGATTCATTACAATCTGCTCAGGATTAGCCGCATCAGCAGTTTTTCTCAAAGCAATATCTAAGTTTTCGTTAAACTTTATGATACCAGCAACTCTTGCTTTAATTTCAGCTACCTCAACTTTACGGCTTGCTGTTCCACCAATATGGAAAGTACGCATAGTAAGCTGAGTTCCGGGCTCTCCAATAGATTGGGCAGCAAGTATTCCAACAGCCTGCCCTATCTCTACAGTTTGTCCATGTGCTAAATCTCGACCATAGCATTTAGCACAAACTCCATTTTTAGCTTTGCATGTAAGGACAGATCTTATTTTAACGCTTGTAACTCCAGCAGCTTCTATTTTCTCAACCATCTTCTCATTAAGCTCAACCCCTTTTTTAACAATGATCTCATTTTTATAGGGGTCAATTACATCTGCTTGAACTACTCTTCCAAGAACTCTCTCTCCAAGACTCTGAATAACCTCACCGCCTTCAAGAAGCGACTCAACATCAACACCCATCAAAGTTCCACAATCATGCTCAATAACAGTGCAATCTTGGGCAACGTCAGCAAGACGACGAGTCAAATATCCTGAGTTCGCTGTTTTTAAGGCAGTGTCAGCAAGTCCCTTTCTTGCACCATGTGTTGAGATAAAATATTGCAACACAGTCAGACCTTCACGGAAACATGCAGTAATCGGGTTTTCAATGATCTCGCCTGACGGTTTTGCCATAAGACCTCTCATACCAGCAAGCTGACGCATCTGATCTTTACTTCCTCTTGCTCCTGAATCTGCCATCATATAAACAGCATTTAAAACATCTTCAGTTGAGTTTGGTCCTCCCGGTTTTTTCATAACAGCCATCATGGCATCAGCAATATCATCAGTACTTTTTGCCCAAATATCGACAACTTTATTATACTTTTCACCTTGGGTAATCAAACCTTCTGAATATTGCTGTTTTATATCAAGAACGCTCTGTTCAGATTTTCTTATAATATCCCACTTGCTGTCTGGAATAATCATATCATCAATACAGATAGAAAGCCCTCCAAGTGTTGAATATTCATATCCAATATCTTTAAGGCGATCAGCAAGGATAACGGTCTCTTTAAGCCCTATGTTTCTGTAGGCATAATCAACAAGGGCACGGACAGAAGATTTATCCATTAGTCGATTCACAAGATCAAATGGAATTGTGCTTTTTCTCTCATCAACACGGAAAATATTTAACTCTCCACCAGATTCGATAATATCAGAATATTGTGTCTCTAAAAGTTCAAACAAGTGATTTGAGACAATCTCTGAAATTTGAAAAATGTTACTAAACTCTTTACGAGTTAAAATACCTGTAGCTCCATGATTCGCAATTGTCTTTTCATCACAATATTTTGCTTTTACAGATTCAAAAGGCTCTCCACTTTTTAACTCTTTTAGGGCATTTTGAGCTAATTGACTAATAGTTAGCCCACTCTCTTCTCTATTTTTAATAACAATACGGCTTAACGAAAGCAAAGTATCGCCAGGAATAATCTCCCACAAAAGGATTCTTCCAGTTGTAGTTTCATAGATTTTACCATCAATTCTCACCTTTATCTTTGCATGGAGATTTAGCTCTCCTGAGTCAAAAGCTGATCTTACTTCAGAAACACTTGAAAATAGAGTCTTTTCACCTTTCTTGCCATCAGCACCGCGAGTCATGTAGTAAATTCCAAGAACAATATCTTGTGTTGGAACAATTACTGGTTGACCATTGGCTGGAGAGAGAATGTTGTTGCTTGAAAGCATAAGCACCCTTGCCTCAAGCCTTGCTTCAAGGGAAAGCGGAATATGAACAGCCATCTGATCACCATCAAAGTCAGCATTAAAAGCTGTACATACGAGCGGGTGTAGCTGAATCGCTTTACCTTCGATCAAAATAGGTTCAAATGCCTGAATACCAAGACGATGCAATGTTGGAGCACGGTTTAGCATTACAGGATACTCTCTTACAACATTATCAAGAGCGTCCCATACTGCATCCTCTTCTCTTTCAACCATCTTTTTGGCACTTTTAACTGTAGATACTAAACCTTTTTGCTCAAGGTAGTTGTAAATAAAAGGTTTAAACAGCTCTAATGCCATTTTTTTGGGTAATCCACATTGGTGAAGACGTAAGTTAGGACCAACTGTAATAACAGTACGACCTGAATAGTCAACACGTTTACCAAGAAGGTTTTGACGAAATCTACCCTGTTTACCTTTTAATGTGTCGCTCAATGATTTGAGCGGTCGCTTGTTTGTGCCAGTTACAACCCTACCATGTCGCCCATTATCAAATAGAACATCTACAGATTCTTGAAGCATTCTCTTTTCATTACGAACAATTATATCGGGGGCTGCAAGATCAATAAGCCTCTTGAGACGGTTATTTCTATTTATAACCCTTCTGTAGAGATCATTTAAGTCTGATGTTGCAAACCTTCCCCCTTCAAGAGGAACTAACGGTCTTAAGTCAGGTGGCAATACAGGTATAGCTGTCATAATCATACGTGTAGGGCTTAGACCAGAGTTGAGGAAAGCATCTACAACTTTAAGTCTCTTAGACATTTTTTGTTTTTTTGCAACAGACTTTGTAGTTGTAATCTCCTCTCTCAACTCTTTATAAACTGCCTCAAGATCAACCTCTTCAAGCAGCTTTAAGATTGCTTCAGCACCAATACCAACCTCAAACTCATATCCAAATTGTTCAATTGCTTCTTGATATTTTTCATCTGAAAGCAGTTGTAGTCGAGTAAGTTCAGTCTCTCCTGGATCAATAACAACATAGGAGTCAAAATAGAGAACTTTTTCAAGATTCTTCAAGGTCAGATCAAGCACATTACCTATTTTGCTTGGCAGACTCTTTAAAAACCAGATATGAGATACGGGACAGGCAAGTTCAATGTGGGCCATTCTTTCACGTCTTACTTTTGATTGAATGACCTCTACCCCGCACTTTTCACAGATAACGCCTCTGTGCTTCATTCTTTTATATTTGCCGCAATTACACTCATAATCTTTAGTTGGACCAAATACCTTAGCACAAAAAAGCCCATCGCGTTCTGGCTTAAAAGTTCTGTAGTTTATGGTTTCAGGTTTTTTTATCTCACCATGGGACCACTCTCTTATCTGATCAGAAGAGGCAAGGTTTATCTGGACTCCTTTATAGAGTTTAGGATCTTTTGGCTTTGCAAAGAAATCGTATATGGTTTCCAATATCTTTCTCCTTAATTATTTCCTTCAATTAGATTGATATCGAGTCCCAAACTCTGAAGCTCTTTTGTAAGAACTCTAAAAGATTCAGGCATTCCGGGTTCAAGGACATTCTGACCCTTGACAATTTTTTCATACATACGAGTACGTCCGCTCATATCATCAGATTTAACTGTGATAAATTCTTGAAGAGCATGAGCTGCACCATAAGCCTCCATTGCCCAAACCTCCATCTCTCCTAATCTCTGTCCACCAAATTGAGCTTTTCCTCCAAGTGGCTGTTGAGTTACTAAAGAGTATGGACCTATTGAACGAGCATGAAGTTTATCATCAACAAGATGGTGGAGTTTGAGCATATACATGATTCCAACAGTAATCGGTTTATCAAAAGGCTCGCCCGTTCTTCCATCATATAGTATAGACTGTCCAGAAGAGTTAAGACCAGCATACTTAATAAGAGCTTTTATCTCCTCTTCTGATGCCCCATCAAATACAGGCGTTGACATGTGAACTCCATTTCTATACTGAGAAGCAAATGCTATCAATTCTTTGTTGTCCATATTATCAATAGCATCAACAAAAACCTTTTCCTCATCATTTACAACAGAAACAGGAACTCTACAATCATTGGTATAATGGGCATCAAAGTCGTAATCTATCTTACCTTCCATTATATCTACTGTCTTAACTGGGGGAGTTGTAAAGATACGTTTAAGTTTTGCTTTTAACTCGTCATATTTAATCTTCTCTTTCACCTCATCAAGAAGATCGTCAATTTGACGACCAAGACCGCGGGCAGCACACCCTAAATGAATCTCAAGTATCTGTCCAACATTCATACGAGACGGAACTCCTAAAGGATTTAAGACCATATCAACAGTCCTTCCATCTTCAAAATATGGCAAATCCTCAACTGGTAGAATTCTTGATACAACACCTTTATTTCCATGCCGTCCAGCCATCTTATCTCCGACTGAAAGGACCCTCTTCATTGCAACATTAACTTTAATAAGTTTAAGGACACCGGGAGGTAGTTCATCACCTTTCTCAAATCTTATTACTTGGCTTTCAAAAAACTCATTGGCAATTTTTATCTGCTTTTCAGCCTTTTCAACAATATCTTGTGCAGCATCACTCTTGATACCAAGCTCTCTTGCAACTTCATCACTTGAATGAGAATCTTCAACAGATATATTTATAAGATCAGATAAAGATAACCTTGTTCCATAACTCTTTTCTATATTGCTAAAAATATTTTCTCTAACAACAGTGCCTGAAGGGATAACAACCTGTTTGCCTTTTTTAATGTGAGTTGTAAGTTTGCAACCATCTAAAATCTCTTCAATACTATCTTTTGCAGCTTTAGTTATAACTTGAATCTCATCATCTCTGTTCTTTTCCAAGGTTGAAATTTCAAAATCTTCAATTGACCTTGTCCGTTCATCTTTTGGCAATCCACGTCTTGAAAAGACCTTAGCACTTGTAACAATACCCTCAACTCCAGGTGGAACTCTTAAAGAGGTATCTTTAACATCGCCTGCTTTTTCACCAAAAATAGCCCTAAGTAACTTCTCTTCAGGAGATAGTTGAGTCTCACCTTTAGGAGTTACTTTACCAACAAGGATATCTCCCGGTTTTACTTCCGCCCCAAGTCTAATAATACCGCTATCATCTAAATCTTTTAGAGCTTCCTCTCCAACATTGGGAATATCTCGTGTTATCTCCTCTTTGCCAAGTTTTGTATCCCGGGCAACAACTTCAAACTCCTCTATGTGAACAGATGTATAGACACCATCCATAACTAAACGATCACTTACAAGAATTGAATCTTCGTAGTTGTAACCACTCCATGGCATAAAAGCAACGGTAACATTTTTTCCTAAAGCAAGTTCCCCCCGTTCTGTTGAAGGTCCATCTGCAATAACTTCACCTTTTCTAACAAAATCCCCTTTCTTAACAATAGGTCTTTGGTTAAAACAGGTGTTTTGGTTCGACCTTACAAATTTTGAAGCTGTGTAGATAGAGACAAGTTTGTCAGCAGTACCCATTGGATTGTAACTTAAAGAGGAAGATTTATCTTTATATTTATTTAAAAGATTTTGCACAACTATACGCTGGGCATCAACTTGAACTACAACACCATCATGTTCAGCAACAATAGCAACTCCTGAATCTCTTGCCACAACACCTTCAATACCAGTTCCAACAAGCGGAGCCTCGCTTCTGATAAGCGGAACAGCTTGACGCTGCATATTTGATCCCATCAAAGCTCTATTTGCATCATCATTTTCAAGAAACGGGATAAGTGATGCAGAGACAGATACAAGCTGATTTGGTGAAACGTCCATAAATTCAATATCACTATTTGGAACAAGCTCAAACTCTCCTGCTACCCTTGCAGAGATATTATCCTTTATAAATCTACCATCATTATCAAGCAAAGCGTTAGCCTGAGCAATAGGGTGTTCTTTCTCTTCAAATGCAGATAGATGTTTTATCTCTTTTGATACAACTCCATCTTTAACAATACGATAAGGAGTCTCTACAAAACCAAAGCGATTTACACGGGCATAGGTGCATAAAGAGACAATCAAACCAATATTTGGTCCTTCAGGAGTCTCAATAGGACAAATTCTACCATAATGAGAGGTGTGAACATCTCTTACTTCAAATCCTGCCCGCTCACGGGTTAAACCACCTGGACCCAAGGCACTTAGACGACGTTTATGAGTAGTTTCAGAAAGTGGATTTGTCTGATCCATGAATTGTGATAATTGGCTTGTGCCAAAAAATTCACGAATAACTGCTGATACAGGTTTTGGGTTGACAAGATCGTTTGGCATCATTGCATCAACCTCCTGCATACTCATTCGCTCTTTTATAGCCCTCTCCATCCTCACAAGACCGATTCTATACTGGTTTTCTAACAACTCTCCAACCGCCCTTACCCTTCTGTTACCAAGATGATCAATATCATCAACAGCTCCTTGGGTATCTTTTAACTGCACAAGTTTTTCAGCAGTAAGTAGTATATCCTCTTTTCTTAAAGTTTTGACCTCAATATCAGTGCCAACTTCAAGACGATGGTTCATTTTTAGACGTCCAACATTTGAAAGATCATAATATGCGGGTTTGAAAAAGAGGTGATCAAGAAACTCCTGGGCCACCTCAGGTGTTGCAGGATTTCCGGGTCTAAGCCTCCTATAAATTTCCATCAAGGCCTCGGCACGAGATGAAACTTTATCGACAGCAAGTGTTTTTCTCATTGAATCTGAGCTGTAAGAATCAACATAGAGAATCTTAAAACTATTAAGTCCAACGGATTCAATCTTCTCAAGAGTATCAATATTGATAAGCTCTCCAGCCCGAACAAGAGCTTCTTCTTTTACTGGGTGATATATAGTCTCTGCAGATGCCTTTCCATAGAGTTCATCTCTATTTATGGGTATATACTCAAGACCAGCATCTTTAAGCTGTTTTAAAGCTCTTTTTGTAAAAAGCCTGCCTTTTTTTACAGCGACCTCACCGGTCTGAGGATCAATTACATCATAACTTGCCCTATGTCTCTTAAGGTTGTCAGGATTAAATTTCTTAAAGTAAGAACCATCTTTTTTAACAATAAAATCTTTTTGATAAAAAAGAGTTAAAATGTCCTCAGTAGTGTAGCCAAATGCTTTAAACAAAATTGAGATAGGAAATTTTCGCCTTCTGTCAATACGGATATATATAATATCTTTAGGATCAATCTCCATATCAATCCATGAGCCACGCACAGGAATGATACGAGCTGTATAAATAATCTTCCCACTCGAATGGTTTTTGCCCTTATCGTGGTCAAAAAAAACACCTGAAGAGCGATGAAGTTGGCTAACCACAGCTCTCTCTGTTCCATTAATAATAAAAGTGCCTCTTTTAGTCATCAAAGGAATGTTGCCAAAATAAATATCTTGCTCCTTGATGTCACGGATAGATGTAACTCCTGCGTCTTTATTAAGTTCATAGACTACGAGTCTAACCTTTATATTTACTGGAAGTTCGTATGTCATTCCACGACTTATACACTCCTCAACAGAGTGTTTTATATCACCAAAAGAGTATGAAACATATTCAAGCGATGATGTGCCGCTAAAATCTTTGATTGGAAAGACGGATTTAAATACAGAGTGAATGCCAATATCTTCTCTGTTTTCAGGAAGGACTTCTCTTTGAAGAAAATGTTCAAATGAGGTACGTTGCATACCTATGAGATCTGGAATGTCAATAACCTTATTTTTACTTCCAAACTCTTTTCTTATTCGTTTATCTGCAATAGCCTTTGTATTTTGCTCTTTTATCTTTTTATCTGCTATTACGTCTATATCTGATGTCTGCTTGTCTGCCAAGAGGCTCCCGGTCATGGTATCTCCAATAATGGTTTATTATAACCGTGAAAGCGGAGACAAAGCCATAACGGCTTAAACCTCCGCATCGTATGTGTGCAATCTGCCAATTTTTCCAAATAGTTATGTGGTAGGTAGAATCTGCCAGTCACCCTTTCCCAATAAAATTTACTAAATTATATTTTAAGGAAATATAAAGACCGTCAAATAGGTCAGGGCGACCAAAAGGTCGCCCCTACATAGCTATTATTAATACCTTCAAAACTATTTAATACTGAGTTGTGCCCCAGCAGCTTCAACTTGTGCTTTAATTTTCTGGGCTTCTTCTTTAGACACACCCTCTTTTAAGGGTTTTGGACACTCATCAACAAGAGCTTTTGCCTCTTTAAGTCCAAGACCTGTAATTGCTCTTACCTCTTTAATTACATTGATCTTTTTGTCCCCAGAAGATTCTAATATTACTGTAAACTCTGTCTGCTCTTCTACTGGGGCAGCTTCAGCAGCACCAGCAGCAGGTCCTACTGCAACTGCAACAGGGGCAGCAGCAGATACACCAAATTTCTCTTCAAGTTCTTTTACAAGCTGTGAAAGTTCAAGAACTGTCATTCCAGCGATAAATTCAACTACATCATCTTTTGTTATATTAGCCATTTTTTCTCCTTAAAAAAACAAGAAAGGGATATAATCCCTTTAAAATAATTAAGTAATTATAAATTGTTAAGCAGCCTTTTTCTGATCCCCAATTGCATTTAGCACGTAAAGGAATGATCTTGGCACTTCTCCAAGCACTCTTACCATAGCAGTAGGGACTGCATTCATGGTCGATAGCAACTGAGCCAGCAATATCTCTTTTGGTGGCATTTTGGCAAGAGCTTTAATATCATCAAGATTTAGCACCTTACCATTCATAGCACCGATTTTTATCTCAAGTTTCTGATTAGCATCAGCAAATTTTATAAGTACTTTGGCTGGTGCAACAGGATCAGTTTTTGAGGTTACAATAGCATTGGGACCTTTGAGAAAATCTTTTAGAACAGATACCTGTGTCCCCTCAGATGCCATTGATAAAAGCGTATTTTTTACAACTTCTAATTGAGAACCCTCTTTTCTTAGCTCATTTCTCAATCGAGTCATTGACTCAACATCAAGACCTTTGTAATCAACTATGAGAGCAATCTCGGTTTCAGCAAGCCGTGAATTTAGTTTTTCAACTACTTCTTTTTTTGTTGTCAGGTTCAAATCAAACACACCTCCTTTCCATCGTTAAGTTATTTTTTCCAGAGGTGCCAACTATGCCAAAACATATTCTGTCTCGGCAGGCCGGCATCGCCGTTTATACATATTGCAATGTAAATCAAAACATTGCTTGTACCTGCTGTCTTTGACAGACAACAATTTATATTTAACTGTTCTCCTTAACGGACAACAAGTTGACTATTTTATTATTGAAGGGTCTATTTTTACGCCTGGCCCCATCGTTGTAGATACACTTATGGCTTTTATATAAGTACCTTTACTTGCTGGCGGCTTTAAAGCAAGAATTCTTGCAAGAAAAGCATTGGCATTTGCTGCTAATTTCTCTACTCCAAAAGATGCTTTACCTATTGGAGCATGTACAATACCAGCCTTTTCAACTCTAAATTCAATTTTTCCAGCTTTAAGCTCTTTAACAGCTTTCTCTACATCAAAGGTTACTGTCCCTGTCTTTGCGTTAGGCATAAGTCCTCTTGGACCAAGTATTCTACCAAGCTTTCCAACTGCCCCCATCATATCTGGGGTTGCAAGGGCTTTATCAAACCCAAACCATCCAGCTTTAATCTTTTCGATAGTCTCATCATCTGCAATAAAGTCAGCACCAGCCTCCAATGCCTCTTTTTCCTTTTCACCCTTTGCAAACACAAGGACTTTTACCTCTTTACCAAGACCATTTGGCAAAATAACGGTACCACGTACCATCTGATCGGCATGACGCGGATCAACACCAAGTCTCACCGCTATATCTACGGTCTCATCAAATTTAACATAGGATGAAGAGAGTGAGATCTCTAAAGCTTCATTAAAATCATAACGCTTTTGTCTGTCGATCTTGTTGACTATTTCTATATATTTCTTACCGTGTTTCGGCATCTTATATCACTCACTCCTTTATTTTAAACGACCTCTATACCCATACTCCGTGCTGTTCCAGCGATTATGTTAACCGCACCTTCCAAATTTACAGCATTCAAGTCTTCCATCTTCAACTTGGCAATATCAACAAGCTGATCTTTAGTTACCTTGCCCACCTTCTCTTTGTTCGGAATGCTTGAACCCTTTTCAATTTGAGCTGCTTTTCTCAATAACATGGATGCCGGTGGAGTTTTGGTTATAAAGGTAAAAGTTCTATCCTGAAAAACTGTAATCACAACAGGAATGATTGAACCAACATCATTGGCTGTTCTTGCATTAAACTGCTTGCAAAACTCCATTATGTTAACACCATGTTGACCCAAAGCAGGTCCAATCGGTGGAGATGGATTAGCCTTACCAGCCTGAACCTGAAGTTTTACCTGTGCCGTTACTTTTTTTGCCATTGTTTTCTACTCCTGACACATACGTATTTATCAGTTGGCGTTATCCATCTCTATCTTAGGCGGTGTTCATAGCATAATTAACTTCACCAGAAGACGGAAAAACACTCCAACAATTTATATTAATAAATCAACTAACTTTTGCCACCTGAACAAAATCCAATTCAACGGGTGTTGCCCTACCAAATATACTTACAAGAACCTTTACTTTGCCTTTTTCTGGGTTTACCTCTTCAATAGTGCCATTGAAACTTGCAAAAGGTCCATCTGCAACACGGACCTCATCGCCAATTTCAAAACTATATTTGGGCTGAGGTTTACTTTTACCCATTTCCATCTTTTCAATAATCTGAGCAGCTTCTTTATCGCTTATTGGTGCTGGTCTATTTTTGCCACCCAAAAAACCCGTAACCTTTGCGGTTGAATTAACAACATGCCATGTCTCATCATTTAATTCCATGTTAATAAGGATATAGCCAGGATAAAACTTTCTTGAAGACTCCCTTTTTTTTCCATTCACGAGTTCAACAACATGCTCTGTTGGAACAAGTATATCGCCAAATTTATCCGCAAATTTACATTTGGCTATTCCATCTTCTAAGGCACGTTTTACCTTTTGTTCATATCCTGAATAGACATGAAGTACATACCATCTACGAGACACCTTAACTCCCTTTATTCTCTATTTATGCAACTACTATTATTGTTCGCTATGCAAGCACTATCTGTACAAGTTTTGAAAGTGCAACATCCACAAGCCCCAAAAATGTTGCAATAATAAATACGAGTATAATAACTACAACAGTTGCCCCTGCTGTCTGTTTTTGGTTAGGCCATGTTACTTTTTTCAATTCAGCCTGAACTTCACGTAAAAATTGAACTCCTTTTTGGAAAAAATTAAGCTCGCCTTCTACAACAGTTTGAGCTGTCATATCTCTTGTATTTTTAAATGCAGCATTTGGGATAATTCGAGATGAGGGTGCAATAGATAAACTTTTTTTCTCATTACTCTCAGATGATTTCTCTTCAGCTGAACTGCTTTTTTTAACCTTGTCATATAATGACTTTTTTTTCTGCAATTTTGCCATAATGCTCCCAAACTCGAACTATATATCTATGGAAATCAAAATATCTATCTCAAACATAAAAATGGCAGGTCAGGAGGGACTCGAACCCCCAGCATCCGGATTTGGAGTCCGGCGCTCTACCAATTAGAGCTACTGACCTGCATATTAAACAGCGTATAGGGCTGTTATTTTATCTTAACATACTACTATTTCAGCTAACTACTACTTCGTCTCTTTATGAGCTATATGTTTTTTGCAGAATCTACAATATTTCTCAAATTCAAGTTTATCAGGGGTCGTACGCTTATTCTTAGTAGTAGTATAATTTCTTCTTTTACACTCTGTACATACAAGCGTTATATTTACTCTTGGCATAATAGCCAACTCCTTTATTTACTCAATTATTTCACCAATGACACCAGCCCCTACAGTGCGACCACCTTCACGAATAGCAAAACGAAGCTCTTTTTCCATAGCTATCGGAGCTATAAGTTCAGCAGTTATACTCGCATTATCTCCGGGCATTATCATCTCAACACCTTCTGCAAGACTTAATATTCCAGTAACATCTGTGGTTCTAAAGAAAAACTGAGGTCTATAACCACTGAAAAATGGGGTATGACGACCACCCTCTTCTTTGCTCAAACAGTAAATCTCAGCTCTGAATCTTGTATGAGGTTTAATGCTACCGGGTTTTGCGGCTACCTGACCTCTTTCAACAGCATCTCTCTTGGTTCCACGAAGAAGGAGTCCTACGTTATCTCCAGCCTGTCCCTCATCAAGTAGCTTTCTGAACATCTCTACACCAGTACAGGTTGTCTTGGCTGTATCCCTGATACCTACAAGTTCAACTTCATCTCCAGTCTTAATAATACCTCTTTCTATTCTTCCAGTTACAACCGTACCACGACCTGAAATGCTAAATACATCCTCAATAGGCATAAGGAATTCTTTATCCATATCACGTTTTGGCTCTGGAATATAAGAATCAAGAACATTAAGAAGCTCGGTAATACACTTTGCATCCTCTCCATTTGCATCATCGCACTCAAGAGCTTTTAATGCACTTCCGCGAACAATCGGAGTATCATCTCCTGGAAAATCATATTTGTCAAGAAGCTCACGCAACTCCATCTCAACAAGCTCTATAAGCTCCATGTCATCAACCATATCGCATTTATTTAAAAATACAACCATGCTTGGAACACCTACTTGACGGGCAAGAAGTATATGCTCTCGAGTCTGAGGCATAGGTCCGTCATCTGCACTTACAACAAGTATAGCACCATCCATCTGTGCTGCCCCAGTTATCATGTTTTTGATATAGTCAGCATGACCAGGACAGTCAACATGGGCATAATGCCTCTTATCACTCTCATACTCAACATGGGCGGTCGCTATTGTTATTCCACGCTCACGCTCTTCTGGTGCTTTATCAATCTCGTCAAATGGAACATAGGTGCCGTTACCCTTCAGGGCTGCATGTTTAGTAATCGCAGCTGTCAACGTGGTCTTACCATGATCTATATGACCTATCGTTCCAATATTAACATGAGGTTTGTTTCTATTAAACTTCTCTTTTGCCATTTTGAATTATCCTCCCCATAACAACAATGGAGCCCATAACCGGAGTCGAACCGGTGAACCTCTTCCTTACCAAGGAAGCGCTCTACCTACTGAGCTATATGGGCAATAAAAACATAGAGTAATTGAAAATTTAAAACACTTAGGAAATTTTAAAAAAAGGAATTTATATATAGAAGGATGGAGCGGGAGACGAGTCTCGAACTCGCGACATTCAGCTTGGAAGGCTGAAGCTCTACCAACTGAGCTACTCCCGCATAAAAAGAGCTGACCTAAATCGTCAGACTTGAAATTCATTCATTCTATGTAGTAAATGACCTTATATACTTTTTAAAGATCTCCTACACGAAATCAATTATGGTGGTGGGGGGAGGATTTGAACCTCCGAAGGCTACAGCCGTCAGATTTACAGTCTGATCCCTTTGACCACTCGGGAACCCCACCATAATTTTTGGAGCCGATACCCCGAATCGAACGGAGGACATTCTCATTACAAGTGAGATGCTCTACCTACTGAGCTATATCGGCACATACATAATATCCAATCCGGATAACAAACTACCTATCACGAAAAGACCCGCCGAAAATACCAGAGAGATATTAAGATAGCAAGTTAAACAGTATATGTTTCAACATGATTTAAAAGATATTATTTAATATAACGCTCTAAAATCTCTGTTTTTCATCAAATTATAAGATATTTCTCCTTTTTAAATTAAAATCAATATATTTGTTACTATCTACAAATATTTTTTTATTAAAAATAAATTGAATGCCGTTGTAAAAATAAAACACTACATATTGTGTTATATAAAAAATTAACCGTTTTTTACATACAAGATATTCCTTCTAAATACAAAAACAGACAATAAAATTGTAGCATATAGCTATATTTTGGGCATTTATTAGGGCTTGACAGGCTCGAATCTATCTATTAATAATTAGCTCAACTTTTTAATCTGTATTTAATTAACCTTTTTTGGTTTTTTTTCTACAGTTAATATCACTAACCCAAATTAAATTTTAAGGAGTATAAATATTTCCTTTGAAACTGACTTTTTAACCTTTTGGTATTTGGTTCTAAATTAACATCTAAATGTTTTTTAATTTATATGAATCTAATTACAGCAATAATAATCAGTAACAATTTAAAATAAGGAACCTAAATATAAATATTATGAAAAATTTATTATTTGCTTCGGCTCTGGCAATATTGATACTTCTATCTGCTTGTACATCCAATGGTTCAAAAAAAATATCCTCTTCAGAAACAACTCCCGACATTTATAAAACCCCACAAAATAGTTCTCACATATACAAACGAAATACATCCATCCCAGATCAACTTGCCATTGAAAATGGAATCGTTTTATCAAATGAGGCAATGTTGTCAAAAGATACCACAACTTCAAATGAGACCATATCATCAGAAGATGTTATAACTTCAAACGAGATTAATCATGCACTTGAACTTTGTGAATTAGCCCAAAAATCATGGAAACAAGGCTCTACAGAAAAATCACTTCAATATCTTGACGCTGCATACGCATCTATTCTTGATCTTGAAACTGATGACAATAGAGTGAATAAGCAAAAAGAAGATTTACGATTTATGATATCCAAAAGGATAATGGAAATATATACATCTCGCCAGACATCTATAAAGGGAGAGCATAAGGAGATACCCGTAACAATAGACAATAAATATGTTAAAAGTGAAATTGAAAGATTTACTGGATCAGAAAAAGAATTTTTTATTAAAGCAATGGGAAGGGCAGCAGAATACCGTCCATTTATAGTAAAAGAGCTAAAAGAGGCTGGTTTGCCTGAAGAACTCTCATGGCTACCTTTGATTGAAAGCGGTTTTAAAGTTAAGGCTTTATCCCCTGCAAGAGCTTTAGGATTATGGCAATTTATACCATCAACGGGTTATAAATTTGGGCTTAAGCGAGACTATTATGTTGATGAGAGAATGGACCCCATTAAATCAACGAAAGCCGCAATTAAATACCTTTCAGCACTACATAAAATGTTTGGAGATTGGTCAACTGTTCTTGCTGCTTACAACTGTGGAGAGGGAAGAGTACTAAGAACTATCAGGAGTCAAAATGTCAATTACCTTGATAATTTTTGGGATTTATATGAAAAATTACCAAAAGAGACGGCTTGTTATGTTCCGAGATTTATTGCAACACTTCACATTGTAAACAACCTTGAAAAATATGGATTTCCACCTCAAAGAAAGGTACCACCTCTTGAATACCAAATTGTTACTGTAAACAAACAGCTTAAACTTACAGATATTGCAAGAAAAATGTCTATAAGCCACACTCTGCTTGAGACATTAAACCCTGAGTTAAAATATGGTGTTCTTCCACCAGAAAATTATCAACTAAGAGTTCCTAAACATACAGTAGATGCTTTTATCGCAAGCATTGATGATATTAAACCATCTGACCCAGTTTCTCCCAAAAATTATTCATCTCATAAAGTAAAAAATGGAGAAACTCTTTTCAGTATTGCCAAAAAATATGGTATTACAATGGGAGAGCTTGCTGGAGCTAACAATATATCAAAACAATCCTCTATATCTTCCGGAAAATTGTTAAAAATTCCTGAATCAGGAAGCACTTCAAACCAGTATGCTTATAACAATAACTCAAAAGGGATAAACGATAGATTAAGAGAGACTAAGTTAAAAGAAGAAGTTAAGAGTGGGCAAATAAGTAATAGCTCTAAGAAAAATAGAACCTTATCTATGAAGGCTGTTAAATATGAGGTTAAGCAAGGAGATACAATGTGGTCTATTGCTCAAAAATACAATACAACACCTGAGTCAATTAAAGCTGCAAACTCTCTTTCAGATTATACCTTAAGTCCAGATCAAAAACTTATCATTCCTAAATCTAATACTGTTGTAGCTTCAAAAATAAAAGAAGAGCCTAAAATCTATAGCAAAGGAAATAAATCTTCAGATACCAATGGCGTTATTGCTTCTAATTATGAGAAAAAGAACACAGTAAAGTCAAAAAAATCAACCCATTGGGTAAAATCTGGGGAAACCCCCTTTACAATTGCCCAAAAATATAATATTTCAGTGCAAAGTCTTTTTAACCTTAACGGTTTACCTAAAGGTAGTAAAATATTTCCTGGACAAACACTTTTGGTTAAATAACTTAATCAATTAAAAAGAGATGATAATTGGTATAAATATCATCTCTTTTGTAATTTGTGTGAGTATTCGCCCCCGTAGCTCAGTGGATAGAGCATTGGATTCCTAATCCATGTGTGCAAGTTCGATTCTCGCCGGGGGTACCATCTTTTGAATTTGCCTCCTTAAATATCATTTTTCATATCGTAAAGAATCTCTTTTATACCAAAAGTTATATTAATCCTACCAATGTCTTATTATTACTACAAAAACACGGAACTTATCTTATTGCCAAAGATGCCAAGACGACCAGAGTTACTTGCACCTGCTGGAAATTATGAAAAACTTGAAACAGCTATTCATTATGGTGCCGATGCGGTGTATCTTGGTGGCAAAGATTTCAGCTTAAGAAATCTTTCAGGTAACTTTACAGATCAAGAACTTGAGTCTGCTATCTCCTATTCCCATAAACATAATGTCAAAGTATATGTAACATGCAATATATTTTCAAGAACCCATGAACAGGGCAATATAGCCATCTTTCTTGAAAAAATTGGCAATATCAATGCTGATGCCATAATTATATCTGATCCGGGTATTATCAAAATAGCAAGAGAGATTATTCCACAAATTGACATTCATCTAAGCACTCAAGCAAATACAACAAATCTTAATGCAGTCAGATTCTGGAGCGATTTAGGCGTTAAAAGGATAAATCTTGCAAGAGAACTCTCTTTATATGAGATAAAAGAGATTACACAAAACTCATCATCAATTGAGATAGAGACTTTTATCCATGGAGCTATGTGTATATCTTACTCAGGTAGATGTCTCCTTAGCAGTTTTTTAACTGGTCGAGATAGCAACAGAGGGCTTTGTAGCCATCCATGCCGTTGGAAATATTCAGTAGTTGAAGAGCAAAGACCTGGGGAGTATCAGCAAGTTTTAGAAGACAACCGTGGGACATATATTTTTAACTCAAAAGACCTCTGTATGATTGAACATATTCCAGAACTTTGTGATGCTGGTATCTCTTCATTTAAAATTGAGGGTAGGATGAAAGGAATTTCATATCTTGCATCTGTTGTTAAAACATACAGGGAAGCCATAGATTTGTATTTATCTTCTCCTTCAACTTATAGTGTAAAAGATGTTTGGTACAAAGAGCTTGCACTTATCTATCACAGAACTTATTCCACAGGATTCTATTTTAATAATCCTGATAATTCCACTTCTGCCTCTTGTCTTGATCAAACTGTTCCAAATTATGATAACATACATAAGGGATACATACATAGTTTTATAGGTAAAATTATCAAATCTCTACCAGATAACAAGATTGTAGTCTCAATTAAAAATAGAGCTTCTGTAGGGGATATAGTTGAAATACTTCCTCCAAAATCAGATGCTTTAAAAACAAAAATCATAGCCATATACGATATAAATAACAATCCCATAATCAATGCCCAACCAAATACCGACTCTATTTTGAAATTAGAATGCGCACCTGATATTTTTTTTGATAAGGTGTTTACACGCAATATTGTCAGGAAAATTTAGTACCTCGTTTTGTATAATTATCTTATTATAAAGATAGATTTTTACAGAGATAGATATGGTGTTTGACTTTTTTTTTTTAATACTTTATAAAAAAAATTTTACCAAGATATTTGTATATTATAACTTATATATTGAAAATAGCGTTTGTATGATTAAATAAAAAATATAGCGTTGTTACTATGCCCAAAAAAATCTCAGGAGATGCATCATGATTGAAGACGATGAAATTCTACAGATGTACATTGAAGAATCCCTTGAACACCTTTCAGATATTGAAAGTGATCTGTTGACTATTGAAGGTGATGGAGAAAATATTGATATTGATATTGTGAACAATGTTTTCAGAGCTGCCCATTCAATTAAAGGCGGTGCAGGATTCATGGGGCTGACAACTATAAAAGGTCTTGCCCATAGCCTTGAGAATGTCCTTGATCTTGTAAGGAACAAGGAACTTGTTCCAACGCCAAATAGAATCAGTGTATTGTTAAAAGGTTTTGATAAGCTCGAAAGCCTTATGAACGATATTCAGGCAAGCAATGATGAAGATGTATCTGAATATGTTGATGCTCTTGCAAATATCACTAAATCTTCATTAACAGAAGAGCAACAAGATATGGTAACTAATTTGCTTGATCTTACACTTGCAGATGGACGTGTATTTCCAGCAGTATCGCAATACAGTATTGAACAGGCAAAAGATGATGGAAGATATATATATTTAGTCGAATATGATCTTATACAAGATATTCAAAGAAAGAGCAGAAACCCTATAGAACTACTTGAATCACTCGAAAAGACAGGCACAATTATTGATTCTCGAATAGATTTTGATTCTGTTGGAACATTAGGTGATAATCTTCTATCTACAAGAATTCCTTTCCAAATACTATTTTCTTCAATATTAGAGCCTGACATGGCTGGAACGCTCTTTGATCTTGAAGATCAATATATTCATGTAGTTACTGATGAGATGCTCTCTATCTCAAACGCAACCGAAGATGATGCTGTTGCAGCTATGCCACTTAGAACTGACATTGAGCCTGAACTTGAAACTACACCAGCTAAAATGGCTACTATTATTGAGCAAGAAGCTGTTATTTCTCCTAAATTAGTTGCTACACAAAAAGTTACTACAGTAACTCCTAATATTCAAAAAGAGCAGATCAAGGCAAACCCTGTTGCTATAAAAAATATATCACAAGAAAAAGAGGTTGCTGTTAAACAAAACATTGCACATGTTAATAAACAAAAAGAGACTTCTAAAGTTGAAGCTCAGGCTAAACAACAACCTGTTAAGGTAAAACCTCCAGTTGCAGCACGTAAAAAAATAGAGCCTGTAGCAACAGAAAACGATATTAATGACTTTACTAACGAAGGTGATTCTGGCAATGCCATGAATATGTCAAAGCCAGTGGGTTCTTTAAGAGTTAATGTTAATCTCCTTGATACGCTTATGAATCTTGCTGGCGAGTTGGTTTTAAGCAGGAACCAGTTGATTCAGGGAATTAACTCCTCAAATGCGAAGGCAACCGAGCTTTCAAGCCAGCGTATTGATATGATTACATCAGAGCTTCAAGAAGCTATTATGAGAACCAGAATGCAGCCAATTGCAAATGTGTTCAATAAATTTACAAGAGTTGTTCGCGATCTATCTCAGGAGCTTGGTAAATCAATTGATCTTGTAATTGAGGGCAAAGAGGTTGAGTTAGATAAAACAATTATAGAGGCTATTAATGATCCTTTGACCCATTTGGTTCGTAACTCTGTTGATCATGGTATTGAATTACCGCAGGTTAGAGAGGCGACAGGAAAAAAAGCTACAGGCAAAATAGTTTTAAAGGCTTTCCATGATGCTGGACAGGTCAATATTATGATCTCTGATGATGGAAAAGGGCTTGATCCTGATAAAATTGCTGCTGCTGCTGTCAAAAAAGGTTTGATGACGGAACAACAGGTATCTGAGCTTTCTGCTAAAGAGAGGATTGACTTAATTTTACTACCCGGTTTCTCTACAGCCGAAAAGGTTACAGACGTTTCTGGCAGAGGCGTTGGAATGGATGTTGTTGTTACTAACCTTGCAAAACTTGGCGGAATCATTGAGATTGAGTCTAAAACAGGTAAAGGGACAGATATTCAAATTAAGCTGCCTCTAACGCTTGCTATTATACCAAGCCAGATTATATCAGTTGGAAATGAAAAATATGCGATACCTCAAGTCAATTTAGATGAGCTTCTTAGAATCCCAGCTGCCCAGGTAAAAGAGCGTATTGAAAAGGTTGGTGATGCTGATGTAGTAAGGCTTCGTGGTAATCTTCTACCACTTCTTAATCTTTCACAGGTACTTGGCATTAAAAAGACTTTTGTCCATCCTGATGATGGCACGGAATACCCTGATCAAAGAGAGAGTATCGCAGACCGTAGATCAAGTAGAACGGGTCAAAATGGCAAACGAGAATCAGTAAATAGTGAGTTTGTCCTTGAACGCAAAGGACAGGATAGAAGATACAGGGCATCCAGTGCAATAAATATTGCAGTAGTATCAGCCGGTGCCCATAAATATGGTCTTGTGGTTGATGAGCTGCGAGATTCAGAAGAGATTGTTGTTAAACCACTTGGCAGACATTTAAAGAAATGCGGTGGTTATGCAGGGGCGACCATAATGGGAGATGGTAGAGTTGCCTTGATTCTTGATGTTTCAAATCTTGCCCAGATGGGAGAATTGACAACTATGGCTGAAGCAGAAAGAACTGCAAAAGCTGCAAGAGCTGCTGAAGAAGCGAGAGAAAAAGCTCTTGATAAAGCATCTCTGCTCCTTTTCAAGAATGGTCCAGAACATTGTGCGGCCCCACTTAACCTTGTTGAACGTATTGAGAGAATCCCAGTCTCATCAATTGAGCATGTTAGCGGTAAAAAAGTAGTGCAATATAGAGGCGGTGCTTTACCACTTTATGAACTCTCTCAGGTTTCAAATGTGTCTAAACTTCCGCAGACTGAGCAACAGGAGATCATTGTTTTCACAGTCAAAGGCAAAGAACTTGGTCTTATGGTTACTCCTCCTGTTGATGCTGTTGAAATCTCGCTTGATATTGACGACTCAACTTTAAAGCAGGTAGGAATTAACGGCTCAATGATAATAGATGGTCATACTACATTGCTTGTTGATATTTTTGATGTTGTTAAAACTCTTAATCCATCATGGTTTGAAAATGAGAAACTTGCTGCTGCAGAGATGGAAGAGTCTGGTCAAAAGGTCATTCTCTTTGCTGAAGATTCAGCTTTTTTTAGAAATCAGGTTAAAGGTTTTATGACTGACGAAGGATATAGTGTAATCACGGCTGAAGATGGAGAGATTGCATGGAATCTTCTCAAAGAGAGGCACACTGAAATTGATCTTGTTGTTACTGACCTTGAGATGCCGAATATGGACGGATTTGAGTTAACATCAAGAATTAAAAAAGATCCAGCACTATCTCACTTTAAAGTAATTGCCTTGACATCTCTTGCAAGTGATGCCCATGTTAAGAAGGGTAAAGAGGTTGGAATTGATGAGTATGAGATAAAACTTGACCGTGAAAATCTGATGAAACTTATCAGAAGATATTTGAATCTTTAAATTCTGCTTGATGAGGAAAATTAAATATGGCTTCCAAAACAGCTACAAATACTGGAACACCTATAGAGAGCAATACTGAACTTGCAACATTTTATATTGGGAAGGCTCTTTGTGGTATTGATATATTAAGCATACAAGAGATTAACAAACATTTTGAAGTTACCACAGTCCCTCAAGCACCTGATTATGTTGTGGGAGTTTTAAATTTACGTGGTCGTATTGTAACAATACTCGATCTTGGGAAAAAACTTGGACTATCTCAAATTGAGAAGGATAAACGAAACAGAAATATAATTGTTCGTTCTCAAGATGAGCATATAGGGCTTATGGTTGATGCAATAAGCGATGTTGTTACTGCTGAAAAAGATAAAATTGAGCCTGCCCCATCAAATATAAGTGGATTAAAGGGGCGTTTTTTTAAAGGCGTTATGAAAACCAAATCATCTTTAATTGGTATTTTAGATATTGAAGAGGTGTTAAAAGATTGACATTCTAATCGTTATTACAAACAAATAATTTATAATTTATATAAAAAATAAATAATTATAAAACTCTGGATTTAAGGGGTCTTAAAACAATAAATGGGTAAAATAAAAGTTCTCGTAGTCGATGATACTATTGTCTATCGCAAAATAGTCAGTGATGTTTTAAAAGAGATGCCTGATGTTGAGCTTGTGGGGGTTGCAAGCAATGGTAAAACTGCTATATCAAGGATAGTCGCACTAAAACCCGATATTGTAACATTAGACATAGAGATGCCAGAGATGAACGGAATTGAAGTTCTTGAATATATCAAAGAGAACTCTATTCCAACCTCAGCCGTTATGTTAAGCACACTTACCCAACGAGGAAGTGATATGACAATAAAAGCCCTTGAACTTGGGGCTTTTGATTTTATATCTAAACCTGATAAAGGGACAATGGCTGAGAATATGGTAAAGGTGCGCGAGTCTCTCGCCCCTATTATCAATGCCTTTAAACGCCAGAAAGGTTTACCTAAATATAGTCCAACAGGTTCATCAGGACTCACAACTATTAACCAGCCTCATCACTCTTCTATAGCAATTACGAGCCCCCATTCTGCAACTGGAATCATAGGCACAAAACCAACCTCCAATCTTACTAATTTATCTTCTAAAACTCATATTCATAAATTGAAAAGTGAAGGTAAGAGTGAAATTATAAAGCCTTCCAATATTATACGAAGACAAACACCTTCATCAATAATAGGGATTGGGATTTCAACAGGAGGTCCTAAAGCATTGGCAGTTATGATGCCTATGCTAACTACAAGGCTTAATGTGCCGGTATTGATAGTTCAACACATGCCCCCAGTTTTTACAAAATCACTCGCAAAGAGTCTTGATGCAAAATGTCCTCTTGAAGTTAAAGAGGCTGAAAATGGTGAACCCTTACGTCCTAATACTGTTTTTATTGCCCCGGGAGGCATGCAGATGAAAATAGTAGCTGGTGCTGATGGTAGAACAAGAACTATAAAACTTACCGATGATCCTCCAGAAAATAGCTGTAAGCCATCTGTTGACTATCTTTTTAGGTCTATTGCCGAACACTATGTTGGAAGGGCGACCGCTGTTATTATGACTGGAATGGGTTCAGATGGAACAAAAGGTCTTGAGCATATTAAAAGAAATGGTGGTATTATTATTGCTCAAGATAAAGATAGTTGCACCGTGTATGGTATGCCAAAAGAACCAATAGAGTCTGGATTGGCTGATGTGGTTGTGCCTCTTAATCAAATTGCTGAAGAGATAACAAAAACTGTAATTTGAGAAGGCGGGGCTTAGATAGTAAATATGAGATCAAGATGTAATGATCTTAATAATAGTAGGGTACAATGATCAAGATCACACCAGCCGAATTTGATATATTATGCAAATATATAATGGAGATATCTGGAATAGCACTCTCTAAAGGCAAAGAGTATCTTATTGAAACCAGATTAAATCCATTAATGGAGCAGTTAGGCTGTACTTCATACTCAGACCTTCACAAAAAAGCAAAATTTGATCCTAAAAAAGATATTGAGAAGAAGATTATTGATGCCATATCTACAAATGAAACCTATTTTTTTAGAGATAAATCCCCTTTTACATTAATTCAACATAAAATTATCCCAGATCTCATTGACAGACGGTCAAAAAACAGAACTGTGTTAAAGCCCTCTATTCGCCTTTGGAGTGCTGCAAACTCCACAGGACAGGAGATTTATAGCATTGCAATGGCTCTTAATGAAATTGGCATTACCCCCCAAAAATACCAGATTAAACTTTTAGGGACAGATATTTCAGATGCTGCAATCGCTCAGGCAAGTTATGGCAGATATAATAAATTTGAGGTAGCAAGGGGCTTAGAGCCTAAAATGCTTAATAAATATTTCACACAAGATGGTGATTACTGGAAAATCAAAGACGAAATAAGGGCAATGGTTCAGTTTCAGAAGATGAATCTGATGAAACCATTTGTAGGGCTTGGAAAATTTGATATTATTTTATGCCGCAATGTTATGATATATTTTACTGAAGAGGATAGACGTAAAATATATACTAATATTGCTAAAGTTCTTGAGCCAGATGGCTATCTTATCATTGGTGCTACAGAATCCCTTGCAAATAACTCTGATCTCTTTGTATCTAAAAGATATTTAAACTCAATTTTTTATCAATTGAGTTAGTAAAAACAGGGTAATTTAACAACTATAAAAGATATATGGAATCAATCATGGCTGGAATTAATGCTAAAGAGTTTTTAGAAGAGCTTATTTTTTGTCTAAAAGATGAAGATATTGTAAAAGCAAAAGCTCTTTTACAGTTCATAACAACCCCTGAAATGAATGTAAATATCCAAAAAAGAGCATTGCATGAACTATCTAAAGCATCTGAAAGACTTGTATTTCCTATCCTTGAATATCTAACAACCCTCCAAATACCAAATCCAGAAATACAAGAGAGCTTATATGACTTAATACTTGATAAGGCTTATGGAAATGCTGACAGAATTATCAAATATATAATACAAGATGATAAAAGAAACCGTTTAATTTATATAAGAGTTGCGGGCGATTTTATTCTTGCAGAGGCTGCCCCTGTTCTTGAAAATATTTTGTTAACATCAAAAGACCCTGAGATTCTCATTCAGACAGCAACATCGCTTGGTTCACTTCGTTTGCCAAAATCTATTCCAACATTAATAAAACTAACTGAAACCTATGATGATCCAAATATAAAAAGTACGGCTATCTCTGCTATTGCTCAAATTGGCGATAAAGGTGCTGTTGATTACTTAATTTCTTCAATAACAGGGCATGAGGAGTCAGATCAACTAAAAATAAAGGCAATTGGCGAAATACAAGATCAATATTCTCTTAATAAACTTGCCTCTCTTTTAGAATCTAAAAATACCCACATAAGAGACGCTGCCATTGATATGTTGATAGAGATAGGTGGTAAAGCTGTCCCAATACTTACTGCAGCAACTTCAAATGCAAATACAGATTTTATGGTGCATTTAATTACCACGCTTGGATATATAAGAGATCAAAAAGCTCTGCCTGTTATTCTTGATATTATGAAGACAAAGCCAGAAGACCCAAACATCAGGCAGGCAGCTTATGAGAGCATGGAGAGAATTCCATCAACTAAATCTTCTATTGCCCTTGCAATTGGTATTCAAGACCCAGTTGAAGCTGTGCGAATGAGTGCAGCTCGTGCAATGGATAAAAATATTTCAAAGGTTCTTGTTGCTGGTCTTAAAAATATTGTTAGAGAAGGTAATGAAGATGCTTTAAATGCAGTTGGTGCCCTTATTGATTCAGAGGCTGACAATATTTTTAACTTTCTGCTTCAAGAAGAGGCTTTTATTAAGTTGTCAGTTAAGCATGTAACTACAAAAGCAGACAAAAAAACAAGAGAGCATTTTCTTGGGATATTGAGAAAGAAGAATTGTCAAGCACTTGCAGATAAAATTGTTCAGTTAATCCCAGAAGAGAAAAAAGAGAATGCCTGTCAGATTGCCCAGATTTATGTTGTAGATGACTCTAAAATGATGCTTAAGCTCTATGAAAATAAAATTACAGGTTTTGGGTACAATGTAACCTCTTTTGTATTTCCAGAAGATGCTATACGTCAAATATACGCATCAAAACCTGACCTTGTTATAACTGATCTTAATATGCCCAAAATGAATGGTATTCAGCTTTCTGAAGCGATCAGAAAAAAATATTCGTCAGTTGACCTACCAATTGTGATGATAACAACTCAAAGTGATGTTGTAGAGTCAGAGAATAACGATGAGTTAAAAATGAGCAAAAGCCTTCTTGGGAATGTTGGTATAAACAGAGTTCTTCACAAACCTTTCTCTAATGAGGAGCTTCAAGAGACTATTGTGAAACTTTTAGGTGGAAAATGTTAAGAAAAGCAACGCCAGCAGATGTTAAGTCGATTCATGCAATTCTTCAGTTATATGGAAAAAAAGGTGAACTTCTTGCAAGACCGCTAAGTGAATTATATGATCATATTCGAGATTTTTGGGTTTATATTGATGAATCTACAGACGAACTTCTTGGCTGTTCAGCTCTCCAATTCTGCTGGTCTAACCTTGCAGAAATTAGATCTCTTGCAGTTGTTGAAACAGCTCATGGTAGAGGAATTGGCTCAATGTTAGTTGATAGAACAATACAAGAGGCAGAAGCATTTAAAATGCCAAAACTATTTACCCTTACCTACAGACCCACTTTTTTTAATAGGTTTGGATTTGAACAGATAGATAGGGCAGAACTTCCAATCAAAATATGGTCAGGTTGTATTACGTGCGTAAATTTCCCTGACTGCAACGAGATTGCTATGCTTAAGCGTATAAAAATTTAACTTCATAATGTTCTGGATAACTGGATAATAAAAATTTGACTTCATAATGTTTTGGGTGAAAATATAATTGGTGTAAATACGAATTTGACAACTTTTTAAAAGTTGTCAAATCTTTCTTGATTCAATAGCATTTAGCAGCTTTGTCATTAACTATTTGTTTATATTGACAGTTAAAATTTACCGTTCTCAAGAGCCACGACAGCAGGAAGCTCCTTTCCTTCCATTAAATGTAGAAACGCCCCCCCACCAGTTGAGATGTAGCTTACCTTATTTTCAACGCCACACACTTTAGCCGCAAGCCCTGTGTCTCCACCACCAACAACAGAAAATGCTCCAGATTCTGCAATTGTTTTACTTATTGCCCTTGTTCCGTTACAAAATCTTTCCATCTCAAAAACACCCATAGGACCATTCCAAACAATTGTCTTTGCCCCAGCAATCAGATCAGCAAACATTTTAGCACTTTTTTCGCCTATATCCAATGCCATCCACCCTTCGGTAGGGGTGGTTTGCGAATCGTCCTTACCGCCAATATCAATGGTCATCTTTTCCGCATCTTTATCAAATTTTGAAGCAAAAACAAGGTCAATTGGTAATTGCAATCTAACCCCTTTTTCTTTAGCCTCTTTGATAATTTTTGAAGCAGTCTCAACAAGTTCCTCTTCAACCATAGATGCACCAACATCAATGCCCTGACTTTTCAGAAAAGTGTTTGCCATTGCCCCCCCAATTATAAGGGTATCAACGCAATTTAGCATATTTTGAAGGGCTGCAAGTTTACTTGATACTTTAGCACCGCCAATTATCGCAACAAGAGGTCTTACTGGGTTTTTGATTGCATCACTATAGCATTGAAGCTCTTTTTCAAGTAAAAAACCAGCAACTGACTCTTTAACCATCATAGGAAGTGCGGTTACAGATGCCTCTTTTCTGTGTGAGACTGCAAAAGCATCATTTACATATACATCGCAAAGAGAAGCTAATTGTTTTACAAAATCAGGATCAGAAGTTTTTTCTCCTTCATGGAATCTTAGATTTTCAAGGAGCAAAATTTCACCATCTTTTAACTCAGATACTTTTTTCTCAACTTCACCACCTATACAATCAGAGATAAAATTAACGGTTTGCATCTTAACATCTCCTTCAACCTTGGCATTCCTCTTTAAAAGAAGTTCAGATAAACGTGTTGCAGCGGGTTTTAAAGATAACGCTGGCACAACCTTACCTTTAGGGCGTCCCATGTGAGATATAAGAATAATTTTTGCATTGTTCTCAAGAAGATAATTAATTAAAGGCAGAGTTTCTCTTATTCTATTGTCATCAGTTATATTTAAGTTCTCGTCCATTGGAAGGTTATAATCTACACGCACCATTACTCGTTTTGCTGAAACCTTAATATCTTTTACTGATTTCATGTTTTAACCTCCGATTATGTTTTATTATTCAGGAATTCCAACCCATCAATGATTGTATGTGGAACTATTATCGCCATACAATCATTTTATCATTTACAATTTTAAATTATTTACTTGTTCTTTTTCTCTACTAAGAGCCTTTTTCTTTGACCATCTCTCAAAGAAACCAATAACTCCTGCTTTCTCTCCACGCTCAAGTATCTCTTCTTTAACATCTATTCCCTTTGAGCCTGACATTGCCTTTTTAAGACAGGCAGTTTTATAGGCACAAAGATACATACAGTTATCAGGAGTCTCTCTCAATCCTCTGCTGCCCATTGGAAAGACAATTTCAAGATTACCAAAACAGTCAGGGATATAACCATTAGGAACACCATTGTTTATGCAATGTTCAGATTTATCAGATTGATTTTGTTCATCTTGATCAGCCATTTTTTTCAAACTCCCTGTTAAATTCAGCAATATAGCCATGATCTGCAAAACTATAATAACCAGCATCGCCAGTAATTACATGCTCATGCACAGTAATTCCAACATGACGACAAGCAAAAACTAATCGCCTTGTTATTGCAATATCTTCAGGAGATGGAGAAAAATCTCCTGAAGGGTGGTTGTGGGCAAAAATAACAGAGGCTGCCCGATGCTCAAGAGCCTTGATAATAACCTCTCGTGGATAAACTGAACTCATGGTTAAAGTGCCTTGAAATAGAATCTCAAGGGCATTGACTCTATTTTTTGCATCAAGAAAGACCCCAGCAAAGACCTCTTTTGTTCTCTGACCAATTGCATTTTTTAGATAGTGGATAAGATCAGTTGAGTTGGTTATAACATCTCGACCAGTAACCTTTTTTTGAAGGTATCTGTCTGCAACCTCTTTGATTAGCTTTAATCCAAATATATTTGCCTCGCCAACACCGTTTACGCGTGAAAGCTCCTCTGGATTTGCCTCAAATACACCTTGCAGTGTCTTAAATTTGCTTATTAGCTCTTTGGCAGTTGACTTGCAATCTTTACGCGGGGTGTTAAGGGTAAGAAGCAGCTCAATCACCTCGTAATCTAAAAATCCGCCAAGTCCGTTTTGAAAAAACTTTTCGCGTAGGCGTTTTCGGTGTCCTTGTTTGGTGTCGTCTTTGGTTGTAAGTTCGTTATCTTTCTCTTCCATTTTATTTTTTTACAGCTTCCAAAACTTGCTTAACTATTTTAGGATGCAGCATCTTTCCAGCATGGAATGGAATAACCATACGCTCCTCATTTTTCATGTAAATTCTGTGGCTACCTTTGCTACGCATAAAACTATATCCAGCCTCTATAAGCATTGAAACCGCTTCCTGAGCAGTCATTCTCGGTTGTTTAGGCAATTGCCACCTCTAAAGTGGTAGTATAAATCTCTTTACTTAATGATTCTGTCAATTCTTCAGGATCGAGTGTTTCTAAATACAGCTCTACTGCTTCTCTTATGTTTAACATAATCTCTTCAAAGGTATCCCCTTGACTCTGACATCCTTGCAATTCAGGGCAATAAGCGTAATAGCCGTATTCATCTTTTTCAATCACAATGTTGATTTTATGTGATCCAGCCTGTTGTATTGCTTTCATTGCATTTCTCCTTTTGAATCCTTGAGCAATAAATTTCATCGCCTCATATTCCCGCCCTACTCAGTGGCAATTTCAACCGCAAAAAACCGATACAAACCATAATCAGATTTTTTAAAGATTTCAGCTATCTGTTTCATCTGCCTCTTCTTCTTCTTCGTCTAAATCATCATAGCTTTCATCTTCATTATCTTGGCTCTCTTCTGGATCATCAAAATCTTTTTCTAAATCATCTTCATCTGAAACCGCTAAATCTTCTTGAATACAATCTTGTTCAAAATCTTGCTCGGAATCTTCTTGGCTGTCTGAACATCTTTGAACCTTATTTGTGCCATCTTCTGGAAGCCGAGCCACTGCTATAAGTTTCTCTTCATCAGAGAGATTGATAAGCCGCACACCTTGTGTAGCTCTACTTATTGTTGAAATTCCTCCAACATGAATTCTGATAAGTTTGCCTTTATCTGTAACAAGCATTAGCTCATCACTCTCTTCAACAAGAAGCAAAGAGACCATCATACCGTTTCGTTGTGATGTTTTGATTGAAAAAACGCCCTGTCCACCTCGAGCTTGACTGTTGTATTCTTCAATTTTAGTGCGTTTTCCGTAGCCATTTTCAGTAACAGTTAAAAGAGTTTGACCATGGCTTAATGCCTCCATTCCAACGACCTTATCGCTCTCCTTTATTCTCATACCAATAACGCCCATAGAGCCTCTTCCAACTGAACGGACTTCCTCTTCACTAAAACGGATAACTTTTCCACCTTTTGAGCCAAGAAAAATATCCATAGTTCCGTCAGTTATGCGTGCCGAAATAAGTTCATCACCCTCTACCAACTTTATACCAATCAATCCATCTGAGCGGGGTCTTGAATATGACATAAGATTAGTTTTTTTAACAAGACCTTTTTGGGTTGCCATAATAACATATTTTCCCTCTTCAAATTGGGGAACTGTCAGAACTGTTGCAAGTTTCTCACCTTCATCAAAATTGAGGAGATTCACAATGGCTTTACCAAGGCTGGTACGCCCTGCCATAGGAATATCATAAACCTTTTTTTGATAAACCTTGCCAAAATTGGTAATAAACAAAAATGTATGATGAGTTGATGCAACAAAAAGATGCTCCACAAAATCATCTTCTTTTGTTCCCATTGCAGTTTTACCCTTACCGCCACGCCGCTGAATCTCATAAAGGGTGATAGGATTTCGTTTAATGTATCCTGTTCTTGAGATTGTAACTACCATATCCTCTTGGGCAATGAGGTCTTCAATATTAATATCGCCTGAATGTTCAACAATTTCAGTGCGTCTTGGGTCTGTAAATTCAGACCTCATTTCAGAAATCTCATCTTTGATGATCCCCTTAACAACCTCATCACTTGAGATAATTTCTTTAAACCAATTAATGTCTTTTAAGAGAGCGAGATACTCTTCCTCAATTTTATCTCTCTCAAGCCCTGTTAATCTCTGCAATCTCATCTCTAAAATCGCCTGAGCCTGAAACTCTGAAAAAGCAAATGGATAATTTAACCTATCAAAATTATCTGAGCTATTTGAACTATTTAAGTTATCAGGGTCAAATCTCATTAATCTAACTTTTGCATCTTCAGGCGATCTTGATCCTCTAATTAAAGCCACCACTGCATCTAAATGTTCTAATGCTTTTTTAAGCCCCTCTAAAATATGTGCCCGCTCTTCAGCCTTTCTAAGATCAAATATTGTTCTTTTTCTGATTACATCTTTTCTGTGGTTAATAAACTGCTCAAGAATCTGCTTTATGTTAAAAAGTTGAGGACGTTTATTGATTACAGCAAGAAAGATAATTCCAAAACTTGACTGCATATACGTATGTTTATAAAGCTGATTTATAACAACGTCTGCAATCTGATCTTTTTTTAACCCAATGGCAATTCGCATCCCATCACGATCAGATTCATCACGGACATAAGCTGCCCCTTCAATCACCTTTTCACGCATCAGCTCGTCAATCTTTTCAACTAATCTTGCCTTATTTACCTGATATGGAAGCTCTGTAACAACAATAGTCTCTCTTTGCGTTTTGTTGTTTAGCTCAACTTCCATTTTTGCCCTTATTGTGATAACTCCACGACCAGTTGTGTAAGCATCATAAATTCCCTTTTTGCCATGAATTATTCCTGATGTTGGAAAATCAGGACCTGGAATATAAGTCATAAGGTCAAGAACATCCATTACAGGATTATCAAGAAGGGCAATGATACCATCACAAACCTCACCAAGATTATGAGGTGGAATATTGGTTGTCATTCCAACTGCAATACCAGAAGAGCCGTTCACTAATAACGCTGGAAATTTAGTCGGAAATACTGATGGCTCTTCTAAAGTTTCATCATAATTTGGAATCCAATCAACAGTCTCTTTCTCAATATCAGAGAGCATAAGATGAGCAAGTTTTCTCATTCTTATCTCTGTGTACCTCATGGCTGCTGGAGAGTCGCCATCAACTGAACCAAAGTTACCTTGACCATCAACAAGGGTATAACGTAATGAGAAATTCTGGGCCATACGGACAATAGTATCATAGACTGCTGTGTCTCCATGCGGGTGATATTTACCAATTACATCACCAACCACACGGGCAGATTTTTTATAGGGCTTGTTCCAATCATTTCTTAACTGCCTCATTGCAAAAAGCACTCTTCTATGCACTGGCTTTAATCCATCTCTGACATCAGGCAATGCTCTGCCTATTATAACACTCATGGCATACTCAAGATAGGAGTGTGTCATCTCTTTCTCAATACTTGTAACGTTCTTCTCTTCTATCATTAACATTCCTTTATTATTCGCAAAATGGTGGTTTATCATCACAAAAGGTGTATCAGGCAAAATTAAAAAACTCCTTCTGCTTTTTACGGAAGGAGTTTTTTAATTTTATGTTTATTTTTTTGTTTCAATCCACGCTATCTTAACTTAATTATCTTGATTTCATGGAGATTGCGACATAAAAACTATCGACTAATACATCCTAATGCAGCAAGCAAAAGAATGATCTCGTAAATGATCACCTGTGTAAAACTGCCAAAAAAGTGATACACAATACCTCCGCCAATAATTGCAGGCACCGCACTAAATATCATAATTCCAAGTTTTCTGCTTATATCCATAATAAATTATCCTCATTGATAACAACAAGTAGCGATAGCCGATAGAGCTATCTGCTGACCGTCTGTTTAGTTTATCTCAATATAATTAAATATTTATTTCAAACGTAAGTTCTTTCCCGTAAATGAAATTTACGCTGAATCGATCAAGTGCTTCTTGTCTGCCCAATATCGGTGGGATAACCGATGATACAGAAACAGCTACAGGCATTTCAAAAGTGCAATCTCCGATTCGGACTTTTATTCGGTGAACAAAAGCATTGATAGTTGCAGACGAAGATAGAATACCGCCCACATACATCGGAATACCCTTTTCAATATCATGTATCAAAATCTGTCCCATCGGCAGCGGAATAACAGATATATCCGCCCCCGTATCTGCTAAAACCTTTCCGATTTCCAGCCATCGTCCGAATCTTACTGAATAGACCGCCAGTTTAATTACCGGACGGTTTATCTTTCCAAAAAGATGATGCTCCTGTTCAATGCAGGAAAATATCATTTTTGTTGTCATTGTCATATCAGTGTTACAGGAGATGATCGCCAGCTGATTACCAGTTCTCTGTCTGGATATTTTTGAAAAATTTGAGGATAGCGGTTCAACAAATCCATCCCTGACCAAAGTTCCTCTCCTTCTGACTCAATCACAAACTCGAAATGAGGAAGCCCTGACTGAAATTGAAGTTTTTTATCCATCAGCCTGACCTGCTCCTCAAGATTTTGCAGACGATCTCTTACTTGCGATAATGTTGCCGATGATTTTTTCATAGCGTAATTCCTTTCAGAGTTTTTTTGCGTTTTGCCCCCTAAAAAAACTATCTTTCAATGATCATTGCCATACCCATGCCACCGCCGATACACATGGATATAAGACCAGATGAATAGCCTTTTCTCTTCATCTGATTGATTGCTGTAACCATCTGTCTTGCACCTGTGCAGCCAATTGGATGTCCAATAGAGATACCGCTTCCAAGTTCATTTGGTTTTTCAACATCAAGTCCAAGTTCACGAATACACCCAATTGCCTGAGCCGCAAAAGCCTCATTAAGTTCAATAAGATCAATATCTTTAATTGCCATTTTGGAACGTTCAAGAGCCATTTTAACTGCTGGAACAGGACCAAGCCCCATATATGCAGGATCAAGCCCACCTGATGCAAAAGTTTTAATTCTGGCAAGTTTTTCAAGCCCTAAAGAATCAGCTTTCTCTTCACTCATAAGAAGCACAGCAGCAGCACCATCATTGATACCAGAGGCATTCCCAGCGGTTACACTGCCATCTTTTTTAAATGCTGGCTTCATTTTAGAAAGAAGCTCCATACTTGTCTCCATTGGACGCTCATCTTTATCAACAACAATATCTTTTTTCTTAGAAGGAATTGTTATGGGGATAATTTCTTGTGCAAATGTGCCATCATTAACAGCTTTAAAAGCACGATTATGGCTCAAAAGTGCAAGCGCATCTTGCTCTTGACGGGTAATGCCATATTTTTCAACAATATTTTCAGCAGTTAAACCCATGTGGTAGCCGTAGAAAATCTCATAAAGACCATCATAAACCATCAGATCATGAATGTCTCCAACACCAGTTAGCTCCATACGATGTCCCCATCTTGCCTTAAGAAGAGCCATAGGAGCATTACTCATACTCTCTTGACCACCAGCAAGCACAACATCAGCATCCCCAGCCTTGATTGCTTGAGCCGCAAGTGCAATGGCTTTAAGACCCGAACCACATATTTTGTTTACCGTAAATGCTGTAGTGTAGCGTGAGATACCAGCAGCAATCATTGCTTGACGAGCAGTGTTCTGACCTTGACCAGCTTGAAGCACATTACCCATAATAACTTCATCAATATGAATAGGTGTCAAAGAGTCATCATAATCATAACCCTTTTTCTCAAGAGCAATTATATCTTGATCTTTAAGAGAATCTGGTCCGTAAGATTTAACTTTATCATCTGCTACAGGTCTTAAGCCAGCTCGCTTAAGTACATTTTTCATTACAACAGTGCCAAGCTCAACAACAGAAAGACTTTTTAAAGAGCCTCCAAAAGCCCCTACAGGTGTTCTTACACCACTTACAATTACAGCTTCCTTCATATTAAGTCTCCTTCTGGTTATAATATCTTAAAATTACAGCAAAAAAATTATCAATTTTAGTTGGAATTAATATCAAAAATTATAATAAAATTCAAGGGTTTAATATTCATGTCCAATGAAACTTTTCTCAATTTTTGTTATGCAACAGCATATCCAGTATGACACCGAACATCAGGTTCATGAAATCCTAAGACAATATGATCTTTAGGCATACCTTCTTGTTCCAATTCAGTTGCTATTCCATCTTCAGTTCCATCTCTCTGTATCCAGACCATACCGTCAATAATGTCTATATGTATAATACAACCGTGAATTCTTCTTACATTTTCCCAACCCAATGACATTACCAAATAACGATCATTATTATGGTCAATAATTATCTCATTTTCTATCTTTCCATTAGCGTAGGTGATATTTACATAGTTTCTTAATACTTTTTCAATAATACTGCGGTATTCATTCAAGGTATCCATTGCAAAATTTCCTCTCTTTTATGTTCGAAAACCATAAGTCTGACACGTTGGTTTTGGAGGAGAAGTTGACCTATAGGTTCTTCAAATAATGATAAAAAGATAGCTTGGCGTATTGCAAGATAAAGTATGCGGTCAGGTTCAGTGCATTTTAGTATATCGTGATACAGTACATATTGCCCAAGAGCATCTCTGAGGTCTTTAATTATGGAAGGTCCTACAAAACTTTTGATTTCGACAGCTATTTTACGTTGTTTTTTTTCAGCAGCGAGTATTTTTTCAGCCCCCAAATCTGCATACATATCTGTTTTACCCCATTTTAAAGATAGAGGATCGTGTGTAATAATCCACCCGTCTTTAATCAAGGCATTTTTTACATTATAGTGATAAATATCTCTTGCGGGCATATTATCCTTCTTAGCTATTTATCTAAAATAAATATCGCTAAAGTTAAGGTTTAATAGAAAAAATAACAAATGTGAGGCAGATCATTTTTAAGCTACCCCCACGTTAAATCAGATATATACTTCAAACGGTCATAAGTTTAGTTTTTATATATGAGAAACTAAACTTATGACCGAAACAGTATAACTTAAATTATCCCTCAGCAAGTTTCTTCAACTGTGCATATTTCTCATTTACTTCCTGTTCAATCTTGGCTCTTAAGCGTGCTGACTCTTCTGGCAAACTTTTTTCAAGGGCTGCAAATCTATTTTCACCAGATAGGAACTCCTGAATTGTGCCATCAGGTGCTTTTGAATCAAGAATAAACGGATTTTTGCCTTCAGCTTTGAGGAGTGGGTTATAGCGATACATTGGCCAGAACCCTGATGCCACTGCAAGCTGGCTCTCAAGTTGAGTTTTACCCATGCCTTTTTTGATTCCCTGATTAATACAAGGAGCATAAGAGATTATCAAAGATGGTCCGGGGTAGCTTTCTGCCTCAAGAAATGCTTTCATTGTCTGCTGTTTACTTGCACCCATTGCAATTGAAGCAACATAAACATAGCCATAACTCATTGCCATTGCCCCTAAATCTTTCTTTCCAATCTTTTTACCTGATGCTGCATATTTTGCAATTGCACCAGTTGGAGTTGCCTTTGATGATTGACCGCCAGTATTAGAGTAAACTTCTGTATCCATAACAAGAATATTTATATCATCGCCAGAGGCAAGGACATGGTCAACACCGCCAAATCCAATATCATAAGCCCAGCCATCACCACCAAATATCCAGTGAGATTTTTTGGTAAGAAGGTTCTTGTCTTCAAGAATCTCACAAAGTTGGCAATCAGAAGATTGGCAACATGAGCTTGAGGCGTGAGTATGAGTGTCTGTGCAGCATGAGCTTGAAGCGTGAGTATGTGTATCTGAACAGCAGCATGATGAGTGGGTATGTGATGAAGATGTTGAACAGCACCCTTTGCCATGCTCAGTTCTAATAAGGTGTTTGATCTTTTCGCCATACTCTTTTGATGCCTCAGCACTGTTCATGCCAGCAAGCCAGCCATTAAGTGCATCTTTAAGCTCTGATGACATTGAGCCTTTGCAATTATCATGTCCGCAGCCGCACCCCTCAACCTCAAGAATCTTTTTTATCTTTGATGCAAGTGCCTGACGTCTCTTGTTGAAAGCGAGCATCATGCCATAACCATACTCTGCAGCATCTTCAAACAGAGAGCTTGCCCAAGCTGGACCGTGTCCTGCAGCATTTGTGCAGTATGGAGTTGATGGGGCAGAACCTCCCCAAATTGAAGAGCAACCAGTAGCATTGGCAACTGTCATTCTATCTCCAAAAAGTTGGGTTAGAACCTTAACATAAGGAGTTTCACCACAACCTGAACATGCACCAGAGAACTCCAACAACGGTTTAACAAATTGACTTCCCTTTACAGTATCTTTTTTAACCAGACCCTCTTTAAATGATATGTTCAGTGAGAACTTGTGATTTGGAACTTGAGCCTCAGTCTGACTTGCAAGAGGCTTCATAACAAGAGCGGGAACTTTGGCAGGACAAATATCAGCACAGTTGCCGCACCCTTGACAATCAAGAGCATTTACCTGAATCCTAAATCTGTAATCTTTTAGCTCTTTGCCTTTACCCTCTTGAGTTATAAATGTCTCTGGAGCACCCTTAAGCTCATCTTGTGTTGCAACAATTGGGATAATTGCAGCGTGCGGACAGACAAAAGAGCATTGATTACACTGAATACAGTTCTCTGGGATCCACTCTGGAACATTGATTGCAACTCCTCGTTTTTCATATTGGCTTGTTGAGTTTGGAAAAAATCCATCTGGCTGAAAAGAGCTAACAGGCAGAAAATCACCCTTTTGAGCAAGAATTGGACGCATCACATTATCAACAAAATTGGTTGCTTTATCTGCATCACCTGTCCATCCAGAAGCATTTTTCCAACTCTCTGGAACTTTAACTTCAACCAAATTAGCAAGCGTTTTGTCAACAGCATCAATGTTCATCTGAACAATTTTATCACCCTTTTTGCCATAAGTCTTTTTTATATCTTTTTTCAAAAGCTCAATTGCCTCTTCAAACGGCAAAACATTTGCAAGTTTAAAAAAGCAGGTCTGCATTATCATGTTGATACGATTACCAAGTCCAACTTCTCCAGCAATCTTTACGGCATCAACATTGAAAAATTTAAGTTTTTTATCATAAATGGTCTTTCTGACATCACCCGGAATATTTTTTTCCATATCCTCAAGGGACCACTCAGAGTTTAGCAAAAATGTTCCACCCTCTTTTATCCCTTCAAGCACATCATAAATTTGAACATAATTTGATTTGTGGCATGCAACAAAATCAGGCTCATTAATCAAATAGGTTGACTTTATTGGAACATCTCCAAATCTTAAATGTGAAATTGTAATACCGCCAGATTTTTTAGAATCATAAGCAAAATAGCCTTGAGCATATTTTTCAGTGTTATCACCAATAATTTTTATGGCACTCTGATTTGCTCCAACAGTTCCATCAGAGCCAAGACCCCAGAATTTTGCCCCAACTGTCCCTTTAGGTTCTGGGTTAAAGCCAAATTTTGGCTCAAGAGATGAGTTTGTTAGATCATCTTTAATTCCAACTGTAAAGTGGTTTTTAGGTCCTGCTGATCTCATGTTGTCAAAGACTGCTTTAATCATTGGTGGATTAAACTCTTTTGAGCCAAGCCCGTAACGTCCGCCAACAATTTTTGGACCTTCACCTTTTTCCATAAATGCTGTGCAGACATCAAGGTAGAGCGGATCACCAATTGCACCCGGCTCTTTTGTTCTATCAAGCACAGTAATAATCTCTGCTGTTGCGGGAATTACCGACATCATGGCTGAAGCGTCAAATGGTCTGTAAAGACGCACCTTTACAACTCCCACCCTTTCACCGTCATTGTTGAGCTTTGTAACTGTCTCTTCAATAGCTTCGCACCCTGAACCCATTGCAATTATCACTCTGTCTGCTTCAGGGTCTCCATAGTAATCAAAGAGATTGTAGTATCTGCCTGTCAATGCTCCAACCTTATCCATATAGTTTTTAACAATTGCTGGAACTTTTTGGTAATAGAGATTTGCCGCCTCTCTGCCTTGAAAATAGATGTCAGGGTTCTGGGCAGTTCCTCTTGTATTTGGTGATTCGGGATTCATTGCACGGGCTTTGAATGACTTGTAAGCCTCCCAGTTCATAAGAGAAGCCATATCTTCATAATCAATAACTTCAATTTTTTGAATTTCGTGCGAAGTTCTAAATCCATCGTAAAAGTGCATGAACGGAACTCTTGCCTCAAGTGTTGAGAGATGGGCAACTAACGCAAGATCCATTGCCTCTTGAACAGAGCTTGAGGCAAGCATTGCAAATCCTGTCTGACGGGCAGCCATTACATCTTGGTGATCTCCAAATATTGAGAGTGCGTGTGCTGAAATTGCCCTTGCTGTAACGTGAATTACACAAGGCAGAAGCTCACCAGAAATCTTATACATATTAGGTATTTTAAGAAGAAGTCCTTGTGAAGCTGTAAAAGATGTTGTTAAAGCTCCAGCAGAAAGAGAACCATGAACAGCACCAGCAGCACCAGCTTCAGACTGCATCTGTTTTACGGTCAAAATTTGACCAAATATGTTTTTTCTTCCAGCCGCTGCCCAGCTGTCGGCAATTTCACCAAGTGGGCTTGATGGGGTTATTGGATAGATAGCTGCAACATCGCTCATGGCATAAGCTACGTGTGTTGCTGCTGTATTACCGTCAATTGTTTGCATTTTTTTGTTCATAAAATCACCTTTTGTTTATTTGTATAAATATTATTACATACTAATTGTTTAAAATAACTGCTATTTAAAAACTTTTGAGTTTGTTTAAAAGAAACTCAGTTGCTTGTTCACAAGTTATTCCATTTTTACCGCCGTTTGGCACTAAGTTTTCAGAAGTTAAATCATCTACAGCAGCAAAAACCCTTTCTTTTAAATCAGGATAACCAATAAAATCAAGTAATTCTCCAGTTGCTTTAGCAACAGCTACAGGAGATGAAAAATGACCTCTATTTTCAAGCATCATTCTTGTGCCTGTACCACCTCCAGCTTCAAACATACCTTGTGAGAATGATATGTTTGCTGAACCTACCCCCCCAATACCACCAACATACATTCCAGCCTCGTCTCCTGCCATATCGCCTACAATGTTATTGCAAACCATAGTGGTGAGTTTAAACTCTTTTCCTGTTTTCTCTCCTCTCATTGATTGAAGTTTTGATGGCTGAGTAACTGTGTATGAAAAGTCATCAGGTTTTACAGAGAGATAGTCAACTTCAGGAAAATTTGTGTCAATATAGGCTTTTGCCCAATTTAAAGCAGCAGCATCTGGCTTTATAACATTATCTTTGAAATTTAGAACAACCGCTGGTGTCACATTTTGCTCTTTACCATTTGGACTTAAATTTAGCTTATCAATTTTTAGGCTCTGCTCTTTTGCATGGATACAGGCAAGATGAGTGAGGCGTTCAATATCAATTCTTGCCTGAGGCCAGAAGCAGAGAGCATACTCCTCTTGACCATTTAACAAAGAGACCCCTGCTGATTTTGCATCTTGATATGGAGTACCAAGATTACATCTGAAAATAGTAAAATCAATTCCTAACTCTTCATTTTTAATCCCTCTTTGACAGGCAAAGAGATCCATATATTGCCTCATCCAAACATTTGCACTTGGAACATTTGGGTATTTTGAGCTATCAGGGGTCTCCAAAGGCATCTTTAATATAACATCGCACTTGTCAATCACATCAATGGAAGTTTGAGGTGCTACAACATCAAGCTCAAGCCTCTTTTCTATTGTAAGGTCAGGTATCTCAATAACTGTGATCTCTCCTTTTGCCATCTCGTTTGAGAGCATAGTCTCAAGAATGGTAAGGGCAGCCTTTGCAACAATAGGACCAATTCCATCACCCGGGGCAAATCCAATTGTCAATGGGCGTTTCTTACTTAAATCAACTGGGGTAAAGTGTCCGCGAGTTTTAATAGCTTTTTCAACACGCTCTTTTTCATTTTTCAACAAGATTGATAATGCTTCAAAAGGGTTATAACCGCCTTGAAAAATATTTACATATTCACTCATTTTGTTTTCCTTCTTAAAAACTATATGTTTATCTTGATATTTATGATGCTGTCTTTTGGAGTAAAAGCCCAGACACAATAAACGCAAGCCCAATAAATGTCGATATAAATAGGGTCTCGTTTAAAAAGAACCTAATGAATATCAATGAGATAAATGGAGTTAAAAAGATAATATTGGCAAGTTTACCTGTGTTTTTGCTAAGTTTAAGTGCTGTAAGCCAAATAACAAAGGTAAATCCTAATTCAAAACACCCTACCCAGACCGCCCCAGCAAGCCCTTTAAGTGAAATATCGGTTATACTTGAAAACCAAATACACGTTAATGCCGATAAAGGAAGACTAAATAGGAAATTAAGAAAAAGACCAACAATAGGTTCACGAGGCATACGAACATTCATAATCCAGTAAACTGCCCATACAGCAGTACTACCAATTGCTAAAAGAAGACCGTTTAAATTTAAGCTCTTGAAGCTTGAAATGTCCCCATGAGTAGAGACAATAACAGCACCTGTGTAGCAGATAATCATGGCAATAAAGTCAATTTTTCCAAACGGGTGTTTAAGGATAGGAACAGAGAGAAGTGTAAGCATTATTGCCCATGTATAATTTACAGATTGGGCAACTTGAGCAGGAAGAAGATCGTATGCCTTAAATATCATAAGATAATATACAAATGGATTTATAAAACCTAAAAACAACGAATTTATATAATCTTGGCGTTCAAGGGTAAATATCTCTTTGAACCTTCCTTGAACTACTAAAATAGCAGCTATTACAACAGTTGCAACTAAACTTGAATAAAATAGAAGCTGTAGAAAATCAAGGTGTTTAAGAGAGAGTTTAAAGGCTGTTGCCGATGTTGACCAAAAAAGAACTGTAAGAATTGCAAGTCCGTATGCTTTATTCATCTGTCCCTAATTTCTCCTAAAATGTTTAAATTTAGACGCAACCTTTTAAGTTATTATCTGCCGTAAATCATCCGCCAATTGTTGACATTTGCGTCTGCACACGGTTATTGCTTATCTGAGAGCTTAGAGAAAAGTTTTTATTAATATCGCTTATCGTTAGATTATCAGAATAATTAAGGTTATGGGTTGAGGGTTTTCGTTTAATTGCTGAAAGGAAAATCTGCTTTATGGTTTCACAAGAAGCACCTTGACGCAATGGTGTCAAAATATCAAACTCTTGATTATTTAAAAGGCAAGGTCGTAAATGTCCAGTTGATGTAACTCTTAACCTATTGCACTGATGACAAAAATGAGAGCTAACGGGTGATATAAAACCAATCTCCCCTAAAGCTCCTTTTATTTTATAACGCTTTGCGGGTCCAGCCTCTAAGTTTATAGCTCCTACTGAATCGAGTTTTCCCATCTTTTGCTCAATTCTTTCTCTGATTTCAGGTATAAGAACTTGTTGTGAAATATCGACTGCTGAATTTCCCATAGGCATATACTCAATAAATCGAACATGAAAAGGATACTTTAAAGAGAGTGCCGCCAAATCTTCAATCTCATCATAATTTATTCCTCTTAATATAACAGCATTTAGCTTCACAGGTGAAAGCCCCTTATCAAGAGCTGACATGATTCCTTGCCATACAGCTCTAAAATTGTCTCGTCCTGATATAAATGCGAACCTATCTGGCTTAAGAGTATCTAAACTTATATTTATCCTATTTACACCTGACTCTATGATTTCGTTTATGTTAGGTTCAAGTAGAACGCCGTTTGTAGTAATTGAAATATCTTTTATTCCATCAATCTTTGATAAGCCCTTTATAAAAGGCAAAACCCCTTTACGCATAAGGGGTTCCCCTCCTGTAACTCTTAATTTAGTAATTCCAACCTCAGAGGCACATACGACAATTTTGTGTAACTCTTCGTATCTTGCAATTTTATCATGGTTTATAAATCGCAATGCCTCTTTCGGCACGCAATATCGACATGCAAGGTTGCATCTGTCTGTAACTGAGATACGAAGATAATTTATAATTCGATTATCTGAATGAATAAATGGTTGTGTAAGTGAATTCATCTGGTTTTTAAATACTCTCAACTTCTTTCAAAGGTATATTTAACATTACTGCGATTTTATCGTTTGAATAACCTGCTGTTTTAAGAGATGAAACAGATACTTTCAAAATTTCGTTATTTCTTTGTAAAGCCTCTTCATTAGCTTTTAAAGCCTCTTCTTTGGCTTTTCGCTCTTCTTCTTTGGCTTTTCTTTCCTCTGCGTTTCTTTTTAAAGCCTCTTCTTTAGCTTTACGCTCTTGTTCTTTGGCTTTACGCTCTTGTTCTTTAGCCTTTACAGCTTGCTCAAGGTCAAGTAACGCTTTATTATATTGCTGCTTTAATCTTTCTTTTCTGGCCTCCTCGCCTCTTTGAACTCTTATAAACTCCTCATGCAGGCGATACTGTTCTCTTAGTCTGTCATCTTTTGTAAAGGTTTGAAGCATCTCAAATACCTCCTTTATTCCCTTAATTTTACTCAAAACAGGGGACAGCGGTTTTGAATTATCTTGGATTGTTCCTAAAAAATAGCTCCAAAGTTCAAGCTCTTTGCTAAAAGACATTATATTCTTAGAACCTTCTTCAATTGTTTTGCTGAGTTTAGCTTTCTCAAAACATTTCAAGAACTTGTTTAACTCAACATAATAAAGATTCCAATGGTTCATCAGTGGTTTGTGTGTTCTAACATTAAGCATTCTATAGTGATTAAACCAGAACTCTTCTTCATCTTTGTCTTGAAAAATTGAATCTACCAGAATGTGGATTCCATAACAGGCTCGTAGTTCATCGTAATTATGCCAACTGCTCTTTTTCAACTGATCACGATACATACCAGCAAGATAATATTTTGACCGCTCACGATAATCCGAAGTGCGGACAACCTGAATCTCCAAATCAATCCACTCATGGCTGTTAATATCTTTTGCCCTTATATCAAGTATTCCCTGCTTCTCACTTGTAAATGGCTCATTCACATCATAAGGATTTAGAATCTCAACCTCTGAAAATTTAGATTTGTCCGTATCAGAACAATCATCAAGGTCATAAGAGACTACAGAATTGAGAAAACAGATTAAGGGATAAGTCTGCTCCTGTCTTCCAAACACCCATTTAAACACAACATCATTGTATAATTTGATTTCCATTTTTATCTCTTTGGAATCTCACAACTCCAAATCCCTTATAATCAGCATGATTCTATAAGTCTCTGATAATGCTACAATAATCTTCTGGTAATGTAAAATGTCATCAACTGATAACTCTCTGCCCTTTCGGTCTTTCAACCATTTTTGTGCTGGCTGATAACCGCCAATATAAAAATTCCAAGCTATTTCAGGCATTTTATCAAAATACTGCTCTTTGTTGATATAGACTTTACCATCTAAATATTGTGGTTTTTCCACTATGTTTGTTCCGTCTATTGGATAGGTTGTAATATACTCTTCAACAATCGGGTTTTCCAATAGATGGATAGTGCGAAGTTCACCACCGAGTTTGACTAATTGCCAAAATATCTCTTTATTTTCAGGATAGGGAACTCGTGGAAAGTCTATTTTTAAAAACTCTTTGTATTTCTCGCGGTATGTTGGAGAGTGCAAAACAGCGTAAACATAATCTAAAATGTCGATTGGTGCAAAGGTGTTTTCGGTTGTCTCTTTTTCAGGTGTGAAGGCTAAAGATAGTTTTTTTGATATTTGCTTGATGATTTCGAGGTTGAGGTTTGGGGTTCTTTGGATTGCTTGGTCAATTGTTTGCTGTCCACTTGCATCAGGATATAAATAAAGCGGGGCGACATAATCACCACCTTGCATACCTGGTCTTGACCAGCTTCTGAAGTCAATTATAGTATTTGTAACCATTGCGGAAGCTGATTGTTCTTCTGAGTTTCCAAGTTTATAAACAATACCTACATTTCCTTTTATGAAATGCTTCATTATTTCTGTTCTTGGATAACAATGAAACCCTTTTGAATTGCCAGTATAGAATGTCCATCTGACATCAAAAGGTCTATAATTAATGTTTACAACCGCTCCCTTGTTAGGATAGTTTTTTTGTAAATCCTTTTTTGCAAAGTTGACTTGCCAATCTCTAACATCCTTACCTAAATGAAATCTGACTCTTGCTGTCTCGTCATCTAAAGTTAAAAACTCTTCAATAGTTTTCTGTAATTCAATTTTACTATTGTGTATTGTAAAATTATCTCTTGCTGTGACTATTCCTACATTATTTGATGTAAACAACTCTTCTAATCTAATACCTTTGTCATATATCTCTTGGAGATCAAAGTCTTTTGATACTAAAAAATAATTAGGTGCAATATTTGGAAGTTCTTTATACAAAACTGATTTTATTGAATTTTCAAAAAGAAAATTATATTTAACTTCTCTTTTACCAAATAAGTCACAATGGAATACTTTTCCTAATTCATTATTTTTTTTCTTATCTGTTTTTACAAATAAATTAATAGAAACACCTTGCATTATGTCAAATACATTTTGGTCAATGCTTCCATCTGGTGCAAATTCTTTTTTTTTGGCGTTGCCGTGTAGGTCTATGGTGTAAATTTTATCAAATGTTTTTAGTAAATTCCAACGCATACCTCTAAAAGTCGGGTTATCTAAAAATCCATGTGGATTAATAAACGCCAGCACGCCGCTTCCGTTTTTTTCTATAAAAAATTGTCCATAACGAATAAATTTGACATAATCATCATTAATCCATTTAGGATTTCGCTCTTTTAATTTTTCATTTCCACCCGGTTCTTTTTTGTAATCCTCCATGAGATTCATTATCCATTTGCCTTTATTCGCACTTTCCCCACTATACGGCGGATTACCAATTACAACCATAACTGGAGCATCACGCTTGACATAGTTTGCTTCGGTTGACTCTCTTGACAACCAGCTTGCAAACAGAGTTCCAGTATATGGATTAACCTCTTCAAGGCTGTTGGTCAGATAAACTTTTAATCGAGGTTGTTGATTATCATTTTTGGGCTTGTATCCTGTTTCATTTAAGAGCATTTCAAGTTTTAAATGGCACATTGTGTATGATGCCATCAAGATTTCAAAACCATTTATTCGAGGGATAAGGTCTTTTTCAACATAACTTGACCACAAACCTTCCTGACCTTTAAACTTGGAGTAAATCTGTTTAACTGTCTCTGCTAAAAAAGTGCCTGTTCCTGTAGCAGGGTCAAGTATCTGAACTTTATGGATTTCCTCCTCTTTATAAACATCTTTCCCCTTTTTGGTTGCTGTTCCTTCGATTTTACGTTTGATTTTAACCTTTGAAGTGTCTGCCAACCCTTTTGAAAGCCCAAACTCCTCTTTTAAAATATCATCAACTGCCCGAACAATGAAATTAACAACTGGTTCTGGTGTGTAATAAACGCCTCTGGATTTTCTTAATTTGGGATCGTATTCGGTAAGGAAGGTCTCATAGAAATGGAGAAAAGGATCATTTTGTCCAGTTGCCTTTCCAAAATCTGACAAAATAGATTGCAAATCAGTTGCCCTGAAAATTTCGCATAGATCATTGACAATCCAGACAACTCTTTCATCTAACTGGGCACCTGAAACATAATCAAAAAGGTTTCTCAAGAATGGGTTTGATCTTGGAATAAGTTCTCTTGCTTCCTGCCTTGAGAAATCTTCCAAAGTCTTATCGTGTAATCTTGCTGCAAAGAGACCATAAGCAATAGTTTGGGCGTAAATATCAGCAAAGGTCTTTTCATCTAAATCGTTTATTAATATCTGCCTGAATGCCTCTAACTGGTCTTTCAGGGAGTTATCTTCGCTATCTTCATTTTTTACAGCATTGAACAAAACTTCTTCCATCATTTTGGCTTTTTGAGCCATCATTTTGGCAAGTTTTTCTGCTGATTTGATGGTCTGTCCTGTAAAACCGCAAAAATCTTTGATGTGTGTTTCAAACGAGGGGAATTGTTCTGGACAGACAACCAACTTGCCATTTTCTATTGAGGCGATTTTTATCTCGCTGACTTTACTTCCATACTTATAAAATCTAAATTGCAAGTAATCAGTAAGAATAAGGTTATCAAGACTTGCAAGATAACGCTTCATCTGATCTGTTCGTTCGGTTTTATTTAGATCAATCCCGATATCTTTGGCTTCTATATACCCTAACGGAACCTCTTTATTTTGGATTATATAATCAGGTGCCCCGCATTTCTGCCTTTTAGGTTCGTTGGTTACAGTAATCCCTTTAACAAGATTGCTTAACAATACTTGCAAATCAGAGCGGTAACTATGCTCGGTAGAGATGCCAGCGGCAAATCTTTGTTTAACTTGTTTTAGGTATTGGTTTATGGGCATAAGGAATTACTTTTTTTGATTTCATTTATCGCCCTAAGCTAAAGCTATGGGCTAACTTTATTGAAGTCCTCTTAAGAGGACTTGCACATCTCGCCGATGGCTTTAGCCTGCGGCGAAGGATTGAATGCAAATTAAATTTATGACATTGAACATTATAAAATTAGATATTTCATCGCAATATCTAATTGTTCTTGATAGCCTCAACCATCGCATTAACAAGTCCGGGTATTGTGTATTCTGTGGCAATAATATTGGGTTTAAAGCCTTCTGCTATTGCTGTATCAGCAGTTATGGGACCGATGCAGGCAACAGTTACGCCTTTCATAAGCTCAGAAAACTTATCTTGCGGCAAAAGTGCTTTAAAATTCTTCACAGTTGATGAGCTTGTAAAGGTAACAATATCAATACCTGCATTGTCATTGTTCTCTTTTGTTTTATCGGTGTTGGCATTTTCAAGAAGCGTTAGAAGCTCATCTTTTGCGTCTGTAACCTGTTCTGTGATATATGTTGTAACTTCATCAATAACAGCACCCATTTTAGTAAGCTCCTCTGGAAGCACTGACCTTGCCTCTTTTGCCCTTGGAAGCAAAATCCGTTTACCCTTAATATCTATCTTTCTGCTCTCAATATTCTCATTCTCAATATCAGCAGACTCGCTCTTACCATTACCTCCTTGATTATTTAAACCTTGAAAAGCATCAACAATTGACTCTGCTCTATAGCTCTCAGGTAAAACATCGCAAATAATCCCATGACTTTTTAATTCTTCTTTAGTAACAGGACCTATACATGCAAATTGAAGATGCCCTAAAATTCTGACATCTTTACCCAATCTAAACAAAGTATCAAAAAAGAATTTTACTCCATTAACGCTTGTAAATATAAGCCAGTCATAGGTGTTAATATTTTCTATTGCCATCTCAAGAGGGGTGTTATCAGAAGGAGGCATAACTTTAATTGTTGGAATCTCAATACACTCTGCCCCAAGCTCTGTAAGTGCTGCAACTAAATCGCTTGCCTGTTCTCTTGCCCTTGTTACGACAATCCGTTTGCCATGAAATGGACGATTTTCAAACCATTTCATCTTTTCGCGTAAAGAGACAACCTCACCAACCACAATCAATGATGGTGGTTTAAGTTTTGCTTTAGCAACTCTTTCAACGATATTGGCAAGAGTTCCACTAACAGTCTGCTGTTTTGGTGTTGTTCCCCATCTTACCAAAGCAACTGGTGTATCTGGCGACTTTCCATTTTCAATCAGTTTTTCGCAAATATTTGGAAGATTTTTAACACCCATAAAAAATACAAGCGTGCTGCCACTCTTTGCAAGGGTATCCCATCTGATAGAACTCTCATCTTTTAGCGGGTCTTCGTGTCCTGTAATGAGCGATACTGAAGATGTGTAATCTCTGTGAGTAAGAGGGATACCTGCATAAGCTGGGGCTGCAACTGCTGATGTAACACCTGGCACCACTTCAAACAAAACATCCGCATCAATAAGAGCCTCTGCCTCTTCTCCGCCTCTGCCAAAAATAAAGGGATCACCACCTTTGAGCCGTGATACTACAAGCCCCTGTTTGCCCTTATCTACTAAAAGTTGATTTATCTTCTCTTGGGACATGGTGTGATCACCACCCTTTTTTCCCACATAGATAATTTGAGTATCTTTTCGAGCATATTTTAGCAAGGCAGGGGCTGCAAGGTAGTCATAGACAACAACATCAGCTTTTTTAATGCACTCCATTCCCTTGATTGTAATAAGTTGTGGGTCTCCTGGACCCGCACCAATAAGATATACTTTGCCTTTTTTAATATTTGTCAATTTTTTCTAATCTCCACAAAACTGTTTATGGATTATAAATTATTATTAGGAGTAAGTTTTTATATTCAACATTGTTTCTTAAGTTTGTCTGCATATTCTTTTATCAATCTTTTAGCATTGTCTAATTTAGGAGTTGGAACAGGATAGACAGGCTTTTTAAGCCCTTCTAAAATTTTCCTGTCAAAATCTTCTGCTTCTTCACCACTCAATATTGGAGTTGATGCAATTGGTAACGCCATAAACCACCTCTTTTAATAACTATTCAATCATGTTACGAACCAAATTTGATAAATATCGGCTTGTTTAAGCTCCTATTTTAAACTTTCAAGTATTTTTTTTGCACCTTTTGTCAGCAGCAGATCAGCAAGCTCCATTCCGATTTTTTCAGAAGATAGTAGGGAACAACGCTCGTTGTTCCCTAAAATTTCCAATGGCGACGTTAAGGTTTCTTTTATGATTTTTAGACCATCTTCAGATGCTACCAGCCCTGTTAAAACCAGTTGATTTGTGGCTGACATAGGCTGAGAATCAGCCAATTTGAGCAATCTGCCAAAACACGCCACTGGTATATGACAACTTCCTTCCATTTTTTTCAAAAAAGCTCTCTCTGCCTCAACTGGAATTCGTGTTGATAGATCATCAAGTTTTGCCATAATCTTGGAAATTAAGAGATCGTGTTGCTCAGATTGAGCATGAATCTGACGAGATTCAATACACAAAGCACCCTGCCCCACTGCTGGCACCATCGTATTTTCATCAAGATATTGGGTGATTCTATCAGCCATTCCAAGCCTGATGAGACCCGCAGCAGCAAGAATAATTGCGTCATATTCACCTGTATCCAATTTTCTAAGTCGTGTATCTAAATTACCACGTATTGAAATAGGGTTAATATCTGGGCGAATATGTTTTATTTGAGATGCACGTCTTAAGCTACTTGTGCCAATCCGTGAGCCTGCTGGCAAATCATTCAATGGAATGTTGTCTCTTGATATAATAACGTCAAATGGATTTGCTCTTACTGGAATTGCACCAATAGTCAAGCCATCTGGCAAATCTGCCGGCATATCTTTCATGCTGTGGACTGCAATATCAATCTGTCCATCAAGAAGCTGCTGTTCAATCTCTTTGACAAAAAGCCCCTTTCCACCAACCATTGATAAAGGGCGGTCAGTTATCTGGTCGCCTGTGGTTTTTATTTTTACAATTTCAATAGAGATATTATTTTGAAATATCTGCTCAATTTGGGATTTCGCCCAATTTGCCTGCCAAAGTGCAAGCTGACTACCTCTTGTGCCTATTTTAATTATTTTTGTCATTGTTTTATTTACTTCCACAAGTCCCACAACTTGTTGCTGAACATCCACTGCATGATGTGCCAGCCGATGTTTTTGTTTGAACAGCACCAGCAGCACCTGATGGTGTGATAGATATAAAACCACACGCAGACATCAATTTATTAAGGTCATTACTGTGGCACGCTGGACATGATGGGATATCGCTTCCAATTACTAATTTTTCAAAGTTATTACCGCAAGTTTTACATCTGTATTCGTATATAGGCATTTTGTTCCTCTTTCTAAAATTTAATCTGAAAAGCTATAATGATTTTGTATCTTTCTGACATTGTAATTTCCTCTCCGTCAAATCACACAAAATATGTATAAGCGTAATGTGCGATTCCTGAATCCTTGCTGTAACCTCACAATTCACACAAAAGGCAATATCTGAAATTTCTTTAAGTTGCCCCCTATTTCCTGAAAAACCGACAATTTTCAGACCCATTGCCTTTGCCTCTGTTGCAGCTTTAATTACATTTGGTGAATTTCCGCTTGTTGTAATGCAGACCGCAATATCGCCTTTTTTGCCAAGTGCTTGAACCTGTTTGAGAAAAATGTCATCAAAAGAGTAGTCGTTGCCAATGCTTGTGATGATCGATGTATCGGTAGTCAAGGCAAGTGCTGCAAGAGGAGGACGCTCTATCTGAAATCGATTCACAAACTCTGCTGCAAAATGTTGGGCATCTGCGGCACTTCCTCCATTGCCAAAAATTAGAAGTTTGTTTCCGTTTTTGAGTGTTTCAACTATGAGATTTACACAGCTCTGAATCTGTGCAACATGGCTACTTATAAAATCTTGTTTTACCTTGATACTCTCATTAAGAGTCTCAAGTATTAATTGTGCTGTGTCCATCAATTCCTTTTATGCTGATTTCTTTCTGGGTTCTTCTGATTTGGCATCATCGCTATATTCAAACATATTATCTATCTCTACAATCTCTTTAACTATCTCTATATCCTCTTCTGTCCCAATTGTTGTTGAGCTAAAAGCCAATGGGCTGTTTGTATCTTTACAATCATCTTTGTTTAGATAGATATTTGCTGCTTTAAATTGTCTCTCTGCTGTTGAAAATTCAATATCTGCAAAATCGTATTTTCCTTTTTTAAGATATATTTTTGCAAGACGGGTTCTAAAATATGGGTTATCAGGTGCGATCTCAAGGCTGTGAATGGCAAGGTTAAGGGCAATATCAAGATTTTTATTCTGAATCTCAAATGACCTTGCAAGTCCTGACATAGAACTTGCATCATAAGGATTTATTTTTAATGCCAGCTTATACTCATTAACAGCTTTTGAAGGCTGATTTGTCTCTAAATAAAGCTCTCCAAGTAACCTGTGTGCTATTGCTGATTCTGGGTTAAGTTTAACTGCATTGTTTATATGAATTAATGCTTGATCAGCCATCTGCTTATTTTTTAACTCACCGTTTTTTATACTAACTTTGAAAAATAAAATTCCAGCAGTTAATTCTGTTTCAAAGAAGCCTTTATTGATGGCTGTAGCCTTATTAATATAGGCAATTCCATTTTCAATATCGCCCATAAGATTGCATGTTAAGGCAGCGTTATAGAGAAACATGAAATAGTTATCATCAGTTTTAGATGATTCACTACCATCTACTCCTATTTTAGGCAGCTCATGTTCAGACTCTTTATATCCATATTCAAGCTCACTATATTTGATAATAGCTTTTTCAAACTGTTCTCTTGCAAGATCAAGTCTGTTCATTAAGCTGTAGCATACTCCGAGACTGTTAAGGATATTTAAGTTATCTCCTTTAATTTTAAGACCTTGTTCATACTCTTTTGCAGCATCTTCTAATCTTCCAAGCTGATATAACCTATCGCCGTAGATATTTTGGGTAATATCATCAAAAAAAATAAGAGAATTTGGAGCAAAAAATGCAGCGTGATCAAGAGCTTTTACGGCACTACACACAATAGTTGAAGGATCAAAATCCATAAAAGGAAAAACTGCCGCCCCTACATAACATGGAATTTTAAGTGTTATATCTGTAAATTTTATAAAATCTTTGATTGTCTCTTCTGCCTGAACAGGATCATCTCCCCATAACACAATTATCAATGTTGATTCAGATAGCCACTGCCAAATGCCACCTTCATCTATTATTGAGGCATTAAGTGCATGGGCTAAAGTCTCTTTCTTGTTTTTTATTTTTGCAGACATATCTGGAAATTCAAATTTGATTACAAAGCATGTAAAAGGTCTGTCAGGAGTCTGTAATATCTCTTTAGTAAACAAATTAAATTGGACTAACCATTGATTATTAAGCTCATCATTTTTTTCAATAAGAGAGTCAGGAAGATTAGGAGGGTCTGAGGAGTTAAGAAAATCTGAGATATATTGATTTGGTGTAAAATCAGAGTGATAGATGGCATCAGAGCCAGATTTCATAAATGAAATTTCTTTGGAAGAGAAATTGCTGCCTTTGTATAAAAGTTCCATGTCAGTTCCCAATTCTTATTCTCTATTTAAAATATCTGCAAGAGCATTACAGATAATCTGATCTTCGCCTTTTTGTAAGGTTCTTGGATCGACTATAAACCTATTATTATCAATCCTACCGATGATTGATGGCTTATAAAGACGCATCTTTTTTTCAAGAAGCGATGCTGATATAGATTTTGGGTCAATGGTTACACATCTACTTGGTATTGAATATTCAGGATAAGAGCCTCCACCTGTTCGAGAAGAGAGGTCTGCATAACCAACAACTACTCTATCTTCTATCCCCATGCTTTCTATCTTTAGATTAATATCATTAATAAGTTTATTGGCTCTCTCAACTGTCTCATCAAACGGCATGGTCAACATTCTTAATGTTGGAATTTTTTTTATCGCCTGCATCTCATCTCTATAAAGATTTAAAGTTGCTTCCAATGCAGCAAGAGTCAATTTATCAATTCTAAGAGCACGTGTTAAAGGGTTTGATTTTATCCTTTTAATTACATCAGCACGCCCAACTATCAACCCAGCTTGAGGACCACCAAGTAGCTTGTCTCCGCTGAATGTTACAACATCAGCACCTGATAAAACCACATCAGATACAGTTGGTTCGCGGGCAAGACCATATTTTGAGAGATCGATAAGTGAACCACTGCCTAAATCTTCCATTACAGGCAAATTATGTTTTTTTCCAAGCAATGCAAGCTCAGTCAGAGGCACACTTGCTGTAAAGCCCTCAATTGTGTAGTTGCTTGTATGCACTTTAAGAAGCAAGGCGGTTTTGTCAATTATTGCAGATTCATAATCGCGAAGATGAGTTCTGTTTGTTGTGCCAACCTCTTTGAGTTTACAGCCACTTTTTTCCATAACATCAGGGATTCTAAAAGAGCCGCCAATTTCAACAAGCTCCCCACGCGAGACAACAACCTCACAATCTCTTGCTAAAGTATTGAGACAAAGAAAGACCGCCCCTGCATTGTTGTTTACAGCCATGGCAGATTCAGCTCCAGTCAACTCACACAGAATCTGTTCTATAGCACTGTAACGCTCACCACGTTTCCCTTTTTTTATATCAAACTCAAGGTTTGAAAAACCCGCCGCAATCTGGTTTATTCTCTCAAGAGCATCTTGGCATAAAAGTGATCTTCCAAGATTTGTATGCAAAACAACCCCAGTTGCATTTATTGTTGGAACAAGTCTTGGAGCTATTGTCTCTTTGGCATAAATTAGAACATCTTGAATAATCTTTTCGTGGAGAATAACTTTATCGTTTATAGCATCACAATAGACCTCTTTTTCTCCAATAACTCCGTTCAAAATACTTGTTCTAATACGCTCAAGGACCTCTCTTATTGAAGATTTTACTACAGAAAGGGGAATATTTTTAAAATCAGGGCTATTTTTGATTTTTTCAAGAAGAGAATCAACCCCGGGAATCTCTCTTAAAAGGGTCTGTATGTTATTGTTTGTCATTTTTTAAATTTACTTGTCTTGTAATGAGTTATACTGGCTTAGGTTAAAAAGAGCTTTCTGAATCTTTTTTGCCAATAATATTAAATCCCATTGTTGAAAAATGAGAATCATAAGTGAAAACTAAATTTATGCCTAACAGGTTCATAACTGTAAAAGATAGACAATCAGTGAAACTAAATTTCTGATCATCATATTTTTGGAAAAGTTCCCAAGAAAGATTTATTTGTTCCTCGCTGATTTTGATAATATCAACCATATGACTTCCAAGTATCTTATTTCCCCAGTTACAGGCAATTTTATGTCCAATTTTATAGTGTAGCCATGTTACTGTTTCGTCAAAAATATAATCTGTTATGACAATAGGAATATTTTCTTTCTGAATTGAAGCATATACCTTTTTTGCGATATTATGATATTGGTCATTTTTATCTGCTAATGCAATCCACGCCCCTGTATCAGCAAAAATCTTCATTATTCTAATCCATATATATAGTTGTCATGAGAAACAGAGCCATCATTAACATCACTTTTACATATACCGACAATATCTGCTGCTGAATCTCCTTGCCAGCCATTTGATGAAATAGTTATTTTATCTGTTGCTGATCTGATTAATCTTTCAACAGATTTTAACAAGATATTTTGGTCAATATTGTTAATATAAAATTTTGGAATAGTTAGTATTAAATTACCAGACAAATCATAAGTTATATTTAAGTTATCTTTTAGTATCATTGTATATTTTCCTTATATCTCTTAAAACATAGTTTTTTATATTAACTATTTAGATCAAATACATGCAAAGGAATCGCGTCAATAATTTTTGCCATATCAGAAATTGATAAGCCCAAGTTTGATAAAATCTGATTAAGATTTGCAGACTCTGTCTTATCAGTTTGAACCCTGCTATTAAACCTTAACATTAAAAGATCAGCAATATGGACTATGCTAACAATATCTCTATTGCTCATTGGAGAACTTTGAGGATCATGGTGATATTTGATAACATCGATCAACAAATCCGAAAAACACCATTTTTCTGCTAACATAACTCCTGTTTCACAATGTGTTATTCCAAGGATATTCTGTTCAGCAGTGAGATAATCAGCCTTTTTTTGGTGCAGTTCCCGGAAGAATAATGGATAGAGCTTTGCAACATATTGATCTAAAACAACTTTGCCAATATCATGTATAAGCCCTGCTGTATAAGCTATTTTAGGGTCTATCTTTCCTGCAATTTTTGCTATAATTTCAGATGTTACTGCACAACCCACAGAGTGAAAAAACATACCACCTCGACACATAGAGTAACCATTAGCTTCAGATTGGTTAAAGTAGTTTTTTATTGCAGCAGTAATAACAGAATTAATTAAGGTATTTGCTCCAAGAATCAGCAAGGCATCTTTTAAGGTCTCTATTCTTATTTTTCCTGCAAATATAGCTGAGTTGCACATCTGGAGAGTTCTTGATGCAAGAACTTGATCTCTTTGAAGCTCTTTTTCAATAGAGTTAATTGTGTAGTTGTCCTTTTGAACAATTCGCATAACTTTAAGTGCTGTTTGAGGAATTGGGTTTAAAGACTCTATGGTATTCTCAATACTATCTTTAGAAGGTTTTTCTACTTCAACAATATTGCTATTTTCTATATGTGTCTCTTTATGAATTGAATTGTAATTATAGCTCCATGCGGGTCTTATTGTCGTTACGCCATTGCTTAAGTTTAATTCTAATGTGCAGGTAAAAAAACCGCCTGTTTCAGATTTTTTTATTGTTATCCCCTCTCTGCATAGAATTTTCATAACAATATCAGTTGAACGACCACCAATATCAAGGTTTATATCTTGATGGCTTAGAGGTCCAACTAATGCACCTCCAGCAACTGTTGCAACCATGTTATCTTGAGTTGCTCCCATTGAATACATCTCCTGCAAAAACAATGGAAGACCAATTGAAGCATATTTTTCAGGATATTCAGGTGCAAAGCTACTAACTGGTTCAGGCAAAAGTATATGGATAATCCCGCCAATGTTTGCATGATCATCAAAGATGGCAACGCCTACACATGTCCCAAGATGTGCTTGAAATAAAATATTGCTCTTTTTTGCGGTTTTAAAACTTCCTGAAGGGATATGGGTTGTGGTAGTATGAACCATATAATATCTTTTAAGCCTTATTAAAAATATGTGGTATCAAAAAAAGAGTTAAGAAAGAATTAAGATTGATAAGTGAATTGGGTTTAATATCATTAAAACATAAACGTTTTCAACAGAATTATTCAATAAAAAAGGTATTTTATGAAAAGTGGAAAAGATTATATTATTTTTGCACTTGATGTTTCTTCAGCAGATGAAGCTGAAAAATATGTCAAGATTCTCAATGGCAAAGTCGGTATGTTCAAGATAGGTTTGGAACTTTTTATAAAGATGGGTCCCGATATTATAAGACGAGTTAAAAATCTAACTGATGCTGGTATTTTTCTTGATTTAAAACTCCATGATATTTCAGAAACAGTTAAAAGAGCTATGGAGCAGGTTGCACAACTTGATGTTGATCTGGTTACGGTTCACTGTTCATCTTCACCAAAAATGTTAGAGATGGCGGTAAAGGGGGGAGATAGCGTTGGTGTGCTTGGAGTAACTGTGCTTACAGACCATGACGCATCTGTAATTGAATCTTGCGGGTTTAAAGATATTTATGTGCAAGATATTCAAGCACTTGTTATGAAACGGGCAGAGATGGCGTATTCTGCTGGATGTCGTGGAGTTGTATGTTCAGGTCAAGAGGTGCAACTTATTAAAGCTAAGTTTGGAAAAGATTTTCTTGCTGTAACACCCGGTATAAGACCAGCATGGTCAATAGATAAAGGAATAGATAAAGGCGATGATCAAAAGCAAACCAGTGATGATCAGAAGCGAATCACCACACCTGCAATGGCAGTGAAAGCTGGGGCAGACTTTATTGTTGTGGGCAGACCAATTAAAAGAGCGGCTGATCCTGCTTTAGCAGCAGAGAAAATTGCAGAGGAGATTGAACTCTTGAAGATTTGACAATTTTAGAAAAATTGTCAAATCTATGAAGCTAAATTTATTCCCGTTTGAAGGGTATGATATTAACTAAATCACCTCTCTCCACACCCTCAACATTTTCACCAATCTCAAGCAGACCATCAGCCATAACCATTGTTCTGATAAGTCCAGATTTTCCTAAAATTGGTTCGGCAAAAATCTGATATTTATCTTTTAAATTAATATCAAGTTGTTTTACAAGTTTTACCCTAATAAAATCTGTTCTGCCTTGAGCTGATGCCACATTTTTTGTAAGTATTGCTGGAATAAGGATTGATGAATTTTTTGTTTTACAAGAACTTAAACCCTGTATCTGTCTTAAAAATGGCAGCACAACTATTTTAAATACAACCATTGCAGAGACAACATGACCCGGCAGCCCCCAAATAGGTTTTACATGATTCACGCTATATCTCGCAAGAATTGTGGGTTTGCCGGGACTTATTGATATTCCATGTAACAAAATCTCTGTATCTTTCAATAAAGATAGAACATTAACTGTAAAATCACGGTTTCCAACAGAGCTACCACCAGAGATAAGAACCATATCAGTCTCATCAAGAGCCTTTAGACACGCACTCAATAAAGCCTCTTCGTTATCTTTAATAATGCCATATTGAACAGGTTTAGCACCAGCTTCAGTTATAAGCCCTGCAAGTGTGTATGAGTTTATATCTCTTATTTTACCCAATTGAGGTGTTTCATCAATTGGCACAATCTCATCTCCTGTGGAGATTATACCAACCTTTGGAATCTTATAAACAGGCAGCTCACAGATTCCAAGTGCAGCAGCAAGACCAACCTCTTGGGGTCTTAATAGCGTGCCAGATTTAAGAATCTTCTCTCTTTTTTTAAAATCTTCGTCTTTATCAATCACATTTTGAAGAGGGGCAACGCTTTTATATATCTCTACAGTCGGGCTATAGGAAGCTGGTGCTTTATCTTCTCTATCAATGCCTGTCAGTGCTGCTGACTCACCACCTATAACTTCAGTGTGTTCAACCATTACAACGCTGTCAGCACCGTCAGGCAACATACCACCAGTTGATATTTTTGCTGCCTGACCCGATTGAATAGAAAAACTTGGAACTTCTCCCATTGATATAGAGCCTGTAACTTCAAGCCATGCGGGATTAGACTCAGATGCCCCAAAAGTTGAACCAGAGTGTAAAGCATACCCATCCATTGTAGCTCTTCTAAATCCCGGTATATCGTGAGTTGCATCTATATCTTTGGCAAGAACACGAAAAAAGGAATCTGATATAGGAACTTTCTCAATGCTTACAGCCGAAAATTGATGGGAAAGTGCCATCACCTGTTCTAAAGATTGAACCTTAAAAAAGTGGTTCATTTTAACCCCGCAGAAGAGGCACCACCCAATGCATCTCCCATACGAACCATAGCTTCTTCAACATTTTCACGGCTGTTAAATGCACTGATTCTGATATACCCTTGTCCACATTTTCCAAATCCTGCCCCAGGGGTGCAAACAACGCCAACCTTTGTAAGAAGCATATCAAAGAACTCCCAAGAATCCCTGCCATTTCCATCAATCCAGATATATGGAGAGTTGTCTCCACCAACAAAGTCAAATCCAAGCTCTGACATTGCAATTCTTATTAGTTCAGCATTTTTTAGGTAGTACGATGCAAGAGCTTGTATCTGAATACGTCCCTCTTCAGAATAGATAGCTTCAGCAGCTTTTTGGACAGGATATGATACTCCATTAAATTTAGTGCTTTGTCGTCTTTGCCATAAAGCATGAAGAGAGACTCTGTTTCCATCTTCATCAAAAATCATACACTCTTTTGGGACAACGGTATATCCACAACGTGTTCCTGTAAATCCAGCAGTTTTGGAGAAACTTCTAAACTCAACAGCAACCTCTTTTGCCCCTTCAATCTCGTAGATTGAGTGTGGAAGAGAGTTATCGCGAATAAAAGCCTCATAAGCTGCATCAAATAAAATTAACGCTTTTGTCTCTTTGGCATAATCAACCCATTGTTTAAGCTCTTGCTTTGAGATAGTTGTGCCAGTTGGATTATTTGGAAAGCAAAGGTATATAAGATCAACTGGGACTTCAGGAAGTTTAGGAAGAAAATTACTCTCTTTCGTGCAATCTAAATAGACAATTCCATCGTATCTGCCATCTTTATATTTACCAGTTCTTCCTGCCATTACATTGGTGTCAAGATAGACAGGATAAACAGGATCAGGTATTGCAATGTTAGTATCTGGTGAAAAAAGTTCCTGAAAATTGCCTGTATCGCATTTTGCACCATCGCTTACAAATATCTCGTCTGGTGCAATATCAGCACCTCTTGCCTGAAAATCAAATTTTGCTATTTTTTCACGTAAAAACGGATAACCTTGTTCTGGTCCATATCCTTTAAAAGTTGAATCTTTTGCCATCTCAGCAACACCTTGTTCAAATCCCTTGATACAGGCATCTGGCAATGCTCTTGTAACATCTCCAATTCCAAGACGAATAATTTTTATATCAGGGTTATCTGACTGGAATTTTGCAACCCTTTTGGCAATATCAGAAAAGAGATATGATGCGTTAAGTTTACTGTAGTGTTTATTTGCTTTAATCATTAATTTATTCCTTGTAATTGCTACTAATTAGTGGTGCTAGTTTCAAAGTTGATGAATTGATTAAATCATGGGATTTCTCCAGATAAAGAAAGGTACCGTACCTATCCCTTTATTGAACATCTTTTCAGGAGACAATCCTATGACGACAGAGTTATTTATCACAGACCTCTTTTATCGTGTAGATGATAGTATGAAAGAAGAAAAAAAACATAGTCAATCGACTCTTTATCCCAGTGAAATTGTAACCTTAGCTCTTTTGTTTTCTATCAAAGGAGTCGGGGGGCGAGCCTTCTATCGTTGGTTAAAACGGGATTGGCTTCCTTTATTTCCTCATCTGCCCTCCCGTACCCGTTTGTTCCGTTTGTTCAAAACCCATCGGGATTGGGCCGATTCTTTTTTAGCCGATCCTACCCTGATTGGCGTAGTGGATACTTATGGGGTGGAATTGATTCATCCGATTCGTGAAGGCCGCAGTGAACAACAAATCGGGAAAAAAGGAATTTCGAATCACCGCTGGATTATCGGATGCAAACTCTGTTTAGTCCTCAATAAATTTGGGCTGATTGTTGATTGGGACTGCGATACCGCCAACGTTCACGACAACACATTTCAGGGCATCATCCAACAATTTGAGGATGAAATGATTGTGTTTGGAGACTCTGGATTCCACTCTAAAGATGGAGACCCTCAGAATTTAAAAATTTGTACAAGAGGTCAATGGAATGATCGGATGTTGGTGGAAACCGTTCTCTCGATGCTGACTGTTGTCTCCCATTTCAAAAAAATGACTCACCGAAAATGGGATTACTTAAAATCGAGAATCGCTTACTACATGGCAGCCTTCAATATTTTGGTTCAATGGTTTGGACTGCCTGCTGATGAGACAGGGTTTGTTCCCTTGTCTATCAGTGAATTTAGCCTGTAACCAAAATAAACTAGCACCAATAGTTAATAGCTGGGAGCACATGATGAGCTTTATGTTCGAACAACTCAAAATCCCTAAAACAGGATAAATTTTCAAATTTAGAATTGCTGGCTAATCTATTGACTAATTTTTTCGTAATTTTATTTCTTTTATCAACAGGAAGCATTGTAGAATAATCTCCAAAGATTAAAACAAGAGCCTGTTTAAATATTCAGGCTTTCAGCCTTTAATGTTTGACAAAGATAACATTTGAGTTTACATTTCAAATATACACTTAAACAACACAAAGTTAAAAGGAAAAAAATTATGCTTGTTGTTAATGCTAAAGAAGTTAGAGAGAAATTTAGCTCTATTCTTGATGAAGTGGAAAAGGGAGAGGATATTGTTATAACCAGAAGAGGTAAAAAAGTTGCTCGTATTATAAACATTAATACTAATGATAAACCAACTCCATTAAAAGCCTTAAAAGAATTCAGAAAAAATATTAAAATTAAAGGAGAGCCGTTAAGCCGAACAACTATAAATCAAAGAGATAAGGAACGTTATTAATGCTTTACATTGATACAAGTATTTTAGCTGCCTATTACTGCCCTGAAGCTCTGAGTGATAAAGTAGAAGAGATATTAATTAACACTGAAGAACCAGCTGTAAGCCAACTAACAGAAATAGAACTTGCATCTGCAATATCACGCAAGATTAGAGAAAACTCTTTTTCAAAAGAAGATGGAGAGATAATTTTATCTTTATTTCAAACACATATTGACCAAAAAAGTTTTATTTATCTTCCCATTCAGACTAAGCATTACTCTATTGCAAAAAAATGGATTGCTCAGTTTAACACTCCTTTAAGAAGCCTTGATGCTATACATTTGGCTATTGCACATGAAAAAAGCATTCCCATACTTACTGCTGATGCTAAACTTGCAAATTCTGCTAAGATACTTGGAGTTCAAGCAATACTTGTGTTATGAAGGAAATATGAGGCGAGGAATTTAACCCAAATAATGACATTGAATAAGCTACCCCTGATCTCAAAATATCTTAGTTTTTCTTCTATTTTTATATGGGTCTGGATGTGTATCTTACATGACTAATATTTACAAGTATTCCCAAATGCCGCCTATATTATAAATGTTCCTCTTACTGAGACTTTATAAAGTCATCTACGGTCATATTGCAATCACCAAGAATCTGACTCATTAAACCAACTCCAATAGTTTCACCTGCATGAACAGGCACAACAGTAGAACGACCGTCTTGATGATGAAGAAAATGGTGGCTTCCTTTTATACGGATTACCTCAAACTCAGCTTTTTTTAATGCGGAAATAACCTGACGCCCCGTTACTCTTGGTGTTTTAGTCATTGTCCTACGGCTATCCTTTGAATACCTATAAATTGTAAGTCAGAAATATAGTCAGCTTCAACTTCAAGGCATAGCTCTATAGCCTCCTTAATACGCTCAATGAGTGTATCAAGCGACTTTGCCTGTGTATGACAACCTTTTAATGCTGGAACACTGGCTACATAGTAACCATCTGAATCATGTTCAATAATTACATTAAATTCTCGTTTCATTTTATTATACCCACCTTATTGTGATTTTTATCAACCATTTCTCTCAAATCTCTACCACACTTAAAGAACGGCAACCTCTTAGCTGGTATCTCTACCCGCTCCCCTGTCTTTGGATTCCTGCCAATGTATGATTGATACTCTTTAACATAGAAGGAACACAAGCCCCTAATCTCAACCCTATCACCATTTGCAAGTGCATCAGAGATAGCCTCAAAGAATAGTTTTACAACCTCAGCAGCTTGATGCTGTGTCAGCTTAGTTCGATTTTGAAGTTCATGGATAAGCTCAGATGTGTTCAAAGGGTGTCTCCTTAATCCGATTATGTCTTATTGGTTTTGCTTATTATCCTCTTTCTTTGCTTTATCTATAACAATAAATTCTATGTCTGTTATGGCTCTACCTGTTTTTATAGTCTTGTATTCAAAATAAAAATCTGATTTTGCTTTTAACTCCCT
>JADGBE010000069.1 GCA_015231615.1 Desulfamplus sp. | reverse complement strand
TTCAAAACCACTTACTCTTGAAACTATCCTAACTATGCAAAAAGCTGCTTAAGGATTTAAGAATCAATAAATGGAACACAAAGAATCTATTTGGAAAAAATTGTAGAACAGTTTAAGCCCACTGCCTATCTCCTTAAATAAAGCTAAATAGCACTACCACAGAAAATATTTAAAATGGAGAACTTAAGAGCGTTAAATAAGTTCTCCGATATGCTTGTAATTCCTTAACGTAAGTTTTAATTCTATTGGACTTAAAACCCCTAATCGGCTGCGACATTGGAACTCATCAGGTTGGTAAAGAATATAGTTAAACGGACTACCAGATAGCGGGGTTGACCTTCACATAGGTTCTACTCCTGCCGCAAGACCATACAGAAGAAGAGGCTTTCCCCCATTTACCGTTCTTGTCAGCTTCTACATAAACAGTTCCACACACTCCGTTGATATAGACATCAAAATTGCCATACCCGTCTGTGGTGGTGGCACCCTGATATGCCCAATAGCCATCCCAAACCCAGAAATCAACGGTGGCATATCTGGCATTTTGCCAGCAACTACCCCAATAACATCCATATACATATTCTGTGACTTTGCCATAGACGCGAAGGTAGCCAAAAGCACGCCCATCAAGGGAACTCGCTTCTGTGGTAAGTTTTTCAGAGTCCAAGGTGGCGGTCAGTTCATTATCTCCATATATAACACCCAGCTTGTGTTGACCCGGAATCTGGTCATTAGAGACTTTTATGGTGAGATTGAAACCATCATCTCTGGAGGTAATTTCCACCAAACCATCTTTTTCAAATTGATTGATAGCCTCTGTGATGTTTGTACCGTTAAAAGAGAATCCTGTAACTTCTCCAAGTTTAAGACCATCTACTTTCATGATGATGAAGTTTTCATCAGAGAGATAGTAGCTAATTTTTGCTGGACCAGTGTATTTGCCATCTGCCTCAGAGGTAGGTGCTCCCTCTGTTTGTGGTTTTGCGTTTGGGTCAAGAGGTGTTTCCTCAGCCTTAAGGCTTGAAGAAAATTGGGTGGTTAAGAGCAGAGTTATTGCTGCTATTGCCACAAGTTTGGATAATCGCATAATTAAAATCCTCCATGTTTGATACAGTTTAGATAAGGTGAATCGAGATTGTCATTACAGTAGATTCAAGTATGGTAAATGAAACTTGTTAACAAAATCAGATTCAATTCAAATAAATATTGTTAAAAAAATTAACCTGACGAGGCAGTGCCGCAGCCGGTGGGACACTGCAAAATAAAGTTTATTCAAGGTTCAATCAAAATTCCTGCCTTTGTACCTAATTTCTCGCACGCATCATCTTCTACCATATCTGATTCTGAGCAGACACAATCAGTACCATCGCATAGTTCTCGATAATTGGGCTGAAGATTGGCAGCATATGAAGATACCATAATCATCGCTTTTGTAGAGTCACATTCCTGTTTAATGATCACAGGACGCTCTTCTACTGTAAAAGTGTTTCCAACAGTCTCCTCTAAAGTCTCCTTTTTATCCTTCCATTGTAATGTTTTTGGTGTGATACTATCCCCGGGATACAACACGCTCGATCTTTCCCACACGCCATTTATCTGTGAAGTAACACTGCAAGCCTCCCAGCTCTTATCTTCATTTTGACAGAAAGTGAGGATTGCGGGATTTTGATTTAGGATAATTTCCGCAAATCTTTGGTCGTTATGTTCAGTTAGCGTGATGCTTTGGCAATCAATATCATTTACACATATCTTGTAGTCACAAGCCTGATTACCATCTACCCCCAATTCGATTGATTTAGTAACCTCTTTTTTGAATTCATAAATGGTCTTCATCAAGTATATATGGTAGGTGTCAGAAGTATATTGCCCAAAATAGGCTTCTATCTCCAGTGCTTCACTACCCGGTAATCTCAGCCAGTTATGCAAAGCCCCACAGCCCATACCAGGAGGATAGCAGTCTTTTACCGCAGTGAGGGAACTATCATCATTGGTTTTGCGCTGGTTGTAATAAGCCATAGCTTTGTGAAAGCTCTGGTAGGCTTCAGGCAATTCATTTAGGTATGGTAAGTCAATACCTATATTGATACTAAGACGCCCTGCATCTTGATATATTTTTTTGACGTTAGGATTGGCATCATATTCAATAACTATTTGATTTAATTGCGTAAGTAGTTTGTCAGCATAAGATTTTAAGTCAGGTATGTCTGGCAACATATTCTGTAACATGCCATACAAGTCAATATGCACATCTTTTTCGTTGATACCTTGAGTAAAACGTTTTGAACGAATTGAATTAACTGGCATTGCAGGATAGATCGGAGCATAAATTATTCCTGAACTGACCATTTTATAAATACTGGTCGAATTCTGAGAGTTTTTCAAAATACTATCAAGTTCATCGGCAAAGCTCTTGAATGTGCTCCGAAATGACGGCAATTGTGTTAAATCAAATACACTGTAGGTAATCTGGTCGGTTTCCCAAGTTGTTTTCTCTGAAGTTTTACTTAATTGCTGGCGTGTCTGTTCTAAATAACCGGTCTTTAACAGTTTGCCAAAATCAATACCATTGTCAGGTGGATTCAATGAAAGGTTTGTAAATAGATGGCTGTAATCAGCACCGTGCCCAGGTTCTTTCTCCACAGATGCAGACATAGCGTTAGCCAGTGCAGCCGTGATTTCTGCAACTTCAATGGTTGCCATATTACAGGCATCGTAGCTGATAATATCTAAAGGAGCAGCAAGTTTTGGACGAATAGTTCGAAAAGCCTGATGAAGTTCTGTCAGAGTCATTTCATCTGGTTTGCCGTTATTTGCCGCCAAACCTGCTTTTGAGGAGTCAAGCCCATAACCGAGAGAACCTTGCCCATGATCCCACATTATCAGTGCATAGTGGCTTGCTGGAAAATTCTTAACCGCCCAAGGAACAAAGTCACTCAAAGGTTCAGGTGAAGCCATGTTTTGCTCTCCAAGATCAGCGATAACATACTGTTGTCCCTGTTGAATCAAGGTTCTTTTAACAGTTTGCCACCCTTCTCGGGTCGAACCTCCTGTGGTGAGTATGACGTTGACATTGTCACTTGACATCTGCTGTGTGCCATCAAGCATCTCTATGAGGTCTTTAGTTGCCCAGTGTTGTGGGACTGCTTCCAATGTTGAACCTATCATATAGACCATCACTGTCCATGTGCGAGGTTGCTGAGGTAGTTTTGGGAATGTGCCATCAAAGATGCAAGTATATCTGGCGTTAGTAACGATATCCGACAAATTGTTGCCTATTCCAGCATAGATGGGAATACCTTGTAGAAGCGTTTTAGGCAGTAGAGGAAGACAAGTGGTTTTTACTCCTAACTTGTTTTTGATAAAGAACGGGGCTTCCTGAGAGCCGTCCCAGAGAACAGGTTGGTTCTGGTCGTTTACAAAGTAGAGCTGGTTGTTAATCAAAGCCGCAACATAGAGCTGCCAATTGGCATTGGCAATGGAATAACTTGGAAGGGTAAAACAGAATTGGAGGTCATTTTCATCAGGTTTTATATCTATCGAAAGTTCTTCTTGAATGGAGAGAGTGTATCCATTGATCGGAATCAATAAAGAGATTAAAAGTGCATAGATAAAGAATTTGATTTTCATGGGTAACTCCTTTGATTAAAGTTCTATAAATTAAATTTAAACTCGATGCAATATTGTGCCCTTAATATTTTATTAAGGGTTAATAGCAAAAGAGCTTGCTGACAATATGAAATAATCGGCATTATCGAAAATACTCTTTCCCTGTGGAACCATTACCGCATACACTTGATATTTTCCATTTGGAAGACCTTTGGGTATCTCCATATCAAGTATTGTAAGTTTTTTATCCTGATATCTTTCTCCTTGCCATTTGAAAACGCTATCTTCGCTTCCTGTGAACGCCTTAAGCTGATTCAAACCTGAGAAACTCAACAAAGTAGTTCCATCGGGTATGACAATCGCGGCATAAAGGTCATATCCCCAGTTCAGATGCTCAATAATGCATATATTCAGTTTGTCGCCTGTTGAATATTCATGAGAAGTATTTTCAGAAGACTCTCCAGATGATGTATCGCTGTCTTCGGTAACGTTAAAGAGTATCTCAACACTCGATTTATCAGGAGATGGTGGGGCATCATAGGCACTAACACTAAAACTTATTGGATCAGAAAATGCAACGCTGCCATTTTCTGATTGGGCATAGAAATTGATTTCATAACACCCCTGATATACAGCCTCATTCCATTGAGTTGCCCATATCTGGCTGTTATAGCTTTCAAGATTAAGCTCTTTAAGCTCTTCATCATTTTTTGCAAGTTTTATCTGAGGGTATGAAAGATTCGATATACCATTTTCATCAATAGATATTTTCATGCCAGGTGGTTTTAAAATACCATAAACGTTTTTAACGGTTCCCTTTGCAAGACCTACCTTAGCTTTTAAAGTTATAGTGTCTCTGGGTGAAACAGTCTCTGAAACTTGACTGTTCATCGAGACAATCGAGAGCGTCATATCCGATATGTCCGAAAGTTCTGACGAAGTGTTAGTTTCCTCACTGCTAAAATGGTTTGGGATTGATCTTGTGCCAACTGAGGTTGTTCTATTATCAGAAGAAGATGGATTTTTAATATAGATGTTTTTGAGCATTAACCCATCATCGGTTTTTAAATTCATAAACAAATCATAATATTTTCCATCTCCATTATCATCATATTGGGGGTTTTGGAAAAAGATTTGTTGCCTATCATATTGTTTTGAACACATCTTTTTTGAGTAGAAATTTTTTAACTCTTGACAGGCATAATTATAGGATTCCAGAAGACTAACTCCTCTTTTGATACCATCTGAAAAATGGGAGGAAAATGAACTCAGCATCGACTCATTCATTGTATAATATGATTTATTATCCTCTCCAGTGGCTGTAATAATAGCCCTTCCCGGTCCTGCAAGATCATCAATAAATGATCCAGAATAGCATGAATCCATAACAACAACCACCTCTTTGCCAGTAACATTCTGATATTCATCTAAATATTGATTTAATTTATCAGCATCAAGGGTTTTATTTTTGAGATTGAGCATAAATTGATCCTTAGTGCCATGACCAAGCAAAAAGATAAGAAGTGGCTGATCGAGCTTTTTCAACTCTCCAGCCCATTGAAACGCTGTCTCGATATACTTCTCTTCAAGATAACCTTTAGTATTGCGGATAATTTCATCAGGAACACCATCTTCATCTCCATCTAAATCAATAGGAGATAACAGGTAAATCTGCTCTTTAGTAAATCCTTTTTTTGTTGTTAAAACCATATATATCTTTTCAGCCGCAACTCTTACTAAAGGCCATATAGGATTATCTCTAGTATCAGGAGGACCTCCTGCCACGATAATCGCTGCTCTTGAGGCATCTAAGGGCAGAACCGGCACACCTTCGGAAGCAAGCTCAACCGTTGCGTAGGCTTTTGAGCCGTTTTTGTCTTTAACTTCAATTGTATAAATGCCGTCTTTTGTCGGAGGTGAAAATGTGAAGTTTGATTCTCCTGGTATATACTGAATGACTCCTCCCTGAAGGGCAAATATTTCGTAAGGAGGAGTTCCGCCTGTAATATTAAATGTTTGTGCATTTTGATCAGGAACTGTAAGACGTTCGGGAGTTACACGAATATTCACGACAATAATTTTACTATTAGCAGTGGCAGAAGAATCTTTATCTTGGACAGTAACATAGTAGATATCTTCACCAGACGGTGGAGTGAACATCACCTCTTCTCCTGTAACATTACCACTGCTTATCACATTGCCTAACAGATCCGAAAACTGACCATAAGTAGCTGACCATATATAATTACCACTTCCTCCGCCCGCCTTTAGCTTAACTGGATTTTCTGAGCTACCTGTCTGAGATGCATCATTTAGAGGCTTTAGAGTAATTGTTCTTGGTTCGATAAAAAGCTTACCTGATATGAAATGCCATGTAACACTGTTATCGCTGTAATTTGATACGTAAAGAACTTTACCGTCTCTTGAAATAACTGCATCTTCAGGATTGGCACCTGTATAAAAACAGTCTCCAGATTCAAAACATGAAACATCATCAAATTCATCTGTATTTATATCAAGTCGAAAAATTTTTCCTGTTCGGTCACTATTCAATACGTAAATATACTGATCTCCATCAAAAACCATTCTTCCAGGTGAGCCGTTAAAAGGAATATCCTTAACTTTCTCAAAAGATTTAAGATCAACAATTCGGATAAGTTGCTCTTCTATTGAAGAGATATAAAGGTGGGTGTCAGTAACCACAATGTCATCAGGAATCAGTCCAAAGCTATATTTACCCTCATTTTTCCCTGTTTTTTCGTTAAAAACAGCAATTGTTGTTGATATTTGACTCGTTGCAAACAATTTTCCACTATGAGCAAATAATTTGCTAACAAGGTTTAGGTCAAAAACATAAATCGGAGGAGAGATAAGCGTTTTTGATGCAACATTAATGATACCTATAGTATCTGCTGATTTAAGGGGAGAGGCAACGTAAATCCTTGTTTTATCTGAGGAGAGCGCCATATAAGTGGCACTTTTATTAACTGGAATCGTCTTTATAAGAGAGAGATCAATTTGGGACAATACCTTGACATCACCACCATTTTTACAGCTTACAAATAATTCGCCATTTACGGCAAGCAGATCAAACGGTTCAAAGTTTTCGAAGGCTCTTTCAAGAACAACCTGATTGTGTTTAATTTTGAATATTTTTTTCGATATCCTGTTAATAACGGCCATAGAGAGACCATCATCAAGGCTTATAATTGTCGAAGGTCCTGAAAATGGAAAGTTTGCTCCATCAATGTGAAAAATATTTTCCACAGCATGGGAATTTCCCGTTGAAAACAGGAGCAGGGCAATAGTTATAAAAACCATGTATAATATACTCTTTTTTTTCATTTTGTTTATTTCTCCTCTATGTAATAGCTGTGAACTACAGCTCCCCTAAAGGGTAGCTGCTTCAATAGTCTTTAATGGCTTAGATCCCATCCCCTAAAGGGATAGGGATTTTACGCCATTCTTATAAAGTCATCTACAATTTATTTCAAGACGGTGTAAATTATTTGTTTACCTTCAGCTATCCCAACTATTCCAGATGTCCACATTTTTAAATCTACAGCACCATCGCCATTGTAGTCTTTAGTTTCCCATGCAATGCTATTGCTATCTCTATTTGCTTTAAACCAAGTCTGTTCACTTGTTGCAATTGGTTCTATCAAATAGCTTGGCTTAAAACGCATACCCATAACAGTAAAAATACCTGTTGTCTTATCAAGGGTATAACTTCCAGCAGCAAGAGTATCTAATACTTTAACAAGCTGCTCAATAGCTGCAATTGAAGGTGAGAGGGTTTGTGTTGTGCCATTGCTATAGGTAACCAAAACGGAATATGCTTCGCTTGCAGGATCAGTCATTTGAAGTTCAAAACTTGATGTTCCTGCATCAAACTCTCCATCTCCCTCTTTTGACGTGCCGTACCCAAAAGCTCCTGAAAATTTAGTCCCATCTTTAAATGTGATGTTAAAATTGCCAGAATTACTAACATTAAGATCAGAAATCTCTTTTTTGTCAGAACCAAAAAGATTCTCAATCTTTAGCAAAGCATCGGCAGACAAAAGAGTATCCACAGCATCGAGTGGTGCAGGTGTGATAATACCCGCAATTCCATTGCTAACCAGAATAACAGTGCCTTCTGGTAAAACATGAAGACCTGAAGGAATAATAGTAGATACTACACGAGCATCTTGAATATAAAGTGGTATCTCTATTCCTTTTGATTCATTTCTCAACAGAACCATAAGAGATAGACCTTTTGAAGAGATAACTTCAACAGTTGAGCCAGATAGTTGATATTGTGGATTTTCAAGAGCTTTACTTAAAAGATCAACAAGGGATAGTGGCATATCGCCTGACTGTATAATATCTTGATCAAACACAGGAAGTGCAGGCAGACCGTTGATTAATATTGTCTTTTCTTCTGCTGTAAGAGATGTTTTATCTTTAATAAGCTCTGAAATATTCTCTTTTGTTATGAGCATTCCAGATGTTAAGTTGACCGATGCAATGTTAATAACTTCATTAAGCAATTGAGGATAATCTGTCAGAAGTTTCTCAATGTCGCTCTTAGAATTACGTAATCCACTCATATTCTTGGGAATGAAAGCAGGTAGAATATTCTTAATGGTTTCAAGGCTTAGATTCTGCATTGTTCCGGATAGTTCATTATTTAGAACCGCCTTTCTTTTAATCATTGATGTTGTAAGATCGGAGACCTTAATCATTAGAGATTTGAAATCATCCCTGTCAAAACTGTCGTCTGCTCTATCAGTAAGACTGCCACCTGCCTTACTAACATAGGAATTGTTTACGGCTTTGTCTTTGATATTTTCAGTTGTCTGACCAATGATCTGGTTCAGTGCCACCTGAAGGTCATCTAATGTACTCTTAACTATTGTTTGGAATTCCGCATCTGTTGGCAATCGTTCTATTGTATTGTTGACAATTCCGCCAGCACTCCCAATGATCCTTCCTGTATTGGAAACAATCCCTGCATCTTCAGCACCCTGCAAGCTGTCAGTTACAATATCACCCAGATAGTAAACAGTTTGAGTTGTGTCAGCCTCCCCTTCCACCGCTGCAATAATAGCAGCACCTGCCAAACCTTTAAGAGGATTAAGCAGAGTAACAACATCATCTGTTTCCACACGCTCATTAACTATAAAAGAGATTTTCATAATATCAGAAATATTATAAAGAATGTTGTTAATATGTCCTGAAATGGAGTTCATATCTTTTGATGTTGCACCCTGTGAATTTGCCTCAACGACGATCTCTTCAACAGACATTATACTATCCGCAATTTCTTGAAAATTAACCTCTTCACCTCCCCTGGAGGAAGCCGCTGTATGACTAATCAAATCATCAAGTTGTTGAAAAAATGATATTGTCTGATTTGGAGTGCTTGCTTCTACACCAAGTTTCTTGACAGAAGTATCCAATCTGGTGGATGAGACGGAGGGTCTGCTACAACCCAATTTCTCGCCAAAGATGGTTGTGCAATCCATTGTCTTGCCGTCATCAGGAATAGAGTTTTGTATATGTGGATTTACGAAGGATAAAGCCGGTTGGACAAAGCATGTAAAAAACATAAAAAAAATGAAAGACTTAAAAGAATACTCAATGTATGGCACACTACCTCCTATATCAACAAAGTTTAAAAAATGACGTATAACTTAACTGCCCAAGCCTTTCTGCCCTTCATGATGAAAGGGCTGCCACTTAAAAAAATTACCTCAAATTAAAAAACTCCACATTTGACCACCCGCTCAACCCATTGCTGTTATAAGCCTTAACCGCCCCATAAAAAGCAAATCCTCTGCCGTCAAATGTGATTTCTCTTTGCTTTCCCATATCAATTTCGCCAATATCTGCTGGTGAACAATCAGGATAAGGACAATAAAAGAGCTTATAGCCGTCTGCCCCCTGAACTTCTGACCATGAAACTGTAACCATATTTTCTTTGGTAGTGATTTTAATTTGCGGAGCTTCAAGAAGCACTCCAGAACTTGCGATAACATTTATAAATTTCTGTTCAGGCAGCGAAACATTACCAGCCTTGTCTTTTGCATAATAAACAGCCTGATAACAACCAGTTGAAAGATTTGGGTAACTGTGGCTTAAATCTGCTTCATAAACATTCACTTTATCAGATTTTTGTTTCATCTCAATATTTACAGTTCGGTTTGATGGGTCAGTAATTGAGCTGATTGAACAGAAAACACCCTGCATTTCGTTTTCAGGGTCTGTAGCAATTGCCCAGAGAATTGGGTTATCAACGTCTGATTGGCTACCACTTACTCTTATTCGTCTGTTTATCGTCAAATCAGGATTTGTGGTTCTGATTTGCGGGCGTAAATTACCAGATGGACGATATTCAATAAACTTGCCTGATGCCTCATATCTGTCAAAGTTTGTTGTGCCAACGCCGTCTCCATCTGCATCCATTACTGGTCTTTGGGTGTGGCGATAAAATTTAAGGATTTCGTAATTAGCTTCTGCAAATGAGCCTTCAATATCGCTGCCGTAGTTTATGAACTGGTAGAAATATCGTGAAAATGAGCTTTCACCAAGATTGTCGTAACCAGCAAAACCGCCTTCATCAACTGGCTTGTCAGACGATGATGTCAAAATAATCCTTCCGTTGCCCGCTATCTTTTCAATCCATTTTCCAGACTGCGTTCCTTCAAGCACTATGGTTACAGGAAAACCTTTATATTCTGAATATTTACCTTTTGAGTTTGTTTTAATTATCTCTTCAGTTTCATTAAGATATTGGGCAAGATCGTCAGCAGTTAAAACTTCGCTGTCGTTAAGTCTAAAACCGTTATCATCTTCAACTTTTCCGATAAGATAGAGATTCAGAGGTGTTTTGTATGGATCGTCAGTGGAAAATAAGGTGGTTGCCCAGTTAGTTAAAGAATCGTGCAGATTGGCTTTATTTGCTGTTCCGTTTGTAAATTTAGGGTCATCGGCAATGCCAAGATATTTTATTCGTTCGGCTGGAATATTTCTGCTTTTCAAGGCATTGTAAACATAATTACCCAAACTCTTTGAAATGGTTTGAAAATCTGCATCTCCAGATTCGGAAACAACAATAATTCCCTCACCAACTGGCTGACCAATTGGAATCACAAGTTTTGTGTTTATGCTAAGATAATCAGAAGTCTCTGGCAGACTTGCCTTTACATTGATAAAGCCGTTGCCCGGAACTACAACATCTCTGTAAAATACGCCGTTTGCATCTATCTCCACACCTCCAACAAATTGGGGTTGAAGTCCAGCGTCTTGATTAGCAGGGTCAAGATAGCGAATATCAAGATTCACCTTTGTTCCGTCAAGTCGAACAGGCGTAATGATTCCTTGAACCCTCAAAATATCGCCCTTTTTTGTTGATTGATTCACGTTTGATGATAGGGCAATGTTCGTTCTGGCTGGAAGGATAAATATTTCTGCGTTGTTGCTGGTGATGCCGTTTGATTTGGCGGTCAAGGTCAGCAAACCCGCATGAATTGGCGTAACAGTGCCTTGAAAATAGCCGTTTTCATCAGTTGTAAGTGTTAAAGAGTCATTAGAGTCAGCATATTCAGGGGAGTTTGTGATGTTATTGCCTGAAATAACAACTTTTTGTACCGCCTGTGCTGGAATAACATTACCTGAAATCGTGAGACCATCTAAAACTCTTGTCCGTTTTGTTTTGTGGGCAATACTCAAAGCAATCATTGATTCTGTGCCATCACCAACCTGAACATCTAAAGATGTGCTTTTGCCTGAATAACCTGATTGAATTTTTGGAATGATTTTAATAGTTTGGGTGTTTTCAGCAAAGGCGTCAATTGTGAGAAGAACGGGTTTTGTTTCGCCTGATTTTAATGAAATTGTTGAAGACAAACCGTTTTCAGACGCATTAAAACCACGTAGAGACGCACGGCCGTGCGTCTCTACAATTCTGCCATTTGCCGTATTTGTGCTATCAGAAATCGAAACGCCCTCACCTGATTCAATTTCAAGAGCTACATCACCTCTGAACAAATCAAGAGAAGAGACAAACACCGTGATTTCTGCCTTTTGATTTGGCAACATAGCAATTGCATTGCGGTCAAGGGTCAGTTCAACTCTTGGTTTTTCTTCAACCTGCGGGGTAATCAAGGCTGCTTCGCTGTTGTTTGCAACTCTTACAAGTTTTCCATTTTCTTCAATCACGGCAGAAAGGCGATAGTATCGGGGTAATCCCTCCAGCCATTCAGGGTCGTTTATTGGAGTGTTGAGTCTGTAGCCTTTTGTTGTTGAGCCGTCTGAATTTGTTCTTGTTTCTGGTGTGTGTTCTTCAACTGTAACCCAGCAATTATCAACTCGTGGTTTGGGACATTGTGAATAATCAGCGTAAAATCTGACTGGTTTATCTGAAGCATCAAGCACTGTTTCATAAACGCCGTCTTGAGATAATGAGCGTTGGAGTTCTATGTATTTCACGTTTTGGTAATCAAGAGAGGAAGAGTTGAGAAACCAGTTGATTGTTATTTCTGGGGAGTTGGGTTTGATGAGTTGTTCGGGAGAGCCGATGAGAAGGAGGTGGGCGAGACCGCCGTAAGTTCCAATCCATAATCCTCCAGCCTTATCTCCTAATAGGCTGTCAATATGATGATTTGGAATTCCAGTATTTTTTTTATTAAATATTTTCCATGAACCATCTTTTGTCAGATGAACAAGTCCACCTTCAAGATTGTCTGAATCATTTGCTCCAATCCAAATACCACCAAGCCCATCATGAAGCAAACAAGTAACGTAGTTTGTTGGTAAACCTGAGTTTTGAGTATTCAAATGTTTCCATTGCCCACTTGAGTCTAAATTGCTTAATCCACCTTTTTCACTCCCTATCCATACTCCTCCTTTGTTATCTCTTAAAAGAGATTCTATACTGTTGTCGGGTAATTCAGAATTTTCTACGTGATAAAGTTTTACCTCCTCATTTGCATTGTAGTTTAAAAGTCCATCACTTGTTCCAACCCAAACACCTCCTAAATCATCCGCCAGCAATGTGCTTACAAGCCACCCAGGTAAAGCTATTCTGCAACTCCCGTTCTTTGAAACATCTAAAACATGAGTTAATGCTTTGTCTGGATATATACTATATGCTCCAACCCAAAATCCTCCTTTTCCATCATCAAGAAGAGAGCTAACCATATTGTTTGCTAAACAGGAATTGTGTCCAGTAAATAGTTTATAACCCTTATTTGTTAGATGCAATACTCCACCCTGTTTAAAGTTTTCACCTATAGTCATATCTCCTAATGCACCTAACCAAAATCCCCCATCTCCATCATCAATAATGCTTGTAAAGGTAAAATCAGTGAAGAAAGTTTTAAAAGAGTCATCTGGATATATAATTATTAATCCTTCATTCCATGTTGTTGCTAACAGGTCGCCAGATTTGCTATATAACAAAGAAGTAACGTGGCCTGAAATGCCAAACTCCTGACTAAAAAAAACAATCCATTTTTTTTCTGATGTAAAATGTGCATAGCCTTTCCCTGCTGTTCCAACCAAAACTCCACCTTCTCCATCATTTAAAATAGTTGAAATATAGTTAAGCGGTATATCAACCTCATCTGTTTCATTATCAAATAATTCCCAACTACCATCAGATTTAAGATGAAGCAATCCCCCTTCTTCAGGCAACATAGGAACTATTACCTTTCCAGAACCAATCCATATCCCTCCAAAATCATCGGTTGCAATATTATTAATGTATGAACTTGGTAATATTGAATTTTCCTTTGTGAAAAGTTGAACATTACCATCATGTTTTAAATGAATAAGACCAATATCAGTACCAACCCAAAGCCCGCCATTATTATCGGATAGCATTACCTTAGTATCAAAAATAGATGGCAAGTCAGAATTTTCTTTATTAAAGGTTTCTATGTTGCCATTTGCTTTTATATGGACGAGGCTGTCTGGATATTCGTCTGGATTTGGTTCATTAGAAATTGCAAACCAAAGCCCGCCATCACCATCTTGTGAAATACGGTCAATATTGTTTCCAGGCAGCCTGTCCCTAATTGATTTATCTAAAAATTCCCAATTATTTTCGTCTTTAAAACATGTAAGACCCCCATTAGATTCTAAAACTAAAACTCCTTTTGATTTATCTTTTATGAGTTGACGAATGTTGTTGCTTGAAAGTGCAGAGTTATCTTTAGAAAATATTTTCATAGTGCCGTCAGGTTTGATGTTTACAAGCCCATTAGTCCCTACCCATAAGCCATTTGGACCATCATCTAACAAACAGCTAATACCGTTGCCGGGCAAACCGTCTAAAACAGTATAAGATTTAATTATTTTACCTGTAGCAATATCTCTTTTTTGTAACCCACCGCTACTTACCCATAATGTTGTCCCATTATCTGAAAAAGCAAATTCTGAGATACCATTTAAATTTGGGGAATATTTCAAACTATTAAACCCTGATTCAGATATTTGAGATGAACTATCCCCACTATATCCATAAGAATAAGATAACGACGATACACACAAACAAACTAAAACAATGTAAAACAAATGCGTTAAGTTAAAAAATTTGATTCTTTTTTTTTCTGATTTCATGGAAAATCTCCTTAATGTGTTTAATAATTGTGCAGAATGATTCTGAATTTAGCGTTGACTATTTTTTATCGCAGTTACTTTGCTTATATCCATATCAGCAATAGATGCGGTTTCCTCAATTGTCATACCTCTTAACAACATTGCCTTTACCATTTTTTCTTCGCCCTCTTTTATTCCCTCAGCCTTAGCTTTCAAAATAGCTGTCTGTGCAGATTTGATGCGTGTTAATTGATCCATTATTTCTGCCTGCCGGGCTTCATATAACATTCGGGCTTTTTCATCTTGGGCTATTATTTGAAGCAGATCAAAGGCACTTCCTATATGTTTGTTTTTTTGTGCAAGCATCTCTATCACCTCTCTTGATTTAGCGTTTATAAACATCATCCATTGGGTTATTGGATCATTTTCATCTATTGGTGTTGCTGGATCAAACAGCTTTGGTAACTCCATAAAATGAATCTCTTCAATATCAGTAAGTTTGTGCCCTGTGTTATCTTCAATCAAATGATAGCAGGAGTGGAGCTGTTTAAGCGGTGTGCATTCAAAATCCACGATATTAATGGTTATACACCTTTTAAGCTTATCATAGGTATCACCAGATTTGATTTGTGATACAAACATTTTTGCCCAATAAAACAGAGTCCGTTCAGGCATGAATTCTGTGGGTAAAATCTGAATTTCAATATTTATCTGCTCTCCATCTTTGGTCTGTGCCCTGACATCAAGTATGCCTTTTTTATCCTCTTTAAATTCACGCAGTAACTCTGAGTTGATGATTTTAATATCAGCAAGTTCTCCTTCTGACATATTTAAAACATTTGTCAGAAAGGCTATAAGTATATGTTTGTTTTTCTCGTCTCCAAATATCAGCTTAAATACAAAATCATTTTTGGGAGACATTAAATAATCGTTCATATTTCCTACCCCTATCCACTAATATAGTAACAGATTTTGGAATAAATACCTAATTTAATCGAGATTAAAAACTTCTTCCCAACACAACCTATCAAACGCTAACGACACCACAGCAAAACTCTTTAATCTAAAATCTGTTCCTGAATATCTTTTTTTCAATATTTCACTGTAACCTTTGACTTGCTCAATTGCATCTTTCATTGCCTCACGTATTTTGGGAAGATTTTGAAGCTCCTCAACTGACAATGCTCTTGCCTCTTCTCCAGCAACTCCAGCAGCAGCAAGGCTTACAAACTTGAACTCAATCAGAACATCAAAAAGCTGGAACTTTCTCATATCTGGACGGATTATCATGGTTAAATCGGCAAAACGGCGGTCAATCTCTTTTTCTGAATCCATTATAAATAGAATATCGTTGTAAAGAAGCGTTAAGAATGCGGTTTTAACGGTCAGTTCATTTGCCCAGCGGTAATCGCGGTTGCTGAAGACTTTGAAATAGCGTTCTTCAACAAAATCGCAAAGCTCTCTCATACCGCCTTTTTGATATAATAATTTTGCAGCATCTCTGCCCATATCTCTATCTTGAGGTTCTGGCAAAAAAAATTCGTTTATCCTCTCAACATAGAGGCGTTTCATAATGACATTGGGAACTTTCATCTTAAGTTCAGCGTTTAGAGTCTGCCCTGCAATTGTAAGAACTCCAAAATAATAGAGAAACGAGACAAGAAAAGCCCTGTCATGGCTTTTATCTGACAGCATTACGCCAATTCCAAATTTTTGGCTGATCTCTTCAATCGCAACTTCATGGTCGTCCTGCATCAAATCCAAGATAAGCTGGCGGCCGCCGTTAATTTTAGAAATATAATCCAATTTTGCCTGATCCATTGAAAGATTGTGGTCAAGCATATTTTTTGGGGGTTTGCAGCTCTCTTGCAGGTTATCGAGAAAATACAAGGCAAGAGTCGGATTATAAACCAAATCTTCTGCATCAACTGAAAAACAATAACCATTATAATAAATCCGCATAAGCTCAATCATCTCTTGTGCCTTAGCTTGCTCAATGCCGCACTCTTGAGCAATCTCATTTACAGCATCTTCAACTTCTTTTGCAGTAAAACCGCACAGGTGATTATATTCAGGCTTAAAATATATGTTTTTTGCAATGTTAAATCCGCTTGTAATATCTGCCATCACCACAGGCGACACGCCGGTAATAAAGATTCTGTCAAACACTGAATTTGATGCAGCAGCTTTCACATTTTTAAACACTGCTTTAAGTATTCCCTCTTTTTGAACTAAAGATTCGTATTTTTCAGTTTTCATGCTTGACGACATCATAACCTCGTTGGCAAAGTTATCATATTCGTCAATCAGAAGAAAAACAGGCAGATTCATAGTTTGAATAGCATTATCTAAAGATTGAATTGAGCTCAAGGCATTAGCATTATTGATTTCAATTTCAGGAATATTATAATTTTTGTAATACAACACAAACCCTTTAATTTTTTCATTAATATGATCAAAAAGCGATTGACGAATATCGTCCAATGAGCCTGAAGCATCAATACACGAAAAATCCCACTTCAAAATAAAATATGAATTGCGGAGATGTGTTGGATTTCTGCCAATTTTGAGATTACCGAACATGGCATCAAACTGCTCTTTTTTTGCAACATCGTAGTAGTTCTCAAGCATGGATAAAAGAAGGGATTTGCCGAATCTGCGGGGGCGTAAGAAAAGTTGGAATTTATCTTTTTCTATACTGCTGATCAAATATGTTCTATCACAATAAAAGTAATTTTTAAGCACAATTTCTCTAAAATCACTGATTCCATAGGGTAGCTTCATATCTGTTTCTCCTTTAATTTGTCCGTTAATTTACATTATAAATCCTACTTCAAATTAAAAAACTCCACATTTGACCAACCACTTAATCCATTGCTGTTATATGCTTTAACAGCCCCATAAAATGCAAATCCTTTGCCATCAAATGTGATTTCTCTTTGATTTCCCATGTCAATTTCGCCAATATCAGAGGGTTCTGGATTTGGATATGGAGCATAAAATAGCCTGTATCCGTCAGCATTTGGAACTTCTGACCATGAAACAGTAACCATATTTCCTTTGGTAGTGATTTTAATTTGCGGAGCTTCAAGAAGCACTCCAGAACTTGCGATAACATTTATAAATTTCTGTTCAGGCAGCGAAACATTACCAGCCTTGTCTTTTGCATAATAAACAGCCTGATA
>JADGBE010000068.1 GCA_015231615.1 Desulfamplus sp. | reverse complement strand
TGGAGACAGTGTGCAGTGTATAATACATGGTATCAATGATTTACATAAAAAAGTTATCAGGCTTTTGGGAGGAGCTTCTTGTGAAATATATCAGCTTTCTACAAATTGAGGCTGCTCAATGTCGGTTTAATGGACACCACTCAAGAAGTGCGGTCAATAATGGACTTGCACGTTACCAATTAATGCACCTATCTGATATTCCAAGGCAGTTACAGCACTTTATAAAACCAAATGTTGCAATGATCTCTGTTTCAGGTACTGATAACGGTGGTAACTACAGTCTTGGAACCACAGTTGAAGGGGTTGCAGAGGCTGTAAGATGCGTAAAAGAGAATAAGGGTATTGTAATTGCAGAGAGAAATGACAGAATGCCTTTTATTCTTGGGGCAACAGTTCACGAAACATCTATCGACTACATCTTAAATGTTGACTACGATTTACCCGTAAGCCCTGTAAAAAAACCTGATGAACTCTCAATGAAGATAGCAGAGCTTATTGCCGAGCTTTATATTCAAGACGGCTCTACACTTCAATATGGTATTGGTGAGGTTCCAGAGGCTGTAAGCCAAGCTATTATAAAAAAAGGGGTAAAAGATTTAGGTATAAGAACAGAGCTTTTTGCTGATGCAATGCGAATATTAGTTGAAAAGGGTATTGTAACCAACAAAAATCTGAATAACACATTCTCTATTGCTACTATTTTTCTATCTGGTAACAGAGGTGGCTATAATTGGCTTGATTGCAACAGCTCAATTCAGAGCCGCCCATCTGATAGAACAAATAGCATTATTAATATTGCAAGACATCCAAAAATGGTTGCTATAAATAGTGCAATTGGGGTTGATCTCCATGGAAACATCTGGGCAGACTCACTTCATGCACGAAAGATTTACAGCGGAGTTGGTGGTCAAGCTGATTTTTTAAGAGGTGCATACTTATCTCCTGGTGGTGTGCCAATTATTGCTATGAAATCAACAACATCAAAAGGTGTGTCAAAGATTGTTGATAAGTGTCCTGAAGGAATCACAACAACTGCAATTGCGGCTGATCCCGTGATTATCGTAACAGAATATGGAGCTTTTGATCCAAGGGGTTTAAGCATTACAGAACATGCAGTTGCAATTGCTCATCTTGCAGAACCAAATGCTCGTGATGCACTTTTACGCCACATCTATGACAGCGGAAATTTTCACAAACCAACTCTTAACATGACAAATGGTGTTCCAAAGGGATTTTTCCCCTATGAGAGACTTTAAACAATAATAGTTGATTTATTCTATGAAAAATATTCTCAATCAAAAGAGTAGTCTAAACCAAAGAGAGAGGATATTTCTCTCTCCTCTTGCTACTTTTAGCGACAGTGCTATCAGAAGAGAGTATGACGCAAGAGCAGAAGATGGCTATAGACAAAATTTTAGCGTTGATGCAGATCGCATCTTACACTCGCTTGCCTATACTCGCTATATTGATAAAACCCAAGTATTTTCACTTATAAAAAATGACCATCTCACCCACAGAGTACTCCACGTCCAGCTTGTTTCAAGAATTGCAAGAACCATTGGGCGGTACCTTGGATTTAACGAAGATTTAATTGAAGCAGCAAGCATGGGGCATGACCTTGGACACCCACCATTTGGGCATGATGGTGAAAAGATACTTTCAGAGCTTACACACCAAAATGGTACTGGATATTTTCACCATAATGTTCAATCAATCCAGATTCTTGACCATATAGAGCAGAAAGGTAAAGGATGCAATCTTACACTTCAGACCCTTGATGCTATTCTTTGCCATAATGGAGAACTTCATTCAACAACCATTGCACCAGTAAAAGAGAGAACTTTTGAAGAGCTAAATAATATCATATACAAGATGAAGCTTGCTGAAAAATATGACGCTATCCCAATGAGTATGGAAGGTTGTGTTGTTAGGGCATCAGATACAATCGCCTATATTGGCAGAGATATTGAAGATTCAATAAGGCTTGGGTTAATTAATAGAGATGAGCTACCGTTAGAGTGCGTTAAACTTCTTGGGAATACCAATGGCACTATTGTCTATAACCTTGTAACTGACCTTATTAACAACAGCTTAAGTAAGCCATATATCTCATTTAGTGGTGATATATCCAATGTTCTTAACTCCTTAAAATCATTTAACTATGAAAGAATCTACGGTAATCCTGCCATAAAAAAACATCTAAACTCAGTTCGCAAGATTTACATTCATCTTTTTGAGCTGTTTTTAAATGATCTTGAAACAAAGAATAGAGATTCAATTATTTACCGCAATTTTATTCATGATCTTGCGGAAAACTATAAACAGAATCACTCTAATGTTGAGATTGTAAGAGATTTTATAGCTGGAATGACTGACTCTTTTTTTATATCATTAGCTCCTGAATCGATTAAGCCCAGACAAATAAGTGTTTAAACACCAAAATGTTGTCCGAAAATCCTAATCTTTAAAACCAAAATATCTGAAAACCGTAATGTTTAAAAACCGCAATTACAGAACAAAATCTCATAGGCAGGGGCTTACTCCCTTCACTGTTACTGTTAAAGAAACTGATCTTCATATACAGGCTGAATCTGATTTATCAGAGATTGCGTTAAGAGAAGTTCTTGCTTTACGAGGTTTTATAGAAACATACATATCAATTCACCCTCAATTTAAGACTTCTTTTATTCCCGTTGAACCTATCTTGCCAATTGTCCCACAAATCATTACAGATATGATTGATGCTGGCAAAAAAGCAAAAGTTGGTCCAATGGCGGCTATTGCTGGAGCAATTGCTGAACATACAGGGCAAGAGCTTCTAAAATACTCATCAGAGGTTATTGTTGAAAATGGCGGAGATATTTTTTTTAAAACTAATTCAGATACGGTTTTTAGCATATTTGCAGGAAAGTCTCCATTGAGCATGAAAATAGGCGTGCGTATTGCTCCGCAAAAATCTAATTATAATTCTAATGCGGGTGCAGATAATTCAAGTATAAAGAGTTTAAACATAGATAAAACAGGCATGGCTATCTGCACATCATCAGGAACAGTTGGACACTCTATAAGTTTTGGTAAAGCTGATGCAGCAACAGTAATTTCAAAATCGTGCAGCATTGCAGACGCAGCCGCCACAGCTATTGGCAATATTGTTAAAAACGAATCTGATATTGAAAGAGCAATTGAAGTTGGACAAAACATCGAAGGAGTTGATGGGATTATCATTATTAAGGGGAAAAAACTTGGGGTTTGGGGAGACGTTGAACTTGTGAAGGTCTCCCCATGAATCTATACTCTAAGGAATGAGAATTTAATTAATCCCTAAACGTCTAATTGATAGTAGAGACGCACGGCCGTGCGTCTCTACTATTTAGACAGAACTCAATTTATGACCTTTAACAGCATAGCTAAAATTTCTCAATGACTCTCTTAAATGCTGGCATTGATTTTTTTATAGTTTCATCTTCTACGCAAAAGGCGAGCCTAAAATGTCCTGGACCGCCAAATCCACTTCCCGGAACAGCAAGAATAAGCTCCTCTTGAAGAGCTTGAACAAATTTAACATCATCTTCAATTGGTGAACGTGGAAAGAGATAGAATGCACCGGGTGGCGTTGTAAAAGAGTATCCAGCACTTGCAAGTCCCTCACAAAAAATATCTCTCTTTCTTCGATATGCGTCAATATCTACACTTGCATCTTTAAGAAAAGGAAGCACCCTTTGCATTATTGCTGGAGCATTTACAAATCCCAAAATACGGTTAGTTAGAGCCATTGCCTGCCTTAGTTTATCTCTATATTTTGCGTTTGGATTGATTGCAAGATAACCAATCCTTTCACCCGGCAAAGATAGGTCTTTTGAGTGTGAAGTTGCAACAATACTTTGATCATAATATGGAAATATAGAGGGAACATTAACATTATCAAATACAATCTTACGATAAGGTTCGTCAGATACAAGATAGATAATTGCCCCGTATTCATCACTCTTTTTCTCTAATATCTTACCAAGAGCTTTAAGGCTTGCTTCTGAATAAATCTGACCTGTTGGGTTGTTAGGGGAGTTTATAAGCATAACTCTTGTCTTAGGTGTAATTGCCTTTTCGATCTCATCAAGGTTAAGAGTAAAATCTTGGTTTGATGGGACAGTTTTAAGGACTCCACCATGATTGTCTGCATAAAAAGTGTATTCAACAAAAAATGGACGGCTAACTAATACCTCTTCACCCTGATTAAGAAGAGCTTTGAATATAACATTAAGACCACCAGCAGCACCGCAAGTCATTACAATATCATCAGCATTAATATTTTTTATAATTTGCTCTGCTGCTGACTCTTTGGCTGACTCAGCTCTGATTTTTTCAGCAACAAACTCCCGAACAAATAGAAATCCGCTGTTTGCCATATATCCATGCAGCGATTTATCCTTTTGCGAGGCTACGGTTTCAAGTGCATTCTGAAAAGCCTCTGGGGGCGGTAGATTTGGATTGCCAATACTAAAATCAAATACATTTTCACTTCCATATTGTGCTTTTAATCGAGTGCCTTCCTCGAACATTTTACGTATCCATGATGATTTTGAAATGGTCTGTTCAATTTTTGCTGCTATGGTCATAGGTTATCTCCATGTTTCTGGTTGTTTTAATTTTCTTTACATTTGACCTCCTGCAAAACCCATTTTCTATCCATTAAACCAAGGGGTCAATTCAATTTTTGCAGGAACTCTATTTTAAATTATTTTTCAAGTTTTGAGTAGAAATTCTTTTTAAATTCAATGAAATAGCCATCTTCAATTGATTTACGTATCTGTTTCATCAAATTTAGATAAAAATGAAGATTATGGATAGTATTTAGACGATATGCAAGAAGTTCGCGAGATTTGTAGAGATGGCGAAGATAAGCTCTTGAGTAATTTTTGCATGTATAGCAGTCGCAATTTTTGTCAATTGGATCGCTATCAAGCCTAAATTGTGCATTTGAGATGTTTATTGTGCCTTGTTCTGTAAATAGTTGACCATTTCTCGCATTTCGAGATGGCATAACACAGTCAAACATATCTACACCCATCTCTACCATCTCAACAAGATTTTCAGGAGTTCCAACACCCATAACATATCGAGGTTTTTCATAAGGTAGCAGTGGAACGGTATGTTGAGCAATCTCATACATTAACTCTGTGGGTTCTCCTACACTCAAACCACCGACTGCATAACCCGGAAAATCAAGCTCAATAAGCTGCTCTGCCGAGATTGTTCTAAGCTCTTTATACATTCCACCCTGAACAATTCCAAAAAGTGAGTTAGTTAATCCATAAGCAGATTTTGGCAATAATGAAAGAGGTGATAGTGAAGATAACGAAGAAGATGAAGATGAAGAAGAAGATGATGATGATGATGTGGCTTCTAAACATTTAGAACGCCAGAAATCTAAACCCCTTTTTGCCCATTTAGTAGTTTTATTCAAAGCCTCTAAACTCTCTGATTTTGTAGCAGGGTGTCCAATGCACCAATCTAATGACATCATAATATCAGAGCCAAGTATTGTCTGAATCTCAACTGCTTTTTCAGGTGTGAACTTATGGGAGGAGCCGTCAATGTGGGATTGAAATGATACCCCTTCATCGCTAAATTTAGCAAGTTTGGCAAGTGAAAAAAATTGAAACCCACCACTGTCAGTAAGAATTGGTCTATCCCAATTCATAAACTTATGCAGCCCTTTAATGTGGGAAATTACATCACACCCGGGTCTTAAATATAGATGGTAGGTGTTACCAAGTATTATCTGTGCTTCACACTCTTTTAGCTCTTCAACTGAAACTGATTTAACACTTCCAAGAGTTCCTACAGGCATAAATATTGGAGTTTGTATCTCTCCGTGTGAAGTTGTTATTACTCCTGTTCGTGCTTTAGTATTCTCACATTGTTTTGATACTTCAAATTTAAACATTATTAATCAAGAAGTTCCCAATAATTTGTTTATTAATGGATATATGACAAAATGGTCGGATTACTCTACAGCCCTGAATTTATCGTTTAGCTAAAAAATATGATAAAATAGCTCCTAAATTAGAACTGCTTATAAATATCATCTCTTCGGGCATTTATTGCAGGAATTGCATTGCGAAATTCTTTTACTTTATTAATATCTATTTCGCACACAATAAGCTCTTCAGTATCACTTTTTCCTTCAACGATAAGGTCGCCAAGCGGCGAGACAACTCTGCTTCGTCCATTAAATGTAAGTTCTCCATCAGTTCCTACTCTATTGACACCTATAAAAAAGGCTTGATTTTCAATAGCTCTGGCACGCGTTAAGTGATCCCAATGGGAGGGTCGAGTGATAGGCCACGCACTACAATTTAGTAAAACAGTAGCTCCGTTAAGAGTTAGGTAGCGATAAACTTCAGGAAATCGTAAATCAAAACAGATGGACAAACCAAACTTAATGCCTCCAATATCTATTGTAGAGAGCAAGTCTCCAGCTCTAAAGCATTTATCTTCACAAACAGGGAACGGAGAAAATAGGTGTGTCTTTCTATAGCTTCCTTTCAGTTCACCATTTGCATTAAAATAGGCAATTGAGTTGTAGATATTATCACCCACTTTTTCTGAGATTCCGCAAATAATGTGAATTGAATTAGAACGGGCAGCATTAGAAGCTCTTATGTAAGGTTTGCCAGACCAAGGTTGGGCGACTTTTGGAATTATAGAGGTTACATACCCAGTATCAGACATCTCTGGAAAGATTACAACTTCACATCCTAAGCTCTTTGCTTGAAGAGCAAACTCATCAAATTTCTTGATATTGCTATCTATATCACCCGACACACAATCAATTTGAGCCAAACCAATTTTCAAAATTAACCTCCTAAGTTATTTATGCCCTTTTAAAACCTTGAGTTTTTACCATTTCCTCAAGAGTGTATTTTTCAAGAAGGCTATCTTTCCAGTATAAATTATCTTCTTTTGAGAAAAAACGAGCAAAAAGTTCAAGACTCTTATATCTTAGAACGTGAGGAGTAATTTTTATTCCACTATCTCTATAAAGTGGTGATAGGGATTTTAAATCACAAGATGTTCCACCACCCATAGGGTCTTCAAATGAATATACAATCTTCTTGATTCCAGATAGGATAATAGCACCAAAACACATAAGGCAAGGCTCCATTGTGCAGTAAAGAGTGCATTGTTCAGGCATTATCTTTGAGCTGCTAATAAGAGAGCCTTTTTCAGGCACTATCTTTGCTCTGTTAATAAGAGCACCTTTTTCAGGCACTATCTTTGCTCTGTTAATAAGAGAGCCTTTTTCAGGCACTATCTTTGCTCTGTTAATAAGAGCGCCTTTTTCAGCCATTATATTTGTTCTGCTAATTTTGCCTATCTCACCACAAACAGCTATTGTCTCATAATTATTTATCCCGTTATATTCATCTCTCATTCCATCAGAAATAGAATTTTCAAATGATTGCAATGCCCTAATTTCAGCGTGGTAAATTTCGCTTGGATATTTTTCACTTGAAGTTGTTCCTAACCTTGACCCACTTGCGACTATTGTGTCATTGAAAATAATGACACACCCTACTGGAAACTCTCCTTGTTCAAAAGCCCTATTTGCCTCTGCAATTGCAAGTTTCATATATTTTTCATCTTTTGATAAATCCATAGTATTCCCATAGTATGCTTTAAACAATCTCTTAATGATTCATCTAAGTTAAGAAAGTCCTTTACAAAATTTGAACAGTATGCACAATGTTTTTTTCATATTTAACGCATCAGAAAGGTATTTTATGGACACAACTTCCTTCTCGATTTCCCAAGGCTATTCCACTCATGAACACTGTTTAACCCGCGAAATTCCATCTATTTGTGAAATATATCAAGAGCGGGAAAAACGATTTCTCTCTCAATATGGTTGCCCAAGTGCTAATGCGGGTCCTCGATTTAAAGAAGAGAGTGTTTGCAGCATTAGAACCCCATTTCAACTTGACAGAGATAGAATAGTCTATTCAAACGCATTCAGAAGATTAAAACACAAGACCCAAGTGTTTCTCTCCCCTCTTGGAGATCACTACAGAACACGCCTTACCCATACTCTTGAAGTCTCTGAAATTGCAAGAAATATAGCAAGAGCAATGCGTCTTAACGAAGACCTTGCCGAAGCAATTGCCCTTGGACACGATTTGGGACACACGCCATTTGGTCATGGTGGCGAAACAGCTTTAAAAGAGATATATTCTCGCCACTTCTCCCATAACTCCCAAAGTCTCAGAGTTGTTGATAAGTTAGAAAAGCGGGGAGATGGATTAAACCTTACTTATCAGGTCAGAGATGGAATTTTAAAACACTCAAAAGGTTTTGGGGAGATTATGCCATCTACTCCCGGTAATACTGCTCTAACTGTAGAGGGTAAAATTGTAAGAATTGCTGATATTATCGCCTATTTAAACCATGATCTTGATGATGCTTTAAGAAGCAAAGTTATTACAGAAGGCGAAATTCCTGAAATCTGCAAAAAACAACTTGGAAAAACTCACTCTGAAAGAGCAAGAACCATGATGCAAGATATTATTAACAACAGTGGTGAAAAAAATATAAGCATAAAGATAAAAAAAACAGAAGAGAATAAACCTAAAGGTTATGTAGATAATAATGTTGGCAATGAGTATAAATTTATCCTCTATATGGGAGATGAGACCTACTCTGCAATGACCATATTAAGGCAGTTTCTTTACAATAAAGTCTATCGGGCTCCATCTGTTCATCAGGAATTTGTAAAGGCAAAAAAGGTTCTAATTGAGCTTTACAATAGATTTATGGTTGACGTTGATCTGCTTCAATCAGAACTTGAAAAGATGGAGATGTCCCCATGGAATCCTGAAAAAAACTCTTTAGAACGTTCAGTTTGTGATATAATTGCAAGTATGACAGATAGGTATGCACTTGAGCTTTATACAAGACTCTTTTTCCCAAGACCAAGGGTGTAAATTTTGCCAATAATATGCAACGGTAGCAACTTCTGAAAGAGTGTAATTATCAATGAAAGAGAGTGAAAAAAAAATATTTGAACGGTTAGAAAATCTCTATTGTGAGATGGATAGTGCTTGGGAAAAGATAGCGTCATTGTATGGTTTTATCTGCAATGGGTGTGATGAAAATTGTTGCGAATCTGAGTTTTATCACCACACCCTTATTGAAAATAAATATCTCTTAAAAGGGTTTAAGCAACTACCAACTCCTCAAATTATTTTAGCTACAAAAAGGGCAAAAAAGGTCTGCACCAAAAGAGATATTGCAGCAAAAAAACAAGAGAGCATCAGAATAATGTGCCCTCTGAACCAAGATGGAAAGTGCATTTTCCAAAAGGAATGTTGAGTTTTCTCATTCGTCCCCTCAAGGTGTGTGGGTTTATGCCAAGTAATTCGGCAGCCCCCTTTTTTCCTTCCACTTTTCCATCTGAGAGTTCAAGTGCTTTCAAAATATGTCTTCTGTTCATTTCATTCAAAGTATGGAATGTATAATCTTCTTCTCTATCCCGCAATATTTTTTCTTTGGTTTTTGAAGTATCAAAAAAATCAAATATTAGTTCATCGCTCCTTTCTCCCATTCGATAGCGTATCATTGCTCTTTCAATGACATTTTCAAGTTCTCTTACATTCCCTGGCCATGTGTATGATCTAAGGTTTTGTAAAGCATCCTGAGTTAATGTTGGGATAATGTCTATTTTTAACTCACGACACTTTTTTTCAATAAAATGGCTCACAAGAGCATGAATATCATCTCCTCGCTGCCTCAAGGGAGGAATTATCACAGGGAACACATTGAGTCTGAACCAAAGATCTTCTCGAAATGTTCCTCTCTTTATCATCTCTTCAAGATTTTTACTGGTAGCACTTATAATCCGCACATCAACAGGAATAACCTCTGTGCCTCCCACCCGCTCAATCTCCTGATGTTGAACAACCCGCAATAATTTTATCTGGGCTGTAAGTGGAAGTTCACCGAGTTCATCAAGAAAAATTGTACCCTTGTTGGCACGTTCAAAACGTCCTCTTTTTTTAAACAAAGCACCTGTAAACGATCCTTTATCGTGACCAAAAAGCTCGCTCTCCATAAGACTTTCGGGAATGGCACCACAGTTTATTTTTATAAACGGTTCATTTTTGCGTTGGGATGAGTAGTGAATAGCATTGGCAACCACCTCTTTCCCTACACCTGTTTCTCCCATCAAAAGAACAGGACTGTTAAGAGAAGCTATATTATAGACCATCTCCATCACCCCTTTAAGTCCAAACTCAGCACCAATGATACTATCGCCGCTTATGTTCCGCATCTGTTGATAAAGATAACGGTTGTCATCTATAAGCATCTCTTTTAACCTAATAAGCTCGTTATATCTAAGAACATTTGCAAGAAGAATACTAAATTGATCATGAAGCATTGATATTAAACGTGTATGTTCCTTGTTATAGATATTATCTTCCTCTGAATAAAGAATGAGCATACCCAATCTCTTCTTGTCCATTTCCAAATCCATAACAATAAATGAGCCCTGTTTGGGCCAGATTGCATCCCGTATCTCTTTGGCATAAGGTAATAAAGCACCATAAGTATTTCTATTATCATAAATTTTTACCGTAGGACTTGCTTTGATAGTTATGTCTATTGATTCCCAGAATTTCTCATGGACTGGCATACTCTTCTTTGGCTTTGGCAAATCAGAATGCCAGACAGAGACAAGAAGATGGAATCTTTTCAACCCTTTTTCATACACACAAAAATGAATACCATTCATAGGTATATACTGTTTAATATACACCATGCAAGATTCCATGACTGTATTGATGTTAAGGCTGCTTGACATTCTAAATATTGCCTGTCTGCAAAATTCGTTTTCGTCAATCGCTTTTTCATTAAGCACTGGTTCGGGATTAAACATTATTGACAACCCTTTTTTCATTGTTTTCTTCAAATGATTCTGATCCTGATGTTTTATAATGGAATCAATAAAGCTATCATATTCAACAGAATTTACGCTATTCCGTTGAATATGATAGCTTTTCTATTCTATTTAACAGAAGATTATAAAAACATTTTTTATGATTTAGCAACTAAAATATTAACTTAAATAATTAAAATATTAATAATACAAGTTAATATTATCCATATAGTATTGAAATTAAAGCGTTTTTCATTTTTTGATATATAATATTTCAACTTCCACCCCTCTTTTATGTCTTAAATATTCATAATTAAATACTGTTGGCATATATCTGGCAGTAATATGCTCAAAAATGACATCTTATATAAGGAATGTAGCTTGTTTCTTTAATGATAAAATAGAGAGCTTTATGGAGATGGGGCATTATGGAGAAACTTGAGGTTATAAGGGTTCAAAGTAGTTCCAAAGATCAGATTTATGAAGTTCTTAGAGAGTTTCATAACATGCAAACATCAAAAAAAATAGATGCGGATTCCAGTGATGATGAAGAACTCAAAGAGATAAAATTTTATCAAAACAGTATATTCCAATATGATCTTATTTTAATTCTTAAATGGACAAGTAAAAGAGATTCCATGTTGAAAACAAAGTTAGGGTATATTTTAGCAGAGACCCTTTCGCAGTTTGGTCAGATTAGCCATTCAATTTGGGATTTTAAATTATAATTTAGTTGCCAACCAGTTAGTCAAATATTTATATTTTAAACAGGAGGAAGTTATGAAAAAATTAGTTATGTCTTTTATTTCTATCGTATTTGTATTGCTCTCTTTATCGATTTGCACGGCAGAGGAAAAAGTAATTCAAGCAGCAGCAGATAACTATCCGCCATTTGTTGATGCTTCAGATGTTAAAGAAGGTTTAGCAATGGTAATTGTTAGGGCAGCCTATGCAACTCAAGGATACACAGTAAAACTTGTATTTGTGCCATGGGCAAGGGCTGAAGCTCTAACAGTTCAGGGTAAATATGATATTTTGCCTGATGTGTGGCTAAATGATAAAAGAAAAAAAGTTATGATGTTCAGCGAACCTTATGCATCTAACGCTGTAAAAATAATCACTAATGTTGATGATCCTTTTGTATTTGATGGTGTTGAATCTTTGAAAGGGAAGAAGATAGGAACTGTAAGAAATTATGGTTACAACATTAATGGCGTTGACATAAGAGAGATGAAAGAATTTACCTGTGAAGATGCGGTAGATATTGCTACAAACATTAAAAAACTTGTGGGTGGAAGATTCAACCTTACTTTAGAAGATGAAATTGTAGCAAGAGTGACTATAGCTAATCAAATTCCAGAGCTTCTTACTAAAGTCAAATTTTCAGAAAAAGCACTGTTTTCAAATAATCTGCATGTAACTTCTGGACTCAAAAATCCAAGACATAAAGAGTTTATAGACGCATTTAATAAAGGTCTTGCTGAAATCAAAGCAAATGGAGAATTTAAGAAAATTTTTGAAAGTTATGGTGTAAAAACAGAGTAAGCAATTCATGCTTTGAATGGATTTAAAGCGATTTGACAACTTTTTAAAAGTTGTCAAATCTGTTTATATAACATCAACATAACATTTAACAATCCTGATTGGACAACTATTATTAAAAGGGTAAAAATGAAATATATTAAAGGGTTAATTTGAAAGTCATTGTATAAAAAACAACTAATTAAACACAAACAAAAAGGAGAAGCGTTATGAAAAAAGTAACTTTAATTACCGTTATTGCATTGCTATCTGTAACTTTTTCTACAGCATTATTTAAAACAACTTGTTCAGCAGAAGACAAAGTTATTGTAGCTGCAGCAGACCCATATCCACCTTTTGTTGACCCAACAGATGTGCAAGAAGGTCTTTCGCTTGCAGTTGTAAGGGCAGCATACAAAACTCAAGGCTACACAGTTAAAATGGAGCATGTGCCTTGGGCGAGAGCCAAAACCTATGTCATAAAAGGAGATGGAAAATATGATATTCTTCCTGATGTATGGGTTAGTGAAGAAGGTAAAAAAGATATGCTGTATAGTGATCCTTATGCAGTTAATGTGGTTAAATTTATCAAAAGAGCAGATGACCCATTTGAATACAACGGACTTGAAAGTCTTAAAGGAAAAAAGATTGGAACTGTAAGAGGTTATACTTACAGTGATGAGTTTAGGTCATCAAAAGATTTCATTCTGGAAGATGCTGTGGATATTCTCACAAATGTTAAGAAACTTATCGGTAAACGATTTGACCTTACAATAGAGGATGAGATTGTAGCCAGAGTAGTTGTAGCAAAAGATGACCCTGCACAACTGGATAAAATAGCATTTACAAAAAATGCTTTTTCAAGTGCGAATTTGTGTATTTCAGCAGGTCTTGCAAACCCAAGATGCAAAGAGATTATTGAAGCATTTAATAAGGGGCTTGCTGAAATCAAAGCAAATGGAGAATTTAAGAAAATTTTTGAAAGTTATGGTGTAAAAACAGAGTAAAAATTTCATACTTTAAATGGATTTGAACAATGTAGCCGTACGATTTATCGCTCGGCTACAAAAATTATCATAAAACCATTTTCAAAATTAGAATTGCTGAGCATCAAGCTACATTTCTCAAGATATTAACCATGTAAATATATCTGCAACTGACATCACTACAAACAGTAAACGAGTAAATGATAATGCTCTTAATCTTTCTGATTTGGCAGATAAACTCAAAGAGATAGTGGGGACATTTAAGATTTAATTGATTTCAAAAATGAAAAAAGAAACAGTTGCTGTGATTATGTTCTGGCTCTTTGTAGTCGGAAGTTCTTATTTTTGGAACATGACAGATGATAGAATAGATAATAAAAGACTTGCTTTTGAAATATCAAGGGCATTCTTTCAACAAGTTTTGATAACAAGGGCATGGAATGCCATGCAAGGCGGTGTATATGTCCCTATTTCTAAAAATGTTTATCCAAATCCTTACCTTGAAGACCCTCTAAGAGACCTTTCTACAGACAAAAATATAGATTTAACAAAAATTAATCCAGCTTACATGACTCGGCAGATTGCTGAAATTGCTTCTCGAAATGAGAATGGTATCCAATTTCATATCACAAGTCTTAAACCAATAAGACCTGAAAATAGACCATCAGATTGGGAAAAACAATGGCTTGAATCCTTTGAAGCAGGTGCAAAAGAGCAAGGTGATTTCTTTATTCATAATTCAAAAAATGGTTTCAGATACATGGCACCGTTAACGGTAGAAGAGTCTTGCTTAAAATGTCATGCCAAACAAGGATATAGGAAAGGCGACATCAGGGGAGGAATCAGCGTAACACTTCCCAATTTTTCAGAAGCAATGAACACTTCACTTTTATTTGGATATAGCATTGCAGCATTGGTTGGATTAGTTTTCATTGTTATCGGAGGTAATCTTTTGGATAAGAAAAGGGTATTGCTTGTAGAAGCAAATAGCTCATTAAAAACTGAAATAGAAGAGCATCAACAAACAATAATACAACTAAAAGAGGCAAATGCTCAGGTTAAACAGCTAAGTGGAATTATACCAATATGTATGCACTGTAAAGAAATTAGAGATGATAAAGGCTATTGGAATAAACTCGAAAAATTTATTTGCTCACACTCTGAAGCACAATTTAGTCATGGTATCTGCCCAAAATGTTTAGAAAAATATTATCCAGAATATTGCGAATCAACAAAACAAAATAAATGATAATAAAAAACAGCTATAGCGTTCCTATTTAATTTGTGTAAAATCGACTTTATGTTTGCTGCATCGATGCTTCCTATGGATATTGAATTTTACAAATCATGTAGGAGAGCTATATGATTCAAACTAATAGACACAATAACTTATCTCCAATCTCAACTCATAAATCAACGAAGAGATATTCAATAGCCGTAATGAAAGGATACTGATTGTAGATGATGAACAGACTTTGATTGAACTACAAAAAGAGATGTTAGAGAGTCTTGGTTATAAAGTTATTTCGTGCAAAAGCAGTCTTGAAGCTTTAGAGATGTTTCGTGAAAATCCAAATAAACCCATATAGATAGTCCATGTATTTATAGTATAATTTAATTTCTTAAAAAGAAAAGGAGAAGTTTAAATTATGGAAAAAAGATCGTTAGCTATGAAAAAGTATTTTGTTCTGTTTATCATCGTTTTGGCGATGATATGTCTATCTTTTGTCAATCTGTTTAGTGAAGAGGCAAAATACCATTTTGTAAGGATTGATGGGCTTGCAGAGCAGGTTGTTGCAGAGAAAATACTCAAAGATATTTATAATCAAGCTGGTATCACTATTGATATTGAAGCTGTTCCAGGAGGAAGAGCAATAATGCTTGCAACCACTGGGAAAAGTGATGGCGAAACTTTACGGATTTTCTCTTATGGAGAAAAATACAAGATGATGATAAGAGTTCCAACACCATACTCTTCTCTTGAAACCACCGTATTTGCTAAAAAATCAAGTAACATAGATATTAAGAATAAAGCTGACCTTGCAAAATACAAGATAGTTATTGTTAGAGGTGTTCAACATACAATAGACATTACAGAAGGACTTGATACCGTTCATGTAATTGACACCGTAGAGCAGATGATGAAGTTTCTTAATCTTGATAGAGCCGATATTGCTATTACAAACAACATTTCAGGTGTTGCGGTACTTAAAAAACTTAAACTTACAGCAGACATTATCCCTTTAATAACTTTAGAAACTCTTGACCTATTCCACTATTTACATGAGACGCATAAAGATATTGTTCCAACTGTTGATGAGGTTATTCAAAAAATGGTAAAATCTGGTGAGTTGAAAAAACTTCGTGAGAAGTATGAAAAAGAGTATTTAGACAATATTTAATTTAAAAACAGGAGGAAATACCGATGAAATCATTTACCACCTCAATTATTGTTGGAATCAGCGTTATCTGTTTTTGTTTAATCCCCGCTGCTTATGCAGAAAAAGTAAGGATAATAACAACAGAAGAGCCGCCCACAAATTATACTCGTGCAGGAGAATTTTCTGGCACAACAACCGATATTGTAAATGAGATCAAAAAAAGAATTGGAGAAGATGCACCAATTGAAGTTATGCCTTGGGCAAGAGCATACAATGCTATTGCTCTTAAAACACCTAATGTTGTTATTTTTACAGGTGGAAAAACTAAAGAAAGAGTTGATTTAGGATTTAATTTTATTGGACCTGTAATTACCCGTAACCATACACTTTATAAAAGATCAGATGATGGAAGAACTATCATTAATAGCCTTGATGACATTAAGAATGGTAAACTTAAAGTGGGTGTTATGAGAGGCGATTGGCGGGCAGGATTTTTTAAAGACAATGGAATTGAGATTGATGAAGGAAATTCTCATGTAATGAATATTAATAAATTGCTTGGAAAGAGATTTGATTTAATGGCTCTGTCTGATCTTGAAATATCAGCGGTTATGAATGAAGCCGCTCAACCAATTGATATGGTTAAACCAGCTTTTGTCTTTAAAGAAGGGGCGAGCTATATTCTTATTTCTAAAGACTCGGATAAAGAGATAGTGAAAAAATGGGATAATGCTTTTAAGGAAATACAGAAAACTGATTTTTTTGAGAAAGCAGCTAAAAAATGGAGTGATATTCTTATGATGGATATGGGGTATCAGCCAGACAAGGGATTTTATATTAAATAATTAATGGCTTATTGCATAAACTGTTATTATAAAAATAGATAGGCTACTTAACAATTTATGCAATAGCTAAAACTAACAAAAAGGAGAATATTCAATAATGGAACTATTTGAAGCTATACATACAAGAAGAAGCATTCGTCAATATCAGGAAAAAGAAGTGCCTGCTGACTTAATCAAAAAAATATTAGCTGCTGCGATGATGGCTCCCAGCACAGCAGATGCTCGTACTTGGCATTTTATTATAGTTACAGATATTGATAAAAAGAACAAGATTAAGAATGTACATCCCTATGTTGGAATGATAACAAAAGCACCTTTAGGCATCCTTATTTGTGGGGACATCACAAAAGAAAAATTTCAAGGTTTCTGGCCTCAAGATTGCTCCGCTGCCATGCAAAACTTGCTTCTTGCCGCCCATGCAAGTGGTTTAGGTGCTGTATGGACTGGAATATATCCAGTTGAAGAACGGGTATTAAAATTTAAAGAGATATTTAACCTTCCAGAACATATTATTCCATTAGGACTTGCAGTAATGGGATGGCCTGCACAAAGTGTAAGAGCAGATGAACGTTATACAGATAATCTTGTTCACTATAATACATGGAAAGGCACAAAGTAATTTTCGGGAAGTAAAAGTAAAAAAATCGCTTATGGTAAAAGCCTCTGAAGTTGATACTCGTCAGAAGAATAATATTGAGAATAGCAAAGCTAAAACTTTTATTATTCAAGGTGAAATGCTGCTTTGTTATTCAATGCTTTCCAATTTGATCAAAAATGCCATTGAGGCA
>JADGBE010000067.1 GCA_015231615.1 Desulfamplus sp. | reverse complement strand
TGAATTGGGCTGAGATGAGCTTTAAGGATATTGATAATGAAGCGGTGTGAAGTCTGGTGGGTAAATTTTGACACTTCTGTAGGTGGTGAAATCAAAAAAAAGCGTCCTGCTGTGATTATAAGTAATGATTCTTCAAATAAATTCCTTAACAGAGTTCAAGTTGTTCCTCTTACCAGTAAAACAGACCGTCTTTATCCGAGTGAGGCATTTGTATTATTTGAAGGAAAAGAAAATAAGGCTATGGCTTACCAATTGGCAACTGTAAGCAAAATAAGGCTTTTAAGCCGTGCAGGAGTTCTTTCTGACGATGACATGCAAAAGATTGAACAGGCACAATTAAAATACAGTTGGATTCTCAATGACGCATAAAAAGAGCTTGTTCAGAGATAACCCCTATTACAGTCAGAGTCAACAGAGGAGAGAAAAACTGACATGTTAAAAAATAATTTTATAAGAACACACCAAATGGATACGCTTATTCTGAGTATTATTGATAGTATCAGAGATGAATGTTTTATTGCTGCATTTAAAAACAACAGATACTCTGAACCCTTTGAACTTGAACCATCTATTAAGCAAGCAGAAGAATCTATTATCCTTAAATATTCTGATGATACAACCCAGCAGCACGACCAACCAAACCTCGAAACATCTATAGCATCTAAATTGCCCTCAAAAGATTTTAATAAAGCAGCCGAATATTACAATGCTGGTAAACTTGATGAGGCAGAGCAAATCTGCAATTCAATTTTAAATTCAGAATCACATGGAGCTTCCTATAATCTTCTTGCACATATTGTAGCCCGTAAAGGCGATTATGATAGAGGTATTGATTTAATGCACAAAGCCCTTGAGTTGAATAACGCCTCTCCTACCTACAACAACAATATGGGTAATATGTTATTTGAGCAGAAGAGATTTAGTGAAGCCGCTCAATTTTTCAAAAAAACCATTCAATATAAGCCTGATTTTGCTGAAGCTCATTTCAACCTTGGGCTTGCACTGGTAAGAGACGGTGAAGATGAAAAAGCTCTGCCTCACTTTGAAAAAACTATTCAGTTAAGACCAGATATCTTTGATGCCTACACAAATATCGGCAATATATATATGGCAATGAAAAAAGCAAAAGAGGCGGTTGATATATATAAAAAAGCGTTAGCCTTAAAATCAAATGATATGGTTATAAGTGTTAATTTAGCCCTTGCCTTGCAGGAAGTTGATAAATTAGACGAGGCAGAAAAAATTTTATCAGATGCTTTAATATATTCGCCTGATAACCCTGAACTTTTATTTAATATTGGAAATGTTTATCAAAAACTTCATAAAACCAGCGATGCAGTAGATTGTTATAAAAAAGCACTTGAAAAAAGAGCTGATGACTCAAAAATTAATTATAATCTTGGCACAACTTTTATGGAGTCAGGACAATATACAGATGCTATACCCTGTTTTGAGGCTGCATTAGAGCTTGCTCCTAACAATACCCAAGCGTTAAATAATATGGGTATGGTGCATTTTAAAATAGGCGATAATAACAAAGCATTAACTTATTACGAAAAAGCACTGTCGCTTAATCCTTATTTTTCAGAAGTTCATAATAATATTGGTCTTGTTTATAAGTTATTAGAACAAAAAGAAAAATCTATGAGCCATTTTAAAAGGGCGATAGAGCTTAATCCTAAGTTTGGAGAGGCTTTTCATAATCTTGCTGAAATACAGAGAGAGTCGCATCTATTTAATGAAGCATTTGATAACAGCAGCATAGCTATTGAGCTTGAACCTGAATTAACACCTGCATATACAAATCATGCCTATCTTTTACGATGGCTTTGTGAATGGAAAAAATATGACGAGATAAAAGATAAACTCGATAGTTTAGTAAAAACAGAGCTTGCATCAGAAAAAACAGTAGGCGAAACTCCTTTTATGAACCTTATAAGGAGTGATGATCCAAGCTACAATAAAAGCGTTGCAGATCACTTTGCCAATAAAGTATTAGAAAAGGCAAAAAACCTTAATATAAGTTTTCCATCTGAAAAATTTTTAATCAGAAGAGATAGTAATAAGAAAAAAATAATCTTGGGTTATCTTTCTGCAAATTTCAGATATCACCCTCTTGCCCACCTGCTTGCAAATCTTTTTAACCATCACAATAAAAATCAGTTTCAAATCAACTGCTACTCAATGGGTCCTGATGACGGTAGTGAATATAGAAAAAGGTTTGAGGAAGATTCTGATATTTTTAGAGATATACGCAATTTAAATCATGCTGAGTCTGCACAACTGATATTTGATGATAAGGTAGATATCTTAATAGATTTAATGGGATATACACAAGGAAACAGACTTGAAGTTGCCGCACTCCGACCTGCTCCTATTCAGGTCAGATATATGGGAATGCCGGGCACAACAGGCAGTAATCTTTTTGATTATATTATTGTTGATGAGATTGTGCTGCCAAGAAATCAGCAGAAATATTATGCTGAAAAATTTATCTACATGCCCTACACTTACCAGATAAATGACAGAAGCAAAAAGATATCTGATGAGCCTGTAACGCGTCAGATGTTTAACCTTCCTGATGATAGCTTTGTATTCTGCTCATTTAATACAAGTTATAAGACTGACCCTGTTATATTCTCAGCTTGGATGGATATTTTGCGTCAGACAGAAAACTCTGTTTTATGGTTAATGCCTGATATTGAACGAGCTGGGGATAATATGAGGAAAGTTGCACAAGAGCATGGAATAGACCCTAAACGGCTTATTTATACCAACAATATTAAATTAGAACGGCATCTTGCAAGAATCGGGTTGGCTGACCTTGCACTTGATACTCGCACAGTTGGAGGTGCTGCAACAACAAGCGATGCTCTATGGGGGGGGGTGCCAGTAATAACACTTCTTGGCAGCAGATTTGTGTCTCGAATGTCTGCAAGTATTTTATCTGCAATTGGGTTAGATGAGCTTATTACAGACAATATCGAGCAATATAAAGAGCTTGCAATTAACTTTGCAAACAATAGAGATAGTCTAAAGCAGTTAAAGACAAAGTTAAGACAAAATATTGAAACAATGCCTCTATTTAACACAGAAGGGTTTACACGTCATCTTGAAAGGGGATTTAGGAAAATTTGGGATGTTTATGTTACGGGTGAGAAGCCTCAGATTGTTGATTTAAAGGAAAATATGGACTTAAGGAAGAGGAGCAAATATCAATGAAAACGGTATCAATACTAAACAAAAATAATATTACGCTGGCTGATATTCTTCAGTCTGTAAGACGATTACAGGCAATTGAAAAATTGAAACTAATCAGGATTCTGGCAGAAGAACTTGATATGGATGGCAATGTTTTTCCGTTTGAACGGAATAAAACTTACTGCCTGCCAACACCGTACAATATTTTCGGGGTTGCGGAAATATTAATGAACACTCTGGAAAATTCAGATACAAGGAAATAAGGTTATGATGTTTAAATATTCTGTTACAGATTCGTCTCAAAATGAATTTGACAGTTTGCCTCGTCTGACATTATTTCTTGATTGCAACAATAGGGAACTTGAAATCGTTGGTTTGGTTGATAGCGGTGCAACGGTTAATGTGCTTCCCTATGACGTTGGAATAAAGCTTGGAGAAATATGGGATGATCGGAACGCGTCTATTCGATTGTCCGGAAATCTTGGCAGATTTCCAGCAATACCCGTAGTTGCTATGGCAAAGATAGGAGATTTATTACCTGTTCGCCTTGTATTTGCATGGATAAAAGGCGAAGATGTACCATTGATACTTGGACAAACGAATTTTTTTATGGAGTTTGATGTCTCTTTTTATCGTTCAAGGCTTGAATTTGAAATCAAGCCAAAATTGTCATAAAAAATAAAGGGTGCCGGTTAACTCTTATCAGCCAGCACGTCAAGGTGCAAGTTGGGAAGCCACAATAAAAACACAGAGAGGGCGTGTCAAACGGCGTTTAAATCAGACCCCCAGCCTTAAAAAATGCTTGCAGGATTCCGAATGGATTGCTGACGCATGGGATGATGCCCGTGATGCAACAGAAAAGGAAACTGGAATTTCCTACGAAAAATTTCCAGCAAAGTGTCCATGGACAATTGAAAATATCCTATCAGAGCAATGGTTTCCACAAATTTTTGAAATTAATTGAGATGGATTTAAAATTAGGTGCTATTTTTTTATAAAGTTCCAACGGATAATGACGATATAGATGTGTAAATGAAAGTAATAATAAATTGATAATTTATGTTTTAACAACAGGGCAATGACGCCCGAATAAATTCATTCATGGAGGAGAACGACTATGGCACTTACAATAAATACAAATGTGGCTGCATTAAATGCGCACATGAACATGAAAAAAAATGATAACGCCCTTTCCGGCTCTTTGGAAAGACTTTCTACTGGTATGAGAATCAACAAGGCTGCTGACGATGCGTCAGGCATGGCAATTGCCGATTCTCTAAAGGCACAGGGGCTTGGTCTTGGACAGGCTATCCGTAATGCTAATGACGGTATTAACATTGTTCAGACCGCAGACGGAGCTCTTGACGAAGCCATTAAAATCACCAACACAATTAAAACCAAAGCAATTCAGGCAGCTCAAGATGGTCAGACTTTTGAATCAAGAAAGATTATTCAAGAAGATATAAATAAACTCTTGGAAGAGGTTGATCTGCTTGCATCTTCAACATCTTTTAACGGCAAGAAGCTGCTCTCTGGTGAGTTTACCAACAAGAGCTTCCAGATTGGTGCAAGCTCTGGCGAGGTAGCAAAAATATCTATTGGTTCGGCAGAGACTGCAAAGACTGGTCATGTAACTACATCAAATATGAAAATGAATGATACAGGTCCACTTTCGCTGGTTATCCACAGCAATACTGAAAATAAGGATTATCAACTTCAGGCTGTTAATCTGCAGTTTAACAACTCCTCAGAAAATGGTGCTGCTGCTGTTGCCGCCGGAATCAACAAAATGTCAGATCAGCTTGGTATTACTGCTCAGGCAGTTGTTGAGACATCTTCAAGCGGGAGTGTAAGTGCTGGTGAAATTGGTGCCGGCTTTAAGATTAATGGCGTTGATATTGGTGCGGTTTCTGTTAAGGAAAACGATACAGACGGAGCATTGGCAAAGGCAATCAATGGCAAAAGTGACCAGACTGGAGTTACAGCATCTGTTGACTCAACTGGTAAGATTACCCTTGCTGCTGCTGATGGAAGAGGCATTCAGCTTACTGGCGATGTAAAAAATGTTATGAATAAAAGTGCTGCTGATATGTCAACATTTGGAGAGATTAAACTTACACAGTTTGGTTCCAATTCATTGCTTATTAAGGATTCAGATGGCGGTGTTCTTACTCAGACCAGCACTCTTACATCAACAACCAATATAAATGTCGGCAACACAATGCTTGCTTCCAAAGGTTCAACTATTGAAGCTAACTCAGTTCTTGAAGCTGGCACAAAATTGGGGGCAGAATATACTACAGGTACAATAGTGGCTGAATCTATCATCGATCAAAATATTGCCGCAGGCTCGATTTTGACGAGCGGTTCTATCATCAAAGAGGGAACAACCATTGGAGGTAACGTCAGAGCTTCTACAGGAGGTGCGGGTTTCGCTTTAACTAAAGATGCTGTGCTTGCCAAGGGTACAATCATAGCAGATGGAAGTACTCTTGCAAAAGGCACTATATTGACAGATGATATTGTAAATGCTGATGATGAAGTGATCAAAGCCGGAACAACTCTAAGCGTTGCAACAACAACTAAAGGCGATGTAACACTTACCTCTAACATGCTGCTTAAGGCGAGCACGGCTTTAAATAGCACTCTTAATACAGGGTCAATGATAGCTACTGGTTCAACTATTAATAATGATATTACAATAGAAGCAGACACAACAATAGTCCAGGATTTTACTCTTCTTAAAGGTTCAACTCTGGAAAGTGCCTCAGTACTTACAGCAGGCTCTGTTCTTGGAGTTAAGGATATTGTTGGTACCGCTATAACGGTAACTGTAGCTGGTGGTATGGAAATAGCCAAAGGCTCTATGTTAACAGCAACCTCTGAGTTGCTTGCAGGATCAACTATTGGCGGGGATATTATGGTTGATTCTTTTACCAATGACCAAGACCTTACATTGGGAGCCGGAAGCACCCTCAAATCAGGAACAATCATTGCTGCAGGGACATATCTTACAAACGGCATCATGACAGATGATGGACAAGTAGGACCAGGCGTTACTCTGGAACAGGATGCCACTTTAAACCAGGATCTTTTCCTCACTGAAGAGATGACCTTGAAAAAAGACTCTAATCTTGCAGACGACAGCATCATTGCTTCAACAGGAGGTGGCACAGCATCTGACATCTCGTTTGAAGATACTAAGGTAACAAGGCTGAAAGATATTGACGTAACCAGTCAGGAGGGGGCACAGATTGCCATTGCGGTCGCAGACTCTGCTCTGAAGGACTACGACAAGATAAGGGCAAACTTGGGTTCTACTCAGAACCAGTTGACAGCAACCATTAACAACATAAGCGTAACGCAGGTAAATGTTCAGGCCGCTGAATCTGCAATAAGAGATGTTGACTTTGCGGCAGAATCTCAAAACTTCTCTAAACTTCAGATTCTTGCTCAATCTGGCTCTTATGCAATGTCTCAAGCAAATGCCTCTTCACAGAATGTAATGAGCTTGCTGCAGTAACAACAAATTAGGACTTGATAATTTAAATTAATTCCTGATAAATTGATTTAATCCTAAAACGCCTCTGGAGATAACACATCTTCAGAGGCGTTTTTTATTATCCTATTTTTTAATATTTTTCATTTCATATTAGGATACAGATGGAAGAGAATTTAAACACCCTATTAAATGAAATTCTACAACAGTGCTTTTGGGATTACAGCTATACTGCTCAAGATATAGATAATATTATTAAAAGCGGAACTAAAGATGAGAAGATCTATCTGTTAAAAAAAATCATTCTAAATTATAAAGAGTTCTTCAAAGCTGTAAAAATCTTTGACAAAGATGAGTTACAAGAGCTTCTTTCAGAAATACCAAATGGATGTTTTAGATACGAATTTCAGAATACCAGACTTATGGCTCTTAGAAATCACTATTTAGGAGAAGAGTATGCTCCCAAACGATTACGCTGGTCATTACGCTAACTTATCATCTATCACTAACCTTATCGCAGGTTAATTTATTTCTTATTTCAAGCTATCTCATTTTTATGCCGATAAGATTATAAGCAATCTCTATACAGATTATTATTTAAAAATAGGAGGTGTAATATGAGTTCAGGAAGCATTACAAGTCTTGGTGTTGGTTCTGGTCTTGAGCTGCAAAGCATGCTTGAGCAGTTAAGAGAGGTTGATAATAAACCCATAGAGACAAAAAAAACAAAGCAAACGGAGCTTAATGATAAGATTGAAGAGTTTAACTCCATAAAGTCATCTCTGCTATCTATAAGAACTAAGTCTCTTGATCTATCTTTAGGGTCAAATTTTATCGAGAAAAAAGCCACTGTATCTGGAACATCTATTAACGCTACATCAGTTTCTGGTGCAAGAGAGATTTCCCACAATGTCAATGTTAAATCTCTTGCTACAAGCAGCGCTTGGAGTTCTGATGGAGTTTCAAGTAAAACCGCATCAATTGCCTCTACAGATGGCATATTCTCCTATAAACTTGGACAGACTGGAAGCACAATCTCAGTTGATATAAGCTCTGGAACTACCCTTCAAGGGCTTGTTGACAAGATAAATAGTGATAAATCAAATCCCGGGGTTATTGCAACAATTGCTGATACAGGTTTTGGGGATAATCCATACAAATTAGTTATCTCAAGCAAAAAGAGTGGGGAGGAGAACAGGATAACCATTGGTAGTCAATTGACAGGCCTTAAATTAACAGAGACTAACGGTGCTGGTCATTTGCCACCTTCAAGTGATAGTGCAGTTACAGAACCTATTGATATTTTAGAAGCAAATGCAAATAACGAAATAGTATTTAGAGAGAGACTTGCAAATGGTGAACTTGGGGCTGAACGCAAGGCAACTATTGCATACGCCACCTACACAAATGGAAATGATCTTGCATCTGCAATTAAATCTGCAATGGAGTCTGTATCAACAAACGGAACAAAATTTTCTGTTCTCTTTGACACAAATACAAAAAAACTCACCATAAAAGAAGATGGATCAAATTTACATGAGCTTCAAATGGAATGGGGTAAGAGCAGTGCGGCATCATCACTTGGATTTGACTCAGAAACAGACATCTACAAACCTTACGACTCAATACTCAATGCACGTTTTACAGTTGATGGCATTGATTATCAAAGACAATCTAATAATGGCATAACAGATGTTGTTTCTGGTATAAGCCTTGATCTTAAAGATAGTGGACAATCATCTTTTAAAGTAGATTCTGATTTTGAGAAGATTCAGAAAAATTTAGAGGAGATAATATCTACTTTTAACACTCTTACCACAGATATGTCATCAAAAGGTAAGTATGATATAAATACAGGTAAGAAAGGGATACTATTTGGTGAAAGTGCTGTGTTGCGTATTGATGATGACCTAAAACGCGTTTTAGGCCAACAGATAGATACAGGTGGCTCTATAACAAGCCTTTATGATCTTGGACTTGAGACAAAAGAAGATGGAACTCTCTCAATCAATACCAAAACATTACAGAGTGCATTTTCTTCTAATGCAGAAGATGTAATAAAATTCTTCACTGGTGATTCAGAAAAAGGAGTAGATGGCTTAGGTGATATTCTTTATGATAAAATGAGCACATATACTAATGCCAATGGTCTTATGACAACTGAAATAGAGACAGCCCAAACCCGTATAAACAAAATGGATACTGAAATTCAAGAAGATACAAAGCGTCTTGACCAGAGATACGAAGCATTAACCAAACAGTTCGTGAAATTAGATTCTTATATGAGCCAGATGAAATCACAGGGAAGTTTTCTTGAGCAGATGTTTAGTGTCAATAATAATAAAGATAAGTAATTACTGTTGATAAGACTTTTTATAGAAACTGCGGAGAAAAAGATTATGGAGCATAGCGAGCTAAAGAGATATTTTATGGAGTTTAAAGCTATTCAGGATATGCAAATAGCAATATTTGAGCTTATTAATAATAACTCTAATAATAATATTAGCTATAATAATAATATTAGGTCTATTGGCTCTAACTCAAATATTGACGATCTTGATTTAGATAAAATGCTCTTTGAAAGAAATAGGGCTTTTGAGAATTTAAGAAGTGCTATCTCTCTTGTTTCCCAATCTGTTCTTAAGAGATTCAAAAATGATGCAGACGATATAATTTATAAAGACACTCTTTTTATGAAAAAACTTGAAGAACAAAAAAATGAGATTTTGAAAAAGATAAATCAAAGTGCAAAAGGTAAACAACTCCTAAAGGGATACATAACAGCACCTAAAAAATCTTTGCGTTTTATGAATAATAAAATTTAATAAATATCCACAAAATGCCGAAGAGTTATCTAAAAAACAGACAAATAGGCAATACTATTTATAGGGCTTTTAATTATATAGATTGCATAAAAATTAGCAGTTGATTTACCTTTTTATAACAAATTTAATATATAAAAATTTTGGAGGCTTAGAAAATGAAACCAACAGTTGGTATGCAAAAATACATGAATAATCACTATGAAGGCATGACTCCTGAGCAGCTTATTCTTATGCTTTATAAAGGGGCTATTTTCCGTCTTCAACTTGTAAAACAGGGGATTGAAGAGAAAAATATACAAAAAAGAGGGGAAAATTTAGGCAAAGTGATTGCAATAGTTGCTGAACTAAATGCCTCAATCAACCCTGAGATGACTGATGAAAGCACTAATTTTTTAAGAGGTTTGTATAGTGCTATACTCATGGAGTTACCCAAAGTCTCTATTAAAAATGACATTGAGATAGTGAATCGAACAGAAAGGTATATGGTAAAACTAAAAGATATTTGGGAAACTGATGTTATGGGAAAAAAAGCTACATCTACACAACAACAACCATTGCAAAAAGCAACTCCAACACCAGAGCAGAGAAAATCTTTCCTTGGAATGCTAACTGGTAAGAGTAATAGTAATTATGGTGCGAATTATCAGGCTAAAGCACACGCTTTTGCAATATAAAATATCTATGTTTATGTAAAAAAAATGTTGACAATAACAGTTAAAAACTACAATTGTGGATAGCAATTTATTATATGGCTATCCCAATCTATTTCAGAGACAATAGATATTTCCCAATAGTATATAAATCCAACAGTATAATAATATAAATGAAGATCAAGGAGGATATCATGAATATTAACTCAATAAAAACTGGCGACTCAATGGATATGCTTTCTCCATTACGTTCTGTAAAACAAGTTCAAGAGAAAGCAGAGACAGTAAAAAAGATTGATAATCAGTCCACAGGAGCTGATACAAATAATCAACTTAAAACGGAACAGGGAAAACAGATAAAAAACGATACAAAATTGCAAGGTAAAGAGAAAGATGAAAAGCAAATAACCATGAAAGAGAAAGATGCTCAAAACATGGTTGATGAGCTTAATGATTACATGGACGAACTCCAGACAAGTCTTGGTTTTTCAGTTACCAAAGACCCAGCCAACCAAATCATTTTTCAGATTAAAGATAGGACTACAAATGAAGTAATAAGGCAGATTCCTACTGAAGAGATACAAAAAATAAAAGAAAAGATGACAGAGTTGACAGGATTACTTCTTGATCAACATGTATAATAGAGAGATGTCAGATAGAGTAATCGCAATTATTCCAATATTTAATAGAGAGATGTCAGATAGAGTAAGCGTAATTATTCCAACATTTAATAGAGAGTGGTCTGTTGTAGATGCTTTAAAATCAGTTCTTGATCAAGATTACTCTTCAGAAATTGAGATTATTGTTGTTGATGATGGTTCAACTGACAATACATTTGAGCTTTTAAAACAATTTGAAAGAGATACACTATCATCAGGCAGCAAAAATAATCTCTCTGAAAACGAGTCTCTACATTACAAAAATACTCTATTATCTAAAAAAAATATTAAAATTATTAGACAGACTAATAAAGGGGTTAGTGCAGCCCGCAATTTTGGGATAAAAGAGAGTAAAGGTGATTTTATAGCCTTTTTAGATTCAGATGATCTCTGGCTACCTAATAAACTTTCATGCCAGATCGATTTTTTTCATAAAAATCCTGATGCTATGATATGTCAGACCGAAGAGATATGGATAAGAAATGGCAAGCGTGTAAATCCAAAAAATAGACATAAAAAGCTATCAGGCATGATATTTGAGCCTTCTCTCCATCTATGTCTTGTTAGCCCATCAGCAGTTATGATGAGACGAGAATTTTTTGATATTAAGGGCTTTTTTGATGAAAATCTGATTGCTTGTGAAGATTATGATTTATGGCTTAGAACCTCTGTAGATATGCCTATATGGCTTGTAGATAAACCGTGTATTATTAAGAAAGGTGGACATGCTGATCAACTTTCGTCAAACCACTCTCTTGATAAATATAGAATCAAATCAATACAAAATTTGCTTAACTCTCCTAATATTGCTTTGAGTGATAAGCAAAAAATAGCTGCTATGAATGTGCTTAAAGAAAAATGTGAGATATACAAGCAAGGTTGTCTTAAGAGAGGTAAAGCAGTAAATGAAGACTATTGTGTTGAAAAATATTTGCCAGACTCTTGATAAATTTGAATTACAGGCTCGATGAATTTGAATTATTGCATCTTAAGACAACAAAACAATATTGAAGATTAAATCAATATTGTTTGTATCCTCTTTTTTAGAATCAAACATCTTGTCATTATTAGTTTCATATATTCTGCATCTTGATAAATTTTGTGTAAGAACCAACTTTGCCTTTTTCCCCACCAAAGAAGTCCCTGACATTATCTTAGAGTTCACATTTACCTCTGCTTTTGGCTCATTTCTTATGGCAAGCTCTTTAACACCCCTCTTTTTTAACTCTATCGCATTAATCTCATTTGCAATAGCTTCAACTCTACGCTGCTTTATAAGTATCTGTTCGGCAATTGGAGCTTGACGTTTAAATGCTTCATTAATAGTTTTTTCTGCTATCTCTGCCTTATCTTTTAGCTCTTTTACAACCTTCACCATCTGTTGTACCTGCATAATATCCTCAGATGCCTCTATTGTGGGTAGCTGTTTTTCAATCTTTCTTAAATCTATCTGTGCATGGTCTTGAACGTATAGAGCATCAGAAATCTTAATATGTAATATCTTTTCTTCAGATTCAAAATTAGCTATATCTTTTTTGATAGCTCTTATCTCATCTGATTTTTTCTTAATTCTCACATCTAACTCAAAGAGCATCATCTCAATTATCCCTTCAGTTCCAACTTCAAATTTTGACGGAGATGCTTTTTGAGTGCCAACTTGTCCAGCTACTATTCCACTTCGAGCATTCACAAGTGAGGAGGTAATAATACCATTTTTGTTAATACACTGCCCACCAATAAATAGCTCAGAATCAATAATCTCCTTTTGAACAACTATATTGCCAAGTGCTTTGATTTTTGAATTGTTAATGTATTCAGCATAAACATTGCCTCTAACCGTGATAGTATGAGAGTCAATAATTCCATGAGATACATGGAGATCGCCTGTAAGATAAATTTTAGCTCCTTGAACAGATTTTGTAGAGAGGCTTGCACATTTTATATTGCATCCAGCCTTTACAATACCATCCACAATTACAGTACCATTGAACTTTATATCGCCTGTATCCCCATTAACATCTCCTTTTATATGAAGTTTAGGTAAATGCTCTTTATCCATCTATATCATCCTATCAATCTCTTTACATATTGCATCTAAACGAGCTGCAGAGACTTTTATTGCTGTCTTAAGCTCTTGGGCAAAAAGAGAGACTTTATATTCCTCGATCATCCAAAAGAGATTATCAATAGCGTAAGCCTTCTCTTTTGACCATTCCGATTCTAACTTATTGATTGTTTGCAACCTATCAAACCTTTTATTATATCTACCATCTTTATCTATGGTATCGCCCTTATCTTTTGTGCAAGATAGCTTGTAAGACTTAAAAAACTCCACATACTTTAAAACTTCTGACCACCTTTTTTGATCTCTAACAAGATCAACAACAGCCCTCTCTGCCCTAATTCTTATTGCTGAAATATATCTTTTTAGTTCAGGTATCTTACTATATGGATATATTTTAAGAAAATTAGGCGGAACAAGCTCTTCAAGGTTTTGCTGTAAAGTTTTCATAAGGTTAAACAAAGTTGTACGATTCATATTTTTTAGAGTAATATTTTGTAAAATAGCCTCTGTTGTCCGATACTCTTCACAAATTTCTGTAACTCTTGAGATAAGCTCTTGCCCAGTTTGGTATAATTTGGGAATAGCCAAAGAAGCATGTGTCTCAAAATCCTCTTTAGTTCTTATCTCATAACAGAAAAGATGGTTTGTGATACAGTCATACAAAGCTTGATTCAATAGGTCAATACCTCCGAAAAATGTAGAGTATCCTTTAAGTCTTGCAGCACCTTTTATATCTTTTTTAAGAGCATTCATATCATTTTCATAACAGATATAAAATAAAGCTCTAATTCCCTCTTTGTGAGCCGCTTCTGCCTCATATTCTGTTTTAAAAAGGCGAACGGCAACTTCTGCATATTGGCTGTTATTTGATTTTTGTAAATTTTGAGGAATTAATGCTGGAAAAAGCTCAAAAGAGACTCTATTTATAGAGCTGTCTGAATCTAATTTAATCGAATATGGAAGTGATTTTATATTCAATCTATCTAAAAAATCCCAAGAAGTTATATTTTCTATCTCCCACCGCTTTTTTACCTTTTCAAGACTTTTATCATACAAGCTATTTTGAATTTCATAATTAGAAGATTCAAGATAATCTTGAAGAGTTTTTAAATCTCTTGACGCTGCAATCTCTTTATCATCTTCATCTCTTATAGAGATTCTCATTTTAAGGTGAGCCTCAATACCTTGATCAGACCATGCAGAAGGCGGAATATCTGCATTAAACCGTTCCTTTACAAAATAGCTTAACTCATAAAAAAGTGATTTTCCTCTGTTTTGAATCTCATTTGAAATAATGTCAGCTTTTTCAGATGCTGGCAGAAGTTTTACTCTGTGTGATTTTGGAAGATTCTTGATAAGTGCCATTATCTTCTCACGAAAAAGTCCCGAAACTAACCAATCAATTGAAGATGTTGCGTTTATATTAGCTTTAGAATTACCAAACGATAGAAGGTGACCCGCAGAGAAAACAGGCACTTTCACTGTTACACCGTCAGTTTCAGAGTTAGGATTAAAATTATACTCTAAGTGAAAATCTAAATTTCCTATTCTAATTTTATCTGGAAAACCTGAAAGATGCTCTTTATCAACCTCTTTTTGCTGCAAATCTTCCAAAGTCATTTTTAAAAATGAATCGTCTAATTTATCTTGATGTTTAATTGTTATCTTATCGTTATTATCGCTCTTGTTCTTGATATTTCTATCTTTGAGATATTTTGCAAATGTCTTGATATTGTAAAAATCGCGGTCAAGTCGAGATCGGTAAAAGAGATAAATATCCTCATCTGTGATAAGAATATCACGCTTACGGGTCTTTTCTTCAAGTTTTTCAAGTTCTTCAATTAACTTTTGATTATGCTGCATAAATGGAAACTTCATATCAATTTCACCCTGAACAAGGGCATGACGAATAAAAATTTCACCAGCTTCTGAAGAGTTTATCTTTCCATAAGCAACTGTTCTTTCAGGCACAATTATAAGACCAAATAAAGAGACCTGCTCTTTTGCTACAACTTCGCCTCGTTTCTTCTCCCAATGAGGTGATGACCATGAGTATGAACATAAATCTTTTCCAAGCTCTTCAAGCCAATCAACATTAATAGTTGCGGCACTTCTTGCAAATAGCTGAGATGTCTCAACATATTCAGACGCAACAATCCAAGTGCCAGCTTTATTAAATATAGATGAGCCTGGAAATATCATAGCCTTTTGACCTTTTGCGGCATGATATAGATTTTTTTCTTTTTTATTTGCAATGTTGCTAAGGTATCCAGAAAGAATTGATTTATGAAGTGCGGTGTAAAACTCTCCACCAATCTCAAGACCATTTAATTTTACGCCTTTTGTGGTTTCTAAGTTAAGCAGCTTACTACCTTTTAAATCTTTTTTATTATTTGAGTTTAAGTTGGTTACGTTACTCAAAGATTCAAGTTTTCTTTTGCCCTTTATCCCATGCTCATTTAAGACCGACATAATTTGGTTATGAATATCGCTCCACTCTCTCATACGTCTAAAAGATAGATAATGCTCTTTGCAAAATTTTCTGACGCTGTTACGGCTTTTTAGACTCTCTTTATCTCCATAACAGCTATTCCAGATATTAATAAGAGATATAAAATCAGATGCTGGGTCTTTAAACATTGCATGTTTTTGGTCTGCTTGCTGTGCTTTATCTTGAGGTCTTTGTCTTGGATCTGAAATTGATAAGGCAGAAGCAATGATCGCAGCCTCTTCAAGACAGCCACGATCATTTGCTTCAAGCAAGATTCGAGAAAGTTTTGGATCAACAGGTATTTGAGCCATAATTTTGCCTTTTTCAGTTAGCACATAACCTCTTGCTGATTTTTTATTCTCTCTTTTTTCTCTGTTATCTTCTTTTTGAATGTTGGTATGGGATATTTTTTGTGATGTTATTGCCCCAAGCTCAATAAGAGTGTCAAATCCATCTTTTATAGATTTTGGCGAAGGCATATCTATAAACGGAAATGATGACACATCACCAAGATTTAGTGAGATCATCCTTAAAATAACTTCAGCAAGGTTGCTTCTTAAAATCTCTGGAGATGTAAATAATGCCCTTGAGTTGTAGTTCTCTTCATCGTAAAGCCTGATACAAATTCCATTTTCAACACGACCGCACCGACCTTTTCGCTGATCAGCACTGCTTTTTGATATTTGTGTTACAGGCAAAGCCGTTGTTCGGGTTCTGGGTGAGTAGTGGGGAATTCTTGCAACTCCTGTGTCAACTACATATTTAACGCCGGGGATGGTTAAAGATGTTTCAGCTACGTTTGTTGAGACAATAATTTTTCTTCCCGGACCTCTTTGAAATATTTTTGCCTGTTCTAAAGCAGATAGGCGTGCATAGAGAGGCAGGACAGTAACACCAACCCAGTTTCTACCACGCAAAAGTTCAATTGTCTCTGTAATATCTTGCTCTGTTGGCATAAATATCAAAATATCGCCATGCCGTGATTCTCTGTTAATTGCCTCAACTGCGTCAACTGCTGCATCAACATAACTTTGTTCATCTTGATCAATGTCATATCTATTTTGGTTTTGTTGATTCTTACTAACAAAGCCTTCTGACAACAATAAGTTATCCTGATTTTGTTCAGTATCATAGCTTTGTGGAGGTAGATAACGCACCTCAACAGGATACATTCTGCCTGAAACTTCAATAATTGGTGCATCATTAAAGGCTTTAGAGAACTTTTCAGTGTCAATGGTTGCTGATGTTATTATAACTTTAAGGTCATTTCTCTTTTTTATAAGAGTTCTTAAGATGCCAAGTGTAAAATCTATATTTAGGCTTCTTTCGTGTGCTTCATCAACTATTATGGTATCATACTCGTTTAGAAATGGATCACGTTGTGTCTCAGCAAGCAAAATTCCATCTGTCATAACTTTTATAATTGTGTTTGGGTCAGAGGTGTCGTCAAAACGGATTTTATATCCAACAATATTTAAGTTGTCTCTATTGCTGTTTATGCTATTTTCAGCAATCCCTCTATTTTGAAAACTTTGACCAAGCTCTTCAGCTATTCTTGCAGCCACGTTGATTGCGGCAATTCTTCTGGGCTGTGTGCAGCCAATTTTTTTTTTAATGCCTCTGCCTGCTGCAATACAAAATTTTGGAATCTGAGTAGTTTTTCCTGAACCTGTTTCACCAGCAATAATAACTACCCTATTATTTTTTATAGCCTCAATAATCTCATCTTTTTTATCTGTGATTGGAAGCTCTGGAATGTAGTTAATTGTTGGTATTTTTATATTTTTTCGATATTTTATTATTTTATTCATAATTTTTTTTAATGGGTTATTTAACTTTATTAGAGCTAAGATTTTTGATCTTTATTAAAATTGGTTGACATGACATTGATAATAAGAGAAAAATATATCCCTTGGAATTGTGCGTCATAAAAACTTATAAACTGTATATGCCCAATATGTAAACACATACCTAACATAATATAATATGGAGGAAATTTAAAGAATGGGTGAAGCGGCAATTAAAATTGGAAGAAAACACAAAAGTGTTTTCAAAGACAAGGTTATGGAGCTTCTGCCAAATGGTGGAAATCTAAATGCTTGTCTGACATGCGGTGCATGTGCATCAGGGTGTCCTGCTACTGGTCTTGAAGGAATGGATCCAAGAAAATTCTTGAGAATGGCAGCACTTGGAATGGATGAGGAGATACTTACAAGCAACTGGGTCTGGATGTGCTCCATGTGCCAGAGATGCGTGTATGTATGCCCGATGGAGATTAACATTCCTCAGTTGGTATTTAACGCAAGAAAAGCGTGGCCCAGAGAAAAGAAACCAAGAGGTATTGCAGGTTCCTGTGATCAGGCTCTCAAAAATGACACATGCAGTGCAATGGGGGCAACAGAAGAGGATTTTGAATTTGTTGTAAGCGATGTTTTAGAAGAATACAGAGAAGGACAGCCTGAGTTTGCTGAGATGACAGCTGATGTAAATAGGGAAGGGGCATATTATGTTCTGAATCAAAACTCAAGAGAGCCTGTAACAGAGCCAGATGAGATGGTACCATTATGGAAAATCTTACACCTTGCAGGTGCTGATTGGACATACAGCTCTAAAGGTTTTGCAGCAGAAAACTACTGCATGTTTATGGCAGAAGAGGATAATTGGGAAAAAATTGTAAGAACCAAAGCAAAGG
>JADGBE010000066.1 GCA_015231615.1 Desulfamplus sp. | reverse complement strand
GTTGTTTGTAATTTTTTTATAAAATTGTATTAATTACCAATTAAACTGACATTGAGCAATTGAATTTTGTGAAAAAAAGAATATAAAACCAGCATTGAGCAGTTGACTTTTGAGTTTTTCTTAATTAACCGATAGTATGATAATTATATGTATATTTTTTATACTATAGAATTACCTCTTATAATAAAAGAGAACTTAGACAATCATACCAATTTAAAACAATACAAATCAGTATTTTTGTCTAAGTTTTAGGATAACGCCAAGGGTAACCAGCGGCGGCCACTGAACTTGACCGCGATTAGCGCAACCCTGCTCCCCGCCGTCTGGTTGACCCATTTGTTATATGTTTTTATTACTTCTTGATTCTATGGAGTTAATGGCTTTTTTTAACAGCATATTAAATTCTTCGGGCTTTTCCAGCATTGGAAAGTGACCTGTTTCCTCAATATAAAAAAGTTGATAGTTTTTTATATGCTTTCTGTTTTCTTCAGGTGCTGTCGGCCATAATCTGGCGTTTATTGAGACCACGGGAATGGTGATATCTTTAAATACAGTGACAGCTTCTCCGTTTACATATTGACCCAGATAGTTGCGAAAGGCACTTAAAGCAATTTCCTTTGGGGCAGAAGACATATCTTCTTTTACCCAATTCATCAATTGTTGATCAGTGCCTTTCGGAAACATTGGTGCAACAAAATTCTTTGCGGCACTTTTAAAATCAACTTCAAATGGTTTTACCATTTCGTCAATTACACTTTGAGGGGTGCGCTCTGCAACATTTTGCAAGGTGTCAACTCCTACAATCCCAACTACTTTTTCTGGCATTAATCTGGCCGCTTCAGCAATTACACCGCCGCCCATTGAATGCCCGATCAAAATAGCTCTATTAATTTTTTCTTTATCAATAATTGCTTTTACATCGTTAGCGAAGGACAGCATTGAAAAATTGGATCTATCGAAGGAAGAATGTCCATGGCCAGCCAAATCAACTGTGATTACTTGATACTCATTTTCGAATACAGGAATTTGCTTCTGCCAGTAACGTCCGTCACAACTCCAGCCGTGAATAAAAATCAGCGAAGTTTTTCCTTTGCCGACCACATCATAAGCGATACGTTCTGAATCAAAAGACAATGCGACATCATGCCTGAGAAAAAGTTGGTTGCTCGCACATCCTGTTAATAGGAGAAAAGGTATTAATATAAATAATATCTGTTTTTTCATGTTTGCTCCTTGTTGGTTCATATAACAATTAGCTCACCAGCCACGCCCCAACAACTCCGATATTGCCGCTCACGTATGCGTGGTCTGGTGCAGCGTTTGGTTATAAAAATTGTCAGTATTTCGGATGCTTATTTCTTGAGATGCACCGATATTAATATTTAAAAAAGTGATATTTGTTGTTGTTGATTATGCCCACCAAAAAAAACAAATTCATCTTCATTTTCAAAACTATACTTACAGTGATTGATTATAAAAGTATCATTGTTGAAATCAATGTTATTAATATATGAAATTGAAAGATTTTTTTCTTGGTTCGTTACAACTGGAAAATTATAATTATTATTAATATGCTTAATTTTACCTTTATTATTAATATAATTTTTTATAAAAAAAATATGATTATCAAGCCTTGATTTTGCTAATTCATAACTTTTTTTTGAAAGATTATCGAATTTGGAAAAAATAATATCCCGAAAATTGCTGTCAATTTCTAACCCTATTGAATTCCGCTCTGAAACAGCTGCTGCTAATGAAGTAGTTCCTGTTCCGACAAATGGATCAAGAACAATATCCCCTTTTACTGAATACATATTGATAATTCTATATGGAAGCTCAAAAGGAAATGCCGCACTTCTTTCTCTGGTTTTACCATTAAATAAATTTTGATAAACACCTTTTAGCTCCCAAGTATCAGAAAACCATCTGTTCCTTTCCTCCCAAAAAAAAGCACTTGCATTTCTATTGTATTTTTCTTCTGCTGTTTTAAATTCTCTTCGATGACCTTTTCTAAAAATCAAAATATATTCATGTTCTAAGGTTACATAGGCTCCTGATGGAAGCATGCCTGATCCCATAAATTTATTAGGAGCATTAGTTGTTTTTTTCCACAGAATTAGGGGAAGTATATCAAAACCCATTGATATAAATTTGGAAGTAATTCTTGTGTGATTTGAATACAATTGAAAATATCTCCCAACTTTACGTGTTGCATCTCCGATATTTATTGCTGCCCAGCCGCCATATTTCGTTACTCTGCCAACTTCTTCCCATACTTTATCTAATTCTATGTGCATTAACTCAAACGCACCATTTCCATTATCTTTAAGTTGATCCGAAATTTGATTATTTTGTTCTATGAATAAAGTATCCCACATTGCTATCATGGGATAAGGCGGAGATGTTACAGTAAGGGATATTGTATTTGATGCGATGTTTGACAAACAACGACTGTCTTGAAATAAGAATTGATGCTTGGTTTTCATTCTGACAACCGTGCAATTTCTGTTCTTATTTCATCTATGATTTCTGTATTATATATCTTTTTATTCTTTCCTTCTTTGATGGAAAAAATATAAAAAACATTTCCTCCAAATTCATTAGTAAATTTAGAATGAGTATTTTTTTGTATCTCTTTTTCTTTAAATATTTGAGGTATGCTGTTGATATTTGAAACAGGTTTAATTTGGAGTCCAATATATTTCTCGTTCACTTTTATAAAGAAATCAACGTTGTATAACCTATCCCATTTATCTGGTGCGGGTTCAATTTTAACATCAAGAATATTTGAAAGCTGACCATAAATTGTTGAAATTTCAGTTGTATAGCCGTCGTAAGTTCTATTGATTACAAGCTGAACCATATAATTTATACAGTCTTCTTCAGTTATCTCATCAATTTCAGCATAAACAACCTCTGTTATTTTAACATATAATTTTTTACCAAGTTCAACAATATGGTCTTTATTCCTAATATTATTGAAATAGTATTCTTCCCAATCTTCAAGTTTTTTAGGAGAGCATTTTCTGATTTCTTCTGAAACAGCACCAACATTCCTTTTGAAGTTCAATTGAAATCTGTTTAAAACACTGTTTAAAATCCATTCTTTTGCCATTCAATATTCCTCTTTTGTATTCGATAACCTCATAAATTTATGCGTGTAAGTATAGTATATATAACGTGATAATCACCGGTTTATCCGGTGCATTATTTTGTTATTGAAATTAAATCTGTCCCCTTTTCGCGGCCTGATTTTCGCTTTGGCCTTTTTGTTCTTTGACAATTGAATAGCTGAACAAAGGAAGGATATTTGCTTAAAGCGATACGGATGTGTTTTGAAGCCTTTTAAGCTCAACACTAATTGCTTTTTTGATTTCTTCTATTTTTCTGTATTTATCAGCAATTTCTTGTTGTATTTTGATGTCATTATTTCCATGTTCGTCAATAGGAATAGAAATCATGACGTTTTCAACCATTGAAGGGTAAACTTTCGTAAACTCGTCGCCACCCATGTCACCTTTACGACCTTTTGCTAAACTTCTTAAAATAGGTTCAAGGATGAACTTTACATAGTCAAGGTTGATAGTCTTAACTTTCGGGAACAGAAGACCTCGGTCGCCGTTGATGGAAAATTTTTCATTCAATACTTTGATATAACCTGCAAATCCGTTTGTTGCCCACGTCAAAAATTTACCGTCAAAGTCATAAGTATCTATGTGTGTAAGCGGCAACAAGTTAGATGCCGAATAAACCGGATATTGCCCTTTGTTTGTGTTTCCGTATAGTTTGGTATACTTAGCAGATCCTTTGGTGACTTCAAAAAGTTCGCTTACTGCCATTTCTTGATATTCGCATTCATCATTGATTGCGACAACGGCATTATCTAATATTTCTTGATATTCCTTTGCTTTGGCTTTTAATTCAGTTACGACATTATATTTTTCGATTATCTCTTGTTGGGCTTCTATATCAAATTTACCGTTTTCATCAATAGGTATAAAAACTTCAACTGGCTGCATATTTTTTAAAGAGGATCGTAACCCTCTATCGAACCCGTATTTATGTTTACAATTTTCAAGCTCAATCATTAAATATGCTGGTAAAATACTATCATCTAAAATCCGTATAGCCCCACAATGGTCAGTAGTAACAAATTGGGTATCTTTTGGGACAAAGTTAAACTCAAAGTTTCCATCAATACCCCATATGACAAAACTTTTGCTGAAATCAACAATATTGCTTTTATGGTGGTAGCCTAATGGAGTGAACACATTTGCACTATATATAGGCAATGAACCTGTGATATTGACAAGCTCTGTTTTTGTAATTCTTTTACCTATAAAAAGCTCAAAGTAGTTCTTATCTTTCAGTAAAATTGATTTACTTTCAGCTATTTGCTTTTTTTTTTCGCCAACCTCTTTTAAAAGTGAACTAAAACTACCAAGTGTATCCGATATTTCGGATACAATAGAGCTGAAATTCAAAATATCTATGGCCTTATTATCTTCTTCAATCCCTAATTTAATCTTTTCTTCTTTAGTCCACCATCTATCAATTGACCAGTGTGAAGCACTCTCAAACTTCTCAATTTGGACAACCTTACACCTTGGGTCACGGTTCATTCGCTCGAAATTATTTTTATTACCTTTGAAGAAATTGTAAAGCATCACTGCTTCGGCTAAGTCGTTTTGCTCAATCTCAAACCGATACACATCACGGCTTTCTCCTATTTCACTGACAAGATAGGTAAAAATTGGCGTTGTTTGTGGTTCGAGTCTTTGGTTCTTCTTTGTTATGCACAAGACGTATGTCTTTTTGTTTGTCGTAAAAAAGGTGTTAAGCGGCAGTGATATTATGCCGTCAATAAAGCACTCGTCTAAAAGAAACTGACGCAAGCATTTGTCATTTTGACGGTTAAAGATACCATCAGGAACTACTACAAAAGCCTTACCGCCAGGCTTTAAAGCCCTGACAATCCACTCCATAAACAATCCCTCAACACCCATGGCGTTGATTTTGTAATAGCTGGAGAGCGTGCCGTCTTTTTTAATTTGGTCTTTAAGGTTGCTGCTCCCGCTGGTGACATATGGCGGATTAGTGAGAATCAGATCGTATTCGTTCTCAATAGGATCTTGTAATGTCCCTAAAATGGAAGTGGTTTTAAGTGTAAAAGACTCATTGAAGAGTCTAGCAAAATCTTTTGTGTGTGCCGGATTTTGTTTAATTATCTCACTAAAATAAATAAGCATATTTGCCTTGGCAAGTATGATGGTCTTTTGCTCATCCTTGTCAAAGCCTTTATCAAAGCCCCTAATGGTTATCTTAGGTGTTACGCCGGATTTATCGACTTTATAGAACCGCTCAAGACTGCTTTTGATTGGCTCAAGTAAAAATTTACCGACACCACAAGCCGGATCACAAATTACTGCACCTTCTTTAATCTCATCTCTTGCAATCTGCTCGATAGCTCTAACAACTTTCATAGGCGTAAAAAACTGACCCCAGTTTTTCTTGCTTATGCTCTCTTTCATAAAGCTTTCAAACAGCTTGCTTTTGAAATCGTAATCAATATGTTCAAGCTTTTTATAGTCCCTGAATCGCCCTAATACCTTTTTAAAGACTGTCCCATATCCATCTATGGCTTTTTGTTCTTTACTGACAAATATTGTCCCATTAATTATTGTCGTGTGGTCAATCGTGTTCTCTGGGAATAAATCTTTGATCTGTGGACGGATAGTGTCTGCATAGTATTTTAAAATTTCATTTTCCGAATTATCCGCATACAAACCCATTAAGTTGTCGAAACTAAAAATCCCTTTAAGAATTCCGAGGTCACTCAAATACTTAAAAATAAATAGCTCTATAAAGGTATAAAGACAATTTTCAGGTGTAGCTCCGCTAACGCTCCAAATATCTTGCCAAATTGATTTAGCAAGATTCGTTGGGTCTGTAAGCTCTTTCGGCAGAACATGGTCATTTGTATCGTTTATTGAATAGTTGATTTTTTCAATAAGTGACGGCAGTTTTTCGTCGTCCTTATCAAAATTAACTTTTATGTTATACCCATCCTCGTCTTTGATAAAACCGCCTGTTAAGACATTAACCCAGACGCTCTCTTTGGAGTCGGTAGCGATAATTATCTTTGCGCCTAACTTTCTGGCAACAACGATTTCTTGGTCAATTGCAACTTGTTTTTGCTTGATGGTTTTAAACTCTTTAGGCAGTTTGTATTCGATAACTGCGATAACATTTTTCTTGTTGACGATAAGAGCGTCAACTTTTTTTCCTTCCACATCTCCATAGTCAACGCTTCGGATTATGCCATAACTTTTTAGAGATCTAACGGTTGTGCTGCCAATGTTATAGAAATCCCATTTGCCAAATTTCTCTGGTTTTTTATCAAATCCTCGTTGTAGTAGCTCTTCACTCATTTATGCGCTCCTTTCTTTGTAAGGGGTAGGGGCGAACTATACACGAAATTTTAGGAATTTAAAACGCTAAAGGAGGGACATCAGATGGATGGAGATTTGTCAATTGGGTTATTCTTAGGGTAGTATATAACGATAAGGTCAGCGGTGCGAGGTACGAGCATCCGCTGAAGCGCCTGGCTAGCCAATTATGTTTTTAAATTTCACTTAATTAATCAAAACTTAAAATTCGTTATTCCTGCACAATTTGATATCCTCTATTTGTGAGCAATCTAACCAATCCATCAGTCCCTCCCACATGTCCTCCTCCTACGATAATCATTATGTTTTTACCAAGTTGAAAAAATTGTTCGATTTTTCTTAACCAACGCCGATTTCTGTTAATGATGATATGCTGATAAATTTGCATGTGTTTCTTATGGTGATTTCTATAATGAAATTCCAACGCATCAGCCTTTCCATTTTTCCAAAGTTCGATAACTTCATGAAGACACATTTCACCTTCTTTAGGTTCTTTTCGTAGCGCATCTTTTAACAGAAACTCTTGTTGGTTTTCAGGTATGTTTGCTATACAATTGACGTGTTCTTTAGCACTCTCAAAGAACATCATTTTTTTACCTTCCTGCTGAGCTTTTTTGAAAAAATAGACGTCAAGTCCTATATCGTGGTGTAATTTTGAATCATTTTCATCTTCACTTGTGTCCTCAAGCATCGTGGAAAGCAACCACGGTCTCATTTTTTCAGCTATATTCACTGGAAATTGAATTTCTGAGAGTTTTTTTTCTAATTTTTTTTGAGTTTTTGAGGAAATATTTTTCCATATTGTTTCTCCGGGCGGATAAAATCCAATGGATTGAACATACTGCTGGAGTTCATGAATATTTGTTCTGTTCAAATTGGATTCGAAAACAATAATTGGAGAAATCGAAAAAGCATGCTCGAATTTATCAGGAAGAGGATACATATCTTTTTGCATTAAATGCATAGAACCAATTAAAAATGCTGTATTATTTCCAATTTTTATCGTCCAAAAAAAACATTTCCCATCTTTCAAAATCATCGCTTGAATGTGAATCCCGCTTTTTTTATCTTATGTTGTTATGTATTATTTCGCATTGGCTAACAATTTATTATCAGGTATTTTGCCCTGATAACACCTTAAAATTAATGTTATCAGTGCAAATTTGCATTGATAACCCCCTAAAACACTAATTATCAGTGCAATCTTACCTGATAAGTTGATTTTAACACTAATATCAGGTAAAAATGCCCATGATAATTCATTATCAAGTCAACTTTTTAAAATATATTATTGAAATTGATAAGTAACTTTTTCCTATCATAAAAATTTTAAATATGTCAAGTATGCAAAATAAAAAAATAATGGAAGAAATCCACGATGTGATGCGTCTAAATCATTACTCAATTAATACATAACGTTCATATTGTGATTGGATTAAAAGATTTATTCATTTTCATAAAATGAAATCACGGGAAGATTTGAATGGAGGAGAAGCAAAAATTGAACAATTTTTGACTCATCTCGCAGTAAAAGAAAATGTTGCTCCTTCAACACAAAATCAAGCTATGAATGCTTTGGTATTTTTATATAAGAAGGTTCTTAAACAACCTCTTGAGGAAAAAATTGACGCTGTACGTGCAAAAGAGCACAGACATCTGCCAGTTGTTATGACTCAACAAGAGGTTGCAAATGTTATAACATTGATTAAAGGTGTTCCCCAATTAGTTGTAAAACTCCTTTATGGCAGTGGACTTAGAATGATTGAGGCACTCAGGTTAAGAGTACATGACATTGATTATAACCTCAAAGAGATTACGGTACGTTCTGGCAAAGGGGACAAAGATCGTATAACAATGTTTCCTTCTTCAGTAATCTCTATGCTCAATAACCATCTTGCAATCGTAAAAATAATGCATGAACAAGACTTGACACAAGGATACGGAGAAGTTTATCTGCCTTATGCACTTAGTCGTAAATATCCTAATGCTGCAAAAGAGTGGCAATGGCAATACATCTTCCCTTCTGGAAATCTATCTGTTGATCCAAGAAGTGGAGTTACAAGAAGACATCACTTAGACCCTTCAACAATTAATAGAGCAATCAGATCAGCAACTCAACTGGCTTGTCTCCATAAATGTATAACCGCCCATACATTTAGGCACAGCTTTGCTACTCATCTTCTAATGCGTGGAGTAGATATACGAACTATTCAAGCATTGCTTGGTCATAAAGATGTGTCAACTACAATGATTTATACACATGTAATTGAACAAGGCGGTTATGGAGTAATAAGCCCATTAGACGATCTTAACAACATCTAAAAACTCTATAAAACAATAACTTACAGTTAATAACATTTTGTTCAAAGGAGGGATAATTGTATGAAAAATATAAAAAAAAAGCTGCTCATCATCTGGATAGTTGTAGCAGTAGTTGGGATAAAAATAGATTCTATCTATGCCTCATCTATCTATCCAGGAGAAGATTTTTACTCAACATCTTACGGCGAGAGCCTCTGGATTGATGTTTATCAACTTATCTCAAATGACTACGATATATACGGAAGCCCTCTGACAATTGTAGATATTATAGAGGGCGAGGGTGGCTCGTTAGATTTTAGCGTTTTGTATGATTCTGGATTTATCATTTTTACGCCGTACCTAAATTTTTCAGGAAGAGCCTATTTTACATATATTCTAAGTAATTTGATAGAAGAGGAGATTGGAACTGTTTGGATTGATGTGGGTGAGCCAGTGGTATTACAAAATCCCCCAAATGCTGAACCTGATTTTTTTAAAACTTCTTATGAAACAATTCTCAAAATAGATGCTAATGAGCTTATAGCAAATGACTATGATATAGATGGCAACCCCCTTACAATTATTGATGCTATAAGCGGTTTTGGAGGTGAGGCTACATTTAACCCATTTGATTACACAATTTCATTCTCTCCAAAACCTAAATTTACAGGCGTTGCTGAGTTTGAGTATGTTTTATCTGATGGCTTAGATACCTCAACAGGACTGGTTACAGTTGAGGTTGGCGAGCCATCTAATAAAGGCTCTCTTAAAGTCTTAACCTCTCCTGCTTGCAATGAGATGTTAAAGTTTAAATGGAGAGTTGACAGCGGCGAATGGCACACCTGCGGCTCAACAGTTGATGACATCTATGTTGGTGACCATGACATAGAGTTTTACGAGGTGGCGGGGTGGATAAAGCCTGAAAATATGATTGTAACAGTTGAGCCAGATCAAACAACTACAGTTACAGGAGTCTATACAAAGCCTGATACAGTGCCTCCTCCTAAAGCTCCTCGACTTACAGTCTCTATTGATGGGATTAATATGAATCTATCATGGAGTGCACTTTTAGGGGCAAATGAGTATCTTCTGTTCTATGCCCCACACACAGGCAAAAAGCCAGAAAGTGTCAATCCTTCAAATTTTGATAGCATAAGTGTAGGCAATATCACAAAATTGAGCGGAGCATTGTGGCAAGGGGCTAAATATTATGCTGCTGTTAAGGCTCTTAATGAGGGGGGGCAAAGCCCATTTTCCAATGTTGTTGAAATTATTATAGAAAATAGCGAGCCTGATATCGATCCAGTGCCTGATCCAAATCCCGATCCAGACCCAGAGCCATCATCAAGCATGGGCAGAGCAATTATAATTGCAGGAGGTGGGGGGAGCACAACACTTTATCCTTACAGCAACAAGTTATGTCAGCAGATGTATCGACTTTTAAAGCAGAGAGGCTTTACAGATAATGATATTATCTACATAAATCCACAGCCTCCAGATATAGATGAAGATGGATATTTAGATAATGAGCTACTTGACTACGATCTTTTTGAGCCAGAAAGTCAGTTAAAAGAGGCTTTTGCCAAAGCTGCACAATCTCAGTCAGGGCAATTTATTTTGTATGTTCATGGGCACGCAGACAAAGATTATCTTAAAATAACCAAAGAGTATGAGATTAGCTCTTTAGAGCTTAAATCGCTTATCAACACCATTCCAAAAGCACTTGAGCAGGTGATTGTGCTTGATACCTGTTATTCTGGCTCTTTTTTAGATGATTTAGCAGGTCAATCAAATGGGGCAGCAAAAAGGGTTGTCTTGACAAGTGCTGATGATAAAACTGTTGCATGGAATGTTGAAGTTACCAATTTTTCTGAAAAATTTATACGCTCACTTAGATCAGGCCACACCTTAAAAGAGGCGTTTGATGATGCTGAAGATATGATTGCAGGCAACTCCCAACTATTTGGAGGACAAACCCCCTGGCTTGATGACAATGGAGATGGTCTTTATAACGCAAAAGATGGGGTAACTGCTGCTACAATCTATCTTGGAAAAAAGGGGGTTCAAGCTGCCGAGCCACCAGCAATTACACGAGTTCACCCTGTGATAGATATTCCTGAAGGTAAAGCAGATACAATTTTATGGGTAGAGACATCACCAAGCGGAGATGATAGAGTGAAAAAGGTTAGTGCAACTTTAATCTCTCCTACCTACTCGTTAACAGAGTATCAGGGCGATGCAACCCAATTTTCTGAAAATAGTGTTGAGCTAAAATATAATGGAGCTTTAAATCGTTATGAGGCTCTTTATGGAAATTTTAGACAAAAGGGAAAGTGGAAAATAGCCTATCGAGTTCAAGGCTCTGATGGCGAGTGGTCTGATATTAAATTTGGTGAGGTTAATGCGGGCGGCTTAGATAAAGTTATCTCTGTCTCTGTGCTACTAAATCAGAGCCAATACCACATAGCTGATAAGCTCCAATTTAATGTTACACTAAATGGTGAGGCTGCAATTGATCTATATGTAGCTGTTATATTTCCACAAGGCTATTTTCAAACCTTTGCATATCCTCAAAGCCCAAGCGTAACTGGGGTATTGACTCCATACAAGTCAAACATAACATCAAGCGGTCAGCAGACACTCTCAATATTGGATTGGCCCCTTCCACAAGGTTTGATAGCTGGAACATATTATGGCTGTGCTGCTGTAACTCAAGCTGGTAGCGATCCGTGGAATATTGAGTTATGGTATGATTATGGCTGCAAAACATTTGAAGTGCAGTAAAATTTTAATAAAAATATGCAATAGTAATGGAGGATAAGATGAAAAAGAGCCAATTAAATAATATTGTAAAACTTACGCTATCTATCTATTTGGGTCTAATTTTGCTGACTCAATCTTTTGTATCTGCAAGCAGCACAGAGGATACAACATGGGAGGTCTATACCAACACAAGCGATGCCAGGTCTATTGCTCTATCCCAAGATGGCTCAACAATTTGGGTTGGAACATGGGCAGGTCTTGAGGAGCGAGATGCACAAACTGGAAAGATCAAACGGCTATACACCAAACTTGATGGACTGCCTCAAAATAGCATCTCAAGTGTAGCAACTGATGGAGCAGAAGGGGTTTGGGTAGGAACTGATGGCAGTGGAGTTGGTTACCTACAATCTGGTGTTTGGACGATATTTAACAGATCAAACTCTGCTCTTCCATTTAATAATATCAGTTGCTTAATAGCTGATGACAATGGCGGCGTTTGGATAGGCACTGAGGGGTTAGGTCTTGCGCATCTAAAATCTGATAAAGCTACATGGGAGATTTTTAATGATGTTGACTCTTACAAATTGGGATCAAAACTGCCTGATAACTATATAAGTGCTCTATTAAGCGATGGAAAAGGCGGAATCTGGATTGGCACAGAAAACGGCTTGGCACACAGAAAATCAGATGGAAATTGGGAGATTTTTGATAAAAAAGATTCTGGCAAAAATGGCTCAAGGTTGCCTGACAATTACATTGTCTCTCTTTTAAATGATGAGTCTGGAGGCTTGTGGATTGGCACTCAATTTGGAGGTCTTGCCCATTTAAAGTCTGATAAAAGTTGGGATATTTTTGATAAAGTTGACTCTGATAAAAATGGCTCAAAGCTGCCTGATAACCACATTACAGCACTTTTAAATGATGAGGCAAAAGGGCTTTGGATTGGAACTTGGGAGCATGGTCTGGTACATTGGAAAGCTGATGGTTCATGGGTATTTTTTAATGAATCTGATAACTTAAACTCTATTTTTACAAAATCAAATAACAGCCTGCCTGATAACAATATCAGATGTCTGTTGAGCAACACACAGAGCGGAGTGTGGGTTGGCACTTATGGTGGTGGTTTGGCATATCTTAAAAGTGTAGAAAATAGTAGTTGGGAGATATTTGATTCTGGACTCCCTGGAAATGAAATATCAAGCTTGTTAAGCGATAGCAATAGCGGCGTATGGATTGGAACAGAGCGTGGGTTGGGTTATCTTAAATCAGATGGATCATGGCTTTTGTTCAATGCTGAAAACTCAGATATATCAGAGACCATAACATCTTTGGCTAATAGTGGCAGTGGAGCTGTATGGGTTGGAACAAGAGCAGGAAGAGGTCAAGTTGGAGGGCTTTTTAATGTAAATTTAGATAGAAATGTTGAATATTTTTATAAAGAGAGTTCAAATTTACCTGACAATGAGATAACAGCACTTTTAAACATTGAAAATAGCGGGAATAGTAAAATTGATGGGCTATGGGTTGGAACGATAAGCAGGGGTCTTGCCCATTTAAAATCAGATGGCTCATGGCAGATTTTTGATAAAGAGGACTCTTACAATTTGGGCTCAAAATTGCCTGATAACGAAGTTACAGCACTTTTATACGACTCAAGCAGTAATGGTATCTGGATTGGAACAGCAAAAGGGGGAGTTGCCCATTTAAAATCAGATGGCTCATGGCAAATTTTTGATAAAGATGATTCTGGTAAAAATAGCTCAAAGCTACCTGATAATTCAGTTACAGCACTTTTAAGGGACAAAACAGGCGGGGTCTGGATAGCAACTTTAACTGGAGGAGTTGCCCATTTAAAATCAGATGGCTCATGGAATATTTTTAATAGGGCTGACTCTGGCAAAAATGGGTCAAAATTGCCATCTGATAATGTGGTCAGTTTAGCAGATGATGGAGATAATGGTCTATGGATAGGCAGTTGGGATTTTGGAGTTGCCCATCTAAAATCAGATAATAGTTGGGATATTTTTGATGTTACCAATTCAGGTCTGCCTGATAACCATGTAAAAGCTCTTCTTGCTAACTCAAATTACGCTCTATGGGTTGGAACACAAAATGGCTTGGCTCATCTAACTCTAAATAAAAAAGAGGAGATCATTGAAAATAGCGATATTAAAGAGGAAGAAAAAGAGGAGATAAAAGAGGGAAAAAGGGCTGCAATAGTAATAGCTGCTGGAAGCACATCACTTAAAGAGAATAAATTTTGGGACTCTACAGAGTATCTAACCAGCAAATTTATTTACAGTGCATTTTATGAGCGTGGATATGACCACTCAGAGATTTACTATCTATCGCCAAAATCATGGGCAGATTTTAATTCAGATGGTCGTAATGACTATATTGTAGATGCTCCTGTTACATCTGAAGATAACGGCAATGATGTAAAAGAGCGAGATTTAGAGTCAGATGATGTGGCAAAGGCTTTTGAATGGGCAAAATCAAAAGGTAAATTGACTCAGCCACTATATCTATATTTTGTTTATCGTGGCGAAGAGAGTTCCAAACTTTTGCTTGCAAATGCTGAGGCATTAACTGGAGATTTGCTATCCTCTATGATCTCTGATTATCAATCATCAACTGGCAATACTGTAGTTGTTATTATTGAGGCATCTTACTCTGGAAGCATGATTCCACATCTTTCAGGTAATAATCGAATTATCATAACAAGTTCAGGTGCAGATCAAGAGTCATATTACGATCAAAATGGCGATATATCTTTTACAGCCGCCTTTTTAATGAATGTAGATGGGGCAAATTTAAAAGATGCTCTATCTTATGCTAAAGATACAATGGTAAATAGCTTTAGTATTCCAACAGTAACCCCAATGTTAGATGATAATGGCGACGGGGTTGCAGATGATGATTTTGACGGCTCTCTTGCAGGTAAGGTTGGTATAAATGGAACATGGGGTAAAGAGAACGTAAACATAGCTACTGAAGTTGTGGCCTCAAAAAGTATCTATTATCAAGAAGAGAGATTGGAGGTGCAAGTTCAAAATAGTGGCAAAGGAGATTATGACCAATATACAGCTATCTTTTTTCCAGATGGAAAATTTAAATTTATAACCAGTAAAAATAGCTTTTCTGATGCTCTATTTCCATTATGGGAGCCATCTGCTGACATGAGTAGTAATCCAATAACTGTAATTGATATGAATATAACTCAAGAGATGCAGAGAGGAACTTATTGGGTCTATAACCTTATTGTGCCTGCTGGCTCTGATCCTGTTGTGGTTGTAAATCAGATGCCAACAAAATGGGTGCTTGGGGGAGTTAGTTTTGATTTGCAGTAATATTTTGTTGACAATGCTTTTTATAAAACTTTGATTAGCCTATCGTTCTTACATAATTGTATGCAAGTATTTTATGGTCAGATGTTACAAGGGGAGAGTCAAATACCCTTGCTGTTGCCACAATAAGCTGATCCGCAGGGTCTTTGTGAAAAGTGTCAGGTAGCCTGGTTGATTCTATTGCTATTTCAGGTGTTAGAGGAATCATTGTTACTGCAGGATAACTCAAGGCTTTTTTAAACCACTCTTCAATAGAACATGGAAGCTCTATCTTTCCATGTTCAAAGAGCTTTGAAATTTCCCAGCATGAAATAGCACTTACACCTATAGTAGTTGTTTCATTAGCCTTTAGAGCTTCTAACTGAACATTGTTAAGGTGTTCAATGTTGTGAGTCCACCATATCCAGATATGAGTATCAATTATTATCATTTTAATACTTCCCAATCATCTTCTGCTACACTACCAAACGGGTCAACATATCTGAAAGGCTTACCTCTCAATGGATAGCGAGATTCATATTCTTTAATTTTTTCCTGATAAGCCTTTATAGTAATTTCTACTATATCTCCTGGACTAAAAGGCAGCCCGTTTATTACAAGTCTCCTATCATTTGATATAGTTGCTTTAAGGTGATGAGTTTGCATTGTGGTTATCCTTTTTTTGACTTCGTTCATGCTGCAACATCTCCAAGCTGCTTTTCCAAAGATTGCCTTACTAATCCCATTACATAGGGCAATTCATCTATAGATGACATAGCAAGTTCTACCTCGCCATTACCCCATCTTCCAAGACCAGCAACATTCAAGCAAAGTCCTTTCGGGTCACTAAGTTCTGAAAATCTCATGTTTAAAGAAATTCTTAACCTTTTGGCTTGAGGAACAACATCAACAAAATTAGTTTCCGCTTTATATGCCACATAGTTTTTTAAAAACTCTTCAGTAACACAAGGGTCTAAAGAGAGAACTTCCTTGCGAAAAGCCTCAAATATAGGGGCAATTGCAGGGGTTAACAAATTTGGATGGTCTGTTATTGTATAAAGAATGTTTTTTCGTATTTCAGGATTATATGTCATTAATGTTTTAGAATCCAATTTTGGTGCAATCCAAACTGAAACAGCTTTTTTTGCCAAGCTTTTTGCTCTGTTGATAATAGCGGGTTCATTCCAGCTTCTTACTGTTCCCATTCCCTCATTAACTTTTAATGGACTAACTTTAAAGCCACCTTCCATATCCCTTTTTTCATAAAATGGACGGTCGCTATATTCGGAGTTATATCCAGTTAATGTTAGATTGCCTAATGTATGTAACCATGTTTTCTGAATACGTTCCCATTCTCCACCCAGTTCCTGTTTCCAATCACTACTTAATTTTTGGTTTTGAGGCATTATATGTTCAATTGTATATTCATCAACAAGCACTAACTCTTTTCGTTCAAAATTTTCTAAACGTCTTAGCCAAAAACTTCTATTTCTGAAGTTATAAAGGTCTCTTGTTTGAATATCACGCTCAAACTCTTCATCAGTAGGAAATCTTCGATAAGAAGGAAGTGTTAAGAAATGGGCTGCAATGCTTTCTAAATATTTTTTTTTGTCGATGGCTTTGCTAAAAGTTGCGAAAGTCTTGTTCATAGAATTGGTTGGAATTGCACACACAGACCTTCGGAAAACATAAGACTCTATCCATCTTACTACTGTTATAAAGTTATCCGCACTAAGCAATCCTGTTTTGTAATCGTGATAAAGTTCCAATAAAAAGGGATAAGCAACATCTACCTTTAATTCACGCAAATCGTCAAAAACTCGTTTAAGTTTAGGCACAGTTTCTTTATTCAATGCCATAGCACAGAAATAGTGGGAGTAAGTCCTTATAATGCCTACAAGTTTTTCTATATGGCTGTCATCGCTGTCAGATTCTAATTTTGATTCTTGTGAGTATGTCTTAAATGCTTCATAGACAGCATTTATATTGGGAATAGCACCTGTTTTCACTGTCAGAAAATGACGCATAAAATCATCAAAATGTGTGCCATAGGCTTCCTGTCCAAACTCTATTTCCATAGGTCTCCATAGCTGCTCATATAACTGAGTTTGTAATGCAGGATTAAGCCCCATTAAGATAAAATTACGTATTAAATCAGCTTGACTTAACTCTTTTCCAGTAGAGTTCATACTTTCAAAAATGAGCTGGGGATTATCTTGTGTGCGATCAAGTGCAATCTCAACAACTATGAGCTTGGCTATACCTTTACATAATGTTGGTAAATCAATTTCATTGTTTTTTATCCATTTGGAAAATAACGAATAGTTCTCTGTAATCCTAATTGAATCGTTATCTGGTCTCGGCTGATTTGCCACAACTGACTTTAAAGAGTCTTTATCTGTCTGAGAAAGAATCAGCTTGTAATAAAGCTCACCTGATTCCTCAGAATTAAGCAAATAGTAGTGACGAATTTTCCGATGAGAAAAACCATAAACAAGTTCAATATCTCCAATGGATTCGGCTAATGCTGATAGAAGAAGGGTTATGGTAGTTAATCGTTGTTGTCCATCAATAACAAGGAGTGGTGTCTGACAGGTTAATGTCGTTAATCCTTCTTCAATATACACAATAGAACCAATGAAGTGCACAGAAGTTTGTTCATTCTTTCCACACCTGACAATATCATCCCATAATTGACGACACTCTTTCTCTGTCCATGAATAATTTCGTTGATATATAGGAATGACAAATTGTTGTGAGTTTTTAAGCAAATCCAGTAGCTTTGCTTGAACGGCTTTCATGTGTTGCACTCCTTTGATAAAACAGTTAAGATATTTATACTGATATTTTAGATGGTTTTATCATCCATAAATAAGAACACTGCTAACCCAGTTCAATTGCATGAAATTTTATATTACAAAAAATTGACATAGAGAGGCGTAGCACGCTACGCCCCCTTACATTTATAACATTTGATGATTCAAATATAAACAACGACCATTTTATTTAAAGCTATTTTGAGTATTGTACCCTTAAAACTTTCTTATGAGGTTTTCCATCAGAGTAATAGATTCCCCAATTCGTATTTGAACGTACAATTGCTGTTGAAGTGAGATAAAAATCACAAAGCGTAATACTATAAGGAAAATAAACATAATCAATCGGAGGGTCATACAAGCCGTAATTAACAATTGATAGAAGTTCATTAATTGTCGGTATTCTCCAGTCTTTGAAACTGCCAAATTTTTCAGCATTTAACTTATCAATAAAATCTTTAGTATTCATCACTCCATTTTGGGGGGCATTATTCTCGTTGAATCTTTTATCCCAGTCATGCAATGAACCGTCATCAGTTTTTCCTTCTTTTTATAAATGGCAGCAGTATCATAAAATACATAAGTGTGGATGTGCTGTAACCTTTCTGCTTTAAAATTTTGGATT
>JADGBE010000065.1 GCA_015231615.1 Desulfamplus sp. | reverse complement strand
AAAAGGATTAGAGAAATCAGAACAACCATTCTGAACGAATTGTATGCTGGGCATCATACAGAAACTAATCAAGAAGATTTCAAAGAGCAAAGAACGCTATATGCAAAAACCTAACCGGACAACACTGCTTTTGTATAGATATTCATATAGTCCAAATAAAAATATCGCAAATTGTTTTAAAAATAAAATACGGCGACCTAAAAATTCCTATCCCCGTCGCAAGCGGACGGGGTATTACGGAATTTTTTCCCTTCGGGAACGGCCGCCTTTAAGCTAACTTCGCAGCAAGCTGCGGGGTATTAAACCCGAGCTTCGCAATAACATGAAAAAAACGGCAGCAAAAACATCATTTTTTTTAGGGACAGGCGACAACTTACTTGACATTCACCGCTATCCAGAGTGCTTTTAAAGGAATGCCTTTTATCCCGCTTGGCTCTCATTAAATGACTATGCCTGAGTAGTTACCTATCTTTTCATATACGGTATCTTTTAATAATTCAGAAGGAGATATAAAAAATGAGTTCTAATACAGATACACAAGAAGAACAAAAAAAAGCTATAAGCAAAGAGAAAGCAGAACGAAAAATCAAATGCGTTGTGTGGGATTTGGATAACACTCTTTGGGAAGGTACTCTCTTGGAAGATTCAGAGGTTCAGCTTCGCGATGGTATCCGTGAAATTTTGCAAACTTTAGATAAGCGAGGTATTCTTCAATCAATTTCATCTAAAAATGAACACTCCTTAGCTATGCAACGCCTTGAAGAGCTTGGTGTTGCAGATTATTTTCTATATCCGCAGATTCACTGGGGACCTAAATCTGGTTCAATAGAGCGTATTAGGCAAGATATAAACATAGGGATTGACACCTTTGCTTTTATAGATGATCAGACATTTGAACGTGAAGAAGTCTTCTTTGCACACCCAAAAGTTTTGTGTATTGATGCTTTAGAAGTGCATCAAATATTGGAACGCCCTGAGTTCAGCCCAAGGTTCATTACTGAAGATTCAAGTAAAAGACGCCTTATGTATCTTGCTGACATGGCAAGAAAAAAAGTTGAAGAGCATTTTGAGGGACCACAAGAAGATTTTCTCGCAACTCTTGAGATGGTGCTAACAATCGGAACTCCAAAAGCAGAAGACCTAAAACGGGCAGAAGAGTTGACATTACGAACCAACCAGCTAAACACTACAGGCTACACTTACTCCCATGATGAGCTTGATTTTTTCCGCAAATCAGAAAAGCATCGCCTTATGATAGCAGGGCTTGATGACAAATATGGAAGTTATGGCAAGATTGGTCTTGTTTTGATTGAATGCGATAAAGAGATATGGATGATAAAGCTACTTCTTATGTCATGCAGAGTAATGACAAGAGGAGTTGGAGCTGTTTTGATTAACCATATACGAAATGAGGCACGAAATAGTGGGGTGCGTCTATTTGCTGAGATGATTCCAAATGACCGTAATAGAATGATGTATATGACTTATAAATTCAATCATTTCCATGAGTCTCATAAGCGAGAAGATGGGCTTATTCTTTTTGAGAACGATTTGAGCAAAGAACAGCCATTTCCAAATTATCTTACTGTGAAAATTGGCTATTAAGTTTTCAGCCGATGGTTAAAAACGTCGGCAGTTAAGAAAAGTCCTCTTAAGAAGACTTGGACAATTCAGCCCTGAGCTTTAGCTTTGGGCTGAAATTTGTAAGTTATATTTAGACCACATCTTCGTAAAATTTCTTAACAATATCAAGATATTCGGATAAAAGAACCTTGCTTACTACAAAGATATGACCCACATTTTTCTCAATTGTTCTATTAAGCCCACCACGAGTTTTACTTAAATTTTGTCTTTTCAATAAAGAACTTTGACCTTGTGCTATATTTTCCTGACCTATTTGACTATCAGGAGTTTGGTTATCAAGAGTTTGGTTACCAGAAGGAGTCTTAGCCTCAACCATACCCCAAATTTCGCTTGAGACGCATGAACCAATAGGTGATATAGGATCACGTTCGCCTCTGTAGTCGAAAATCTGCACTCCAGCTTCTTTGAGGATTCCCATATTAACAGGTTTTGCATCAAGATGTGGTTCAGTTGATGGAAGGCAATAACTCTTATTGTAAATCTGATTCCCAACAAAAATTAACCCTATCCACTCTCTATGGGCACGCGAACCAAATTTTGTGCCATGAGTTAGCCAGTAAAGAAATGGGGCAGCATCTTCAATAGCACCTGGAAAAGATGCACGGGTGTAAAATCCAGATGCAACATTATATTGAACACCATGCTGAATCTCGTTCATGCCAACGCTTATGATCTGTGGCGGCACATTGACATCTCCATACATCTCTTCCATCAATATCTCATCATAATCATCTTTAATTACCCGCCGCATAGGAGCTTGACCGCTGAAATCATCATCAAACTTTACAGGTGTAGCCATTAAGGCAACTTTTTTTATATCCATCTCTTTCCCGCGACTTAAACGCTCTTCAGCTCTTCTGGCAAGATATGGCATAAAGATTGTTCCGCCCATACAGTAGCCCATGACATAAATATCTTGGTTAGGATGAAGTTTTTTAATCATATCAAGATATTTGTCATGCACAACCTTCCCGTAAAAATCAAGCCCAAGGTTTGTATCCTCAACCCCGGGATCGCCCGGAGCTTGAAGATAAATCGTATAACCAGACTCCAACATTCCTTGAACAACTGATTTACCTTCAGCAAGATCAAAGATTTCAGCTTTATTTATAAGAGGACTTACCATGTATAGAATCTTGCCATTTGGCTCTATACCTTTTGGAAGAAAATAGTGGCGAAGTGTTACTGTATGGATAGTTGACCCTTCTACTATTTCATATTTAGAAACGCCTATTTTGCCGTTTGTGTAAGATTCTGCAAATAGCTTTATATTAAATGCGTTATGGTTATAAAGATTCTCAAGACGTATGCGGGCTGTCTCTAAATATTGGGAAAAAGGTGGAGCTGGTTTGCCCGACTTTTGTTTGAGTGCAAAGGGTATAGCTCTTTTTTTTGACTTTATTATCTCTTCTATGTTTAGTTTTGGCTTAGGGGTTATTGACTCTTCAGAACTTTCATCTTCTTCTCCGTTTAACGGCTTTTCAGTAATTACGATAAGCAAAGATATTAGAAGCTCTTTCATAGCTTTTAGGCGGGTAAGCCCAAGTGAGTTGTATTGCCACTCAAGTTGAGCAAAATCTTTCATATATCTTTTAAGTGTTGCGACTCCATCTTGAGTAGATGAGAGATTTTTGCATTTATTTGTGTCAAAAGTGCTAATAAGATTTAACGATTTAGCATTAGAAATGGAAGTAGAGTTGGAGTGATAACCAGAACTTCTTTTGGTCATGCAGAGTGTGCAAAGCTCATAAATCATGTTTCCATAGGCATTTTCAACATTTTCATCATGCTCTGCATAAGTATCAGGTGTGAATCCTGCCCGTGTTGCAATTTTAGCGTGAAGATTGATGGGATTGGTAATGTTATGCTCAATTAACCATTTATGGAAATGGGCAACACCTGATAAAGTACCAAATATATGGGGGGATTTAGCTACTGTTTTTAAGATATTTTTCCACTGAAGGGTGTTTCGTATCCAACCACCTACAACTCTACTTTTCCAAGGCAGCTGGGTTGTATAGCCTTCTATATTATCTGCTGGGGAATATTGATAAGGGGCAAGTAGCTCGTCAGGTGATATTCTATAGCTATCTTGGACAGATAGAATATTTTGAACGGGTCTCTCTATTTTTGTTTCATTATTATCATTGCTATTTTTCATCATTTTAAAGGACTTCTTACATTATTTTAAAATATGGATAGTAATTTTCTTGTTTATCAAGAGTTGCTGTTAAAGATAAAATATAATTAATCTAAACAATGGACATTGTTTTTTTATCTAAATATCAAGAAGTTATATCCATAGCAACATAAAAATAGCAAGAAGTCCTTTAAATATTCAAATATTAAAATTAAATATCGTAATATAGATGGAACTCATAAGGGTGCGGACGGCTATTTACAGGCGTTAGCTCATTTTCTCTCTTGTAGGCAATCCACTTTGAGATAACATCTTTTGTGAATACATCACCTTTTAAGAGAAATTCACAATCTTTCTCAAGTGCATCAAGTGCCTCGCCAAGTGAACCCGGGGCAGATGCTATCTGAGCAAGCTCTTCAGGTGGCAGATCATAGATATTTTTATCCATTGGATCGCCCGGATCAATTTTGTTCTGAATACCATCAACCATAGCCATTGTCATTGCAGCAAATGCAAGATAACCATTGCATGATGGGTCTGGAGTTCTAAACTCAATACGCTTTGCAGATGGAGAGCTTGAATACATAGGAATTCTTATTGATGCGCTTCTGTTACGGCTTGAGTATGCAAGGTTAATTGGTGCTTCAAATCCTGGAACCAATCTTTTATATGAATTGGTTGTTGGGTTTGTAATTGCACAAAGAGCTTTGCAATTTTTCATTATACCGCCGATTGCATAGAGTGCCTCTTGTGATAACCCTGCATATTTATTGCCAGCAAAGGTATTTTTTCCATCTTTCCAGATACTTAGATGAGTGTGCATACCTGTTCCGTTGTCGCCATAAAGTGGCTTTGGCATAAAGGTTACGCTATTGTTATATTTTGCAGCAACATTTTTAAGAACATATTTAAACCAAGCAAGTTTATCACCCATATCTAAGAGGCTGCTAAATCTTAAGTCAATCTCGCACTGTCCAGCAGTCGCAACTTCATGGTGCTGGCACTCCATGGCAATTCCCATATCCTCAAGTGTGAGCAACATCTCTGTTCTCATATCCTGATATTTGTCTGATGGTGGAAGTGGATAATATCCATGTTTATGGCGGATTTTATATCCAGTGTTCGGCATCTCTTCACGACCTGAGTTCCAAATTGCTTCGTCAGAGTCAAGTTCATAAAAAGCAGAATTTGTTTCTGCACCATAACGAACATTATTAAAGATAAAGAACTCAGGCTCAGGACCTACAAATACTGTATCTCCAAGCCCTGTTGATTTAACATACTGCTCAACTTTTCTTGCAATATAGCGTGGATCGCGAGTATATGATTCGCCTGTAATTGGGTCTTTGATGTCTCCTATGATTGCAAGTGTTGGCTGAGTAAAAAATGGGTCCATTTTAGCTGTTGTAGAATCTGGAATAACGAGCATATCGCTATTATCAATCTCCTGCCAGCCTCTCATGCTTGAGCCGTCAAGTCCAAATCCATCTTCAAAAGAAGATTCTGTAACTTCGGAAGCTGGAACTGTAAAGTGCTGCCATGTTCCGGGGAAATCCATATATCTAATATCAATCATTCTGATTTTTTCTTCTTTAATCTTTGCAACGATTTTTGCTGGTGTCATTTTAAATTTTTCCTTTTATAGTTTTATATTATTCAGCCTATACTTTACACGATCTTAAATGTAGGGTTCTGATTTTCTTTATCGCCCTAAGCTAAAGCTATGGGCTAACTTATTAAAGTCCTCTTAAGAGGACTTACAGATTTTCAGCCGATGGCTTTAGCCTACGGCTGTTTAAAGTATAATTCTTTTGATTTATTATCTTAGCTAAAGAGCATCTGCTCCACGTTCACCAGTTCTAACTCTTATAACATCATCAACGGGCAGAACAAAGATTTTACCATCGCCAATTTTACCCGTATTTGATGCCTTACATATTGTATTTACAACCTCTTCTGCCTGTTCTTTTTTTACAAGTATCTCAAGTTTGATTTTAGGCACAAAATCAACCACATACTCTGCACCTCTGTATATCTCCTTATGTCCTTTCTGTCTGCCATACCCTTTCACTTCAGAGATAGTCATTCCCTGAATACCAATTTCGTTCAAAGCTTCCTTTACATCGTCTAATTTAAAAGGCTTGATAATTGCTTCAATTTTTTTCATAAATCCTCCCTAATATTCTAATTTTATATTTATAATCTAACTTTATAGCCTGAATTTACTATCAAATTATGATGTTTAGCCTAAAAAAATATGGTCAATATTCTCAAAATCACCTATTTTTTTAATTTGTTATTAATGGCAAAGCATTAAGAATAGCAATCTTTATCTCTTCTTGTCTCTTTATATCATCAATCTTTCCATTATCTATTGCCCTTACATAAAAAACATCAACTACCTGATCTATTTTTGTTGCAACTACAGCAACCCTTACATCAAGCCCAAGTTTGTAAAGCACATTGGTTATTGCAAAGAGAAGTCCCGGAAAATCATAAGCAAATACTTCAATAACTGTGAAAAAACTTGATGTCTCATTATCAATCCTAACCTCGTTAGGCATTGGAATATGACCAGACTTTGGGGTGATTGTTTTAGGAAGTTTATCTATAAGACGCTCAAGAAATGAATCGTCATTAAGTGCTTGCTGAAATTCTCGTTCAGCTTTTTGCCACTTCTCGTTTTCAAATATCTTATCTTTTGGTGGCATTACTTTGAAAATATCAAGTGCTGTATTGCTGCCAAATGAGTATGCTTGAGAGCCTACAATATTGAGTCCATTTAGGAAAAATACCCCTGCAAGTTTTGAATAAAATCCTGGCTTATCGTTGCCGCATATAGTTATTGTTCTTATTTCAGAGTTATCGTTATCTTCAGAGGTAATTTTCCACAAAAAATCTCTATTTTGAAGTTGTTTATATAAATTTAAATGAGAGACTATTTCAGAGGCAGAGACATAAAGAAGATAGCGACGGCTCATACTGTCAAGCTCTTTTAAAAGGTTAGCTTCGTCAATTAACAATTTAGCTTCATCAATCAACAATTTCGTAGAATCATTAGAATAGCTATTCCCCTTCAATGCTATACTGCGACTAAGCTCAAGCACCTCCTCTTTTTTTCTCTGTATGGTCTTAGCGGCTTTTTTAGTTGCAAGCTCTCTGTCTTTGATAACACCCATTACTTTCATAAACAGGTCTCTGAGTAGTGCCTCTGTCCAACCACTCCAAGCCTTTGGACCTGTAGCCATTGAGTCTGCCACTGTCAGAATATAGAGCTTTTTAAGTAGAGCGATTTTTTCAATTTTACTTGCACAAAAGACAGCAGTCTCTTCATCGCTTATATCTCGGCGTGTAGCAATTTTGATTAGAAAAAGATGGTTTTTAATAAGAAACACCACCTCATCAATATCAGCTTGAGAGTAGCCCGATCTCATTACTATTTTACGTGCAATCTCAGAGCCTCTCTCTGAATGCTCTTCTGCTGGATCTCCTTTTCCAATATCATGCAATAGAGCTGCCATAAGAAGAGTTTTTTTATTCCGCAACTCTTTGCATATCTCTGCATAAAGATGGTTTGGGTGGTTCGATTCATCAAAGTTGTTATTTAGATTTTGGCTCAAACCGCTGCTTAATTTATCGAAATTACTATTTTTAGTGTTGCTCTCTCGAAAACTGTTTATGACCTGAACACACCTTATAGAGTGTTTATCAACTGGAAATAGATGATATTGATTATACTGAATCTTATTAATTATAAGAGAAAATTCAGGGATAAATTTTGCGAGTAAACCAGTTGTTAGCATCACATTAAGAACATTAAACTCCCAAAGAGAGTGGGATAAAATCTCTTCAAATACTTCAACATTTGATGGCTCTTTTCTAAACTTATCGTCAATAAGATATGCAAACTCTCCAACAACACGTCTTGCTTCTATTGAGAGCGGTTTTTTCAATCTGCCACTTTCAAAGAATATTTTTAAAAGCAAATCAAGATTATGTGGAATCATCTCAATAGAATCAAATTCAAGTCGCCTCTCACGAATAACAATACCTTTATAGTTTGTTGCCCTTTTGATTGATGTAAATATTCTTGCTCTCTTGCTCAACTGAATATCTTCTGTGAGCATAAGGTTTATCTGCTTTATAAAATCCATTTTTGAGTGAAGTTTACCCATAAAAATTTCAACAGCTTTATGACCATTTTTATCTTTATATCCAAATATTTTTGCAAGCTCAACCTGGTGCTCAAAGTGGAGCTGATCACACTTTCTGCCTGCAATATAGTGAAGCATATTTCTAATAGTCCAGATAAAGTTTAGTGAATTTTCAAGGGTTTTGAACTCATCGTGAGATAAAAATCCATAATGCTCAAGGTCTCTTCTGCACTTAATATCAGATACAATTCTGGCATACCAAACTATATTGTGGTAATCCCTTAACCCCCCATGACCTGATTTTAAATTTGGCTCTAAAAGGTATGTTGAGTCTCCATAATCTATATATCTTTTTTGGCTCTGCTCAATTAGCCGATTTAAACTTGTGTGGGTATATCTATTAGTTAGCTTGGTTCTAAATTTTTCCATTAAAATTGAATAGATATGAGAACCGCCACATATAAACCTTGCATCAAGCATTGTTGTTAAAATATCAAACTCTTCCCATGCCATTGCGAGACACTCTTTTATGGTTCTGACAGCATATCCAGTTTCAAGTTTAGCGTCCCAAAGTGGATATATTATCTCTTTGACAAGGGTTTCTGTATTTTCTGGCAATCTTTTTTCAAATAAGATCAAAATATCAACGTCAGAATGAACGCACTGTTCAGCTCTTCCATACCCTCCAAGTGCCACAATAGCCACAGGATTGCCTTTAAGAGTCATCTCTTTAGCTATTTTGCTCTTTGCAAAAACATTTTGGAAATATTCATCAATGATTCTGGTGTAAGGTTCAATAAAATCTAACTCTTGTATGTAGATAGTATTCCGCAACACGTCTATAGAATTGGACTCTTTTCTATTTACAAATTGCTCAATAAGCTCTTTACGCTTGAAAACAAGTTCAGTAGAGTCTTTATCTATCTGATTTTCTATTTTTTTATATTTCAAAGCCGTTAGTGTCATTATATTAACTTTAACTGATGCCATAAATATTGTTGCTAAATTAAAAGCCTAAAAATTAATTAATTTAATTAAAATCAATTTTTAGATATTAAAAGCAATATATATGCCATAGCATTAAGAGCATTGTTTGCGGGTATTGCCACCATTACAACACATTAAATTATAAAGGCTTACCTAATTAATTACAAAAATGAAAACAAAAAAGGGTTTTAATCTACATTTTTGTTGTTTAATTTTTTTATTCTAATTTTTGAGTATTTTAATTTAAAGAGAATATTATAGATAGCATATTGTTATTATAATACATTTATGATAGATATAAAAATATGTATTAAGGATAAGCAATTTATAATAGAGAGTAGCTTATCATAAAGAGAAATTTTATAATAATTAACAGGAGATTTTAAGTAGATGATTGGAACAAAAACCGCCGTTGCCCTGCTTGCATCTGGGGTAATTCTCTGCTCTGGTTCACAAATTTTTGCAGGAGATACTGGAGCAAAGGCAAAAACGACAACAACGGAAAAAGCAACAACAATGACTAAAGCTGAAACAGAAAAAATCAGTTATGCCATAGGGCAAAATATTGGGCAGAACATAAAAAAAGATTTTGACGTTGATGTTGATTCACTGTGCAAAGGACTCAAAGACAGTCAGGAAGGGAAGAATACCATGACTGAAGAAGAGATGAAAAAGACAATGGAATCATTTCAGAATCAGATGAGAGAGAAACAGATGGCACAGATGCAAAAAGCTTCCGCTACAAACAAAGCAGCAGGAGATGCGTTTCTAAAGGAAAATAAGACAAAAGAGGGTGTAGTTACCTTACCAAGTGGTTTACAGTATAAAATAATAACGAAAGGCACTGGTGCAAAACCAACTGCTGACAAAAAGGTAAAATGCCATTATAAAGGCACAACTATTGATGGAAAAGAGTTTGACTCTTCATACAAAAGAGGAGAGCCAGCAACATTTCAGGTAGGCGGTGTTATAAAGGGTTGGACAGAGGCTCTTCAACTTATGCCAGTTGGTTCAAAATGGATGCTCTATATTCCATCTGATCTTGCTTATGGTGATAGCGGGGCAGGAGGTGCTATTGCTCCGGGTTCAACTTTGATATTTGAAGTTGAGTTAATTGGAATAGAGTAAGTTTTATCTATAATAGTTTTAGGTTGAGTTGACATTTCAGCGTAACACCAGATGCAATCTTCAACTCGATGGTTAAAATTATTTACAGCCTCAAAAGATATAAAACATAATTCTAATGGCAATCATTCCTGTGGTTGCCATTTTTTATTGCGAAGCTCGGGTTTAATACCCGCCCCCTTGGGGCGTTGTAATGTTTTTAAGATACCCCGCCGCTTGCGGCGGGGTATCTTCATTTTTTAGAGCCTGTTTGAATATAAGGTTCTAAGTAGTTTGCCAATTTTTAAAAGGGTTTTTAATTAGGTTTGAGTTTAGGTATCTTGGGTCATCGCTAACCTCTTTGCATACCCAAGGTGGTTTTTCAAAAATTTGAAACTCTGTTTCAAGCTCAATCTCAGCAACTATAAGTCCATAGTTATCGCCTTCAAAGTAATCAATAGACCAATCAAAACCCATGAAATTAATATTATATCTTATTTTTTCAACTAATGGTTTTTCACACAAACCCAGCATCTCACGAGCATCTTGAAGAGGAATTTCATACTCAAATTCTAATCTGGATAAAGTATGGTTTTTCTGATTTTGAATCTGGTTGTTATTTATATTTCCTTTTACAGTAATAAAACCCTTTTCACCTGCAACCCTTATCCTCACCACAGATTCAGGGCTATTTTTCAGGTATCCCTGTTTTATCTGCCTACCTTTTACATCAGAGGTCTGCCATGAATTATCTGATACTAAAAATTTTCGCTCTATTTCAATAGCCATTGTATTTAAATATCCTTTTGAATCTGATTTTGATTCAATGCCTTTTTTGAATATCCATTCTGATTTTTTCTTTGTCCGTGATTTTTTTTGTGTTATCATCTGTAATGTTTTGATATTTACTATATCAAATTGTGCTTTTGCTGAATATAGATTATAAAAATAATACCCATAAAAAGGAGAAGCTAATGAAGATACTTTACATGGTTGTGTTTATTTTCGTTATGTGTCTAATTCTGCCATTAACAAACATTTTTGTTCAGAAACTTGAGGCACAGGAAGTTAAAATAGGCGTTCTCCATTTTCCACCTTTCTATGTGGTTGAAGATGGTCAGGAGCCTTCTGGTATTCTGGTTGACTATATGAAAGCGTCCCTTGATAAATGTAGCATTACCTATTCTATAGAAGGTTATCCTGCGAAAAGAGTATATAAAAATCTTGCAAACGGCATATCAAATATTTTTTTAGGTCCAAAGGGTGTTCCAGAATTTGAAGGAAATGTTATTTACGGCAATGAAAAGGTTATCCAAATAGATCTAAGAATTTATACCAGAGGGGACACGGCACTTCTCAAAACAAAAGAAGAGTTAAAAGGAATAACAATTCTAACTATAAGAGGTTATGGGTATGGGGGATTAATCAAATATTTAGAAGACCCGGCAAACAATATAACGCTTGACGTTACAGATGGACATGAACTCGCTTTTAAAAAATTGCAAATGAAAAGGGCTGATTATCTTCTGGATTACAGTGATCCTGCTGAAACAACTCTCAAGTCTGTAATAATACCAGGAATACAGAACCATAGCATATCACTGCTTGATGTTTTCTTCATTGTTTCAAAGAAAACTCCAGATGCCGAAAAACTGTTAAAACAATTAGAACAGGCTTTCGTTGATTTAAAAAAGGAGGGAAAGTTGATTAATTTATAAAGAACTATTTAACAATAATAGTGCTACAAATAACTGTTATTGTAGCCATCAAAAAAAATAAACAATTAAAGGAGAAACCTAATGAAAAAAAATTATGATGCATCATTATTTGCCATTTACATGTCCAATTTCAAAAAAACTGTAAAGAGCTTCAATAAGGAATATGAAAATTGAAAACAGACAACAGTAATATGCTAAAAAAAGGTTTTCTAAGAATTTGGATAATTTGGGGTGCTATGTTTGCCTCTCTTTTAATGTATGTTGTTATCTGCCACATACTTCAACCAACATGGACACCATTAATTAACGAACAATTTCCCATTAAAACATTTAAAAATGGATTGTTTATTGCTGCAATAGTTGCATTTTTCTTGAGTAACTATATCCGCAAATTCATTTTAAAATCAGAATCACAGTTGGCAAGATTTAGAGAAATAGCTGCCCGCACAAATATTGACCCAGTTATTTTTAAATACCAAACTGCTGTAATTATATCACTTGCAATTTCAGAAAGTATCGGCATTTTTGGTCTTATTATATTTTTTCTTAGTAAAGATATTAACACTTTTTATATATTTATTGCAATTTCAGCAGCTTCTATGATTTATAATATCCCAAGAGCTAATGAAATTGAGTAGAATATTTGAATATTTATTGTTGATGGATACTTGTAGGGTTTTTGCCTACAAGTGTGTAAGCCCCTTCCCTATAAAAAACTACTAAAGTCCCTACATAAAAAATCCGTTTTTAACCGATTGCATAAAAATCTCTGCTCTACTAAATCAAAACAATTATTATTTCTAAAATAACATATTCCAGAATAAAAATAGGAGATGCCATGAAAACAGACATTGAAGCCTATAAGCCTGTTAATAATATAAGAGTTGTTACAGCAACATCACTTTTTGACGGACATGATGCGTCAATAAATATAATGAGAAGAATTTTGCAAGATACTGGAGTTGAGGTTATTCACCTTGCCCACAACAGATCTGTTCAAGAGTTTGTTGATGCTGCTGTTGCAGAAGATGTTCAAGGGGTTGCCATGTCAAGCTATCAGGGCGGACACATGGAAGCGTTTAAATACATGGTCGATCTTCTCAGAGAAAAAGGGGCATCTCATGTAAAAGTCTTTGGTGGCGGAGGCGGCGTCATTGTCTCTGACGAAATAAAAGAGCTTGAAAAATATGGTGTAACCAAAATTTATTCGCCAGAAGATGGAAGTAAAATGGGTTTACAAGGAATGATCAACCACATGGTTGAAAATATGGATTTTTCAACTTTGCAATACCACGAGCTTGACCCCAATAAACTCAATGTTGAAAACACCAAAACCATTTCAGGATTTATAACCGCTGTTCAGGAAGCCAAGGCAGGAACAAAAGCTGACAGGGGAGGTAACAGAGAAAAACTCAAAGAATTAATGGATACATTGACCCCCCTTGCAGAACGACACGATCCACCTGTAATAGGAATAACTGGAACTGGTGGTGCTGGTAAGTCATCTTTAACAGATGAGCTTATTATCCGTTTCTTAAATGACATGGAAGATATAACGATTGCAATTGTAAGCTGCGATCCATCAAGGCGAAAAACAGGCGGTGCTTTGCTTGGCGATAGAATTCGCATGAATGCAATTGCAACTCCAAGAGTTTATATGCGAAGCCTTGCAACAAGAGACTCTGGAAGCGAAGTATCAGAATCTTTGCCAGAAGCGATTAAAGTTCTTAAAGCATCAGGGTTTGACCTTGTGATTGCTGAAACTGCTGGAATTGGTCAGGGTGATTCAAATATCGTAAATATGGCTGATATTTCTCTCTATGTTATGACAAGCGAATTTGGTGCCCCTTCTCAGTTAGAGAAAATCGATATGCTTGATTATGCAGATATTGTTGCGATCAACAAATTTGAGAAAAAGGGCAGCGAAGATGCCCTGCGAGATGTAAGAAAACAGGTGCAGAGAAATCGTAAAGCGTGGAGTATTGATCCAACAGATATGCCTGTTTACGGCACTATCGCCTCAAAGTTTAATGACGATGGAGTTACAGCTCTTTATCACGGCATTGTTGAGACAATTAAAGAGAAGTGCAGCGAAAAACTAAATATTAATAATCGTAAAGAGAAATTAACACCTAAAACAGAAAAACCTGCCCAAAAGTTCTCATCTTCAAAGACAATAATTATCCCAACTGAAAGAACTCGCTACCTTTCTGAAATTTCTGAAACAGTCAGAAATTACCATAAAACAACAATAAGGCAGTCCGAATACGTTAGAAAATTGTGGCATCTTGAGGAAACATGCAAAATGTTGTCAGATAACTGTGAGCAATGCAGACAAGGGCTTGTAAATAGTGAGCAAAATATAAAATCAGGTCAAAATATAACAGAAAAAAATGATAATAAAACTAAATCCATTGAAGCTCTTAAAAAAGAGATTGAGTCAATATCTGCAAAAATACTTCCTGAAACAGCAGAGATTGTAAAAAGTTGGGCAGTCATAAAACAAGCCTACTCTGGTGATGAGTATGTTTATACTGTCAGGGGGCGGGAAATCAGGGTTCCTCTCTACACAGAATCTCTATCCCACACTAAAATCCCCAAAATTTCACTTCCAAAATTCAACGATCCAGGGGACATCTACACTTGGATGAGAAAAGAGAATTTGCCAGGGTTATTTCCTTACACTGCTGGTGTATTTCCAATGAAGAGAACTGGTGAAGACCCAACCCGTATGTTTGCTGGAGAGGGCGGGCCTTCAAGAACCAACAAAAGGTTCAAACTTCTTTCCGGTAATTATGAGGCAAAACGGCTCTCAACTGCCTTTGACTCTGCTACTCTTTACGGGTGGGATCCAGATGAACGCCCTGATATTTATGGGAAAATTGGAACATCAGGGGTAAGTATCTGCACACTTGACGATGTAAAACAGCTCTACGATGGATTTGATCTCTGCTCCCCAACGACATCTGTTTCCATGACTATTAACGGTCCAGCTCCAATGATGCTTGCAATGTTTCTAAACACAGCAATAGATCAGCAGCTTGAGAAATTTAGGGAAGATAAAGGTCGTTTACCATCAGACGAAGAGGCAGCTAAAATAAAGGCAATGGTTTTATCAAATGTTAGAGGAACTGTTCAAGCTGATATTTTAAAAGAGGATCAGGGGCAAAATACCTGCATATTCTCGATTGATTTTGCCTTGAAAATGATGGGCGATATTCAAGAGTATTTTATAAACCACAATGTAAGAAACTTCTACTCAGTCTCAATTTCTGGTTACCACATAGCAGAGGCTGGTGCTAACCCAATCACCCAGCTTGCCTTAACCCTTTCAAATGGCTTTACTTATGTTGAATATTATCTCTCACGCGGAATGGATATAAACTATTTTGCCCCAAATCTATCCTACTTTTTCTCAAACGGAATGGACCCAGAATATACTGTTATCGGAAGGGTAGCTCGCAGAATTTGGTCAATTGCCATGAAAGAGAAATATCGTGCGTCTGATGCCTCCCGTAAACTTAAATACCATATCCAAACATCTGGAAGATCGCTTCACAGCCAAGAGATTCAATTCAATGATATTAGAACCACCTTACAGGCACTTTGTGCAATTTACGATAATTGCAATAGTCTTCACACAAACGCATTTGATGAGGCAATTACAACTCCCAGCACAGAGTCTGTAAGACGTGCCCTTGCTATTCAGCTTATAATTAACCGTGAGTGGGGACTTATAAAAAATGAAAATATGAATCAGGGCAGCTTTATTGTTGAAGAGCTTACAGACCTTGTGGAAGAGGCGGTTCTTATTGAGTTTGATAGAATCACAGAACGCGGCGGTGTTATGGGTGCAATGGAGACAGGCTATCAGAGAGGAAAAATTCAGGAAGAGTCAATGTATTATGAGCATCTTAAACACTCTGGAGAGTTCCCAATTATTGGAGTCAACACCTTTAGAGACGAAACTGCTGATTACGATGCTATGACTTCATATTTAGAGCTTGCAAGAGCATCTGACGATGAGAAAGACGATCAGCTTGTAAGACTTAGAACATTCCACGACAAACATGCTACTGAAGCACCAGAGGCATTGAAAAAACTTAAAACCACTGCCCTTAGCGGTAAGAATCTCTTTGAAGAGCTTATGGAGAGTGTAAAATCTTGCAGTCTTGGTCAAATTACCAATGCCCTTTATGAAGCTGGTGGAAAATATAGAAGGAATATGTAAATTTAATGGCAGTAAAAAAGAAAATAATGTTGGTAGAGGATCACCCAATTTTCAGGCTTGGACTTGCAGAGCTTATAAATCAGGAAGATGATCTTATTGCCTGTGGCACCGCAACTGACGTTGATCAGGCTATAAAAGAGATGGAGATACTTGAACCAGACCTTATTATTGCTGATATAAGCCTCAAAAATTCTGATGGTATCGAACTTGTGCGTCATGTCAAAAAGAACAACAAAGATATTCCAGTATTGGTCTTATCCATGCACGATGAGTATTTGTATGCTCAAAGATCGCTTCATGCTGGTGCTAAAGGCTATATAATGAAACAAGAGGCTATGGAGTCTGTTGTTACAGCGATTCAGCATGTCCTTTCTGGTAAAGTTTATCTAAATGACAATCTAAAAGAGCATATACTCTCCAATATTGCAGACAATTTTGGAACAAAAGACAAAACTCCAATGGATAGACTTACAGATAGAGAGCTTCAAGTATTTAAAATGGTGGGTAAAGGTTTTACATCAAAAGAGATCGCTATAAAGCTCTTTTTAAGTATTAAAACAATTGGCACATACAGAGAGAGAATTAAAGAAAAACTTGGATTAAAAAACGGCAATGAGTTGGTCAGATGTGCGGTGCATTTTGAAAAAACAGGTGAAATTGAATCGGTTGATGATTCCACATCTAACAATTATTAAACTCATTTTCTGGCGGAACTAATAGTAAAAACTAATAATAAATTTAGAGTAAGAAGCATACTAAATAGAACAAAGCAGGTTAAACACAAAACAGCAAAAAACAAAGGAGAGCGGTAAAATGAGTCAGACACACAACATGATAGATTACGATGCAACCTACAAAGAGTTTAAATTAGAAGTTCCTGAATACTTTAACTTTTCAGGCGATGTAATTGACAATTGGGCAAAAGACCCAAATAAACTTGCTATGTTATGGGTAGATGATGCTGGAAATGAGATAAAAAAGACATTTGCAGATATAAGCAATGCCTCAAAAAAACTTGCCAATGTTTTAAAAGCTAATGGTGTAAAACAAGGAGATGTCATACTTGTAATTTTGCCAAGAAATATAGAGTGGTGGGAAACCTTTACAGCATGTATCCGCATGGGTGCCTTGAACTCTCCCGGCACAACTCAGCTTACAGCTAAAGACCTTGAATTTAGAGCAAATAAAGCAGAAGCAGTCTGCATTATAACTAATAATGATATTGCCTCAAGATTTGACACAGTTGCAGAGAACTGCCCCAATGTTAAAACAAAGATTGTTATTACAAAGCCAAGAGATGGCTGGCTGTTTTACACAGATGAAGTTGCCAAAGCATCTGATAATTTTGAAACAGCAAAGACAAAAAGTGATGATCACTGTATAGTCTATTTTACATCAGGAACAACTGGCTTTCCAAAGATGGCCTTGCATACCCACGCATCATATCCAATTGGACACCAGATTACAGGAAAATTCTGGTTAGACCTTCAGCCACAGGATATGCACTGGAACATCAGTGATACTGGCTGGGCAAAAGCGGCTTGGAGTAGCTTTTTTGGACCATGGAACTGCGGTGCTGCCCAATTTATCCATCATACAGATCGCTTTGACCCCAAAAAAACTCTTGAGCTTCTTGCCAAATATCCTGTTACAACAATGTGCGGTGCCCCAACAATTTACAGAATGTTGGTGCTTCAAGACCTTTCGCAATACAAATTCCCAACTCTCAGACATTGCGTAGGTGCTGGTGAGCCTCTAAATCCTGAAATCATTGAGGTTTGGAAGAAAGCTACTGGCTGCACAATTCGTGATGGCTATGGTCAGACAGAGACTGTTCTATTATGCGGAAGTTTCCCATGTATAGAGCCAAGATTTGGTTCAATGGGCAAGCCATCTCCAACAATTGATCTGCATGTTATTGACGATAATGGGAACATTCTTCCTCCTGACACAGAAGGCGATATTGCTATTCGCGTTAAACCAAATCGTCCAGTAGGTCTATTTAAAGAGTATTGGAAAGAGCCAGAGAGAACTGCATCTGTTTATAGAGGAGATTGGTATCTGACAGGTGATCGTGCTTATGTTGATAAGGATGGATATTTCTGGTTCGTAGGTCGTGCTGACGATGTTATCCTCACATCTGGTTATCGTATCGGACCTTTTGAGGTTGAAAGTGCCCTTATTGAACATCCAGCAGTAGCAGAATCAGCAGTTGTATCAAGCCCTGATGATACTCGCGGAGAGGTTGTAAAGGCGTTTGTTATTCTTGCCCCGGGTTATACTCCAAGCGATGAGTTGGCAAAAGAGATTCAAGAGCATGTGAAAAAGGTTACTGCTCCATATAAGTATCCAAGAAAAATTGACTTTGTTACAGCTTTACCAAAAACAGTGAGCGGTAAAATTCGCCGTATAGAGCTAAGACAGGCTGAGTGGGGAAAATAGAATCGCCCCACCCCAACCCTCCCCAAAGGGGGAGGGGCTATTTATATTAGCCTCACCATTTTGAGGGCAGCAGATTCCCCTCTCCTGGGAGAGGGGTTAGGGGTGAGGCTACAAGGAATTTAATAATTAAAAAAACAATAATATTAACATGGAGGTTTTAATGACCGAGCTTAAACCAAGATGGGGACAACCCATTACAGGAATCATCTCTCTTGTCTGTTTTACCCTTATTGCATGGGTGCTTTGGTATATTTTCAGTGATCCAAGAGGTTTTGTACAAGCATTTCCATATCCATTTGTAATGTATCTTGCTATGATGATTCTTGTAGGACTTTGGCAACACATGTTCTGCGGAGACTGGCCTTTTGAGAATCTATCCCAGCCTTTAAGAGGCATCGTTGAAACTGTTGTCAATCTTGCCTTGACATGGTTTGTAATCCATATAGTTTTTTACAAGATTCTTGGACTTGGCTTTAATTTCTTAAGCCAAGATAACCTAAATGTCTTGGCAAGCTCTGGAGCATTGGCACCAGATATTGCAACCAAGTTTGCAGAGGCTAATGCAAAGAATCTGTTTGGACAGCGAGCTGTTGTCTGCTTTGTTCTAATTGGGTTTTTCACCTATCCTGTTGTAAGTATTCTTTTTGCGAAATGGCCAGTAAGACCAAGCGATCTAAAACAACCAATGGCAGGACTTGCTGAAATTGGCTGGTGTTCACTGATTACCCTTCATTACATGATAGCCTCTGGTACAAAGTTCCCCTTGTATTCCACGTTCAAGCTCCTCATGAGTTGCAGGATCGACAATTTTAACCTCAACATTTGGTAATGCTCTTCCAACAGTGCTTACT
>JADGBE010000064.1 GCA_015231615.1 Desulfamplus sp. | reverse complement strand
GATTGGTGGTCTCCAGAGAGGCATAACATATTGCGGATGCCCAAAGCATAAGCTCCTAAAACATCGCTTGTAATGGCGAGCCTGTTTCTATCTCTGCAAACCATCTGAAAATTTGGCTCAAGCCCGTGGTCAATCATTAGGTGCGATGCTGCAAGGCTTGACATTCTTACCACTGCGGTCTGGTTATCTGTCATATTTACAGCATCAACATTGCCTTTTAGATGCTGAAATTTTTCCACAAGATGGGTAACATTAGCCCCTTTTGGTGGTCCGCACTCTCCTGTAAATGCAAAATGTCCAGCTTTTAAGACTTTTTCAAGATTACTTCCAGACTTAAAATTGTTGTCTAATTTGATATTATTTTCTGAGTTGGTTTGACTACTCATGGTTAAGTCTCCTTATATCAATTACTGATGATAATCAATCATTTGGTCAGCTCTTCTCTAATGCTTCTTCTTGGTCCACCGTCTCTTGCTGTTCTCCAATCTTTTACAGGTTTGACTTTAAGAAGATCATTTAATCTGCCTTGCTCCATTTTTTTTAATACAATAGAGTCCCATATACAGATAGTCTCTTTTGCTATTTCGCATTTACCTTTTGATGAGCCTCCGCAAGGTCCGTGAAGAAGGCTTTTAGCACATCTTGCTACTGGACATAAGCCGTCAAAATCGTGGATAATGCATGTTCCACATCCAGCACATCTCTCTTCCCATATACCGTGGGCAACCGCTCCTCCAAAAAAAGTTGTATTTACTGCTGGGTAAAATTTTTGTTCTCTATAAGCTTCAGAAAGAAACTGAGGTCCAACTCCGCAAGCCATTGAAACAACTGCCTCATAGTTTCCTACAATATCTTTTATTTGAGCCACATACTCATTATCACATTGACGTTCAATTACTTTAGTCTCAATGGTTATATCATTTTCATCTTTCTGTCTTGCAATTCTCAAGGCAGAGGCAAGAATTTCAACCTCTTTGACACCTCCTACATTGCATACTGTAACACACCCTTTACAACCCAAAACAAGTATATTTTTGTAATCTTTGACCATGCTTAATATTTCTTCAAGAGATTTCCGATCAGCTACTATCATTTCTCACCTCTTACTGTTTTTATAAATATTTATTGAGCAATTCTAATTCTAAACATTTTTGGAAGAAGATTTGACAACTTTTTAAAAGTTGTCAAATCTTAAAATGTTAGAATCTAATGATTTTCCAGATTGAACAGCGTTAATTTATGCAGCTTTTTTCTTTTTAACAGGCGTAGGTCCAAGAGCTTTTATTTTCTCGCTCATTTCACGGGCGATCTCTGCAAATCTAAGACCCATTGCAGATGATAAGTTGAACATTTCAACTCTTTCTGGCTCAACGCCTATCTCCTGCAAAACCTTTTTCACATAGTTCACTTTTTTTCTGGTTTTTATATTGCCTGTCAAATAGTGGCACTCCCCTTCAAGACATCCTGCTACATAAACACCATCTGCACCATGCTCAATTGCATTTAAAAGATGTAAAATATCAACTCTTCCAGTGCATGGCACTTGAATAATCTTTATCTCAGAAGGGTAGGAAAGCCTCATGGAACCTGCCAGGTCCCCAGCTGCATAAGCTCAATATTGACAGCAAAAAGCTATAATCATTGGTTCAAAAGAGGTAGTCATTGGTTTCTTCCTCCATATTTATTATAGTGCAACCTTAAGCAATTATAATTTTAAAGTTAAATTCAGGTTTTAATGCTGGCAATTAAAATTCGTTTTACAGCATAAAACCCATTATGCAGCATTAAAAAGTGCATCAGTTTTTGCCATTATCTGGTCATCTGTGAAATGGTTCAATTTAATTGCTTTGCCAGGGCATTCAGAGACACAAAGACCGCACCCATGACACTCACCCGGTTCAATAACAGCATATCCATCTTGATGTATGTATGGAATCTCATAAGGGCAGGTTCTAACACAGGTAAGGCAGACAGCACATTTTTCAGGCTCAACAACAGCAACAACACCGCCAACCATTATAGAATCACGCGATACAATCCTCATTGCTCTTGATACAGCTGCTTTTGCTTGAGCAATACACTCTTCTAAGGGTTTTGGATAATGGGCAAGACCAGCTGCAAAAAGACCATCAGAAGCAAAATCAACAGGTCTTAACTTTGCATGAGCTTCTACAAGAAATCCATCAGCATTAACTGGAATCTTAAATGCTTCAAAAAGATGTTTATTTTCATTTGGAATAATCCCAGATGCAAGAACAAGAATATCTGGATTTATTTTAACAGGCATTCTTAAAACATGGTCAATTACTGTAAGTTCAAGTTTTCCATATCTCTCTTTGTCATAGCTGTAAGTATCGCCTTCTGTTCCTTGTGCTGTTTTTGTTTTAACTTGAGGCATCTTTTCAAGGTCATATCTTATAAATATAATTCCTTGTTGACGTGCTTCTTGGTAAAGGTCTTCTCTAAATCCATAAGAACGAATATCTCGATAAATTATATAAACTCTTGCATTTGGTCTTCTCTTTTTAATTTCAATTGCACTTTTTAAGCTGTGTGTGCAGCAAATTTTACTGCAATAAGGTTTATCACTGTTTCTTGATCCCACGCACTGAATGAACACTACATTTTTTGCTTTTGAAAGCCTTTTACCTCCATGTTCAAGCACTTCATCCATCTCTAAATGAGTCAATACATCAGGATGTTCACCATATAGATATTGAGTTGGTTTATCTTCTTTACCGCCTGTTGCAATGATAGCAGCACCATGCTCAATAGTTGTAAGATGTGTCATGTTCCCGCTGTTTGTTGGAGCTGATGCCGCAAGATTTCTATTTTTATCTCGTGATATTGAAGATGAGAGTGTTGTGATAAAATTTCCAAGAGTGCCTGTGGTGGTTTTTACCTCTGTATCAAGATAAAGTTCAATATTTGGATTGCTGCTTACTTTTGTCATTAGTTGGTTTAGCCAAGGCTGAATAGCCTCACCCTGCCATGTTGCCCTTAAAGATTTTGCATTTCCGCCAAGCTCATTACTTTTCTCTACAAGAACAGCTTTAAACCCTTGTTCTGCAACACCAAGTGCTGCCTCCATTCCAGATACTCCGCCGCCTATAACAAGAACAGATTTTTTTATTGCAAGTTTTACTTGATGGAGAGGCTCAACATGGGCGGCTTTTGCAACTGCCATGCGAACCAAATCTTTTGCTTTTTGAGTGGCTTTTTCAGGGCTGTTCATGTGAACCCAAGTATTTTGGTCTCTTATGTTTGCCATTTCAAAGAGATATTTATTAAGTCCTGCCTCTCTTATTGTCTCTTGAAAAAGAGGTTCATGTGTTCTTGGAGAGCATGAAGCAACAACAACTCGGTTTATCTCTTTATCAATTATAACCTTTTTTATGTGGTCTTGGGAATCTTGCGAACAGGTAAAAAGATTATCCTCAACATGAACAACATAAGGGAGAGTTGCTGCATAGTCTCGAACTTCTGGAACATCTGCAACACCGCCGATATTGATTCCGCAGTTGCAGACAAACACGCCGATACGAGGCGACATGCCTGAAAAATCTCTCTCTGGAGGAAGCTCTTTTGTTCTTGTCAAGCTCCATCTTTGGCTTGCAAGAGTCTGTGCTGCCATAGATGCAGCAGCAGATGCTTCCATAACTGACATTGGAATATCTTTTGGCTCTTGGAATGCTCCACACACATAAACACCCTCTCTTGTTGTATTTACTGGAAAGAGATTTGATGTTTTTGCAAATTGGTGCTTGTTAAGTTCAATGCCCATAGTTTGAGCAAGTTCAACAGCATCAGAACATGGGGCAAGACCTATTGAAAGCACAACCATATCAAAGACCTCTTCAGCAGTAGAGCCTGATTCTGTAGCATACACTATCCTGAGCATCTCATCTTTCATAGGAAAGATAGAGTGAATTCTGGAGCGGACAAATCTTACTCCGCTTTCATCTTCTGCTCTTATGTTATATTTATCAAACTCTTTTCCATGAGTTCTCATATCCATAAAAAAGATAGCTGTATCAAGATCATTACCGCTGTGTTCTTTTGCAATAACAGCCTGTTTATTTGCATACATACAGCATACGCCGGAGCAGTAGCTGTGTCCGCCTCTATTTATATCTCTTGAACCTACACACTGAAGCCATGCAATTTTTTTAGGCTCTTTTTCATCTGACGGTCTTACAAGATGACCTTTATATGGACCTGATGCAGATAAAAGACGTTCAAATTCAATACTTGTAACAATATTGGGGTGAGTGCCATAACCATAAGTCTCATAAACTGCTGGATTAAATGGAGTAAACCCTGGAGATAAAATCACAGCACCAACTTCAATTTCGTGAGTCTGTTTTATCATAAAGTGATCAACAGCATTGGCAAGACAAGCATCAACACAAGCCATACATTCAGAGCAGTAACCGCAGTTAAGACAACGCTCAGCCTCTTTTTGTCCCTCTTTCTCGTCAAGCCCAAGCTCAACTTCATTGAAATTACCTCTTCTCTGGTTTATAGGAAGTTCTTGCACTTTCGCACGTTCAGCTTTTGGGATATTTTCAGATATTGGAGTATAATCAGGAAGGTTGGAACCGCCAAATTGATCTTGTTGTTCTTTATTTATATTACCAACTATTTTGGACTGGTCTATCTTGCTCTCTTTACCTCTTCCAAGAGCCATATCTTCGCCTTTAAGATACCTTGAAATGGATTCAGCAGCTTCCATTCCAGCAGCAATGGCAGCAATGGCAACGCTTGGTCCTGTTTGAATATCTCCACCAGCAAAAACACCTTTCTTACCAGTCTCAAAGGTTATTGGATTGACCTCTGTAGTTGCCCACTTTGTGATTTTTATTTCACTCTCTTTAATTGCAGAGAGATCAGGTTGTTGACCAATAGCATAGATTAGCTGATCAACTTCAAGGTCATATTCACTTCCTTCAATTGGAATTGGTCGCCGTCTTCCAGATTTATCAGGCTCTCCAAGCTCCATTCTTATACATCGAACTTTTGATAAATTGCCTTGCTGTTTCCCTGATGCATCAACAATATCTCCAATTGCCTTCTCAGGTGCAGAAAGATAAATTATCTCAACACCTTCAGCTTCAGCCGCACAAATCTCCTCTTCCCATGCCGGCATCTCTTTTCTGGTTCTACGATATATTATAGTTACTTTTTGGGCACCTAAACGGACAGCACTTCTTGCAACGTCAATTGCAACATTGCCGCCGCCTATAATAGCAACTCTTTTGCCTGTTTTAGTATTGCCTGTAAGATTTAATTCTCTTAGATAATCAACGCCTTGTCTTACTCCATCAAGATCACTTCCTTCAATAGCAGGATCAATACCTTTGTGAGCACCCATGCCGAGAAATACAGCATCAAACCCATCTGCAAGAAGTGAATCAACTGTTATTTTATCTCCAAGAGGAGTATTTAATTTTATTTCAACCCCAAGATTGGTAATAACTTCAATATCTCGATCAAGAACTTCAGAAGGGAGGCGGTGATCAGGAATTCCAACTCGAAGCATTCCACCAGCTTTAGGCAGAGCCTCAAATATGGTTGCCTTAATACCTTTTTTAGCAAGATGGTAAGCAGCAGAGAGTCCAGCAGGACCAGAACCAATAATTGCAACTTTTTTTCCTGTTGGAGCAGCACACTCAATTTTAATCTGACGTGCATCAAACTTATCTGCTGCAAGACGTTTTAAATCTCTTATGGCAATAGGTTGATCAACCTCCTGCCTGCGGCAACCATTTTCGCAATCATGCGGACATATCCGCCCTAAAACTCCGGGCAGAGGGAGCTGCTCCATAATAATTTGAAGAGCCTCTTTATATTTACCTTGTTTAACCATCTGCACATAGCCTTGCACATTTAAACCGGCAGGACAGGTGAGTTTACAAGGTGCGCGATCGCCTTTTTCAATTGTATATGCACTCGGCATAGCTTGAGGATAAAGTTTGAATGCAGCTTTACGATTGCCTAAACCTTCATCAAACTGATTTGGAAGTTCAACAGGACAGACAGTTGAACACTCTCCGCAGGCTGTGCATTTTTCCGTGTCAATAAATCTTGGCTCTTGTTCAAGTTTTACCTTAAAATTGCCAGCAGTGCCTGTGATCTCTTTAACACGGGTTTTATTTAAAAGTTCAATGTTAAGATGCCGCCCAGCCTCTACAAGTTTAGGAGAGATAATACACATAGAGCAGTCATTGGTAGGAAAAGTCTTGTCAAGCTTTGCCATAACTCCGCCAATTGCAGAGTCAGTATCAACAAGATAGACAAGATAACCAGAATCTGCAAGGTCAAGAGATGCTTGAATACCAGCAATACCAGCACCAACAACCAGTACAGAACCGTTATTTTGTTGGGTCATTGGATACCTCCTTCAATATATCAACACTTTTTATCCCTAAAAAAGATACCTCTTTCATATATATAGAAATTTTTTGATTTTTCATTGAGATACCTCCTTTAAGTGTCTAAGCCAAATTCAGCAAGGTCGGGACCAAGATAGGTTCGTTCATTTTCACCCAAAATACCCATAGCAAGACAGATTATTGTCCAAAGATGCAAAGTGTGATATGTGCCGCCGTAATGGTGGCACATATCTTCAATTTGAGCATGGCAGTTGTGGCATGGAGTGATTACATAATCAGCACCAGTTTCAATAATCTGGTCAAATTTGACTTTTCCATAAGCTCTTCTCTGTTCAGTATGCCCAGCCTGCAAAGCTCCACCGCCTCCGCCGCAGCAAAAATTATTCGAGCGATTTGGAACCATATCAATAAAATTTTCTTCGCCAACTACAGCTTTAACCACAAATCGTAAATCATCAACAATCTTGTTGGTTCCAATTTTTCTACCAATATTGCACGGGTCTTGAACTGTAAATTTTATCTTTAAATCTTTGTTCCAGTCTGAGTTAACTTTAAGAGTGCCATCTTTTATCCATTGAGCGTAAAGTTCAATTATGCTTTTAAATTCAAATGTGTGTGGGATTTTATATTTTTTCAATCCTTCCAGGATTGAGAAGTATGAGTGCCCTCACTCAGTGTTTACTACGACCTTGCATTTGAGGTTATGTTCAATGTGATAAACAAACTCCTCCATAATATATCGCCAACCCTCTTCGTCAGCTAAAAACATACAATAGTTTTCGCCGCCCCACATAACAGTTGGATATGTCCAGTCAGCTTTTACTTTGTGAAGAATTTTCCAAAGTGGTCCAAGTTCATCAGGCTCTGTTACAGGCTCTCTTGAGTTTTGGTTCAAAGCCATATAAGCACCAACTCTGTCTGCTGTTATCTCAAGATCGCTAAACTCACCTGTTCCTTGCCCAGACTCACTTAATGCTGCCTCAGCTTCTCTAATTTCGTTTGCGACATCTTCAATTGTAAATACAAAATCCTCTTTTGGAACACCCATAGCATTGCCAGCTTTTATATGCTGATCGCATGAGCCTCTAATTCCTTTAGGTCTTTTATCTCTATCCCAACTTGCACGCACATTATAAACAAATTTGGGAATATTTATCTTCATAGGACATGCTGACATGCACCTTCCACACATGGTACAGACCCATGCCCACTGGCTTTTTATTATTTCATCATCCATGCCGAGCAGCAGCATTCGCAAGAATTTTCTTGGATCCATGCTATACTGCTCAGAGGCAGGGCAGCCGCCAGTGCATGTTCCGCAGGTAAGGCATAAATCAAAATTTGCCTCTGGTATACGGCTTGCGACCTCCTCTTTAAAATCGCATGTTAGTTCTTGAAGTTTAATTGGTTCTGCCATATTGACTTAAGCCTCCTAATTCAAGCCTTAAAATTTATAAAGCTATAAAAATTCAAATTTCTATTTTAAAATATTTTTCAGCAAGATTATCAGCAATATGTTGTCTATATGGAACTCAGCTCAGATAGAGTGTATGAAGGGAAAAGTAATTGCAACAAAAGGATTTGTAAAAAATTATTTCAACTTGGCAGCATTTAGATATTGAGCTAACTTCTCTTCGCCGCCGATTGTAATAATATGAATTCCCTGGCATAGGTCTTTTAAAGAATTAACAATATTTGCAAAAAGCTCAATGCTTGCTTTCTCTTTGTCTGGAGCTTTTAAAAGTTTTTGAATTGCCCATTCAGGAACAAGACCAGATTTAAAATGGCGGTTTAGAAATTTTCCCATTCCTCCTGTTCTTAAGATCATAACTTCTGCAATAACAGGCACGTTGAATGTGTTTGCCTGCTTCATAAATTTAGCAAACTGATCAACATCAAATATCGGGGTTGTCAAAAAGAAGCCTGTTCCGATATTCATCATATCTTCCATCTCTTCCATACCTTTTTTAGGGATATTTTTCCCCCAAGGTGCTTCAACGCCAGAACCTAATAAAAATTCCATCTTTTTTTCCAACTCTTTACCGTCAATTGTCTGTCCCTCTTTCATGTGCTCTAAAACTGAAGCAAGTTTGCCAGAATCAACATGAAAGAACATAGATTCTTGAAGAGTATCTCCAGAAATGCGGTAATCTTCTGTAAATACTAAAAGATTTTCAACTCCAGTTTCATGGGCAAGAGTTAAATCTTTTTGAAGCTGGAAACGGTTTTTATCTCTTGTAGTTGTCTGATAGATGGCATTAAAATTATTTTTTTTCAAAACATCGCATGTTTGAATAGTGTCGCCGACCACTCCTTCAAGCTCAACATCAGAAAGAGCTACACCGTCTATTCTGCCTCTTACTTTGTTAAGGCTCTTTATAATCTCTTCTGGATTATCATCACCAAGAGGAGCCTGCACTTCTGAGGTTACAACAAATTTCTTTTTTTCCAGAGAATCTTTTAGGTTCATAACCTTACCTCCTTATTATATTATATATTTCTAATATTTATAGATAGTTAGATAGATATTTAGGCTATGCCTGATTTTACTTCTCTTTAAGACCAAGTAACATAGCAACTTCATCTTTAAGGCGAGACAACGGTAACGGTTTAGAAAGACAAAGGTCAGCACCATTTTCTTTCATCTGCTGGAATTTTTCGTCATCAAGGTATGCAGAAAGAACTATAATTTTAATATGCTGTGTATCTTTATTACTTTTTATTTTTTTACAAACTTCATAGCCTTTTATATCTGGCATCATTATGTCGAGAATAAGGAGGTCCGGCTTAAAATGGTTCACCTGAAGACCAGCTTCAAATCCATCAGAAGCTGAGATAACTTCATAATCATACTGATCTTCTTCAAGACACTGAACTATAGATTCAACAATGATAAGATCATCATCAACCACTAAGATTTTTTTTCTGGCTGCTTCGTAATTTTCTTCTGGAATTGGTATTCCCTGCTCTTTCATAAAATTTTCTAAATCACTCTTTTTAATTCTTCTGTGTCCTCCTACTGTTTTGTAGGCTTTTATGTGACCTGCGTCTATCCAATTGATAATTGTTTTGGATGAGACATTGCAATACTTGCTTGCGGTGAATACTGTCATGGTGTCTTCCATTGGTATCTCCTCCTTTTTTAGTTGTTTTTGAATGGTGCTGGTTAATCAGTTTTATTTAATATTTCTGCTTTAATATTTTGCTTGATAGAATTTGTTTTTTAGTATAGTTATTTTAGTTATTATGTTTTTTTCTATATGTCAATAAGAATTTTAAAATTATAATAAATAAAATAAAAATAATATCTATATAAAGTATTATTTTGGATTAAAACCCATTTTTATATTTTTAAGGAGGTCTTTTTATGACAGACATTAAATCCTCAAGATTAGTAGAAGCAATTAAGGCTATTGAAGATGGTATATACATAATTGATCATAATTATACTGTTGAATATATGAACAGTGCCATGATTAAAATTTTCGGCGATGGTGTTGGGAAGAAGTGTTATGAAGTAATTAATAATGGTAATGGAATATGTTCATGGTGCAGGTTTCAAGAGGTATTTGATAAAGGGGAAACCCACCACTATGGAGAAGTCTATTTAGAGCATGTTAATAAGACATTCAGCCTGATTGAGCTTCCAATTACAAATAGAGACGGCACAAGGTCTAAACTTTCAATTTATCGAGATATTACAAAAGAAAAAGAGCAGCAGGCAAGGCTTAAATCATCTGAAGAAGGTTATAAAAGGCTTTTTGATCATGTTGGTTGCGGAGTTTTTATAAGCAGCAAGAAGGGAAAATTTTTAGATGTAAATCCAGCATTTCTTAAAATGCTTGGTTATACAAAAAAAGATAATTTTCTTTCTATGGATATAGCAACTGATCTCTATCTCACTCCTGAAGATAGAAAAAAATTTATGGAAACAGTAGAAAAACATGGCAGGGTGGTTGATTATGAGGTTGAATGGAGAAGAAGAGACGGGCATCTTATTCAGGTTCTTGTAACAAGCCATGTCCGTTATGATCAAAAAGGTAATGTGCTTGGATATGAAGGCATTGTTGTTGATCAATCCCAGCGTAAGATGATGGAAGATAAGATGAAAAAAGCTCTTAACTTTTTAGATCAAACTATTGAATGTTCTCCAAATGCAATAATGGCAGCAGATTTAAAAGGTGAAGTTCTTATCTGGAATAAAGGGGCGGAAGAGATATTTGGAGAAAGTGCAAATGATGTAATTGGAAAGAAAAACATAAAAGAGATTTATAGAGGCAATGATCTTGCAAGAAAAGTTATGAAAATGATCCGCTCTGAAGATTATGGTGGTGTTGGAAAACTTAAATCGTATCCAATTACTTTTAATAATGTTAATAATGGTAAAGAAACTGAAGGAAATCTTTCTGCTGCACTTTTGTATGATGATCAAGGAAAAGAGATAGCTTCAGTAGGAATTTTTGTTGATCTTGGAGAGAGGCTTGCCATGGAGCGGAAACTCAGCGAAACCCGGCAGCAGCTTCTTCAATCTGAAAAACTTGCTGCTATGGGACGACTTACCTCTCAAATTGCACATGAGCTTAACAACCCTCTGTTTGGCATTATGAATACTTTAGAGCTTATGAAAACTGAAATTTCCCCTCAAAATAAAAGGCGTAAACTCTTAGATATGTCAATATCAGAAACAATGAGGCTTGCAGATATGCTAAAAAAGATGCTCTCATTTTCAAAACCAGATCAGGAAAAGAAAATAAATATCAATATTAATACAGTTTTAGATGAAATTATTCTTCTTTATGAAAAGAGATTTAGAGAAAATAGTGTGAAATTTGAGTATCAATTTGCAGAAAATATTCCAATGGTCAATGCGTCTAAAGACCAATTAAGACAGGTTTTTTTAAATATGATTTCTAATGCTATGGACTCAATGCCAGATGGTGGAAGTTTGAAGATAGCCACAGAGTATGATAGCCATAAAGTTAGAATCATTTTGTCAGACACAGGAGCAGGTATCAAAGAAGAGCATATAGAGAGAATTTTTGACTCATTTTTTACTACCAAAACAGACAGCGTAAAAGGAGTGGGGCTTGGACTTTCTGTCTGCTATGGTTTTGTAAAAGATCACGGAGGAGATATAAAAGTTGAAAGCAGAGTAGGTGAAGGGACAACGTTTATTATTTGTCTGCCTATTAGCAGCGTGGAGAAGTAGCTGCTCAAGATAAAAAGGAATTTTTGAATGTAAACACCGCAAGATGAATCAACTCAATCAAACACTTCGTTGAAACTAATGAGTATAAATTTCAATATAGCGTTTCTTAATTGATTAGCTGACGAAGATATAATATTATCTCTTTCATTATTAACGATATTTAGGAGATAGATTATGAAAGTATATTCAAGGGATTTAAGAGCAAAAGTATTAAAAGCGTATAATGATAAAGAAGGTTCAATGAGGGCATTAGCAGAACATTTTATGGTTTCCTTGAGCTTTGTTTTTACTCTTATCAAAAGATTTAATGAAAATGGTCATATCAACCCAAAACCTCACGGAGGCTGCAGAAATCCAGCAATAGATGAAGCAGGATGTAAGTATCTTATTAAACTTATTGAACGTAATGTGGACTTGACATTGGAAGAACTTTGCAGCCTTTATGAGAAGGAGTTTAGTAAGAAAGTTAGTAAATCAGCGATGGACAGAACATTGAAAAAGCTGAATATAACTCGAAAAAAAAGACGCTGCATGATCCTAAAAAAGAGAGCGAGCGTGTAAAACAACTTACCAAAGAATACATAAAGGATATAGAATCCGAGCCAATTGAGAATCTTCGTTTTATAGATGAAACAGGCTCTGTATTAAATATGATCCTGCCATACGGTAGAAGCTTTAAAGGAGAAAGAGCGTATGACTCGTGTCCAGTATCGCAAGGAAAGAGGCTTTCAACGATTGGGGCATTATCAACAGAAGGATTGATAGCAAACATGAATTATGAAGGAACGCTTAATGGAAAACTATTTTTGGATTTTTTGGAGAGATGTTTAGTTCCACAGCTAAAAAGTGGTGATGTTGTAATATGTGATAATGCAGCAGCTCATAAAGTAAATAATGTGAGGTCATTAATAGAGGGTAAAGGGGCAAGGTTGGTTTACCTTCCACCATATTCTCCTGATTTGTCCCCAATAGAGTTATACTGGTCAAAAATTAAGCAATTTCTAAAAAAAGCAAAAGCACGAACAAAAGAGAATTTGGAGCAAGCCATATCTAATGCCATGCATACAATTACAAAAGAAGATATAATAGGCTGGTTTGAGCATTGTGGCTATGTTCTTGAATAAATCGGGAACCGTAATACATAAAAGAACACCGACATGAAATGACAAAAACTGCCAATTAAAACAAAGATATGGAAAATGGCATGATTGAATTGTATTCTATCAATGCTATATAAAACTGCACCGACTGTGTAAGAGATTCCTCCTGCAAAAAGCCAGAGCAAACCTTCTGAAGGTAAATTATTCATCAATGGTTTTATGGCAAAAACTATAATCCAACCCATTAATACATACATTATTGTCGAGATTAAATCATATTTCCCTGTAAAGAAAAATTTTAAAATTATTCCGATCAAAGCCATACCCCAGACAATACAGAAAAGCACCCAACCTGTTTTGCCATTTAAGGTGATAAGTGTAAAAGGAGTGTAGGTTCCAGCAATAAGAACATAAATAGATGCGTGATCAAAGATGTTCAATCTATTTCTTAACCTTGATTTTCCAGCACTGTGGTAAAGCGTGGAGGCAGCATATAGTATAATCAGACTTGCTCCGAAGACGCTGAAACTCACAATATGCCGGACATCTCCATACAGATTTGCATGTAGAATTAAAAATACCAGGGCAACAATACTTGCAATTAAACCAACAGCATGAGAAATTATGTTAATTTTTTCCTCTACCGGCGAATAGTAATTTATTCCTTCCATATCTTTCATTTAACGGATTCTTTTTACAGTGATATTGTAATTTGAGATGAGGGTTTGATAACATTCAACGGCTTTATGTTGCTATTGTAATAAAAACGTTCCAATCTTGCCCTGATTCTTTTTTCCATATAGCTTCTGACGATTTGTTTTTCAAGAATCGGAACAGCGGTCTTTTCCACTTCTTCTATTACTTTTTCCAAGGTTATGCCCATTTCAAAAAGCAGAATCCATATTTTTTTCTCACCGTATAATTCAAAAAAATACTTGATTAATGTGCTGGCTATTTCCAAATATATCGGAGATTTGCGAAAATTAAGCCAGAATTTTCTGACAACAGGAGACATTGAATCAATATGACCTTGATCAATAGAATTGTTCCTTAATAGATTTTCTAATTATTATTACATAATAAAGCCCTATTGAAACACTGATCAAACTGGGTAAAACTTAAAACTTATAAAAACACTTTTACTAATACTGATTTTTTATCACCAACTTATGCCTTTTAGACAAGTATATCAAGGGTGTAGCTATTAAGGAACAACTCTATTAAATATTTTAAACCTAAGTCTATACAGATGATAGATTTCCTAATCATAATCAAAGTTTTAATATCAAATTATTTTATAAAAACAATTAGTTGTTAATTACTTTGCCGCTCAGATCACGTTTGCTTCCACTATCTATTGAACTACTTGAACTCACAGTGGATTTAGCTAATTCTTTAACTTCATTGGCAACTACAGCAAATCCCTTGCCCGCTTCACCAGCTCTTGCTGCTTCAATTGTGGCATTTAAAGCAAGAAGATTTGTCTGATCCGCCATATCAGCAATCACTTCTACAATTCTTGTTATTTCTTTTATAGATTTATGTAATTCAGCAACCGAAGAAAGCACATTGTTAATTTTATTTGTAGTATCTACGGTAATATTACGCTGCTCATTAAAAACTTGCGATAACTCTTTAAAAGATGCTGTCATTTCTTTTTTCACAAACAAGGTGTTTAAATATGAATTTATGGTTTTGACTTAAAGTCCATAAAAGCATTTGAAATGATTGTTTATGAATTTTAATTTATAGACTTGTTTTTATTGAAATTCGATTAATTATTGAACATTTACAGACAGTCTATAAAAGAGTAGTTTTATGGACTGCCTGTAAGTTTTATCTATATTTCTAATCATAAGTTGTTGGTCAAAAAAATATTTAAAAAAAGCAAATTGTCATATTGGTAATTCCTACCACGTTTTTTCTACGTTTGGGCAAATAACCCCTATATTAACTGTTGCATTGCTAAATTGATAAGAAAACTTTCTCACACTTCAATTATCCATTCTAAAATTTTAATAGCTATCACATTTTCAGCTTATTTTTCATATAAAATCATTTGGGTACACCTAAAAAGTGCAATAGTCTTTTCAGACTCTTTGTGGGTTACTACTGCATCCCATACTTGCGTAGTTTTTCCGCTATGGACTAATTTTGCAATGGATTCTATTGTCCCCTCACGAGCTGTCCCCAAATGGTTAGACTTAAGCTCAACAGTAGTAAATCCTATTGCACCTTCTGGAAGATTGCTAATGCAACCAAACCCTGTTGATGTATCAGCAAGGCTGACAACACTTCCTGCATGAAGAAATCCATTAGGTGCCATAAGACATTTTCTAATGGGTAATTCAGCTCTCACCTCTTTTTTACCTACATATGTTATTACAATTCCCAAATGACCTGGTAATGTGTCTGAAGCTGCTCTTTTAAAATACTCTGGTGTGTGCATATTTCTAATACCTTTAAAATTAACTGGCTAATTGAAAATTAGTTCAAACTTTAATACATAGCTTTTAGCCTATTTACAAAATGTTCACTAAGGAACATGATAGACTCAATATCAAGATGGTATATAACCATCTCATCAAAAAGAAGTTTTACATCAGCATCAAAATTATCGCTTGCCTCCCAAAAAAGTAAAGTTACAGAAACTGAAGGAAATACTTGAAAACAAAATGCGAGATTAGCAGATTCATAATGCTCTTGCACATCTATTCCACCGCACTTTAAACAAGCATCTCTTAATTTTACAAGATTACCAGAAAATGCCTTTTTTAACGGCTCTTCAACATGATTACGCATTGAAACAGCTTTGGATACAGTGTTTGGAAACTCTTTAAAACCTTTTAGCTTACCAGTTGGCTTTACTGGTTCTGCTCTGTTCATCATGGACATATGAATATAGACAAAAGTTTGCTCGTTGCGTGATAACTCATTGCCAGCCTCATCTTTTATACCGTTACGGTCTATATAAAGATAACTATTAAAATATGGCAGAATCAACCGATCACCTTTTATAGTGCCTCCAATTCGCTCACCAATATTTTGTAAATCCTCTGTTGCAATTTTATCCTTTGCAATCTTCAAAGCCTCAAATGCCATATCTTTTTTTAACCATTTACCTTGCCTATACTGCTCTTCAAGCTCTTTTTCAGCCCAATCAAGCACATTTGGGTCAATATGAGGACAAGCTCGCAAAGGATATTTTTCAGAGACCACCATACCTGCAAAAGCAAGGCAAGTAAGAAAACCACACTCTTTACAGTTACTTTTAGGTAATACTCTTTTATATAGTTCTACAATTGACAAAGCCATAATAAATTTTGTTTTTTCCTATTTTAAGTTTAACGGAGTGCATCATAAGGTGAGTCGTTCATGTAAACAAACTGTAGCTTGTCTGTCTTGCCTTATTTATTTGAGTGGGTCAATTGAGAAATTACCAAAGATATAAACTTGATTTTTTATTAAGAATTTTTAATTCAATATATTCGTTACAAGCTGATTGAGTAGCACCATAGCATACATGCAGAGGCAGCAAATGCTCTTCTCTCGGATGGCAGTATCTTGCATAGGGAGCATCTTCCCAATTTTCCAATCTCTTAACTCTTTGTGTTTCCTCAATATCGGGGTTGGAACATGTATCAATCAACCAATGCTCAAACTTTTCATTCATAATTTTACTATCAGTTGTCTCTTTTTCAAAAAATGCCTTCATATTATGAAATGAAAAACCTGAACCTATTATCAACAAGTTATCATAATTTATGCTGGATAGAGCGGTTCCTATTTTTATATGCTCGGCAGGGTTAAGGCTTTTGAGAAGAGATAACTGGATACATGGGATGTCTGCATCAGGATACATTATTTTAAGCGGTATAAATAATCCATGATCAAAGCCTCTATGTTCATCTAATTTATTATCTATGCCTTTTTTACTTAATAACTCTTCTATTTGTCTGGCTAAAAATGGTTCTCCTGGGCATGGATATTTTATGCGGTAGGATTCTTCAGGAAAACCATAATAATCATAAATAAGGGAAGGCATCGCCGCAGAGGTTATGGTTGTTATTTCCTCTTCCCAGTGGGCACTTACTACAATAATCGCTGATGGTTTATTAATTTTTGAAGATAAATATTTCAATTTTTTAACCATTTCTTCATGCCCTTTATCACCCAGCAGAGGTAAGGGACCGCCTCCATGAGATAAAAATAATACGCAACAATTTTTATTATTCATTAAAAGGACTCCTGAAAATCTTTGTATTTAGAGATTAAGATGCAATAAGTTCCAGCAGCTAAAATTTAGTATCGTGTCCCTCTGAATTATGTCATATCTGTTATCCGTCATTTGGGAAGCTATGTTGCCATCTGAAATATACGTATTGATTCAATAATTAGAATTACAAACCAGACTAATATGCTAATTCCCGCAGCCGATGCTGAGATATCCTTCACAATTCCTATTTTTTCATTTTCATTAGGCTCTACAAAATCACAGAGTGCCTCAATTGTTGTGTTAAACATTTCCGCTACGAGCATTAAACCTGTTGAAACCAGTACCAAACTAAAATCAAACCACTGTCGGTAATAAAAGCAACCTGCTAAGATAAACAATGATAGTACTATCTTGTATGCAACGGCAAAATCAAATATCACTGCATAGTATACACCACGTAAGGCCACACGAATTTTTCGTATTGGGTTAAATCCTTGCTGTCCAGTTCCAAGAAATTTGTTTCTCATTCCTAATTTCCCATAAATTTATGTTACATAATGGCAATGCGAAGCCGCTGTTCTGCTTGCAGTAAACAGACCACGCCTACTCGGGTTGGCTTGAGCGAATTGTTAGGTCTCTACGGTCTGAAGCGATACAAGCTTGCTGCCGTTTGCGACCCACTGAGTTCCTTGCTCTTTAAATCCAAGTTTATCATGAAATAAACGTGATGGCTCATTTTTTGGAACAATATTATATTCACAAGTGATGATTGGGATACCAACATGCCGAGCATAGCGAAAAAGATCTTCGTATAGCATTACCCCCGCATGCATCCCTCGAAATTCGGCAGACACAACAATGCGGTCAACGTACATAAATCTCGTATACTTGCAAGCGAACCACTTAAAATTTTTATTTTCATACGGTGAATTGCTATGCATTGCCAGAAGAAATGCGGCAATTTGGCCATTTACACAGCCAACCCTATGATACCCTGAAAGACTATGCAAGAATTTCAACCGAGCCAAGTCCATTGGACTCGTGTATTCAACCTCGGCATGATTCAATGAGCAGATTGTCTCGAAATCTTCCAAGACCGCATCACGAATTACGAAAGTTTTCATAAACACCAATATATACGAATTTGTCTAATAAAATGCTAAATACTTTTGGCAGAACACCTGTTCAAAATGAAAAAGTAGCGATTTTCCAGAAAAAGACCTAACAATATTGTGGGTATTTTGCACAACGCCTCGAAAAGGTAAATTAGGGAAGAGGTAAATGTTTGCAAGCCCCATAAAACCTTGCTTCTGTGGTTTTTAAACTTCAACTTTTGTCCAAAGCCATACGGATCTATATTTTATCACTTCCGCAGTAAAGCTGTGTTACCTGTCTTAATAACACCTTTGACAAGCTGTCCAGCGACTTTAAGTTTTCCAAAGGTTCCTTGTTTATGCGACATTATAACCTCATAAAGTTCTTCACGATTTGTTGGCGGTTTTATCTCCTGTTCTTTTTTTACAAGGCTTATAGCTTTTTTAGAACAAGTAGTTACACATAAACCGCAGCCAACACAAATATTGAAATCTATAACAGCTTTTGTAAACTCTTGTGAAGAGTTATATTGCTTTAATGTAGTATTTTTATTGCTGATAATCTTTACAGCTTCAACCTGACACCTCTTTTCGCATACTCCACAACCATTACAACTATCTGAGTCAACAACAGCATAAAAATTTGAAGACCAGAACTCATTTGGTATGGGCAGCTTTTTATGAATAGCTAACATTCCGCAACAACAGCCACAGCAGGAGCAGATAAAATCAATCTTTTCAGTATTCGATGGTTGAAGCACAAGACCCTGTTTTTGATTTTTATCAATTATTGATATAGCATCATCTCTGGTTATTTCCCTTCCAATATCCATTAAAAGAGCTGTGCTGGCAAACTCCCCAACTACAATACAGGTCTCTTGCCTATCAGTAACTTTGCATGATTCTCCCTCCATTGATTTCTTTTTACGGCAGATGCAGTCAAGAACAACAAAAGGCGGGCTTGCATTATCAAAAAGACTTATTACCTCATCAAATTGACTAACATTATGCGTTGGAGTTATACTCTTTTGAATTGGAATAGTTCTCATTTGAAATTTTTTACTACTCAAAAACTCAAGAGCAAAGTTTATGTCATTAATATACTCATTGAAATATTCCAAAAACTCAGGTGTCAGACGGTTTACTTGCATCTCGTATATCCCAACTACGAGAGGGGCATTACTGTAATATCTTACCCCACTCCTTACTTTTGACTCAATACCACCTTTTTTCTGAATCCTATCAAGAATCTTTGCAAGGGCTTCTTTTGAACTAACTAAATTTGTGTTTATCCGTTGGAAAATAGCGTCTAATGTTTCTGGTTTATAACTTAAAGCACAAACAATTTTAGCCTCTTCAGGTGTAAAAATACTCATTAACAACTTTATATCAGCTCCTGATTTTGCAGCAGGAAAACCAATTGGCATAGTATTAAGATGCTTTTGTAATTGTCGGTAAATTGTTTGGTTTTTCATACTATTATCCTTATTTTCAATAAATTTTTCATAAAAAAACTCGCCACGATATTTGCTCATAGATTCACTGGCATATTTTTATTTCAACACATTGTAAATGGTAGCTCTGCTCACACCATACTTTTTTGATAATTGAGTTGGAGTCATACCATCAGCTTTTTCTTTTCTGACCGCCTGAACCTGCTCATCAGA
>JADGBE010000063.1 GCA_015231615.1 Desulfamplus sp. | reverse complement strand
TCATTTTTTAGCCGATGGTTAAAACCATCGGCTAAGTTAAAAAAGTCCTCTTAAGAGGACTTGGAAAATTTAGCCCTGAGCTTTAGCTCTGGGTGATAAAAGATTTAAAGCTCAAATTAAGACCGTGTAAAGTATAATCACAAGATTTATTTAACCCTCAACCACTTCTGCTTTAATAATGGTTACAGGCTCTTTTGGAACGTCGCTATGTCCTGCTTTGTTGCCAGTTGCAACCTGTTTTAGCTTATTTACCACACCTTGCCCCTTAACAACCTTACCAAATACTGTATATCCCCACCCTTGAGGGGTCTTTGATGAAAAATTAAGAAAATCATTCTTTTTAACATTAATGAAAAATTGAGCAGTTGCACTGTGTGGATCAGATGTTCTTGCCATTGCAACTGTGTAGGCATCATTTTTCAAACCATTATCAGCTTCGTTTTCAACTGGCTCACGGGTCTGTTTTTCTTGCATATCTGCGGTCATTCCGCCACCTTGAATCATAAAACCATCAATGACTCTATGAAAAATTGTGCCGTCATAATGTCCTGCATTTACATAAGAGATAAAGTTCTCAACTGTTTTTGGAGCTTTTTGAGCATCAAGTTCTAAACAAATTTCGCCCATACTTGTTTCAAGTCTTACCATTTTCATTCACCTAATATTTTTTTAAATTACTAAACTATTCCCCTGCCGCAATAAAAATGAAGGGGGTTAATAAAAAATCTATCTAATTTTGTTATTAAATTGTCAACTATTGTTCATAATTAAAACAGGCGATATTATCGCACCTGCCTTTTCCTTTAATGCTAACAACTCTGTTTTTTGAGAATTTAGAACACTAAATAGAGTCTCTGGTATCCCTTTTTCCTTTGAATAAGCCTCAATTTGAAGGTCTAACCTATTTACAATATTATCAACATAAAGTGAAAATTGCTTTTCATAAAGCTCAACTGAATACTCTTTATTGATGATCTGGCTGAAAAGTTGTTTTAAGTCATCATATATTGGAATATATCCAATTGGCGTCTCAATTGCTTTGACCTCATTGTGAGTATATCGCTCAAGCCATGCAAGCCAGACCTTTACATCACGCTTTTCACCAAGAAGTTTATTAGAATCGCCACCTCTTGCTTTATGTGTCAGAAAATAGTTAAGACCTGCCATAACAGGCTTTTTATCGGTTGCAATTTTTGGATTTCCAAAGAACTTAAATTGAGCGTCCATGTAATCACCAAGAGAGCCTGGAATAAATGGTGCATTTGCCCAAGGTGCTCTTTTTACACCACTTGCTCCAACCTCTGTTGCTGTTGCTGCTGAAACAATACAGGCACCAAGAACAACGCCCTGTTCTGAATTTTTTGCAACCCAAACTGGAGGCATTGTGTCGCTATCTCTGCCGCTGTAGGTGAATATTCTTGTCTCAACGCCTTTTGGATTTTCAGCTTCTATTGAGTAATTGCCAAGAGCTGATGAAGCAATTGTGCATCTTGAGTTTGGGTGAGACATTGGAATTGGTTTGCCATTAGCATCAACCATACCTTTATGCCATCTGCCTTGAAAATTTATACCACTTTCAGGTGGCTCTTCGCCATTGCCAACCCAATGAGGAACAAGTTTGTCATCAACAAGAACATTTGACCAGATAACTTCAACCCCTGCTTTTCTTAAATTCTCCATAAGCATTGGGTCGCCTTCCCAATTTACATCTTCAACAATGCCAAAAATTCCACATTCAGGATTAATAGCCCTTATTGAACCATCTTCTTCAATCCACATCTGGGTAAGGTCATCTCCCACAAAGTGGTTGCCAGCCATTGCAGTTGTAGTTTTGCCGCATCCACTTGGAGCTGCCCCAGCACACCATGTAATTCTACAATTACCTGATATGTCTCCCCCTGATTGTGGTTGGGCATTGTTGCCGATAGCTGTTGTTCCACTACCTTTGGGTCCGTTTATACCTGTAATAAACATGTGTTCAGCAACTTCTTCTCCACACTTTTCATAGACAGCCATATCAACCGCAAATCTGTGGTTTCCTTTTTTAAGAAGTAGTGTGTTGCCAGCATAAGTGCATTTAAAAGAGTATGTAGTTTTATAATGTCTATCCATCAACACCCTTGCATTTGGCAAATCTTCTGATCTATTTAAACCTTCGCTATGGATATTGGTGAAAAAATGTCCTATTCTTGTAACTTCGCTATTAAATGCAGAGTAAGCGTTGCGGTAAAGAATTTCAGCACTATGTGCAACATAAGCAGAACTTGTTATCTCAATCGCTGGATTGGCACCTTTTGCCCCAACAGGTCCTCTCATGTAAAAGCCTACAATCATCACTTTGCCTTGCATTATTCCTTCAAAATTATCTTTTACCTCTTTAAGTGCAGTTTCACGATTCATACGTTTAGCAAGAGAGCTTACATCTTCAAAATCATCAACAATATAAAAAGTTCTGTCAACAATTCTGCCCTGTTCCTGACTTAAATCAAAATGAATAGTGTGGTTCTCCATTGCTAATGGGGACTCTTCACCTTTTTTAAGGGCAAGCTCTTTTATAAATTTGCGATCTTCTTCATTTCCTCTGTTTATAAAAACTGATTCAGGCTCTGATATGGCAATTGCATTGGCAATCTTTCGTCTGACATCAATATTGGTAATGAGTTCCATTCTTGAGTATTGCCATTCATCCATATAGCGTCTAAAAATATCTTCTATCTCCTCTTTAGACTCAATGTTTCCAAGTTTTTCTCCAATATCTGGCCCTGCTTTTTGTTCCACCGTATTCACCATTTATATAATCATTCTTTTTTCAATAATCATCACGGTTCATAGAGTTAGTATGGTGTGATGATTGGCTATTTATCTTGTGTTTTCCAGAAATCTCTGCTCTCTTTAAGAATATCTTCAATATCGTCAGACTGACTAAGCTGATTTAAGTCTGCTATAGGATCAAGCTCTTCTTCTGGCTCATTCAATTCATTTAAGTCAGCAATTGGATCAAGTTCACCCGCATCTTTTTCATTTTCGAGTTGGTCGAGTATATCATCATCATTATTTTCTAAGGCAATATCATCATTTTCTAAAATTATATCCTCATCACCTTCTCCGAGTATATCTTCATCGCCTTCTCCAAGTATATCTTCATCTTCAAGAGAAGTAATATCATCAATAATGAGGTTATCATCATCAAGTAGTGGCTCATAAGATTTGATTTTAGTATGGTTATCTATCTTATGAGCTGCTGCATGTTTAGAGTTTAGTTCATCTGATGCTATGTTATTATATGTTTCTGGCATGTAGTTGCCATTTCTATCAAACATTATTGACATAGCTGTTTGCAGTTCAAAATCGACTCTAAAGGCAATCTCTCCTTTATGCACAATAATCTCACCACCACTTACATCAAAAGATAAAGAGCTATCTTTATTAAGATCAAAAGAAGATGACTTGATTCTTTGTATAAAAATTTCCTTAATAGTCTCCCAGTCAAGGTCATCTTTAATTGATTCTATCAAATCTCTTTCGCCTGATTTTATGACATCTGGCTCTGTAACTTTCAACCTTCACCTCTTGAAATTCGTCTAATTCTACTTTGTTATATTACTTAGCCTCACCCCTAACACCTCTCCTTGGGAGAGGGGGATAATATAACTCCCTCCCCTTGGGGAGGGTCGGGGAGGGGCAAAATAATATAGATTAACCTTTAAGTACTTTATCAGCAAAAGATGTATTTACAAATTTTTCAAGATTAATCAATCTGCCAATCTCCATGACATCGTGCATATATTTTTGTATTACATCAAAGTCTTCAATAACGGGATAAAGATCGTCCATTTTAATTGCTAAAGGTTGAGAAAATACCTTTTCAAGAACTTTTGTGTTAAGCCCAAGCTGTCCGTCAGGATCAAGGAATTTTACAGCAATTTCAGCAGCTCTTACCCTATCTTGCTCAACGTATTGTCCTGTCTCAATGAGTAAGTCAACAAACTCTTGAACAGCATCAGGGTATTTTTCAATAAAACTTTTTTGCATAGCAACAATACAGCATGGATGTTTATCCCATCTTGTTGCAGAGATAAATTCAAGATTGCCGATCTCAGTTGCAATTGCCTTTGTGGCAATAGGTTCAGCAACCATAAAACCCGCAACATCGTCATTTTCTTTCATAATACCCGGCATTTTAATTGGCGGAACAACCTCAAATCTCACATTAATCGCCTTTTTACCCGGAACACCAGGTTTTAGTCCAAGCTCCTTTAAAAACTGATGTGCCAACATGTGGTGAATTGACATCTTGTGCGGAATATCAACAACTTTGTATTTGTAGAAACTCTGTAGAGAGTCAAAACGTGGATCATAGTGGCGACTTCTGACAAAGGTGCTACCGTTTTTGTGGGCAAGAAGCACAAGTTGTATGGGTGAATCATAGGCAAAAAGGTCCATAGCAATTGGGGCAAGCACAAATGCACAGTCAAGTTCACCTGTTTCAAGTCCCTCTTGTATAGGATTCCAACCCGGTTTACGATCTGTTTTCAGCTCAAAGAATCTTGGTATAACCTGCCCAGACTCTATTCTATGTTTTAATGCACCAAGTACAAGATGATCTGTAATTTGAATGTGGGCAACAGTAAGCTCAACTTTACCATCTACTACATTATGCTTTTTAGGTCCAGATGCAGCCACAGCTTCAGGGGCAAAAACCTTGTATATTGCCTCTTTTATCTGGTTTGAATCAAATGGTTTTGGCACATGACCATTACCCTTTGCCTCATAAATGGCAATTTGCTGCCCCTTATCTGCCTGTGCTGTTGCCATTATGAATGGAATATCTTGATAAGGTGGGGTCTTTCTTAACCACTGAAGAAGCTCTAAACCATCCATTCTTGGCATATTCCAGTCACTGATAATCAGAACTGGTGGTGATTCTTGAATCTTTTTAACAGCATCGCTGCCATCTATAGCTACAACAATATTCTCAAACCCTGCTTTATTTAGCATCTGTTTGAACATAATTCGCATAGTGCCTGAATCATCTGCTATCAGAATTTTCATTTTTGGATCAACTGCCATAAAAACGCTCCTTAATTTTTATATCTTAAAAAATAGAACCATTTATATTTTTGCTCAGGAATTTCAATCCAACATTAATTGCAGCGAGCTGCTATTTTCTTAATGTTAGAACCAAGCACTTTTATCACTCAATCCACGATTTTGTAAAAGCACTCTGAATTATCTGAAATATTTTATCTAAAGCAAAACCCAGAATTCCAATGGCAATAATAATTGCCATAAGGGAGTCATAAGCCATAGTGTCTCTTGCGTCATTTATCAGATAACCCAACCCACTTGCAACCCCTAAAAATTCTGCTGGAACAAGCACAATCCAAGCAACTCCTAATGCTAACCTAAGACTTGCCATAATACCCGGAAGAGAGGCTGGAATTATAATAGTATAGAATATCTGAAAATGGTTGGCTCCTTGATTCATAGCCATCTTTATCCAACTTGGATTCACATTTGCTGCCCCAGATGCTGTATTAAGTATAATAGGCCATATTGTTGCCATTACAATAAGAAAATAGATTGCAGACTCAAAATCTGTAAATACGATCAAAGCAATAGGCATCCATGCAAGAGGGCTTATCATTCTTAAAAATTGAATTGGGGCATAAGCAAGATTTCTCAAAATTGGATAGTATCCTGTAAAAAGGCCTAAAGGTATTCCAATAAAAGCAGCAATAAGTATTCCAATAAATACTCTGCTCATACTTGCCCATACAGACAAGTAAAATTTCTCTTGAAGCAGAAGTTTATAAAGAGCCTTAAATGTAGGAAAAGGTAGAAAAATCTCTCCAAAGGAGATTGAAGGAATAAGTAAAAAAATCCACCCTGCTATAAACCATAGTAGTAAAAGAATCAATATTCCAAGCAGTTCAAAACGTATATCTGATGCTTTATATCTGAAAAAAATGCCAAGACTTATCATCTTCTCTTTTTTTGAAATTCTGTTTATTTCACCATCTGATAATTTATAGCTCTTTTTCTCTCTTTTTTCAGAGTTTGATATGAGATGTTTATCAACCAATTTCAATAACCTCTTCGCGGGAAAGAGAGTTTAAACCAGAATCAAAAAGGCCGTAAATGCTCATATCCTTCATAGCTTTTTTGACGAATGTGTCATCTACAAGCTCAGATATTGCTAAATCTGGATCAAGAGTAAGATTTCTAAGAAAGTTAGAATCTCCTTCAACTTTTGTTTGCGACATCTGATTGATAATAAACTTAGTTGCTGATGGGTAAGGATATGGCTGAAAACCAATTCTGCCTACATTCCATTCTGGGTGAATTATGGGACGAGGAGGTTCGCCCTCTAAATACTCTTTTAGATCATATTGGGTAAATACCCTTAAAAGAACATCTTCATTTACAGGAAGATAGCCCTCTCCTTTATCACGGCTTAAAATATTGGCGGCTTTGTCAGGATTTTTTGTACACCACAACTGTGCTCTTACTACAGCATTAATGGCTTTTTGAATCATAACAGGCTGACTCTTTATAAGGTTCTCATGGGATACAACCACACAGCAAGGGTGATTTTTCCAAATATCACCTGTAAACCTCATTATTCTTCCTTTAATTTTCATCTCTGCAAGAGCGTTAAACGGCTCTGCAACAATAAATCCGTCCATTTTTTTGCCAAGAAGGGCGGGGGGCATTTCAGGTGGTGGAAGAACAAAAAGATTTACCTCATCAGGTGCAATTACAGCCCCCTGTGGCTTGATAACAGGCTTTAACCCTTTTGCCATTATTCCCATTTGAACCATGTAGTTGTGGGTAGAATACCATGATGGAACAGCTATCTGCTTCCCTCCTAAGTCTCCAAATCCCTTTATATTTGAATCCCCATGAACCGTTAAGGCACTTCCATTTGTATGATCCCATGCAAGCACTTTAACTGGAATTTTTTGCTTAAATCTCATCCAGATAGGTATTGGAAACATTAAATGGGTAAAGTTAAACTGCCCACCAATAAATGATTCTGATAACACTGTCCACGATCTAACCATTACAGGTTTTGGAACAATTAAACCCTCTTCTTTAAAGAAACCAAGACTATATGCAATTAGAAGTGGAGTTGCATCTGTTATTGGAATATATCCAATTTTAAGCTCTTGGTCATTGCTATTATTTGCATAGGCAGAAGATGTGGTAAATGCAGATGTAGAAAATAAGCTATCAGAGAGCAGAGAAGAGCCAAAGGCAGCCCCAGCTCCAATGGTTATTGCAGCACTTTTTTTAAGGAATGATCGCCTGTCAAATCTATCAATGCCGTTAAAATTACTTTTCTCTTTTATAGAATTACTCATTAAGTGCAACCTCCTCATTCATGTTATTCATGGAAAAAAATTTTTTGTTGCCAACATGAGCTTGCTTTAAATTTGCAAGTATCTCTGCACGATACTCCTTAAATGAAGGGAGATTTATATTTCGTGGGTATGGATCATCAATATCATAAATTCCACTTACACAACCAGGATAACCACCAATCAAGATAATTTTATTACCAAGAAGTATTGCTTCGTTAATGTCATGGGTTACGAAAACCGCTGTAAATTTCTCACTTAACCAGATATTTACAAGCTCCTCTTGGATATGGGCTTGAGTAAAAGTATCTAATGAGGCAAAAGGTTCATCAAGAAGGAGCATCTCAGCACGACCAACTAATGCTCTTGCAAGACATACTCTTTGAGCCATTCCAAGCGAAAGAGAAGCAGGCTTTGCATTTTCAAAGCCCGAAAGACCCATCATTTCAATAAATTGATAGACCCTATAATCAAGATTTTCAGTATCTCGACGAAGTCGGCAACCGTAGGCGACATTATCCTTTACAGTAAGCCAAGGTATAAGAACAGGCTGTTGAAATAGCATAGAGCGAGATGGTTCAATTCGATTTACTTTGTTGCCATCTACAAAAATTTCCCCTGATGTTGGTCTTTCAAGTCCTGCTAAAAGGTTTAGCAAAGTTGTCTTTCCGCCCCCAGATTCTCCAAGTATAACAACAAAATCACCGCTATTCGCAGAAAAGGATATATTATCTAATACAATATTTTCTTCGCCATCAAAACGAGGAAAAATTTTGGATACATTGCAAACATCTATTTTCAATTTATTATGCCCCAGCCTCAATTGCAAAACTTTTATCTACAAAATTATCCATATATATTATGTTTTTCATTATTCCCATATCATTGACCATGAAGCGATTAATAACTTCAAGTGATTTAGTATCTGGCATAAGTGAGTTTGGTGTATTTGGCAAAAATGATGAAAACATAAACTCAAGAATCTCTCTATCTTGAAACCGCCTAAATTTATCAAAAAACTCTCTTGAGAGTCGATACAAATCCTCAGAACCTTTATATATAAAATGGCTTGAAGCTACCATAAGGTGAATTATATCCATAAGATGTCTGCGGTAGTCCTTAATAACATAATCGTGTATAATTAACACTGAGCTTGGGTGAGATGTCCAAATACGAGATGAGGGTAATATCTCTTTACCCCAGCCATTTTTAATAACCATAGAGCCAAAAGGTTCTTCTATAAAAACACCACCGATTTCGTTTGACTCATCATTATTTAACATTTCAGGAACGATAAACGGTGGAACAATTTCGATATATACATCTGCATCGCTATCATTTTCAAGCCCTGCTTTTAATCTTGCTGAAGCCATTAGTCGATAAAAAAGAAGATTATGAACAGAAAGATAGTTAGATATAAGAACAGTTTTTCCTTTAAAATCTGTAAGTTTGTTTACTTTTGCTGCTCTATTACCAACTATATATGCCCCAGGTCGAGAGTCAAAAAGCACCAATTTTATCTCCATTCCAGAGTCAAAAAGAGCCATAGCTTCAGGAAGAGGAAGAAATGCTCCATGAAGATCGCCATTACAAAAGGCTTGTTTTATCTGACTCCAACTACCAAAAGAGACCGCTGTCATAAGGTGGTCAGTGTGTTTAAGAAGAGCTGCTCCAGAGCCATCGTAAGCAAATCCAAGCATCAAATGATCAAAAATCCTTAAATGTCCTATCCTGATAACCGGGAGTCTATTCACTGCCTATCCCTTGAGTAAAAACAAATTTAATTGTCTGCATAATTAAATTCGACTTTACTTTGCGATATAATTTCATCCAAAATCTCTTTAAGATACCCTTGCATTACAGCTTCATTAAATCTGTCATTAAGTAATGGAATGTTTATAATTTCTTCAATACAGTCCATATATTTATTATCTACTATAGCTGTAATTGAATAAGTTTTAATGGCGTTTTCTTTGATTTTATTTTTAAGATCATCGGTTTGGTCATCTGATTTTACGACAAATGTTATCGGATACTTCTGAATTTTATCAATATCAAGAAAATATTTTTTAAAGTCTAATGTTTCTGTTACTTGGAAAAACCTTCCGAGTGGTTTCATAACAAAATCAATACCGCCGTCATTTGCGTTTGTTCTTCCCGTTTTGTATAATTTTAAACTCTCGGAGCTCAGTGTCTCTATATCAAAACCCCAAAAGATTGTTTGGTCTTGATAATAATATTTGAGGATTGAGTAGCTTACAATTTCAAAGAGTCGAGCATCAACATTAGGTGCGAGTAAACCGATGATAAATTCCTCAATACTCTTAGAGTTTGTTTTTTCAAGTTTTTGAAGCTTTTCACAATTTTCTATAAAACTATCAAAAGCGTCTTGTTTTGTTTTTATATATTCATCAATAATTTCAACAATAGCTTTTGAAATATTAAAATTTTTTCCATCAATTTTTACTTTTAACAAATTTTCATTTATCCAATAACGATTTGTCTCGGGATTGTGAAGAATTGGTATGTATTCAGAATTAGGAAAATACTTCTTAAACTCCGAGTTCATTCTGTTGTTGAAAGAATGGTTCTGAAGTTTACTTCCAAATGGTAACTCTCTTTGTCTTGCAAAAAGTCTGCTAAACAATGCCCCCTCGTACCGCGAATAATTACCTTTTCTGTCGTAACCATTCACAATATAATCTTCAATCAATACATAAATAGCGTAAAGGTTAGCAAAGTTTGAACGAGATTTTGAACCTTTATTTGCTGAACGAGTTTTCTGATTGATGTATTGTATTAGTTGGCTTCTCTCAAAAATATCATCTGTATTTTTACCAAAATATTTTTGTAAAATACTTTTTATGTTTATTGTAAAATTATGCTCCATTTTAGTATTCAAATAATGATAAGTTTTTTGTAGTTGCTGATTCTTCAGTTTCAAATGTTCTTATTGGTTTTTTCAATTTTTCTCCATTGAATTCTTTTGCTAATTGTAATCTACGCAATCCTATTTTTACATATTCTTCTTGCATTTCAATTCCAATAGAATGTCTATTTAGTTCTTTTGCTACAAAACTCGTTGTAAACGTCCCTGCAAATGGGTCAAGAACTAAATCACCAACATTTGAACTTGCATTAATTATTCGTTCAAGCAAAGCAATTGGTTTTTGTGTTGGATGGTTTTCATACTCATCCATTCGATAACGAACTCTTGGAAATTCCCACACATTTCCGGGAATTTTTTTAGAATTATAAATTGTTGGCGTTGACTTACGATAATCTATTAATTTTCTTTTTGCCCCAGTTTTTGCTTCTACTAATATATTGTTTGTATTAAATACATAATTATTCTTATTCTTTACACAAAATAAAATAGGTTCATACATTGAACCAAAATATTTTTTTGCCTGAACTCCTGAACTGTCATAATACCAAACAATTCTTGAAAGAATATGGAGCTTCTTACGTAGATAAATATCAAAGAATGGCATAAACTGAGTTGCTGTCATTACATAAAAACTACCATCTGATTTCAGTTTTTGGATACATGAATCAATCCAATTGTAACACCAATGTAAATAACTTTCCTCAGAAACCCATTTATCTTTGTGCCCATTAAAATTTTTCCCAATGTTATATGGTGGGTCTGCGAAAATTAAGTTAACAGAATTATTTGGAACAAGAACAAGTGAACTTAAAACATCTCCATGAATTATTTTATGACTGCTATTACCTAATATTTCCATTAAATTCTACCCAAATTTATTGCAATTATAATATTGGTGTTACGTCTTTTTTAACTATCTAAAATTTTTAGCACAAGATTGACTTTATGTGCAATATTTATAATCTAAGGCTTATCATTTAATAGAAATGCGACTCCATTCTATCATCATCTTGATTATCACTATTAATCACTTGAAATTACACATTTAATATAATATTTTAAAAAAAATATCTGTAAGTTTAAGAGACATAGATAATAAAAAACCAAAAAGACAGATACATTATATGGATAAACAAGATAACATTCCAATCCGATTAGATTACCTTCTAAAGCCGGGGTTTATCTATCTGTCAGATAAACCAATATCAATATCAACTGTAGTAGGCTCGTCTGTAGCCGTATGTCTATTTGATAAAAAGCAAAAAATAGGCGGAATGAACCATTTTCAGCTTCCAGAGATCAAAGATAGAGAAAGGGCAACTGCGATCTACGGAAATGTTGCAACTTTTGCTTTAATAAAGATGATGTTATCAAATGGTTCTAAAAACAGCCATATTGAGGCCCAGATATTTGGAGGTGCCTATAATCCAGAGGTATCCAATATCAATGTGGGAATAAACAATATCAAGGCGGCTCGCAGGATTTTAAACAGCAAAAGAATAAAAATTATATCTGAAGATGTTGGTGGTGAAGTTGGAAGAAAGATTATCTTCAACACATCAACTTGTGAGATTGCTGTGTTGAAGGTTAAGACTTTAAGAAGCTCTGACTGGTATCCTTATGAGAATAATCGGTAAAGCTATACTTCCCTTTCATTTTTACAACAGACGAAGCATAGATTTGACAACTTTTGAAAAGTTGTCAAATCTTTAAATCCCAGCCGTTTAAAATATAATTGTTCTTATTTTGACCCAAATGATGCTTCAGGCATATCTTCAACTGATCTGTCGCCATCTACAATTGCGTCCATTTTGCCAAGTGCTGATGGCAAAATGGTGTTGATAAAAAATTCTGCTGTCATAATCTGCCCAGCATAGTAAGCAACATCTTTATTTTTCTCAGCCTGCTCTTTAATAACTTTGCGATCAAGAGACCCTGCCTTTTGCTCAAGTTTTGGAGCTGAAACAGAGGCTCTCCATAAAAGCATCCAAGCCATAGTAATATCGCCTGTAACTTCAAGAAATGGGTGGGCAAAAGAATAAGCATTTACCATATCTTCTGACCTTGAACGATCTCCTATAACTTTTGCAGTTGATAACAGCTTATCAAATGCTTTTTCAAATTTTGCTGTTATCCCTTCGATTCCTTTAACTGTTTTTGCATCTTTGATAGTATTTTGGATAAGTTCAATAAAATAACCAAAAGATTTGCCCTTTTTCATACCAAGTTTACGACCAAGCAGATCCATTGCCTGAATTCCGTTTGTCCCCTCATAGATCATGAAAATTCTTGAATCCCTCATAAGCTGTTCAACTGGAAATTCTTTTATGTAACCGTAACCGCCATAAATTTGAACTCCATGGCTGCAAACCTCAAGAGCTTTGTCTGTAACATACCCTTTGACAAGAGGAGTTAAAACTTCAATTAAATCACTATATTTCTCTTTTTCTTCTGCACTTGAAGCTGTTGCTTTTAAATCTGCACATTTACCATTTAGATAAATCAAACTTCTCATACCATCAACCCACGCCTTCATATTTAGAAGCTGGCGTCTAACATCTGGGTGCTGAATTATAGGAACACTCTTTGCGTTTGGGTCTTTTCCAGCCGAAATATTGCGTCCCTGAACTCTTGTTCTGGCGTATTCTAAAGAATACATATATGAGGCTGTAGCAACACCAAATGCTTGCAGTCCAACAAATGCACGAGCTTCATTCATCATCTGAAACATCTCAGGCATACCTTTATTCACTTCACCAAGAAGAGTTCCAATGCTTGGACCTTTTTCTCCAAGTGAGAGCGTGCAGGTAGCATTTCCGTGAATACCCATCTTCTCTTCAATTCCAGTGCAGACAACATTGTTAAAAGCACCAAGAGAGCCATCAGGATTTACATGGTATTTTGGCACAATAAATAGAGAAATCCCTTTTGTGCCAGCGGGAGACCCTTCAATACGGGCAAGCACAGGGTGAATTATGTTCCTGCAAAGATCATGCTCTCCAGCAGAGATAAAGATTTTTGTTCCAGTAATTGAGTATGTGCCATCTTCGTTTAGCTTTGCGCTTGTAGTTAAAGCACCAACATCAGAGCCGGCTTCAGGTTCTGTTAAAAGCATTGTTCCGCCCCATTCACCAGAAAACATCTTTTTCATATAAAGTGCTTTTTGCTCTTTTGTGCCAAACTCTTCAACAAGTTTTGCTGCCCCATGAGTCATGCCGCTGTAGAGCATAAATGAAGGATTTGCACCAACAAGATATTCGCTTGCAGCAAGCCCTACAAGTTTTGGCATTCCTTGCCCACCAGATTCTGGAGAGTCAGTCATGGCAAGCCATTCACCCTCTTTGTAAAGCTCCCACGCACGTTTAAAACATTCAGGCACTTTTACTACACCATTTTCAAGAACACACCCCTCTTCATCACCGGGTTTTTGAGTGGGTAAAATCTCCTTAATTGCTAAATTTCTTGCCTCTGAGACAATCAAGTCAACGGTCTTTTTATTAAATTCCGCGAATAGTTCATGCTCAACTAATCCAAGCTGTTCGTAAAGTACAAAGTCAACATCTCTTCTGTCTGAAATTAACTGTGCCATAAATTGTGAAATTCCCCTTTTTTTGTGAAAGTTAATCTTTACAAGTCTTATTAAAACGGTTTACATTATGAAATAGCATCTCAATTCAAAAATCGGTTAAAATCAGGGTAACACAAAAAAACAGGATTATTTATTTCTGATTCTGGCTAAATTAAACTGACCAAAATCAACTGTTTTTTGTTTTACCTGTCTCAAATTCAATTTAAGGACTTTCCTAAGACAATAAAAGAGGAAAGTCAACATTATGATTGATTCATTTTTTTATGGACTATCAGATGCTGATGTGGTAGCGAATTAAAGCATTATTATTCACAAAAAAACGATAATACCAAGGATAGCCATGTATATTAAATGCTGGGGTTCTCGTGGTTCAATTGCTGTGGCAGGTGAGGAGTACAACAGATATGGCGGAGAGACAACCTGCATTCAGATAGGTTCACGGGGCGGGGATACTGTTATTGTTGATGCAGGAACAGGTTTGCGAAGACTTGGGCTTAATCTGCCCGTGAACAAAAGCTCTCATTATAATATGCTGTTTACCCACAGCCACTGGGATCATGTATCTGGATTTCCATTTTTCAAGCCTCTTCAAGATCATAGTGTAACTCTTACAATATACAATAGTCGATTTGACTCGCTCTCTGTAAAAGAGATTATTGCTAATGTTATGTCTCCGCCTTTTTTTCCAATTACAATGAAAGAGATGCAGGCAAAAGTTATCTACCAAGAGGATAACAATTCAGTTTTTTCTATAGGTTCACTTGAGATTAAAACTATCCCACTTAGCCACCCAGGAGGTGGATTTGGATATAAATTTTCTGAAAATGGCAAAGTATTTGTATTTCTTACAGATAATGAGCTAACCTATCCCCATTCAGGTGGTAAAAGTATCCAAGATTACACAGAATTTTGCAAAAATGCTGATATTCTATTCCATGACATGGAATATACTCCTGAAGAGTATTTATCAAAGAGAGGGTGGGGACACTCTTCATACACAGATGTGCTTGAGCTTGCCATGAATGCCAATGTTAAACAGCTTGGACTATTTCACATAAATCAGGAGAGGAGTGATGATGAAATGGATAAGATGGTAGCAATATGCCAAGATATTATTAAAAAACGCAACTCTACAATGAGCTGTTTTGGCGTAGCTTGTGGCATGGATTTCACCTTATAATTAACCCTCGCCAATATTTGTGGAGACTATTTTTATCTTATAAGACTTGCTCTGATGTTATATCATCAATGATAAAGTGATAAATTAGCTTAGGATCAATATCTTTTTGTGAAACTCTTCCATATTCATCTTCAATTTCATCAAACAGTCCATTAAAAATTTTATGGGCAGTGGTAAAATTATCATTGCCCGATGCTACTTTAGCTTCACAAGCATCAGCCACTATACAACTACTTATTTCAACACGATTATTAGCAACATATCCTAATTCAGCAAGCCAGCTAAAAAAGTCATTCATTATAACTTTATCTATTTTACCAAAAATTTCAGGCTTCTCACATTGGATTTCTGATTGACTCTTCTCTCTCAAATTAAGCAACTGTACAAAAAAAGGTTTAAACTTGTTAAGTGGTATCCCATACTCTACAGAGTTTTTATTATCAATTCCTATCCTTTTCATAGCCCATAAGGTCAAAAAAAGAGATTTCCATGTTAATAAGGTATTTGAGATCAACGAAAAATTGGGGTTTAGATGTTTTAATATACTGTCTATTTCAATGATGTATTCAAGTTCATTGGCAGTATTGTCAATATCTTGCAATGATCCAAAATTTCTGTAAAACGTTCCTTCTATATAATTTTTATCTACTTTAGTTTTATTGTTATTAGCACCACCGATGTTTTTATCTTCACTATTTTCATCAACACAGATTCCAAAAAAGAGTGGTCTTTCAATGAGCAATCCACCAATAACACCCAGCCATTTTTCGCCTAAAAAAGTGAGAGGCAGTTTCTTTTTTAAAATATAACTATTGCCATACCATTGCTTTGCCTTCTCTTTGAGGCTTATTACAGAACCTGAGGCAACTCTAAAAATATCTTTAAGTGGATATTGGATCAAAATTCTACTGCCGATTTCTGGCGTTAAGTTTATTTTTAAGCCGTAAAGCAAATCTAAATTCAAATTTTTAGCCAAATTAGCTGTTGAACTTGAATTTAATCCAGATAAAGCGTTTTCATAATAAATTATCTCTATCCCAAGGCTCAAATAAGATGAGGTCTTTCTCACCACTTTTTCAAGCTCCTCTCGTGATCGAACAACCTGTTTATCAGCAGACGCAACAGAGTTGACTAAAAAAGCAAGCTCAGATTGAAGACTAAGTGCTATGTCATCACTTTTAGCAAGTTTTTCTAAAGAAGAGTCAAATATATTATCTTTCTTATTGTTAGATAGCGAAGAGATATACAAAGGTGGGTGTGGCAAATCTGACTCTATAAAGGGCTTTGTTAAGAATATAGATGGACGTTTTTTTAAGTCGTCTGTTTTTAATGGCTGATATATAGCAACAGCCTCATGTGGAGGAAGAAATCCTTTTTCTGCAAGACGAACATTTTTGAGACGAAACTCCTCCTCTTCTGTCTCTGCTGGTATAATTGTGCAAGTTTCAAGCAAAAGAGCATGAAAAACAGAAATATCCATATCAGCCAAAGTGTTTAACATATCTGAAATAAAAACTTCAGGATCACTCTCTGATTGAATCTCACCATTTTCATTTCCATCTTCATTTTCCTCTGCTTCAATGATTTTTTCTATCGGCTCTTTTTCAACAACATCTTGATTTAAAAATCTAAAGTAGAAAACATAATCTATAGTTACAAACTCACTTTTACTATCCCCTAAATTATCCATAAAATCAGATGGGTCTTGATCATGCTCTCTTATTTTTATCTCCATATTGTTAAAAAGATAGTATTCAATAAATTCAGTTTTCTCTTTTATAGCCCACCTTATAAGCCGTTGAGGATCAGCCTTGTAAAGTAAAGAGAGCATATTTGTCATCTGAACCAAATCTAATCTGTCGTTATTCCAAACTTCAACATCAAGGATATATTCCCACTGCCATGATGATGCAAGTGCAAGCAAAGGTAGAAAGTCATCTTCACCAATATGGTGCATCAAAAAATGAAGGTCTTGCTCTGGAAATGATTGAATTAAAGATGCTGGAAAAGGTGTATCAAGTATAGTATCAAGAGCCTTTTCTGCTGGAAGTGCAAGAATTTTTGATCTTATTGCTGCAAGTTTTTTCTCTTTATTGATAGTGCTTATAAGTTGATGATTATCCATGTTGTTCATAATTTTCCTGATTTTCAATAATTTTTTTGTTCCTGTAAATAATTTTGTGCTACTCTACCAAAGTTTTTTTGTGATGCTGGTAAAACTATTTGCAGTAGTCGTATGGAAAAAGGAGTAGATATTGTTATCGGCGTAGGCAGAAAGATATATGGTATGGTTGGAGTGAATAGGGAAGTAAAGCTCTTGGGATACTTAAAGTTAATGGTTAAACAAACACATTAAACTATTCGACTCTGACTCGCTTTTAGCTGGTAGTAGCACGGATTTATTTACAGTAGGGTTATTTTGTAAGGGCTTTTGGAAATTGTTAGAAGACTTTTGGTGGGCTAAGGACTACCATATCAGCTTCCAACATACCATTATCATTATACTTTTTTTGAATAGTTTTTAAAAAGCCCCTAAAAAAGCCCCCAAAAATATTTTTATGGGAATATCAGCCTTGATATTTTACTGAAAATTATAGTTTACATACCCCGTAACCTTTGAATAAAGTGATGCTGCAATGTATCACCACCAGATAAATATACATTTTAATCATTGCGACAACATTTGATAATATTTTTACCTAAAATCTTTTTCCAATTTTGCTTGCTAACTGTCTTAATTCTGGTTGTTGCTGCATAGATAACAAATTAAAATCTTTTGACTCATTAGCAGCATACGCTTTGTATGCTCTCACAAAATCTTTTTGCCACCATTTTATTTCTGACTCTTCAACTGTAGATGCCCATGAGTAATATTTCCATCTGGTAGTCATAAGATGATTAGTTATTGTGTCTTGAAATTCAGGGTGTGATAACCTACCATATTTCCTTAGAAAGTCAAGCACCACTCCCGCCTGAATTTCTGCTTGGTCTTCAATCGCAATACAACCTGTACCTTCGATTGTCTCAATAACCTCGATAATCTCTCCTACCGTTGGCATAAAACCGTTTTTACGCATCTTGATAAGCTCTGTAGATGCTTTTGATATTTGGGTAATGGTAAACTCCTTAAGAGCCTCAAAACGCATTTTAAGCCCTATCTCGCTTAATTGCGAACCTTGATAATTTTCCGCTAACCCTGTCATAATTTCAAAGAATTTCATAGCATCCTGATTTGTCATGGTCTCACCTCATTTTCAGGATAATCAGGTTTATTCATGTAGCTATTTACAAAAGCCATACCTGCTGCAAGATTATTATCAAGTCTTTTGCTGCCAGTTGACGCAAAACCATAAGGGGTAGGCTGTCCATACATGGGTGTTGATGAATATTGATTATTAAACGCACCAGCAACCCCACCGTTAAAACCTCCGCTTATAACCGTTGGTAATGTGGTTGCAACTTGTAAAGGTTCATCCTCCCACCTTCTACCAGCAATCCAGCCCGCCGCCCATTTTGGCTGCCTGCCCTGTGAAATTATCAAAGGTCTATTTTCAGCTTCACGCTTTGCAGTATCAATTATGCTTTTGACACTGCTGTCTGTAAGAACAGGAATTTTTAACCATTCATCTGCTGCATCTGCTTTACCATGCTTAAAATTAAACGCCTCCCAAAACTCATTAAATGAATCAAGCCTCTTGCCCGTCAACTTCTTACCTTTTCTGGTAATATAAACCGCCCCCGCCGTTTTAACACTTTCAACCTGATTGAAATTCTCTTGGATAAAAGGTGTTTCTACTGTATCCAGCTTTTTATTATTATTTTTAAGATGTAATTGATTATCCTTTTCGCTTTCAACCGATTCGCAAGAATCGGTAATGTTTGAGTTGCTTCCAAAATCGGCAATATTATAATATTCAGTATTTTCTCTATTAGTATTTATTATATTAGTATTTATTATATTAGTATTTAGTAGTGGTTGATTTTCCGTCAACGGATTTTCAGACACGGTATAAACAACCTTACTAAATTTACCATCTATAATTTTTTGCTCTTGCTTGACAATATATCCTGCTTGAATCAATTCATCTATTCCTGATAATGTAGATGTTTTTCCATCCTTTGAATGATTGACAAGGTCATTGATAATTAAATTCCAGTCATTTGGTTTGGTCAAAAGATAAATCAATATTCCTTTTGCTTTCCATGACAACTGATTACTTGTAAAAGGTGAATTTGAAACTATAGAAAAATTACCTGTCTTTTCAGTTCTAATTATCATTTTGCACCTCCACCTATCTCACGTGAGATATTTTCTTTTACTTTATCAGTTACCATTATTCTTTTTGCTTTATCCCAATATCCAGCGTCAATAACTGTTCCTACTGGAAGGACTCGACACATAATATTACTCTGGACAATGCAAATATTCCCAATAGATTGCCCAATATGATATTGAACCTCTCTCAACCTTGCCTCAAAAGAAATTAGTGTGTTGTAAAGAATATCGCCAAACATACTATTGGCACTATAATCTGACTCACAAAACATCTTTGCAAGGTCTTTGAGTTTATCCATCTCTATGAACAGGAAATCATCAAAGAACTCATTGACGTAACAATCAATAATAGTTCCAGTATCATTTTTAATATCTGGGTTTGTTTGCTCTGATAATGGTATTGAAATTGCCTGATTCTAATATTTTTTGTGGTTTAGTTAAAAAACGAGGGATAATCGGCTAAAACTTTGCCAGTATAGTCGATTATGCCTAAAAGACAATGTAGTAAAACAAAGGGTACTGTTACCAGTCCCATCAAACGGATAACTCTTCCGATAGAGATGGAAAA
>JADGBE010000062.1 GCA_015231615.1 Desulfamplus sp. | reverse complement strand
TATATTACCTTCATCATCACGAACTATTATTTCTATGCTTGCCATCTATAAATCTCCATTTGTTTATTTGTCTGCCAGATAGTTACTAAATTCCAACATAATACAGCACGGAATTATTTACAGTAAGGTATTTTTTATAGTAAGTCTTATTCCTTCATTTACAACAACCTTGTTTACAGATTTAGTCATTTTTGTGTTCATAAAAACAAGTGATATAACTAAAACCATATATAGTTGATAGTAACTATAATAAGGCATCCACTTATCTTGACTCAAATGATAGTAATTAATAATAGTCCTGCTCCAATATTGACATCCCCACCAAATCAATAAAATAAATATCGACCATCCTATATGTCCTATTATAGTTAGTATTGGATGGCTTTTATAATTATGCAATAATGAATACAAAGGAGAAAATGCAATTTTTTCACAATTAATGTCTTTTTTAGGTATTCTAAGAATCCATATAGATAAAAAAATGGACATTAAAAAAGTTATGATTATGCTTTCTGCTACCGTTTTATTAAAACTTTTATGTATAATTTCAGTTACTACATCAATTGGTATTGTAAGTGACATGGTTGATATAAGTCCGTTCCTAAGTCCAACCATAAGTAACTGTACGATAGCCATAACAGATAGAGCCACAATAAAAGCACTAATCCACTTATAAACTTTCTGGTCTATCCAGTCGAAATATACATCCTCCATGAGAAAATTGCTTTTAGAAAATTGATTCATCTTTCCAGCAAGCCATGAAAGATAGTGGATTGTCTTCTCTTTTGGATAAACAGCCTCTTTACCGCCTTTTCGTCTGAATATTCGCTCTACGTAATGATCAAATAACTCTTTACGGGTCTGTTCAATGCTTTTTGTATTGTCTTTGCTGATTGACTCATTTGCAGACTCTGGAGCATTTCCATCGTAAGAAAGAGCCATAATGTTGAGCATCAACGGCGATGCTGCAAGCTCTTTGAGGTTCTTATCTTTCTCAAGTATTGCCTTTAATTGCACAGATGAATCAACTTTATTGAGGTATTCATCTACATCATGGCTGCCAAGTGGTTTAATGAAAACAGCACCGTTAAGTTTCAGACGTTCAGATATTTCGCTGTATTCCTTGACCCGGCTTGTTACAACAACTCCTCTGACTCCAGAATCAACGATAAAGCTATTAATCGCTTTAAGACAGGATTCCCTGCTCTCTTTTTTTACTTCATCAAAACCATCAAGCAAGGGCAGAATACGGTTATCTTCTATCCACTTTCTTTCATTGGTCAATCGTTTTGGTATCTGGTATTTAGACCTCAGTTCATCAGTCAGATAATCTTGCAAAGTTTTATATTTACGCTCGTCCCAACCTGACAAGTTAAAAAGCACTGGAACTGGATATAGTGAGTCAGTTTCTGCACGTTTGATAAGCTCGTTTGTCAATTCAAGAAGAGTGATGGTCTTACCGCTGCCCGGCTCGCCAGTAATAAGAAAATAGCCGTTGAGCTCATTAAAAATATCAAGAATACTTTTCCCTTCAATAACTGTTTCCCTGTTTTTTACAGGAACTTCTAAAACATTCTCCCAAGGATGTTCAACAGCATCTGGTCTGTATTCCTTGCCAAGTTCTATCCTGATGTTGTTATAGAGAGATTTCTCCAAAACCCCTTCAATCCAGAATGTTTTGACCTTATTAAGCAGAATTAAGAGATTATTTCTATCTTCTGTTAAAGGTTCGGAGATAACCATATTGCTTGAAGATTTTGACCAAGATGGTTTTGATTTTGGAGCTGATGGAGCTTTGGGGCTGGTTATTTCTTTTTCATACACCTCAAAAATGGAAACAGGCTCAGATATTCCCTTGACTTCAAATTCACCGTGATTTGTAAAATCGTATTTTTCATCTTTTATCCATCCTGTTGCATTCTCATAAACTGATGATGAAAGATAGATATGACCGCCATCTGCAAGAGATTCAATACGGGCAGCCCGATTGACATGCCGTCCAAAGACATCAAGAGATGTGTTATTTTCAACAGAAACCTGCCCCATGTGCAAGCCAATGCGGACAATGATTGGCTCTTCGCACAACCTGCTGTTATTGTAGTCATAGAGCTTTTTTTGTATCTCCAAAGCACGCTCAACAGCAGCAGAAGGCTCTGAAAAAACCGCCATGATTGAATCGCCGATATTTTTGATGTAGATGCCTCTGTTATCTCTCTCAATTATTTCAAGAAGCATCTGATTATGCAGGCGTCTCATCTCATTAGTGAAAGTTTCTCCACGCCGTTCTGCTATTTCCGTAGAGCCTTTGAGGTCTGTAAACATTATGACAAGAACTGCTGTATCTTGTCTTGACCTGAAATCATTAACTTTTTTAAGCTCTTCTGGACCAAGCTCTTTATTAATCTTAATATTTATCTCATCAGAAGTTATAGCCATCAATATAATCCTTATATTTTTAGTGATGCCTGTAAGACTTTTTTCATAACCATATCAACACTGATTTTATTCATACAAACATGGTGGTCTGTATCGCTTTTATCTTTAGGACAATGAACTTTAAGGCATGGACTACATGGAACAGGAACGCGTATCATAACGCTATTTAGGCTTAATGGAGCTGTGGCAATATAGTCTGTTGAGCCAATAATTGCGATCTGCTTAGTTTCAAGAGCTGCTGCTGCGTGCATGAGTCCAGAATCGTTGGTTATAAATAGATCGCATTTTTCTATAAGAGCAAACGCCTGCCTAAGAGTTGTTTTACCTGCAAGATTTACGCATATCGGACTTGTTTGATTAATTGTTTTACCGTTTGATTGAGATGCAATTTCATTAATCTTATCTCCAAGCTCTTTGTCTGCTTTACCGCCAAATATCAATATTTTTATTTTAAACTGCTCTGATAACCTTTTTGCAAGTTCACCATATCTTTCAGGAAACCATCTTTTTGCTGTCCCACCAGTAGCTCCGGGATTAATGCCTATTACAGGTTGTGTTTGAGTGTTTATTCCATAACTTGCAAAAATTTTAAGAGCTTCAGTTCGCTCAACATCAGATATGAATAGGTCAAGTTTTCTGCCGTCCTCAATAAAATGCCCGCAACCCCCACAAAACCTATGATTAGAACCTTTTAATATACCTCTATAATAATCAATCAAATGCCCCTTTTTAAGCTTTTTATCCATTTTGATTGATGGATTTAAAAGCAATCCTCTGCCGTCAGTGTTGTATCCAATACGGATAGGTATTCCAGCCAGAAATGTAATCAAAGCTGCTTCAAAAGCGTTCTGCATAAGTATTGCAACCTCAAATGAGTGTTTACGAATATCTTTTGCAAGTCTTAATGTTCCTAATCCTTTTGTATGCCGTGTCTCATTTTCATAAACCATTATCTCATCAATGTATGGGTTGTTGTCAAAAACAGGGATTACCCAAGGTTTGGCAAGAAGAGTAATATGGGCATTAGGGTAGCTTTTTCTGATAGCTCTTATTACAGGGGTTGTCATTATGGCATCACCAACCCAGTTTGCGGCTCTGATTAAAATTTTAGTTTTTTTGCTCATGTTTCTATGGGGCTATTTTTATAGCGTTTAAGGTCAGTCAAAATAAAATTGACCAATACAATTATTTCTTAGGTAAAAGAGAGTAGTTTTTAAATTTCCACCTGTTATGAATCCAGAACCACTGATCAGGATAACGCCTCACAATAGATTCAATTGCTGATGTGTAATTTTGGGTATTTATTTCAATATCATTTATAGTATCTCCTGTGCAGACAGTTGGTATTTCAGGCTCAAAATACATTACATGGTTAAAGCCTTCGCGGACTGTATATGCTGGTACAACAGCATTACCAGTTCTTAATACCAACGATGCAACCCCGCTATTGGTGCAGGCAGGTCTGCCAAGAAATTCTACAAACACACCTTTATACCACCATGGATCCATACTTTGATCTATCAAAGTACCCACAAGTTCTCCTGATGCTAAAAGTTGGTCAACTTTTCGGCTGGCTCCTTTTAGAGGAATCAGCACAGTGCCATATTTCTGTCTCATTTCAAGGATAAGTCTTTCTAAAGGTGCAAAATCAAGTTTTCTGTAGAGTATTGAATTTTTATAGCCTATGGTGGCAATAGAAGCTGCAAGAAGCTCCCAGTTGCCTATATGACCGATAATAACCAGAACTCCTCTTCCTTTGTCATGGGCATTTTTTATATTTTCAAGCCCTTTGACTTTGAAATATTTAGGAATATCTTCTCTTTTAAGTCGGTATCCCCACCCAAGTTCAAAGAGCATTCCCGCAATATTTTTAAATATCTTTTTTGCAAGAATCTGCTCTTGATGTTCTTTCAGTTTAACCAAGTTGTTTGATTTTCTCCCTAAAGAGAGACAGATATTTTCAAGAGTAAGTTCTCTATGCCGTTTATCAATTTTAAACCATATAAGTCCTAAAATATCCCCTAAAAATTTTCCGATCTTTCGTGGAATCAGTCCAATTAAATTCATAATCATAGTTAAAATATGGTAGATAATATCATCTTTCATTGCATAGCCTTTATAATTTAATTCTTCCGAGATTTTAAAACTTTTCAAAAATTATCAAATCTTATCTTTAAATTAAGATGGGTGAACAGACAACAAAAGTTAAACCTATGAACGTTGACAGTGTAAAAACGGCAACAACAAAGCTTTACTAAACGCTTCCCGAGAACATAACTTGCTATATCTAATTGCTGATTCTTCAAACTGTTTTTTATCTGATTTGGATAATAGCGATGCCTTGCTCATGCTATTTTTTAAATCTTGAACATCTCCAGATTTAAAAAATATTCCAAGATTATGCTCATTTACCCTTTTTCCAACAAGCCCTTCGTTAGATGCAATGACCATCTTTCCCGCTGCTGCTGCAAGTGAACAGACACCGCTTGAGCCAAAATGTTTTATATATGGCAATAAAACTACATCAGATGCTGAAAAGCACATTTTCTCTTCATCACTTGAAATATATCGGTTGATAACTTTTACAGCCCCGCGACTTTGAAGCTCATTAAGTCCATATACAATTTCACGGTTTTTCCCAACTTCACCAGCACACAGCAAAAACCATTTTGAGTCAGAAGTAGCTTGAAGCATAGCACGAATAACAAGATGAAGCCCTTTTCTCTTATCTCCAATCCCATAGTTTAAAAAGACAAATCTCTCCGTAGATATTCCAAGTTTTACTTTTGCCTCTTCTGACGAATGAGTAAATTCACCGCCCCACGGATCAGGTAGAAAGTAGATACGGCTCTTATATCTCTTATATTTTCCAATAAAATCTTTAATCATATATTCATCTAATAGATAGACGTTTTTAAACCATTTATTGTCAAATAGAGTCTTAAATCCAATAGATTTAATAATATTTCCGGGTGGAAAAAAAGGAGCTTCTAAAAAACGTGGACGAAAATAGAATCCGTTAATCTTTCCTTGTAGTATTTTGGGGGGATAGATTCCAAATGCTGCAAACCTCATACAGTTTGAGGCAATCTCATCTAAATTAATCATAATTTCATTAGCACCGCTTTCAATAAAACATTGGGCAAGTGATCTAATTTTACTACCATCTTTCCAAATGCCAGACTCATCAAAAACAGAGGTAATAGAAACACTATCTATAAGATCAAATAGTTCAGAGTAAATTATCTCTTTACTATCTTTACGTAAATCTACAGCCCACGTAACTCTAAAACCAGCACTTAAAAAATCTTCAGTCATATAACGAAGCCAGCTAAGGTGGTGTCCTCGTGTTCTTGGATCAAAGATTAAAATATGTGGGTGAGGTTTCATTATTTTTTGTTAATCAAAAGCATAAGTTTAGCATATTTATAATAAGTTACCTCAGCACTTGAGATTGCAAGCATAAACCCCTCTTTACCATCTAAAAAGCCCGCCCTTAAAATGTAAGTGTAGAAAAAACTCCACAAACCATGTAACACCGCGTCAGTTATTGAGGCTTTTTTGCCTCTTTGATATAGCATCTTGGCGCTCGCAGATGAATAGGCATTAACCTTTTCTAAAACTTTATCTAAATCTTTGAAAGAGTTGTGTGTGAGAGAGTTAGTCAATCTGCCAATTAGATGATCATCAGCTTTTCGTTCTCTAAACTCCAATGGCTTGCCATCTTCCCTTGATTCACCATCTTTTTTCAGTCCGCTACCTCTTAACTCATCATCTTGAACAATCAGGCTTTCATGGACAAGATCATCGCTAAACCTTGCATATCCACGCCTAAATAGTCGCACAACATAATCTGGAGACCAACCACTATGTTTCATAAAACGCCCACAATAGTTTGAACTTCTTGGAATTTTATATGCTAATTGATTATCATTTGATTTGTTGCTGCTTTTTTTTTGATTATCTGATTTTCTGATTACCTCTTCAATTTCTTGTTTTAGCTCCATTGATACTAATTCGTCAGCGTCAATGGACAAAATCCATTCAGAGGTAGCCATATCAATTGCACGATTTTTCTGAATTCCAAATCCTTGCCAATCAGTTATAACAACCTTATCTGTATATTGCCTGCAAATCTCTACAGTGTTGTCCAAACTTCCTGAATCAAGGACAATAATCTCATCAGCCCATTTTACAGACTCAAGGCATTTGCCTATATTTTCTGACTCATTCTTGGTAATAACCGTTACTGATAATGTTGTCATAATGAAGTTGCTTATATTTTATCCTATCCAAAAAATTTTTCATAATCATCGTGGCTTCCGATCCATAACCATGTAACAGTATCGTTTTCAAGAATTCCCAATGCTCTAAAGTTTCGAGTAATTCTTACTGACCATATACTTTCCGATGAATTTATACATTTAAACTGTAATGAAGGGTCGAATGGATCATTGAACCAGAGGCGATATTTTTTTCTCGCCTTTATTTTAATTTTTTGATCTAATTTTAAATAGGCATTCCAAAAAGATGGAAGTGTTTTGGAATTCATAATTGACTTATATCCATAGGCGTTGCTTTGCCTTCAGCAATCTCTTTTTTTGCCTGCTGTGCAAAAGCAACAAGTCTATTTTGAGTTCGTGAGAATGATTGACTCCATTTTAATTCATCTTGGATTTCTTGTATATATTTTCTCATGTGTTCCAAAACATGCTCTTGTATCTGTTCTGGAAGAGTCTCAAATAACTTTATCATAGTGTGAGTATTTGCAGATTCCATATTCTTAATCCCTATTTTTCACATAATTTTTTATAGATAACATTTTGAAATTCATCTTTTTTGTCTAAAAAATCAATCTCTATGCCAATTACAGCAAAGTCCATTGACCAGATATATTTTTTATCCATACCCAGTCTTGCATAATCTTTTTCTGTTGTTATTAACAAATCAGCACCGCACTCTTTAAATGTATCAAGAATTGTTAAAATTTCCTCCGCCTTATACATGTGATGATCATTAAATTCAAGATGTGCCTTGACTGAAACACCTAAATTCTCAACGGTTTTTCTAAAAGATTGGTTATCAGCAATACCTGAAAATAGACACCCTTTTCTGCCTTTTAGAGCTGTAAGATTAGTTGAAAAAGGCTTGGTTTGGTGTAAAAAAGAGTGTAAAAAAGGTCTATGTTTTGTAATAAAAAATGTGTTAATTTTGCCTTTATGGCTAACAACTTTTTCCACATAATTTTTATCAAAACTCTTTAAATGATCAGAATTATATCTTGTGAAAATTATTATATCTGCCCGATCAATTGCCCTTTTAGGTAGCTCTCTTAATCTCCCAGCGGGCAGAAGATAGCCATTTCCAAAAGGACGGCTGTAATCCATAAGAACTATATCAAGGTCTCTTTTAAGCTGAATATGCTGAAACCCATCATCAAGAATTATCACATCAATATTTTTGGATTTATCTTGAAATAGGTTCAAGGCCATCATGGCAGCTTTAAAACGATCTCTTCCAACAACCACTGGAAATGAACACCGTGATGCCATCATAAAAGGCTCATCACCGACATTTTCAGCCACTGCAAATAAATCATTTCCATCTCCTACAACAATACTACCGAAGTCTTCTGTCCGCTTTTTATCCATCGTTCCGCCATAACCTCGGCTTATAACAACAGGATTAAATCCTAATGATTTAACCATTTCTGCTATATAAATTGCCATTGGAGTTTTACCGCTACCACCAGCTACAATATTTCCAATGGAAATAACAAAACAGGGAACTTTTCTACTTTTAAGTATCTGTTTTCCATAGAGCCAAAGGCGTAAAGAGACAGCTGCTCCATAAATGGTTGACAAAGCAAACAAAAGCACTCTAAAAACATTAAAGGGAAATGGCTGTTTGACACTAAAATCTTCGCCAGACAGTTCTATTATTGTTTTTTCTATATTGGAGTAAATTTTTATTATGTTACTAATTCGTAGCACATTAAACTGGAGCATCAGAGTTATCCTTGCAGTTATATTATTATGGGGGATATTACCATATATGCCCAAGACTTACGAAGATAATGATAAGCCCAATAAAAATTTTCCTATTCTAATTGTCAATAGTGAAAATAAGCCTGAGATTTTAAAATTTGAGGATTGGATAAAAGCATCTCCAAAGCCCACTTTTTGGACAGTATCTGGAGATGGCAAGGCTTTGATGGGAAATATGACTTTTGCTTATAGTGTTGCCCTATCACCCTCTAAGAAGAGTAAGTCTCCATCTGGGAATAAAGCTGGCAATGTTGTTATAACACTTAAACGAGACGATCCAGATCATATTGTTTCGGCAACTTATAACGTTAGCAACAACAATTTTTTTCCCGTTAGATACCATTCAATCGATCCCGGAATCGCTTTTGTATTTATTTTGTGGCTTTTGGCATGGGGAATTTCAGTGTTAATAAGGAGAGTAATTTTTGCTATTTTGAATCGTTTTGGGAAATAACGGACAATACCCTATCAATCGCACCTCTTCCATTTATAACAAGGTTATAACCATTCTGCCCTACCCTACTTGCCAACTCTTTATCGTTTAAAAGCATGAAGATAGTTTCAAACAGCTCGTTTTTGTCTTTAACTCTAAAAGCTGCATCGTTTGAGAGCATAGTTTCTGTTATCTCCTTAAAATCATCAGTATATGTACCAAAAACAACGGGTTTTGAAAAAATAGCAGGCTCTAATGGATTATGACCTCCAGATTGGACAAGAGAACCACCCACAAAAGCAATATCACAGATTGAGTAAAGAGCTGAAAGAATGCCCATTTTGTCAATAATTATAATGTCTATCTCAATATTGCTTTTATTGTTAATGCTGATTTCAGATAAAAATATGCTTTCAAAACCTTTTGTATTAAGCATTTTCTTAATATCTGCTGCTCTTTTTGGGTCTCTTGGGGCAATAATGAATTTAATATCACTATAATTATTACAACTACAATCACTACAACTAAAACTATTGATTCTTGAATTTTGTTTTAGTTTAATTCTTTGTTTTAATTCTACGAAAACAGATACAAGAACTTCCTCCTCTCCCTCATGAGTGCTTCCAGCAACAATATATCTTGGGTTATGATTATTAAGTTCTTGCGTGTAATTATTGATCTCTTGAATATGATTATTAAGTTGATGATAATTTTTAAATTTATCCAAATCAGGAATATCTGTTTTTGGGATCGGCTGATCAAATTTTATATTGCCTGCTACAATAGTTTTTGCTTCTGGCACTCCTATTTGCAAGAATCTCTCTTTGTCAATCTCTGTCTGAACCATGATTTTTTCAAATAGAGAAAAGATTGAAGAAAATAGACCCATTTTTCTTAAAGCCATATAGCCATTAAATGAAGATTGAGAAAGCCTTGCATTTACAAGAAAAACGGGAATCTTTTTATCGTTCATATACCACAAAAACTGGGGCCATAAATCGCTTTCCACAATAATAACAAGATCAGGAGATATTCTTGAACAGATACTTTTTACAGAAAAATAAAAATCAAATGGGAAATATCCGACTTGAACCGACATTGCATAAGAATTTGACTGATTATTTTTTTCAAGATGAGTTAAAAAAAGCTGATGTGCAACATCAAAGCCTGTTTTTGTGGAAGCTGTTATAACTAATTCGCAATCTGAGTTGCTCAAATATTTCTCTTTGATAGCATTAACAAGAGGAAGAGCAGATTTTACTTCACCTACAGAAAGAGCGTGTAACCAAATACGTTTTTTATGAGGATTTAATTCAGGATATGATCGTGAATCAGGATATGGTTGTGAATTTGATTTAGAGTGTTTTTTTGAAATCAGATGAATACAACCCAGCCGCTCAAGCATATTTGCTCTGCGTTTAGATGAAAAAAGATAAATAAGTGGGAGAAAAGGTAGTAGAAGGAAAAAAACAATAAATGTTATGCTGTTGTATAAAATTCGTTTCATAAGATTTTAAGAAAAATCATTCGGTATTCAGAATATAAATAACTGCTAAACACAAAAAAAGAAAATTTGTAGCCCATGCACTAACAAACGGCGGTAGAACCCTTGCATAGCCAAGAGAAGTTGAAAAACCATACACAATCCAATAGAAAAAAGATGCTCCAATACCAATTGCAATGCCAAAAGCAAGGTTCTCTTTTACAAAGCGTCTCATACCTGCTGCGGATCCAATAATTGACATTATAACGCAGATAAAAGGAAAAGCTGTTTTGCCAAATAGATCAACTTTATATGTGGTAGCATCGTAGCCCTCGCCCTCAACCTTACTAATATGGGAGGCTAATTCCCTAAAATCCATCTCATCTGATTTTTTTACAATAGCCTTTAAATCATCTGGTTTTAATTCAAGATCAAGCTCTTTTTGCTCATACTCTTTTATTACAAAATCATTAATTTTTCTGTCAAAAGTTTGTTCAAGCACCCCTGTAAGTATCCATAGTCCACTTTTTAATTTTATTTTTTCTTTCAACTCTTCATCATTATAGGAAATTTCTAAATTCTTTAACCTTTCAATATCTTGCTCAAATTTACCACTTTGAGCATCAACTCTTTTGGAAACTTTAAAGTCGCTATCAAAAAAAGTTATTGTGATTCCTGATATTGTTTTATCTCTTGGGTTAAAATATTTAAAGTGGGAGATGCTCATATCTCCTTTTATCCAGATATTTTCTCGAACAGCATAGAGGTTTCTATTTTTTTTAATAACAGAGTATTTTATGTAGTTTGCTTTTGCCATAGTGATTGGCACTAAAGTTTCGCCAAGAAAAAACATAAGTAGTGCAAGGCAGATACCTGTGCAAATAGCAGGCATAACTATATATGATGTGGTTATACCGCTTGATTTTATTGCAAGTAGCTCATTATTCCTGTTCATAATACCAAAGACCGTTACAACAGCCAAAACAGCTCCAGCGGGTGTAAGCTGAACAAACATAAATGGAGTCTTAAGAAGCACATAACCTAAACCACTAACAAGAGATATTCCTGATTTAAGAAATTTATCTATATTGGTCAGATAATCAACAGAGATAAATATTGCCATAACTATAGTTTGGATAATTAAAAAAAATCTTGCAAACTCTTTAAACCAGTATTGAATAAGGATTGGCATGATATTTTAGCTGCTTTTGAGCTTAAATCGACTGTTTAGTAAAAAGAGAGGTTTCTCATAAGAAACTCTTGAAAACATATAGATTGAAGCAACGCTAATTATAAAATTAGGTAACCACATTCCAATAACTGGTGGATAATAACCAATCTCTCCAGCAGACCATGCAGCAGCAAGAAGAAGATAATAGAAGAGAAAAAAACTTAACGCCAATCCAAAGCCTGATGAACGTCTTGAAGAGGAAGGGCGAACTCCAATAGGGATAGAGAGCAAACCAAGTGCAATACAGGCAAAAGGTATAGCAAACTTCTCATGTAGCTCCATACGGGCAGCTTGAAGCTCTTTTAGGGTCGCACTGTTATCTGATTTTATTCTTTTATTGCTCTTTAATTGTTCTTTGGAACTTCTAATGAAAGTTATAAGCTCACCAAGATACATCTCATCAAAATCTTTAATCTGTTGTTTAGAATTTTTGCTGTTTGATGGGGCGTCAAAATTTATATCATAGGTGTCAAAACTCACTGCATTAACAGATCGTCTTGTCATATCCACTTGATTGATGCTCCCTTTAGATAGACGCAGTGTGTATCTATATTCTGACGATACTGATGAGCTATCTGGCAATTTTGTTGTCTCTTCACTATTTGATAGTTTTGTATCCCCATTAATTGATAGCTTTATCTCTTCACTATTTGATAGTTTTGTCTCTTCATTATTTGGTAGCTCTGGCTCTACTTGATATGAAGTAAGAAGACCTTTTGAGGCAACTGTAATATTGACAATATCAGGATCTCTGCTGTCTTCTATAAAAATATCTTTAAGTTCAGATGTTTTTATATCAATTGAGGTAACGTAGATCATAACATTATCAATTATATTGTTAAACTGACGCTCTTTTAATGTGAAATTAAAAGTTGTTTTAGCAAGCTCTATCCCTTTGGCTGCAAATGAGAATCTACCCCAAGGGACACCATAAATTGTAATCCAAAGAGATAAAATAGTTCCAATAATAGATAAAGTTAAAACAGGAGGAATAAGCCGATATATGCTTATACCACTTCCTTTTAGCGCGATAATCTCATTGTCGTTTGACATTCTCATCATAGTTAGAAGCACAGAGAGCATAACAGACATTGGTATGGTAAATTCCATAAAACGGGGAAGGGTATAGACGATTAGCATGAAGATAGATAAGATTCCTGCATTGTAATTGACCACCATATTGGTGATTTCAGGAATCTTTGTCATAAGAAACATAAATGTTAAAACTATAAGAGATAGAGTGAAAGGTGAAAGCAACTCCTTAAAAATATATCTACTTAATATGGAAGGCATTATACTTTTTCAGAGACCCTTCTTTTATCTTCACGGTATGCGGCAAGTTTGGAAAAATCAATGTCTCCAAGTGTAATTTGAAGGCTCTCTTTTCTTTTTCCAGCAAGTTTAAACCAATTTTCCAACTCTTTAGAAAGAACCTCTTCACCGACCTGCTTCTTTCCGTTCTTACCAGAAATATTGTTATCCATATATCCAGAGTTTATAAATGTCCATACACCATTTTTTCTTGATATAACTCCTGTATGTCCACGGCTATGAGTAGAAAATGATAGTATTTGCCCCTCTTTTAAGACATTATCCATCTCGTTCATTGCCGATTGTGCTTGCGATATTGGAGTTCTAACATTTAAGATTGTTTTATTATAAACGCTCTGTCCTGTTGCTTCTACAAGTCCTTCACCTGTAAGATAGTGATTCTCAGAACGACCTTCATTAATGGCTTTGTTTATAAGATGTCTTCCAAGACCATCTTTACCGCTATATTTTACACCCATATTTTTAAGCCCATTAACCACAAGCTCGTAACAGTCAATTTTGCTATAATCTTTTCCCATAAACTCACGTACAGCTTCATTTAGTCCTGGAGTATTCTGTGATGGCTTATTTTGTAATGAAGATTTATAAGTTCCATTTTCAGGATTAGAATTTATGTTGTTTGAATTGATTGAGTTTGATTTATAAAATGCTGGTTCTGCTTTTTTATCAAAAAAATCAGAACCTCTAATAATAGACTTTGTATCAAAGTCGTTATGAGTTGTTTTAGGCGATTTTCTGCTTATTCTAAGATTCTTATTACCTGTTGTTAGACTACTTTCGCTATGCTCTTTTCCCCATACAATCTCAGAAGTCTCTTTATCTAAATAAATATCTGTTCCAGCAGGAATTTTTTTAAAATGTTTAGATGAATTCACATCATCTTCAAGCATATCCCAGCACTTATTTTTATATTGTGGTGTTTTGTAAAGTAGCTCTGATACTGTAGGTATATCGTCTGAAATTTTTCCAATATGGACTTTATTAGATTCAATATTTCTGCTGTTTTGGAGTTCAGAATTACTATTGCTATTTTCTGCATTTCTTTTAAGTATAGATTTAAAGTCTCTTTCTCCGTAATCTACTTTAGATTCAAAGGATCGCGTTGTAGCATAATTTTTTTTATCAAATGGGTCTATCAGCATAATTACCTCCCTTTTCCAGATATTGAGTCAAGAATATCTTTATATATACGGTGAATCTCAATCTTAAGGAGTTAGGAAGCAAGAAATATGCCTTTTATTTTGCTCCAGCAGCTTTTGCAAATCTTGTATCAACAAATTTTTCAAGATCAATAAGGCTTGTCATAATTTTCATCTTATCCATCATGTATCTTTGAATTATATCAAGGTCTTCAAGAACAGGAAAAAGCTCACTTGTAGTAATACGGTCAGGTGGATCTGTTAAAACTCTTCTAATAACTTCTACATTCTGAGATAAAAATTTTCCTCCAATTACAGCCGCAGGATCAGGCTGGGCATCAATAGCTTTACCAGACTTAACAAAGCTGTTAGTCAGCTCTTGAACAGCCTCAGGATACTTTGCAATAATTTCATCTCTCATTACAAAGACACAGCAAGGGTGTCCGGACCACAAATCTTTGGAAAGATAAAATTCTTCTCCAAGACCAGAAGCAATAACCTGAGAGCCAATAGGTTCTGCTACAATAAACCCGCCTATTTCACCCTCTTCATCATATTGAAGTGCTTCTGGCATTTGAAAGGGGGCGACAACTTCAAGAGTTACATCAATATTTTTTTCAACAGCTCTTCCTGGTTTAAGACCTTTTTCTGAAAGGAGTCTGTGGAACAACATATTATGAATTGAGAGCTGATATGGAATAAGAACAGTTTTTCCTGCAAAATCTTCAATTTTTTCAATATTTGCACGTTTATTCTTTACAAGAATACTACCATTTCTGTGGGTAAGTAGAAGTAGTTTTATTCCAACTCCAGATTTGAATAGATCCATTGCAGTAGGGGCAAGTATAAAGGCACCGTCAAGAGATTTAAAGGTTAAAGCATCGGCAACTTCATTCCAGCCGTTTTTTAGAACAGTCTGAAGAGTGCAATGTTCAAATGTTTCAGCCCCTTTTTTAAGTTTTAAATCAGTAACACCTAAAATCAGATGATCGGTAATTGATAGATGACCAATCTTTAGTGTTGGTTTTTCCGCCATTTAATTCTCCTTATTTTATGCCTATCTTTAATTTGTCAATGCCATAAGGTTACTTATAGGATGTCTTGATATTTCATAAATATATTTTGCAAAGAGTAAATCTTCTTGTGTAGTGATCTTTATGTTTGTTTTTGATCCTTGCGTCATAAAAACCTTTTTTCCCAATCTCTCAACTAACGAGGCATCATCAGTTGCAAAAAAATTTGCTAATATTGCATCTTCATGTGCTTTGAGTATTAAATCAAGTTCAAATGCCTGAGGTGTCTGAACTTGATTTAGATTTGTCCTGTCAACGATTCCATCAACAAACCCATTACTATCCATTAGTTTTAATGTGTCAACAACAGGAATAACTGGTATGCAAGCTCGATATTTTAAAGCACCTTCTATAGTACTATTAATAGTTTTGCTATCAACAAATGGACGAACACCATCATGTATAAGAACTATTCTATTTGTAGTATTTCTATTTTTATTTAAATCGTCTCTATATCCATCTCTATTTATAGAGTTTATATCTTTGTTTATTCCGTCTCTATACCTATCTTTATTTATAATTATATCTCGAATTTGTGGATTATCATATTCATTTATCTTTTTCAATCCGTTCATAACAGATTGTTGGCGTTCTGACCCACCTGATACTAAACAGACTTTTTTACTTAAATCATAAGGCAAAATGATATTTTCAAGACAGTAGTCCGTGTCCTCTTCAGGAACTACAACAAATATATGGCTAATTGAGTCAAGAGAGCTAAATATACCAATAGTTCGGGCAAGCAGAGGAATCCCCTCTATCTTAATATATTGCTTGCGGATTGTAGATTCCATTCTAAGCCCCTTACCGCCAGCAACAATCAAAGCATATATTGTGTAATTTTCTATTGATTCAACCATTTTTTCCAGCAATTTGAATTTTAGAATTATGTATCATGATATTTTAGCTTTTTCATGCCCTGAAATAAATTTCAGGGCTAAATTATAGCCGAGCTATAAATTTCCACTCATATTTTCCATTATCTTAAATAGGATAACTGTTTTGGAAGAGGCACACCTTTCCCCATTGAATCTTCGGCATAATTTACACTTGCAAGAATTTTTAAATCTTCAAGCGCCCTTGTATCACCCTCAAACACTACATACTCAATATCGTCTTTTTTTATTTTGCCACCAGCCCACTGCAGATCAAGCACACTTGAAGCGTCAAATCTATCATTGCCAAGAACCATCTCCACAACACCTCCATAGTGCTGAACAATCTTAGCAACAAGAAGGCTTGGTCTTGTATGAAATCCTCTCTCTTTTGGAATGCCAACAGTGATTGAAGAACGTTCAATATTTTCATTTAATATCTCTAATGCAAGACGCTGACCAGATGATAAAAATTGCCACGCATAAAATAGACAATAGTTTACACATCTATCAAGAAGAACATCAGGATCAATCATCTCTGTAAGCTCTTCACTCACCTTTTTATAGACATCTTTGTAGTCAACATCAAAAAGATGACGCTCATAGAAATGGAGTAACCTTCCCATTACCTGTAAAATATGAAAAGCAACTGAAAAATGGCTTCTCAGTTGCTTTAATTTTCTGTTGCCATGAAAAAAACCACCATGTATTACGTAAGAATCAAATGAGGATTGAAGATTGTGCAAAAGCATCTCAAAACGTCTGATTCCAACTTCATTTACCTTAGATGGAACAATTTGACGTATCTGCTCACTTGTGTAGCGTTCATAAAAAGAGAGAGGCTCAAATGCTTTAATAAGATCAAGAAATTCAGTTGCAATAATGGTTAGATTTTTTCTCTGCTCTTTTCTGTTATCAAGATCGTCAATGTTATGTTCAAGCTGCTCTGATGTTGCAATATCTGGAAAAAATTCAGGAGAATATCCATTTGTAGGAATCTCTATGCCAAGACGTTTTGCCTCATCAATTATAACTGGAGCTGCAAGTTCTAATGAGCCTTGAATCATCATCAAGGTGTCGCGTGATTCATCTGCAAAAACTTCATCTTTTCTCTCAAACTTATAAAGCTCCATACGGTTAAAAATGTGTTTTTGAGAGTATCCAGCTAAAGATAGATACCTTACAGCAGCACTCAACTCTCTATAAAAGATCCATGTCCTATTATTTTTTGCCCCGTGAAAATCAAGAAAATCCTCTAATAGATGAGAGGCACTAATTAATTTAGAATAGACCTTTTTATTTAAAAGGTGATTAGGCTCATCTTTAACATCTAAAATATATACAATACATTTTAGATATTCAAATGAGAAGTGGTCAACCTTTTCCCTAAACGACATATTAGATGAGATATTCATATTTTATTGTTCATCAGGTCTCTTATTATTATAAAAGTTCTGGAATATGTCTGTATAGTTTTACCGTTTATTCTAACAGTTATTTACTAACTGCTTAAAGCCAAAAACTCTACATCATATCCTTTTCTGTCTCTTTAACTGCCTCGTCAATTCTTTCTGCAAGCTCTTTTGGAAGTCCGTCAATCTCAACATTCAAGAACCCTCTTACAATTGTAGAGACAGCCTCTTCTTCATTCAAACCTCTTGCCATGAGATACTCAATTTCTCTTTTATCAATTTTTCCAACAGCAGCTTCATGGGACATCTCAACACCTGAAGTATATCCAGATAGTTCAGGAATTGCATGAAGTAACCCATCTTTTAAAATAAGCCCTTTACACTCAAGATGACCTTTTACTCCAGACTCCTTGCCAATAAGATGCCCACGAGAAATAATGGTTCCACCAGCAACAATAGCTCTTGAAATTATCTCAGCTCTTGCACCAGAACCATTCAAATGCACTATAGAACCCATATCCATGTAAGTCCCTTTGCTTGCAACCAAAATGCTGTTGATTCTGGCAGTTGCATTTTTCTCAAGGGTGATAACAGGATTTGAAACTATAGAGCCTACTGGTTTAAGCGATATATAATTTGAGATAAATACCCCGCCCTCATCAATATGAACAGCAGTTTTAGGTCTTACATAGACATCTTCGCCCCAATCGTGAATCATAGTGTATTTAAGGGTTGCCCCTTTTTTTACATAAAACTCAGAAACCCCTATATGCAGACCAGACTTTAGATGATCAGATGTTGAACAACCCGCAATTATGTGGATTTCTGAATCTTCTTCGCAAATAACTATATTATGAACCTTTTGAGAAAATTTCTCCTTTGCAATGTGGAGGCATGTTTGAAGAGGCTTTTGTGCCTTAACACCTTTTTTGATCCCAATATAATATCCACCTTGATCTGGTTTAATGCTTAATGATTTTGTTATCTCATCTTTCTCATGTGGAACAAGTTTCCAAAGATAGTCGTTAAGCCACTCATACTGTTCAAGAGCTTGGGAAATACCTTTTATCTCAACCCCTTCAATGCTTTTGCTGCAATGGATAATAGAGCTATCTTTCTGTATAAATGTAGCGGCTCTTAATGAATTATCAGTGTCAATTCCAACTCTGACAAACTCTTTTACATCGTTTTGCTCAATAGCTCCGAGATTATCCACATAGCCATGATCTTCTGACAAATTAATATATTTTGAAAAATTCACATCATTTTTTGACATGTTATTTTAATCTCCACTTTTATAACAACGTATTCTGCTCTAACTTGCAAACCTATTTATTTGATCTCCTGCGGAACTCATTTTTTATCCAATCAAATCAATGGGCAAGCCTCAGTTTTGCATGGATTATCTTATAAATCTACCGTTATAATGCACACTCTACGCAATCTTCATAACCATACTCTCTTATCCATTTTAGTATCTCACGAGCATTTTGAGAACAGCGTAATTGCCCTTTATAAAGGACCTGTCCTTTATCAGCAGTAATGTAATCTAAAATATGACCAGTATGAGTTATAACTAATGCAGATTTTGGTGCAACAGGGGTACCTGAAATCATAGGACTATGGCATAAAGATGGTCGCTTTAAACCTCTATTTAGCAAAGATTATGCTTTACTTCTTCGAGAGATTGATAACAATAAAAAACGTCGAGAGACTCTTGAAAATATCTATCTTAAAAACCTTGAAGAGAAAGAGTCTAAAGAGAAAGAGCTAAAAGAGCAGGAACAGTTATTTGTGCAGTTGACTCAAAAGATACGCTCACAACAGGAAGATATTGACAATAAAACTATTTCTGACCGTGAACGTCTTAAAGAGCATCAAGAGCAGCGTGAAAAGATTGCACAAAACTTAAATCCTTATCTTTTAAATAGATTTAACGAGATTTCCCAAATGAGTGGAGGCATTGCAGTAGTTGAGGTTAGAGACGAATTGTGTAGAGGCTGTTTTATGAATATTCCACCTCAGCTTTATATTGAGATACGCAGATGCACATTGCTTATTCAGTGTCCCCATTGCAATAAAATTTTATATCATATCGAATCTATCTCTTAACGATAGGCAGGTTGTTATGAAAAAACAAATTTCAATTAATAAAATGATGCAGCAGTTGATCTTTTAATTACTATAATACGGTGAAAGTAGATCAGGCGATCGCAGGATTTAAAAATCTTGAGGAAAGTCCGAACACCATAGGGCAGGACGCTCCATAACGTGGAGTCGCGGTAACGTGAAGGAAAGTGCAACAGAGAACAGACCGCCAGCAATTTTATTTTTTTATGAGACTGTTAATTGTCAAATTTATTATTATGATAATTAACACCATAGATATAGTAAATATAGCTGGTAAGGGTGAAACGGTGCGGTAAGAGCGCACCAGTTTTTCAGGTGACTGAAAAAGCTTGGTAAACCCCGTCCGGTGCAAGACCAAATAGGGAAGTGCTTGAGGGCT
>JADGBE010000061.1 GCA_015231615.1 Desulfamplus sp. | reverse complement strand
CCCGAAGATGATTATTTTAAAATTTATCACATACAAGTTAAAGATTTAATAGAATTGTTTGAAATCAAAACAAATGATTACCATAAGCAGATAGAGGAAATTCTTATAGATTTATCACATAAGTCCGTTTACATAAAAAAAGATATAGATGCAAATATAAAAGGCGATAAAGATAAGTATCTTGTAGTGAATTGGTTTGCTTCATCTGAATATATTGGAAATGGTATTATTGAAATTGAAATATCTCAAAAAATGAAGCCTTATCTATTAAAATTAAAAGATAATTTCACTATTATAAACCTTGATAGTGTATTAAAATTAAGGAGTATTTATGCAATTCGTCTATATGAATTACTTTTAAAAGAATATTGTTATTATGGAAAAAAAAGATTTATATTTAGATTCAGTATAAAAGACCTTAAAGAGATATTAGGTATTGAAGATAAACAATATTCACAGATAATAAGTTTTAAAATGAAGGTTTTAAACATTGCGGAAAGGGAGTTAAAAGCAAAATCAGATTTTTATTTTGAATACAAGACTATAAAAACAGGTAGAGCCATAACAGACATAGAATTTATTGTTATAGATAAAGCAAAGAAAGAGGATAATAAGCAAAAGCAATTAACCCAAAAAGAAGGCTCTAAAGAGATTATTGATATAATTGTCTCCCCTGAAGATGAAATAAATAAAAGGCTGATAGAGTTAGGGTTTCAAGATTATAATAAAATAAGGTCTGAGCACTCGGACGAGGTGATTTTAAATGCTTTTGCTGATTTAGAGTTTGAAATAGAAGATAGAAAAAAGAGAAATAAAGATGGTCTTAAAAACTGCGGAGCTTGGGTTAGAAGAAGATTACCAAAAGCAGGTGAGCCATTTCAGAAGTCATTGCACCATAATCAATATATTCAAGAGCAAGAAACACGGAAAAAGCAGGAAGAAATTAAGCTACAAGAAGAATTAAAAGCAAAGCAAGAGAGAGAGAAAAAAGAAAACTTTATCAAAGAGTTAGATGAGAAAATAAACAAAAAAATAGAGGATTTAAAGTTAAACTCTGCTGATGAGTGGGAATCAATAGAACAAGAGATTAAGGATACAGTAAACTCTAAAATACAAGCACCAAAGCAAGAGAAGAAGGCAAGGGAAATCATAACAACGATAATAAAAGAGCTAACTGACAAAGATAAGAGTCGTTTAGAATTAGATGCTTTAGAAAAGGCAAAGACAAGTCTTATTGATTTGGGTCTTACTGAGGATAGAAAAAATTTTCACACTGTTTTAGAATCTGTAAAAGCATCAACTTGTGAGTCAATCATAAAAGAGAGATATGCCTTAGAAATTGAAAGGCAACTTAAAGAGACTTCATATTATAAAGCCTATGAACAAAGAGCTATAAAAGAGAGCGATGAGATTAGAAGAAGGATTATAATAGAAAGGTATTTAAAAAAAGCCCAAAGAGAATATATAGTCAACTGATAAAGCAATCCACAAAATAACAGTAAACAGGATAACACGCCATGACCAGAAGGAAAAAAGATATTAAAACTGAGCACGTTCAGCAGGATAAACAAGAGGTAACAGGTTTCCCAATAGTTGGTATTGGTGCGTCCGCTGGAGGATTAGCTGCTTTTGAGGCTTTTTTTTCAGGTATGCCTGCTGACATTGAACCTGGCATGGCTTTTGTGCTGGTACAGCATCTTGCACCTGACCACAAGAGTATTCTCACTGAGCTTATCCGCCGTTACACCAGAATGCAGGTCTTTGAGGTAAAAGATGGTATGGTTGTGCAGCCTAACTGTACATACATTATTCCACCTAATCGGGATATGGCATTTTTGAACGGGACTTTACAGTTGATTGAGCCGGTTGCACCCCGTGGTCAAAGGCTGCCAATTGATTTTTTTTTCCGCTCTCTTGCTCAAGACCAGCAAGAACGAGCTATTGGTATTGTGCTTTCAGGTACAGGCAGTGATGGCACCATAGGGGTTCGAGAGATCAAGGGTGAGGGGGGTATGGTGATGGTTCAAAATCCAGCATCAACCGAGTATGACGGAATGCCGCAAAGTGCCATAGCCACAGGTCTTGTAGATTATGAAATGCCGCCTGCTGAGATGCCAGCCCAGCTCATTGCATACACCTCCCATGCTTTTGGTAAGAACAGACAATTAATAGATACTAAAAGTAATCTTTCCCGATCAGAAAATATCCTAAAGAAAATTTTTATATTGTTGAGAGCTCAGGTTGGACACGATTTCTCCGAGTATAAGCAAAGTACTATAAATCGCCGTATTGAGAGGCGAATGGCAGTGAATCAGATTGAAAAAATAGAGGAATATGTTAAGTACCTGCAGCAAACACCAGCAGAAATTGAAGCACTGTTTCGTGATCTTCTTATCGGAGTAACAAGTTTTTTTAGAGATGCTGAAGCATTTAAGGTGGTTGAAGATATTGTAATTCCAAAACTTTTTGATGATAAACCTGCTGGCAGCTTCATCAGAGTCTGGTCTTCTGGCTGCTCCACAGGTGAAGAGGCATATTCCATTGCCATCTTGCTTGCTGAAAAGATGGATTCGCTAAAACAAATATTTAAGATACAGGTGTTTGCAACAGACATTGATAGCAATGCTATCAGCACAGCTCGCGCTGGCATATATCCCGCAAGTATTGCAGCCGACATTTCACCTGAGCGTTTGTCAAGGTTTTTTAATCCTGAAACTGAGACCGAAAATAATTGCTCTGATGGAGTATCTCCAAGAGCCTATCGTATCCACAAAAAAATTCGTGATATGCTCGTCTTTTCTGAGCAAGATGTTATAAAAGATCCCCCTTTTTCAAAACTTGATCTCATCAGTTGTCGTAACCTCATGATCTATATGGGTGGAGAGCTGCAAAAAAGAGTTATTCCTATGTTTCATTACGCACTTAACCCGTTAGGTTTCCTATTTCTCGGGACATCTGAAACAACAGGTGAATTCAACGATCTTTTTGCAACGTTAGATCGCAAATCAAAGATATATCAGCGTAAAAACGTTTTTAACACCATGAGATACATTCTTCCGAATTGTTTTCTTCCACACATTACTTCTGAAGAGAAGGTATTGCAGCATATAATTCCAAGAAAAGATGATTCTGTAAAAATGCCATTTCGCGAACTTACTGAGAAAATATTGCTTGAAGAGGTAGTGCCACCAAGTGTTCTTGTTAATGCTTATGGGGATATATTCTATATACATGGACGAACAGGAAAGTATCTTGAACCTGCCCCTGGTGAAAGTGGGATAAGTAATATCCTTAAGATGTCGCGAGAAGGATTGACCCGAGAACTTACTACTGCCCTGCACAATGCAGCTTCAAGCAAAGAGATCGTGAGATCCCAAGGTGTTAGAATCAGAACAAACGGTGATTTCACAAAAATTAACCTAACAATCAGACCTGTAAAAGCAGACTTCTTTGGAAAAGGAAGTATCTCTTTATCTGAATCGTTTTTATATCTTGTGAGCTTAGAAGATTTTGCAGAGTGTGATTATGAAGAGGCTTCTGCTAAAACATTGTTGACTGCTACAGAAGAGGTATGCAGTTTATCAACAGAGGATATTAAGGCTTCTGAGGGAACCACTGACCAAAACAGCACTATCGAACGTCTCAGACAGGCACTAAAAGCCAGAGAGGACTACCTTCAAGCCACTAAGGAGGAGCTTGAGACCTCTAACGAAGAGCTTAAATCTTCTAATGAGGAGATGCAGTCGGTAAACGAGGAGCTGCAATCAACCAATGAAGAGCTTGAGACATCAAAGGAGGAGTTACAGTCGGTAAACGAAGAGCTTGCCACAGTCAACGCGGAACTCCAAAGCAAAGTAGCTGATCTTTCGCGGGCAAATAACGATATGAACAATCTACTTGCAGGTACTGGCATTGGTACAGTTTTTGTGGATCATCAACTTAAAATACTTCGATTTACACCAGCAGTTACAAGGCTCATTAATCTTATACTTAGCGATGTGGGACGTCCTGTGGGTCATGTTGTATCCAATTTAGTGGGCTACGACAGATTAGTGCCAGATATACAGTCGGTTTTAGACACACTTATTCCTAAAGAGGTTGAGGTAGAGACAACCGAAGGCGGGCGGTATATAATGCGTATTCTGCCTTACCGAACTCTTGAAAATGTGATTGAGGGGGCGGTAATTACCTTTACTGGTGTTGCGGGGTAAGATTTAGTAATTCCATTTTAGGAATAAAAATTTAATAATGCCCAAAATTATATCCAGCAATGTCATTAAGTTAAGAAAAAAATATTTCAAAGCAGCTCTGTTAGCCGTTGAGCTGAAGCTCTCGGCTAACCATAAGAGAAGCCCGCTTAAGCGGGCTTGGGTAAGAATTAGCCCTGAGCTTTAGCTCTGGGCGATAAAACTTAACTTAACTTAATGGCATTGGGTTAAACCCTACCAATTTATATCTCAAAATCACTCTCCATACACCTCGGCAGATATATATGGAATGTTGTTCCCTTTTCAGGTTTGCTGAGAACATTTACAAAACCGTTATTCTGTTTAACGATGCCATAAACAGTTGAAAGACCAAGTCCCGTACCTTTTCCCACCTCTTTTGTGGTGAAGAAAGGCTCGAAAAGATTATCCAATATCTCCTTTTCCATGCCGCATCCATCATCACTGACAATCAAGACTACATAATCTCCTGTAAATTCTGAGTATTCATTGTTTGAACAATAGATTTTATCACGAGTTACATTGTCAGTTGATATCGTAATATTCCCGACACTATTTATGGCATCTCTTGCATTGACGCACAGATTGATAAGTATTTGATCAAGTTGTGTAGAATCTATCTTTACTTGCCACAAGTCTATACACGGCTTCCAGTTTAGGTAGATATCTTCACCAATAAGCCTTCTGAGAATTTCTAATCGCTCTTCAACACTATTATTAATATTCAAAATTTTTGGAGAAGCTGTCTGTTTGCGTGCAAAAGCAAGCAGTTGCTGGGTGATGTCGACAGAACGTTTAGCCGCCTTAATTACTTGCATAAGGTTTTCACGAAGTAGCTCATCATCTACCATATCAATAGATATTTCAGTATAGCCAAGAATCACCATTAACATGTTGTTGAAATCATGTGCAACACCGCCCGCAAGTCTTCCTACTGATTCCATCTTCTGAGCCTGATTAAGCTCGTTTTGAATACGTTTGAGTTCGCTGATGTCATTTATAGTAACACGGCATATAACACCTGTCTCTTGCTTTGTTGCATCTGGGCAAAACATATCCTGCCCAACAGTTGCCTTCAAATGTGCCCAGAATGTAGTGCCATCTTGTTTTACCATCCTAAGTTCCAATGTGTTAAAATCCAAATCACAAGATTTTAAGAGTGGTTTATGGTATTTATGGTAATAAACATCTTGATCTTCAGGAAGTATAAAACGATAAAAAGGTTGTTTAATAAGTTCTCTTCTTGGGATACCAAGCAAAGTTGCAGCAGTTAAGTTTGCCTCAATAATTATTCCCTCATCAGAGAGAGTGCAATAGCCAACAGGGGCGAGATCGTATAGGTCAAAATATCGGGCTGCTATCGCGTCTTTCTCTTCATTTACACGGGATAGTTCTTCATTTTGCATTTCTAATTCAAGTTGATGAACCTGCAACTCATGAATCGTCCGTTTGATCTCTTCATCAGATAAGGACTTGATATTATCAACTGGTTGTATTGATTCTTCCTTGAGAATATCTTCAGCGTGTTGGCGAAGTTTTAATACCTTTTCAATCGAACTTTTATTCTTTTGCACGGAATCTCCTGATATTGAAGTTAATGAAAATATTTTAGTATGTATAATTAGGAATTGGGAATTTAATAACACCAGAGATTGAATAAATTGAGTAGGGAACAACGATCGTTGTTCCCTACTATGACATTGCTGGGTATAATTTAGGCATTATTAAATTTTGATTCCTTATCAACTTTTTATCAATGCTTCTCTAATCTTATATGCAAGTTCACGTCTGGAAAATGGTTTACGGATAAAATAAATCCCTTCATCATACAAGTAACTATTATCCATCATGTTAGCCGTATATTCTGACATGAACATACATCTGATGTGGGGATATAGTGCAAGAAGCTCTTTTGCTATTTCTGACCCTTTGATTCCTGACATAGCTACATCCATAATAACCAAATCAAATTCTCCATTGTATTTTTCTGCCAGACGCATCGCATCTTGCGAAGATGAGGCTGGTATCACTTTATATCCAAGACTTTGCAGTATCACCTCTCCAATTCTTAATATCATTGGTTCATTATCTATCAACAAAATTGTCTCATAGCCCTGTATCAAGGGTTTTGTTAGATATTCATTATTCATAACTGAAGAATCGTCTTTTATATATTTGGGCAGATAAATCGTGAAAGAAGTTCCCTTACCTTGCTGGCTATAAACATTTATAAAACCGCCATTTTGTTTGACCATGCCATGTAACATTGACATTTCAAGACCATTTGATTCATCTGATTTAATGACTCCTGAGAATGGCTCAAAAATATGCGTCTGTATTTTTGAATCTATCTCTTTTCCGCTGTCACGAACTTCAATTACAACATAGTCTCCTGCAGTACATCCATAATGTGCATCACACCATTTTTGGTCAAATCTTGTTATTAGAGTTTCTATTGTTATTTTTCCTGAACCAGAGATATTATTTTTTGCATTAATTAGAAGATGAGTGATTATCATGTCAAGTTGGAGAGAGTCTATCGTAAGAGGCCATATATCAGAACCCGGCTCCCAGATAATTTCAATATCACCACCTGTGATATTGTGCAGCATCGGGAGCATCTTCTCAATAGCCTCATTGATGTCAATAACTGTGGGAACAATGGGTTGTTTTCTTGCAAAAATCTCCAACTGATTTGTAAGATCGGCAGAACGTATAGCCGCATTTCGTATTTCCATAAGATCATCAAAAATTGGATTGGATAGATCAATTTTTTCTATTGACATATCTGTATAGCCAAGAATTACTGACAGCATATTGTTAAAGTTATGAGCAACGCCACCAGCAAGCCGACTAACTGACTCCATCTTCTCTATTTGATGCATCTGATCTCGCAGCCGCTTCCCTTTGCTAACATCGCTTATTATGATGTGGCATACAGGCGTATCGTTTGCGTCCCTTGCTGCTATTCCTTCAACATGAGCATGAAATGATCTACCGTCATCTTGTCTAACCATACGTAGTTCGCATATCTGGAATTTACCCGTTTCAAAAAACTGTTTTCGGTGAAGATAATATATATCCTGATCTTCTCTGTGGATGAAGAGTGTTATTTTTCGCCAAAGCATTGCGTTTCTATCTATCCCGAAAAGAGTTGAGGCTGTGAGATTTGCCTCCACAATAATCTCTTTTTCGCTAACCGTGAAATAACCTACAGGGGCTGTGTCATAGAGTGCATAATAACGACTCATAGCTGTTTCAAGTTTTTGATTTACCCTATTTAGCTCTTCGTTTTGCATCTCAAGTTCAATTTGGTGTAACCGCAGTTCATAGAGTGTCTCTTGGATTTGTTCCTGTGACAGAGTTTCTGCATTTTGGGGTAAAAGAGCGAGTTTGCTTTCAGCCTGTTTGCGTAATTCCGTTTTTTTTTCAATCATAATTATTTATCCCTATTTTTAGCTGATTGTTATTTATTCCCTATCAAATTAATCCATCATCTTTAATCGTGGCAATTGATCATCGCAATTGCCTCAATCAAGATTAATGCCATGCCGTAACATTAAGGACTATATTATTATATAATCCTGATTTTTAAGGATAAAAAGTCGTAAAATAGTTATATGGGTTTATATGTTACTATATGGCGAATGAATTGGAGTCATAATAGCCATTGGAGAGGGGATAAATAACGGTCTTATATGACCTTAAGTTTATATATGACCAGTAATTTAAGGAATAGCGTCCCCGTCTTCTTCCGTCAGTGATGTCATTCATAACAATTAGACACACTGGAGAATCTCCATGAGCAATCTACAAGAATTGACCTCAGATTCAGATATACAGATATGCAGAGAAACTCGTAATGATGGGTTATATTAGAAAAACAGTTTAAACAGATATTAGGTTATCAGTCAAGAGTATTAACAGTGCATTAAATAGTAAACAAAAAAAGAGTTTATGAAATTTTTTAAAAAATAGCGGCTGGCAAAAATTACCAAAAAAAATATCGGTAATGACAAAAATTGCCAAAACATAATTACTGTTTTTTTTATGTTTGTGCTTTTTGGCATATCCTTTGCAAGAATATATAATTTACATTTAATGCTCTAATCCTGTGAAGCAATTACGGGCAGGCAGTGAACTTTTTATAATAGTGCAGAAGGAAGGTTATGGCTAAAGAGTCTGAAAGGTTAAAAAAGTGGTCAAAATATCTCCATAGAAAAACCAGGAGAGAGAAATACGACAGCGATGAACTCCCACTAAGAGCAGAAATATTTAGCAGTGAGCAGATGAAACAGCATAGTATAACTCTGGCTGCTACTCACAAATTGAATCCCATGAGTGTACCTAACCAGCTTCTGTTAAGACTTGCCGATAATGAGACTGTTTTGCTTGGAGTTCGCAATCTTATGACTGACGCTGTTAAGGCAGGGCACGAAATTTCACCAGCAGGGGAGTGGATGCTTGATAATTTTTATCTGATTGAGGAAGATATCCGTACTGCCAAACTACATCTGCATAAGGGTTACAGCCGTGGGCTGCCAAATCTTCTAAAGGGTCAATCAGCAGGGCTTCCACGAGTGTATGACATTGCATTAGAGACTATATCGCACAACGACGGCAAGATCGATCTTGAAAGTCTTAGTGGTTTCACAGCTTCCTATCAGACTATAACTATACTCAAATTAGGCGAATTGTGGGCAATTCCGATTATGCTACGAATGGCACTTATCGAAAATCTCCGCAGAATTGCGGTCCGCCTTGCTGCTGACAGGATCAACCGAAATCTTGCTGACTACTGGGCTAACCGTATAGCTGATATCGCTATAAACGACCCGAAGAGCCTTATTATATCTATTGCAGACATGGCACGTTCCAATCCTCCAATGGTAAGTTCATTTGTTGCAGAGTTTACATGCCGCCTTCAAAACAGAGATACAGCTTTGGTGATGCCGCTCACATGGATTGAACAGCAACTTTCTGAATCTGGTCTTACAATCGAACAACTTGTGCGATCAGAGAATCATCAACAGGCTGCGGATCAGGTCTCAATGAGCAATAGCATTGGCAGTCTTCGTTTCATGGGTGCAATGGACTGGCGTGAGTTTGTTGAGACAATGAGCGTTGTTGAGCAGACACTGGGTGAAGATCCTAATGATGCTTACCTTCGTATGGATTTTACCACCCGAGATAGATATCGTCATGTAGTAGAAAAGATTGCAAAGAAAAGCCCCTTCTCTGAGAGTGAAATAGCACGTAAAGCTATTGAGCTTGCGAAAGAGCAATATAACCTAAAAGGCGGCGATGAGCGTAAGACACACGTTGGTTTCTATCTTATCGGTGAGGGTTTAGAACAGCTTCAACAGATGGCAAAAATGAGTTTAACCTCTGCTGATGTTTTTCTCAAAACAACTCGCCGTTTTCCTCTGTTTTTCTACGGTGGCAGTATTATTTTAATGACCGCCTTTTTCTCATGGTATTTAATGGTAAAATCTTATGATGAAGGTTTGCCAAGCTGGTCGTTCTTGTTTATCGGAGTATTTTTTATCCTTTCTGCCAGCCATTTAGCAGTAGCTATGATGAACTGGATAGTTACGTTGATGGTTACGCCTCACCCGCTCCCTCGTATGGACTTCTCCAAAGGTATTCCAAACGAACTTAGAACTTTGGTTGTTGTTCCGACTATGATTACAAGCATTCAGAATATTGAAGATTTAATAGTAGCACTGGAGGTTCGTTTTCTTGCAAATCGTGATGATAATCTCCACTTCGCTCTTTTGACTGATTTTCGTGATGCCATGGAAGAGACTCTGCCAGAGGACGAACTGCTCTTAAAAGATGCAAAGCATAGGATTGAAAAGCTAAACGAGAAATACAAAAGGGAGGGGGGGGATACCTTTTTCCTGTTCCACCGTCCACGCAAATGGAATCCCCATGACAAGATATGGATGGGTTATGAACGGAAACGAGGCAAGCTGGCTGATTTGAATTGGTTTTTGCGAGAAGGATCAAGCTCTGGCTTCAATGAGCGGTTTTCGCTTGTAGTTGGTAATACATGGCTCTTATCGAACGTCAAGTATGTAATCACACTTGATACTGATACTCAATTGGTACGCGATTCTGCTTGGCAGTTTATTGGTACAATGGCACATCCCCTTAATCGTGCTGTTTATGACGAAAAAAAACAGCGTGTCGTTGCAGGTTACGGTATTCTTCAACCACGGGTTGGGGTGAGCCTATCCAGTGCTAATTTATCACGCTATGCACGGATGTGTGCAAGTGATTCAGGAATTGATCCATATACGCGTGCTGTTTCTGATGTTTATCAAGATATTTTTGATGAAGGCTCGTTCATCGGTAAGGGTATTTATGATGTTGATACATTTGAAAATGCGATAGGTGGACGTTTTCCAGACAACAGGATATTGAGCCACGATCTGCTCGAAGGATGTTATGCCAGATCAGGACTTCTGAGTGATGTAAAGTTATATGAAGAATACCCGTCTGGTTATATAGCAGATATGAGACGCAGACATCGCTGGATTCGGGGAGACTGGCAGATTGCTCGCTGGCTACTCCCAGAAGGTATTGATTGTCTTGAGACACAAAAGTGGAAGATTTCGCTCTCCATGCTCTCACGCTGGAAGATATTTGACAACCTGCGGCGAAGTCTTACTGCCGCTGGTTTAACAATACTGCTGCTGCTTGGCTGGACAGTATTGCCATCAGTCTGGTTCTGGACAAATTCAGTATTTGCTATCATTCTGATTCCCTCTTTATCAGCCTCTGGGGTAAAGGCGTTTAAAAAGACAATTGATATTACTCTTGGGCAGCACTTTGCCTCTTTAGCATACTCTGCATATCAACAGTTTATTGGGGCAGCAATGACGCTTGTATTCCTGCCATACGAAGCCTTTTTTAGTTTAGATGCAATCGTTCGCACAATATGGCGGCTTATGGTTACGCATAAACTGTTGCTTCAATGGAATCCGTCAGTTGACACTAATCATAATGGACGCACTGATTTTGTAGGCTCATGTCTGACCATGTGGAGTGCCCCTACTATTGCCGTTATTTCGGCGATTATCATAGCTATGTTGAGACCGTCCGCATTATATGTGGCTGGACCTATATTGGGACTCTGGTTTCTATCACCTGTTATTGCATGGTGGATAAGTCTCCCCATATCACGCCCTGAATCAAAACTCACGACTGAACAGATTATCTTTCTGCACAGGATTTCCCGTAAAACATGGTCGTTTTTCGAGACGTTTATGTGTAAGGAAGATAATTGGCTACCGCCTGATAACTATCAGGAACATCCAGTTGCAGTTATTGCACATCGCACCTCTCCTACCAACATTGGGCTTGCCTTGCTCTCAAATCTATCTGCATACGATTTTGGCTACATTTCAGCAGGACAACTAATTAAACGGACAGCTAACACTTTCCAAACAATGGAATCATTAGAGCGGTTCAAGGGACATTTCTATAATTGGTATGACACACAGTCTCTAAAACCACTGTCGCCTCAATATATTTCTTCGGTGGATAGCGGTAATCTTGCAGGACATCTGATGACATTAAGACCAGGTCTTATTGAAATTTTAGACCAAAAAATTATGGGAGAACGATTGTTTGAGGGGTTAAGGGACACATTGATGATCCTTACTGAAGCTGTCTCCACTGCTAAATTAAAAGATATAAAGACTACACTAACAAAAGTAAAAAATATAAAAATCACATTAACAAATATAAGAGATATAAAAACTACACTAACAAAAACAAAAGATATAAAAACTACACTAACAAAAGCAAAAGATATAAAAACTACATTAACAAAAGCAAAAGATACAAAGGCAGAAACTCCTCAGTCAATAGTTGCTCAAGAAATAAAGTTCTTGGATACACTTGCCCAACTTAAACAGGATTTGGATTCCGCTATTAGTTCCCGCCCCATGACACTTAAAGCGTTGAGGCTGCACCTTGAGAATTTGGCAACGTCTGCCGCAGTATTATCCTCGTACGCTGATTCTATCATCAACGTAAACTCTACCAAATGTGAAGATTCTATTAATAATGTGAAGAATTTCACAAGTGAAGATGCTGCCCCCACCAAGACCAATGAGGATATTTTCAATATCAACTGTGCAAACCAGATAAGCTGGTGGTCAAACTCCTTCTACAGACAGTGCGAAGATGCCTTAGATGAACTGACAATTCTTGCTCCATGGACAGATACTCTATCTTCTCCTGACTCTCTGAGAGAGTTTTGTGATCTCAATGGCTTTTGCGATCTCAATGAAACTTTTGATTTTAATGCTATCCCGACACTGCGGGAATTGGCGGCACTAAAGGTAAAGAGTGCTGAAAATAGAGTTGCTGACATCAAAAAACTTGCCTTGCAATGCAACACTTTTGCAAAGATGGAATATGAATTCCTGTTTGACAAGATGCGTCATCTACTTGCTATAGGCTACAGTGTAACTGAATCAAGGCGAGATTCAAGTTACTATGATCTTCTTGCTTCTGAAGCAAGATTTGCAAGTTTCGTGGCAATTGCTCAGGGACAAGTGCCACAGGATAGCTGGTTCACATTAGGTCGTCTCCTCACAACTGCTGGTGGAGAGCCAATCCTTCTTTCGTGGAGCGGTTCTATGTTTGAATACTTAATGCCGCTCCTTGTGATGCCAACATACCAAAACACCTTACTTGATCAGACCTGTAGGGCTGTTGTGGCAAGACAAATTGAGTATGGGAAAAAACGCGGGGTGCCATGGGGAATTTCTGAATGTGGTTACAATGCCATTGATGCCCATCTCAATTATCAATATCGAGCCTTTGGTGTGCCAGGCTTAGGTCTTAAACGCGGGCTTGCAGCTGATCTTGTTATTGCCCCTTATGCCTCAGTATTAGCACTTATGGTTGCTCCAGACGCTTCATGTAGTAATCTTGAGAGGCTTACTGCTGAAGGCTTTGAAACCAACTATGGCTTCTATGAAGCTATAGATTATACTGCCTCGCGTCTTCCTCGCGGACGATCTCATGCTGTGGTTCGATCTTTTATGTCCCATCATCAGGGTATGAGTCTTTTATCTTTGGCTTACCTGCTCCTTGACCGACCGATGCAGAAGAGGTTTGAGTCAGAACCTATGTTCAAGTCAACTACGCTTTTACTCCAAGAACGAATTCCCAAGGCTACTGCATTTTATGCACATACAACCGAAATTTCTGACCAACAGATTAGTTTTGCTACTACTGAGACTCCAATACGCATTTTCACCACTCCTAATAGTCCGAATCCAGCAGTGCAGTTGCTCTCAAATGGCAGATACCATGTAATGATAACCAATTCAGGAAGCGGATATAGCCGCTGGAATGATATTGCTGTAACACGCTGGCAGGAAGACAGCACCTGCGACAACCGCGGAATGTTCTGCTACATCAGAGATATTACCAGCGGTAGGTTTTGGTCAACAGCATATCAGCCAACACTTAAAAAATCGAAAAACTTTGAGGCAGTCTTTTCAGAAGGGCGGGCGGAGTTTCGCTGCCAATACGATGACATTAACGCCTACACAGAGATCGTTGTCTCCTCTGAAGATGATATCGAGGTTCGCCGAACAACTTTGACTAATCGTTCAAACAGGTTCAGACAGATTGAGGTAACAAGTTATGCGGAAGTTGTTCTTGCATCTCAAGCCTCAGATGCTCTGCACCCTGCGTTTAGCAACCTGTTTGTAGAGACTGAGATCATTCCCCTGCACAAGGCAATCCTTTGTTCTCGCAGACCTCGCTCTGAAGGCGAGCATTCTCCTTGGATGTTTCATCTTATGGCAGTGCATGGAGCTGAAGTTAAGGAGGTCTCTTACGAGACGGATCGAATGCGGTTCATCGGTCGTGGAAACACTGTAGCAAATCCAAGTGCCATGAAAAAGGTAAAAGCTGTCAATGATTCTAAGGTAAGCAATGATCCCAAGACAATCAATGATTCAGAAGCTGTTAATAACTCAAAGAATAGCAATGCTTCATCAGATTCACCAGATTCATCAGATATGCTTTCTGGTAGTCAGGGTTCAGTGCTTGACCCTATTGTCGCTATCCGTTACCTGATAACCCTGCTCCCTAATGAATCAGCAACAATAAATATGATCTCTGGTATTGCTGAAAACCGTTATGCAGCCTTAACTCTGGTTGAAAAATATCAGGATCGACGTTTAGCTGATCGTGTATTTGATCTATCATGGACGCATGGTCAAGTATTCCTTCGTCATCTCAACGCAACTGAAGCAGATGCACAGCTCTACTGTAGCCTTGCAGGCTCTGTTATCTACGCTAATGCCTCTCTGAGGGCTGACCCTGGCATCATTAAGAAAAATCACCGTGTGCAGTCAGGTCTATGGGGATACGCAATCTCTGGTGATTTACCGATTGTGCTTGTTCAGATTGAAGAGCCTGACAATATCGACCTTGTTCGCCAGATGATGCAGGCACGCACATACTGGCGTCTTAAAGGGCTGGCAGTTGATCTTGTTATTTGGAATGAAGATCATGCTGGCTATCGACAGATTCTTCATGACCAAATCATGGCACTTATAGGAACAGGAATTGAGGTCAACTTATCGAGTCCACTTGGCGGTATTTTTGTAAAACCTTCTGATCAAATAGCAGAAGATGATCAAATCCTTTTTCAAGCTGTTGCACGGGTCATTATCACAGACAGCAGAGGAACACTTGCCGACCAGATAAATGGGCGCGTTCCGTTAGAAACAACTGTACCACTTCTTGTCCCGACCCGTAGTCATCGCCCTGAACAAGTGGCAACAAACACGCTGCCTCACAATAATCTTGTTTTCTACAACGGATTAGGTGGCTTCACTCCTGATGCTCGTGAGTATGTTATTAACACTACATACGAGAATCTTACGCCAGCACCTTGGGTTAATGTGCTTGCAAATCCATTTTTCGGAACAGTAATCTCGGAAAGTGGTAGTGCCTGCACATGGAGTGAAAACGCCCACGAGTTCCGACTTACCCCTTGGGGAAACGATCCAGTAAGCGATTCAGGAGGAGAGGCATTTTATATACGTGATGAGGAGAGTGGGCATTTCTGGTCTCCGACCCCTCTGCCATGCCGAGGGGCAACACCTTATGTTACAAGACACGGATTCGGTTACACTGTATTTGAACACACAGAACGTGGAATTCGCTCTGAAATGTTGATTTACGTGGCTCTTGATGCAGCGATTAAGTTTACGGTGATCAAAGTGTGGAACGAGTCAGGACGCCCCAGAAGAATCTCGATTACAGGATATATTGAGTGGGTGCTTGGCGATCTCAAGAGCAAATCAACCATGCATGTTATCACAGAAATTGACCATAACACAGGAGCATTCTTTGCTCGCAACCCATATAACACAGAGTTTAATGAACGAACTGCCTTTTTTGATGTGGACGATAATAATATGACCCACACAGTAAGCGGTAATAGAACTGAATTTATAGGACGCAACGGCACGCTCCTCTCGCCTGCTGCTATGAAACGGACACGCCTTTCAGGTAGGACAGGGGCAGCAATGGACCCTTGTGCAGCTATTCAGGTGAATTTTGATTTAGTTGACGGGCAGGAGCGAGAGATTGTTTTCAGGCTTGGTGCTGGTCGGAACATAGCTGATGCCCGAAACTTGGTTAATCGATTTCGCGGATCAATTGCTGCCCGTTCTGCTCTTGGTGCTGTGTGGCATCACTGGAAACAGACACTCGGTGCTGTAAATGTGGAGACACCTGATCTGGCACTCAATATGATGGCAAACGGATGGCTTATCTATCAAACTATAGCCTGCCGCCTTTGGGCAAGAAATGCAACATACCAGTCAGGAGGTGCTTTTGGTTTTCGCGATCAGTTGCAAGATGTGATGGCACTGATACACGCAAGACCGCATATTGTGCGTGAACATCTTATTTTGTGTGCTTCACGCCAGTTCATAGAAGGAGATGTTCAGCACTGGTGGCACCCCCCGACAGGTAGAGGTGTACGCACTCGCTGTTCTGACGATTTCCTCTGGCTTCCGCTTGCGACATGCCGTTACGTGCAAGCCACAGGTGACATAGATGTGCTTGATACGCCTATCCACTTTCTATATGGTCGTCCTTTAAATGAGGGTGAAGACTCTTATTACGATCTACCCGTCTTTTCTGAAGAATCTGCTGATCTTTACGAACATTGTGTTCGCTCTATCAAAAACGGAAGTAAATTAGGTGAACACAGATTACCTCTAATTGGCTCAGGTGATTGGAATGACGGAATGAATTTAGTTGGTGAACAGGGTAAAGGGGAAAGCGTGTGGTTAGGATTTTTTCTCTATGAAGTGCTAACCCGTTTTAGTGAAATTAGCAAAAAACGTGGCGATATAGTTTTTGCCGATTATTGCTTGAAAGGGGCAGCCGAACTAATCCCAAATATCGAAAAACATGGTTGGGACGGAGAGTGGTACTGCCGTGCATATTTTGATGACGGCTCGCCCCTTGGTTCAGCCAGCAATGACGAATGCCAGATTGATTCGATTGTACAGAGCTGGTCTGTTCTGTCCGGTGCAGGAGAGTATAATCATTCACGCATGAGCATGGAGTCTCTTGATAGACATCTTGTCCGCCGTGAGCATGGATTGATCCAGCTTCTTGATCCACCGTTTGATAAATCAGCATTGAATCCGGGTTACATCAAAGGCTACGCCCCTGGAGTCAGGGAAAATGGGGCACAATACACACATGCTGCCATCTGGGCAGCAATGGCTTTTGCACGATTGGGGGACAATCGGCGGGCGTGGGAACTTTTTAACATAATCAACCCCGTAAACCACGGAAGATCAATAGAGGAGATTGGCACATACAAAGTTGAACCTTATGTAGTTGCTGCTGATGTTTATGCCGCCCCACCTCATACTGGACGCGGTGGCTGGACGTGGTACACTGGCTCGGCTGCATGGCTCTACAGACTTATTGTGGAATCTATCTTAGGACTTCGCCTTGAAGTGGATAAATTATTTTTTACTCCTTGTATCCCTTTGGATTGGAATGGTTTTAAGCTTAACTACCTCTATCGGGAGACGGTTTATCACATTTCGGTAGTGCAAACGCCTGAAGTGAATGGCTCTGGCGTGGAGAGTTCTACCTTGAATCGTGAGATATGCGTTACTGTCGATGGAGTTAGGCAACACGACAAGACCATACATCTTGTTGACGACCGTAAAGAACATAGGGTTGAGGTGAAAATATGCACAAAATAGCCGTTGGGTGAAAATATGCAGAAAATAGCCTTGGGTGAAAACATGTACAAAATAGCAGAATAGCCGTTGAGCTAAAGCTCTCGGCTAACCATAAAAAAAAAGCCCGCTTAAGCGGGCTTGGGTAAAAATTAGCCCAGAGCTTTAGCTCAGGGCGATAAAAACTCAAATTTCAATATATGTTACTAATTGATTTAATTCGCTTAACTTAATGGCATTGGGCTTTAGCTCTTGGCGATAAAAAATAGGGGTCAATTTCCCATGAAAAAATCAGCAAATGAAGTAAATGAAGTTGCCGAGAGCATTATCAACACTGTGCGTGAACCCCTGATCGCGTTGAATCAAGATCTCAGGGTAGTAACGGTCAATCGCTCCTTCTATGAAGTCTTTATGGTAAATCCTGAGGAGACCGTGGGGCAGCTTATCTATGATTTAGGAAATAAACAGTGGGATATTCCGAAACTTCGGGAACTCTTAGAAAATATACTTCCTCAGAACATAAGCTTTGATAACTATGAAGTTGAACATGATTTTTCCACTATTGGAAGGCGAATCATGCTTTTGAATGCTCGACAGATTCAAAGAGATTCGGAAAAAGAACGGATAATCCTTCTTGCCATAGAGGACATTACCGAACGCAAGGAGATAGCAAATGGTCTTGAAAAAGCCCATCAAGAGTTAAATGAGCTGGCAACCGAGCTGAAACGTGTTGCCCAGGTAAAATCTGAATTTTTAGCCAATATGTCGCATGAACTCAGGACGCCTTTGAACTCCATTATCGGTTTTTCTGAGGTGTTATATGACGAGACCTTTGGTTCTCTTAATGAAAAGCAGAAGAGATACGTCAATAATGTTTTAACCAGCGGAAAACATCTTCTTTTACTTATAAATCAGATACTTGATATGGCAAAAGTTGAAGCAGGAAAAATGAAGCTGTCATTATCCAGCGTATGCATTAAAAGCCTGCTCAATGAAATTTCACTGCTGGTAGCCGATATGGTAAGGAAAAAAGGGCTTCATATGCTGCTTGAAATAGATGAAGAGCTGCCGGATATACAGGCTGATGACCTCAAGATGAAAGAGATAATCTACAATCTGCTTTCCAACGCTGTCAAATTTACCCCCGAGGATGGTCAGATAGGTATGAAAGCGAAACAGATTGATTCCAATATAGAAGTGGTGGTCTGGGATACCGGAGTCGGTATTGCACCTGAAAACATGGAAAAAATATTTGAAGGTTTTTTCCGTGTCGATACCCCTTATTCCAGGCTAACCGAGGGGACGGGACTCGGTCTGCCCCTTTCCAAAAATTTGGTCGAGCTGCATGGCGGGAAGCTTTCTGTAGAATCAGGTGGGCTTGATAAAGGCACCTCTGTCCGGTTTACTATTCCTCTTGTATCCGGCAGTAAGGTTGTTTGAAACAGGAAGATAAACATTCAGGATATGTGATGTGAAATGAAAAAAAAAGCACTCGTTATTGATGATAATAGAAACAATCTGATGCTGGAAAAAGACATTTTAGAGGTTGCAGGCTTTGAAGTATATGAAGCTGAAAACGCTGTCGATGGAATTGCGATTGCGAAGAGAGAAAAACCAGATGTCATAGTCATGGATGTGCGGCTTCCTGATATGTCCGGCACCGAAGCTGCGAGGATATTGCGTAAGGAAAAAGAGACAAGCTATATCCCCATTGTTTTTGTAACTGCTTCGGTTCTGCAGGATGGCAGAGAGGATATAAACAGCTTCTCTAACAGCGGATTCATAGGCAAGCCGATAAATACGCGCACCTTTGCCGGAGAGATCAATCAGTTTATGAAGGGGGAGTCTAACATGGGAGGTAAAGACAAATCGTTAATTCTGATTGTTGATGACCATATCAAAAATATTGAACTTATTGAAGCACAACTTGTTCCGCTGGGTTATGAAATTGTCAGGGCGACAAACGGTGAGGATGCACTGGAAAAACTTTCCGAAAATCCTATCGATCTGATTCTGCTGGATGTAGTGATGCCGGGGATGGATGGTTTTGAAATCACCCGCAGGATCAGGGCGGAGCCTAAACATCGGGTGCTTCCGATAATACTGGTTACCGCACTGCGTGAATCAGAAGATCGTGTCAGGGGAATTGAAGCCGGTTGTGATGATTTTCTCTCAAAGCCTTTTAACAGGAACGAGCTTCTTGCCCGTGTACAGTCCCTGCTGAAGAATGCCCGATTCGAAGTTAAGGACAGGCAAATCCAGAAGTCTGAAAGCCTTGGGCGTATGACAGGAGCCATTGCCCACCACTTCAACAACCAGCTTCATGCAGTCATGGGGTACTTAGAGCTGGTCATTGAAGATCTGCCTCAGGATACCGATGCTGTCCAAAATTTGAACCAGGCCATGAAGGCAGTCAATAAAGCAGCCGAGGTGAGCGGCATGATGCTGACCTGCCTCGGACAGACAGCCGGCAGAGAGGAAACTCTTGATCG
>JADGBE010000060.1 GCA_015231615.1 Desulfamplus sp. | reverse complement strand
TTGTGAACCATTAAATCCTACCACTTACACCCTACATCTTGAAAAGGCGGTATTGAAGATTATTGAATCTCTCCAAAAAGTTGCATTACAAAGAGAGGATACGCAAGACGGGAATACGCAAGGGAATAGGCCAGATGAAGGAGTGTTGGAAGGTCTTGAAGAGCTTCTACAAGACTTTGAAAAAAATTTGAATACGGTTCTTAAATCTGTAGAATCTGTAGAGCAGCTCAAGGAAGAGACTGTAGCAATCGACATGCCCAATAAAAAGAAAAAAGACACGGTTAGAGAAAAAAGCAATAATAAAGCAGGTAGGCAATTAGAAGATATAGAAATATTGCCACCTATGCTCCATGAATTGCATTCTCTTCTCCTGCAAAACAGCATGGATGCACTCAAAAAATGGCAACTTATCAAAGAACATCTGACAGAGAGTGAATTTAATGATTTGATTGAAAAAGTGGAAAAGAAGTTGGACCGATTGGATTTTAAAGGAACTCTGGATTTACTGAAATCAATTCAACCGTAGGGCTAAAGCTCTGGGCGACGTTAAAGGTTATTAAATATGGAAGATTTTGAAGAACAATCGCTGGATAGTTTAATCACTGCCAATAAGCTCGACATAATAAACTTTCTGGAGCTTGCAATCCAGATGGCAGAAGCTCTTTCAGCACTTCATCGTCAGAATGTTATCCACAAATCCATCAATCCTTTCAATATCCTCTGGAATCCCCAAACAGGTAAGATAAAATTGACTGACTTTGGACTTTCGACATCTCTTCGCAAAGAGACTCAAGGAGTCTTAATCCCCAAGATATTTGAAGGAACTCTTGACTATATTTCTCCAGAACAAACTGGACGGATGAACTTTCAGATGGATTATCGCAGCGATCTTTACTCACTCGGTGCCACTTTTTATTTTATGCTGACTGGAACAGCACCTTTTGTAAGTTCTGACCCTATGGAGCTTGTCCATTGTCATATTGCTAAAACACCATCATTTCCTGAAAAATCGCCTATCTCTGAAGAGTCCCCTATACCTGAAATTCTCAAACGGATCATACTTCGATTAATGGAAAAAAATCCAAAATCCCGTTACCAGAGTGCTGTTTTTTTGAAAAATGATCTGGAAATATGCAAAAAACAGTGGATAGCATCAAAAATGATTCCCAGCTTTGAATTGGGAGCTGCCGATCATTCTGATCGATTTGAAATTCCTAATAAACTTTACGGACGGGAGCATAAAATCCAGATATTGCTGGAGAGTTTTGAACGGGCTCGGACAGGTAAATCAGAGTTAGTTCTGGTTAGTGGTTATTCAGGAATCGGCAAATCCTCCATTGTTAATGAAATTCGTAAACAGATTCTTGAACAACGGGGATATTTCATTTCAGGAAAATTTGACCAATATCAACGCAATATCCCTTACCAAGTCTTTATTCAGGCTCTTAGGACACTCGTCCAGCAGATTATGACAGAACCTGAACCCTTTATACTGAACTGGAAAGAAAAAATCCTTAAAGCATTGGGAAACAATGGGCAATTGATGGTGGAAGTAGTGCCTGAACTGGAATTTGTTATTGGTAAGCAATCCTATCCGATTCCCCTTCCAGCAACAGAATCCCAGAATCGGTTCAATTTATGTTTTCAAAATTTCGTGAACCTGTTCACACAACCTGATCATCCATTAGTATTGTTTTTAGATGATTTACAATGGGCTGATCCTTGTTCATTAAAACTGATTGAACTTCTGATGACTGATCCTGACAGCCGCTACTTGCTGATGATTTTGTCTTGGCGTATTAATGAAGTTGATAAGGTTCACTTACTCACCCAAACACTTCATAAGATTGGGCAGAAACGGGTCGTTATCCATTCTGTAGAGCTTGAGCCTTTGGAAGAAATCCATGTAAATCAGATGCTTTCTGAAACATTTTATCAACCATTAACCCAAACCTTTCCTCTGGCTCAATTGCTCCTAAAAAAAACAGGAGGTAATCCTTTTTTTCTCAAACAATTACTTAGTTCATTGTATGAAGATAAAATGATTAGGTTTCTTCCATCTACGTTAAGCTGGAATTGGGATTTGTCGAAAATAGTGAAAGTTGGTATGTCAGATAATGTGGTAGATTTGATGGTAAATCAGATCAAAAAACTTGAACCTGCCACTCAAGCTATTCTGAAGACCGCATCTTGCATGGGAAATCTCTTTGATTTAAGGCTGCTCTCCCTTATCCATCAAAAAACTGTGAAGGAGATATTTAGTGAACTCAGAGAAGCCATTAATGAAGAGTGGGTAGTTCCTGTTGCCCCACCCCCTGCCTCCCCAATGGAGAGGAGAAATAATTACTCCCTCCACTTGGGGAAGTCTGGTAAGGTAGGAAATAATTATCTGGAAACCTGTAAAAGCGTTCCGTTCCTTTTCGCCCATGACCGTATCCGTGAAGCAGCAGCTTCTCTTCTCACACCTGCCGAAAAGCTCGCACTGCATTACAATATCGGTCGTTTGATGCTGCATCATTTGAACGCCGAAGAGCAGGAACAAAAACTTTTTGAAATCATCAGCCATATCAACTACTCACTCTCTCTTATTCAAACTCAGGAGGAGAAAACCCAAATTCGTTTGCTGAATCTTAGAGCTGCTAAAAAAGCTATGCTTTCTCTTGCCTATGAAACAGAATTTAACTGTCTAAAGATTGCCCAATCGCTACTTGAAAAGGATTCATGGAATACAGGGTATCTGGAAACTTTAGATATTTACACACAAATCACAGAATCAGCGTTTCATACTGGAAATCTTGCGGAGATGGATGCGGCAGGCAGCACTGTTTTGGAACAAGGGCGAACAATTTTAGATAAAATTCCGATCTATATACTGCAAAGCAACAGGCTCGCTACAGAAAAAAAATTATTGGATTCGATTCGTTTATTGCTGCCTGTTTTGGCAGAAGTAGGGGTTCATCTGCCTGAAAGTCCTGACATATCGGATATTCAGCAGAAACTTAAAGTGGTGCAAGCCAAAGTATCCGAATATAATTTAGAAGAGATTCAGGAACTTTCAGTTTACGATTCTCATAAGCAGGTTATTGACGATCTTCATAAGTGGGCTGTTTACGATCCTTATAAGTGTGCTCTTTATGATCTTTATAAATGTGCTGTTTATGATCCTTATAGATGTGCCGCTATCAAAATGGTAAACCAGATAATGCCGTCTGCATATCGTGCGATTCCACTTCTGTTTCCCCTGCTGGCTCTGGAATTTGTGGATTTGGCACTCACTTTGGGAAATCACCCCTCGTCTCCCGCGATCAGTTGGAGTTATGGACTGATATTGATTCTCTTCAAGGGTGATTTTGACACGGCATACAGGCTGGCGTTACTTGGCGGGCATTATTTGGAGACATTATCTGAAGAAAATACGCTGAAACAGGTGCATAAAAAAACCATCAAGCCATGTATGTTAATGTGGTATGCCTTTATCAGGCATCACAAGGAACATCTAAGCAACTCGATTCCGCAGCTAATTGAAGCACATTCTATCGCAATGGAGAATGGAGATTTTAAATATGCTGGTATGTTATCAGAATTTATCTGCGTCCACTCCCTTTTTGCAGGAAAACCTCTGCACAAGCTTGAGGAGGACTTTTCTTACTACACCTATATGATGCTAAAATTCAATCAAAGGGTTACATTATCTAATATCCAGCCTTGGCATCAGGCACTACTGAATTTGATTGAAAATCCGAAAAAACCATGGAGTTTGCAGGGGAATGTTTGTCATAAAGACACATTTATGAAAGATGATGAAAAGACAAAAGACCCACATCTTTCTCTTCAATTTCACTTTGCTCAATGTTGGCTTTATTATTGGGGAGAGGAGTATGCTGAAGCTGAAAAACATATCATTCAGGCAGAATCAGTTCTCAATACAGGAACCTGTTCGTTCATGGCAGCTTCCCTGTTCTGGTTTTATCGTTGTTTGATTGCATTGGCTCTTTATGAAAAGTCAGAGCCTGAAGAGCAAACCAAAATAATAGAAGATGTGGAAACATGGCATAAAAAGGTAAAACTGAGTGCAGATAACGCCCCCATGAATAACCTCCATCGCTGGTATTTGGTGGAAGCTGAAAAAGCCAGAGTCCTTTCTCGTATCCTTGAAGCAGAAGATGCCTATGATCAGGCGATTGAACTGTCGAATCTCAATGAGTATCTCCATGACCAAGCTATGGCAAATGAACTTGCAGGAAAATTTTATCTAAAGCGTAATAAAACCAGAATTGCCAGACTCTATCTGAGTCAAGCCTTCTATTTGTATGAGCAATGGGGAGCAAAAGCGATTGTTGAAAGAATGATCCGTGATTATAAAAATTTTAATGAACACGAAAGTCTTTTAATTCGTTACTTATCAGAATCAGAAAATGTCTCTGCCCGCCCGACTCTCTTGACGGCAAATTCAGATTACCGAACCAATTCCGATGCTCTGGATATTTACACACTTCTAAAATACTCCCAGACAATATCGGAAGAGATTCATCTTGATAACTTGCTGGAAAAAATCATGCAGATTTTGGTGGAAAATGCAGGGGCTCAAAAAGGTTTTCTGCTTTTAAAAAATCAGGAATGGCAGATTCAGGCGATTGCAGAGGTAGCCACAAATACAGAACTTGCTGCCAATAAGGTAAACGTTATTCACGGTATTTCTTTAGATTCAGAAGAGGCTCTTTCCCTGTTACCCAGAACCATCGTTCAATATGTTATTAGTACCAAGCAAAATCTGGTTTTGGACAATGCCTGTAAAGACATTCGTTTTATAAAAGACCCCTATGTAATTCAATGCTCTTTGAAATCGGTGTTGTGTGAACCTGTTTTGCATCAGGGACAATTTACAGCCCTCCTCTATTTAGAAAACAACCTTACTCCCGGGGTGTTTACTGCGGATCGTCTCGAAATGTTAAAGATGATCATTACTCAGGCTGCAATTTCCATTGAAAATGCCCAACTTTATGCCAACTTAGAAAAAAATGTAGAAGAACGTACCCGTCAATTGCAGCAAAAAACAGAGGAGTTAGTTTTTAAGAATGAGGAATTAGCCCAGAAAAATGCGGAGATAGCAAGAGCAAGCAGTTTTAAAAGCCAGTTTTTAGCAAATATGAGCCATGAAATACGCACTCCAATGAATGCGATTATAGGTTTTTCAGGACTTGCACTAAAAACGGAGCTTACACCAAAACAGTATGACTACATCGTTAAAGTGGAATCAGCCGCCAAATCCCTTCTCGGACTTATTAACGACATCCTTGATTTTTCAAAGATTGAGGCGGGCAGATTGGAGATGGAAACCATTGATTTTAACCTTGAGGAGGTTATAGATACCGTTGTAAATATTATTTCTGTAAAAGCAGCGGAAAAAGAGATTGAGTTCATTAACACCATAGAAAATGATGTGCCGATTTATTTAGTCGGCGACCCAATGCGTTTAAGGCAGATTTTGATAAACCTTTCTAACAATGCTGTTAAATTTACAAGGTCAGGTCATGTTATTATAAAGACTGAACTTGTCAAAAAATATGATGATAACTGCCAGCTTAAATTTTCAGTTTCAGACACTGGTATCGGCATGACAGAGGAACAGATTGCAAAACTGTTCAACGCCTTTACTCAGGCAGACAGTTCTGTAACTCGCAAGTTTGGAGGAACAGGGCTTGGTTTAACAATATCTCGGCGTCTTGTTGAAATGATGGGGGGAGAGATAACAGTTTTGAGCAAAATCGGGAAGGGAAGCACTTTTTCCTTTACAGCGGATTTTGCCCATAACACGCGGTCACAGCTAAAAGATTACGCCATTCCCGAAGACCTGAAAGGATTAAAGGTGCTGGTTGTTGATGACAATTCCTCTGTAAGAGAGCTATTGTGCGAATTGTTAGCAGCATTCTCTTTTAGTGTTACTCCTGCTGCTTCAGGAGCAGATGCAATTGATGAAATTGAACGTGCCGAGATAAACTTTAAGCCTTACCATCTTGTTCTCATGGATATGCAGATGCCTGATATGGACGGTATTGAAACTTCTATAAAAATTCAGAAAGATGAAAAACTCTCAAAGATTCCTGTTATTGTGATGCTTACAGCATTTGGAACAGAAGAGATAAGGCATAACGCTGCTGAAGCTGGCATAAGTGCCTTTCTCACCAAGCCTGTAACGCCTGCCAGACTCGTTAATACAATACTTTCAGCATTGGGAAAGAGAGTGGATACAAAAAGTGGTATGCAAGATATTACTAAAACTATTCCAGTGAACGAAACAGGCAGTATAGCTGGAGCAAGGATACTTGTTGTTGAAGATCATATTATAAATCAGCAGGTTGCCCGGGAACTTCTGGAGATTGCAGGGTTTGTTGTGGATATTGCAGACAGCGGACAGAAGGCAATCAAAGCGATTGATGATAACAACAATGCAGATACACCATACGATGCTGTTCTGATGGATATACAGATGCCTGAAATGGACGGATACGAAGCTACCCGCCGCATCCGCTCGGATAAGAAAAACAGGGGATTGCCAATTATAGCAATGACAGCTCACGCAATGGCGGAGGAGAGGCGGAAATGTATGGATGCAGGATTAAATGATCACATTGCAAAACCAATTGATCCTAAAAATCTTATATCAACTTTGAAGCAGTGGATTAACCCAAAGAATACCTCAAAAAATACAGAAAGAGAATCTGCTATTAACTTAACAAAATCCACTGTTGTCAAAACAGAAGCTACTCAATGGCAGCCTGACAGGATTGAAGAGAGTCTTAAGTTGTTTCCATCTAAGCTACCCGGAATAAATGTCAGGGCTGCCCTAACAAGGCTCAACGGTAATACGCATCTTTTTAAACAGCATCTCGGTTTCTTTTCGTCTGAATATCATGATGCTGCTGGGAAAATACGTGATATGCTGCATTCCATTATAAAAAGTGGTGATACTTCAGAACTTAAATTTTTTCTACATACCATGAAAGGAATTTCAGGAAGCATTGCAGCGGTGTCTCTTTATAGGAGTATTGAATCTCTTGAAAAAGTGCTATTACAGGCAGAGTGTACGCAAGATGGAACTATTCAACATGAATTAGCCTTGCAATGCTTTGAAAATAATCTCAAGATAGTTCTTGAATCTGTGGATCAGATAAATGATGAAACAGCAGGAAGCGACATAAACAGCAATATAGAGAGTAATCAGAAAAAATACACTGGTGCAGAAAAAAGTGATAACAACGAAGATGCACAACAGGAAGATATAAAAATATTGACACCTATTCTCAATGAATTAAATTCTCTTCTTATGCGAAACAGCATGGATGCACTTAAACAGTGGGAACTGCTCAAGGATAATCTAAAAAGCTCTCCCCACTTGAACATCAGAGAAAACTTTACAGAGAATGGATTTAATGAGTTGATAGAGAACATTGAAAATAAGCTGGGAAGATTAGATTTCAAAGGGACTCTGGATTTACTGAAAACGATTGCGGATTCTATGGATATACAATTTAATCCTGATAAATTACAATAATGAATGGTGAAAAAATGTCTGACAAACGACCCAAAATACTAATTGTAGATGATACCATCTTAAATATTCAAGCTCTGAGCGAGACACTTGGCAATGAATATGAAGTTTTTTTTGCCACAAACGGTAAAGATGCTTTATCCCTTCTTGAGTCAGTTTTGCCGGATATAATACTTCTTGATATAATGATGCCTGAAATGGATGGATATACAGTCTGTAAAAAGATCAAATCCAATACTTTGACGAGTTCTGTTCCTGTTATTTTTATTACAGCCATCAATGAAGAAAAGAGTGAATCAGAAGGATTGGCAATCGGGGCGATTGACTATATTACCAAACCTTTCAGCCCTTCTATTGTTCAGGCACGGGTAAGAAATCATATCGCACTTAAAAATTATAATGATCATCTGAAAAATCTATCCATGATCGATGGGTTGACAGGAATTTCAAACAGACGATATTTTGATGAATATCTTAATCAAGAGTGGCATAGGGCAATCAGAAATCCCAAGCCTCTTTCTGTGATCATGATGGATATTGATTTTTTTAAACGATATAATGATACTTATGGACATCTTGCAGGGGACGACTGCCTGAAAAAGGTTGCAAAGAGTCTTAAATGCTCTGTAAGCAGACCCGCAGATATGGTGGCAAGATATGGCGGTGAGGAGTTCATCTGCGTACTTCCTGAGACAGATTTAGAAGGGGCAAGATCAGTAGCAATAACCATTCAGCAAGGGATTTCTGAATTACGGATACCACATGAAAATTCATCTGTCTCAAACCATATCACTCTCAGCATCGGTATAGTAACAACTATTCCCTCTCCTGCAAAATCGACTGATGCTCTTATAAAAGATGCGGACGAACTTCTCTATCAGGCAAAAAAGGCTGGTCGGAATCAGATGATATTTGGAGCTTCTACTGTTGACTGGAAACCTATTGAGCAAAGCAACGAGATATTTATTGGCTGGACAGATGAACTACTGACAGGAAGCGATATAATTGATATTCAACATAAGGATCTGATCTCAAGAATCTCTGGTTTCTTAAATGGGGGAGAAATGCCAGAAACTACTGCGGTTACAGATACAATAAATTTTCTATTTGATTATGTGTTTGAACATTTTGCCCTTGAGGAAAAGCTCATGATGCAGACATGTTACCCTAATTTTGATGAACATTTAGAACAGCATGTCTATTACGTGAGATACATTCATAAACTTAAAAAAAACAGAATAATAACCCGAGAAACAATAAACAGCATCAGAAGTGAACTTCTTGTCTGGTTTTTAGAGCATATTGCTAAACATGATTGCAAGATGGCAAAACATTTGAAGCAGCATTTGATGAAAAAAGTTAGCTTGTAAAATTGACCTCCTGCAAAACTCACTTTTCATCCAGTAAAATCAAGGGTCAAACTACAGTTTTGCAGGAAGTCTATTGATTCTAATCTGAATTTTTATAAGGGTATATAAAACTTAAAACAGCTCCCCCTACCCTCTTCTGTATCAATTTCAACCTTGCCATCTAATTTTTCAAGCTCTGTTTTAACAGCACTAAGCCCCATTCCTCTGCCTGACATTGCAGAAACAGAATCCTTTGTGCTAAAATCATCAAGAAAAATAAGGTCTATAAGCTCATCTTTTCCCATTCTTTCAACCTGCTCAAGAGCTATAAGACCTTTTGCAACAACTTTATCTTTAACGGCTATAAGATTAATACCTCTTCCATCATCTGAAATTGTAATCTCAACACAATCTCTATTGTTATCAAAAAGCTCTAATTTTTTAACTTCACACTCAATTGTTGCATACTCATCTTTTTCAGCTTCTATACGCTCATAACTCTCTTCAATACCATGGTCAATTGCATTTCTAAATACATTCACAAGCGAACGGATAAATGGAGCAAATTTATCTGGATGAACACCTACAAAATCACCCTCTACTTTAAACGGGTTTATATATTTACCGAGACGTTCGGCAAGCCTTAATGCACCTTCTACATGAGGCGTTAAAAGCGATTTTATATCAACATCTCTAAGATGCTTTACCTGTTCAAGAATCTTAAGCGTCTCATTGTCAATATTTTGTCCCATCTTCTCAATCAAAGCAGTTGCCATTGACTCTATTTTTGAGGCAAGTTCACTGCTTATAATAATATCGCCTCTTCTCTCAATAAACTCATCTCCAAGAAATGCACGGATAATCACCAAATCTTGCTCAAGCACATTTTCACTCTGGAAACTTTGGACAAACTTTTCTATCTCTTCGCAAAGTTGAGCAACATAAAAGTGTGGATCAATAGAGCCAACAACATTGACAGGGCCAACAATATTTGCATCTTTGATATTGCCATCTACTTCATTAATATTGTTATTTCCATTTCCATTACCTACCATTATTCCAGATAGTTTGCCGATTAATTTAGATATTTTGGTCTCTATCTCATGGAGAAATTCAGGAAAAGAGAGAAACTCTTGCTGGGCAAATAACCCCTTAAATGTGTGAACATGACGATATGATTCATAAAGTATCTCATTAATAAAAGATTGATGCCCATTTATGTTGTTAATAAAATCTTGATGTTCACTTATGGCACCAACACTCTGTTTTATGCGTGCAAATAGATGAGGCAGGGTTGTTTGTTTAAATTGATTGAGTTCATCGAGAATAGCAAAAAAATCTCTGGTTTCACGAACAGCGGTGATAACAAATTTAAGTCGTTTACGTTCATTCTCCACATGCTGTTCAAGAATTTTCTCACGGGTAATATCAGTTAAAACCAACATCATTTTAGTCTCATTGGCAATAAGCTGGTATTTTGCTTTAACGTGTTTATCTCCAATATTATAAGTTGTTTGAAGCAAAGATAGGTAAAGTTCTCTTTTTAAATCAAGAGTCTCATTGAAAATTAACTCTATTGTCTTTTCAAAACCCTGTTTTTTAGAATAATCTTCATCTTCAAAAAGAAGATCGCTAACATTTAAGCCTTTTATATCGTTATTTCTAATATTTTTATTGCTTGAATCGCTACCATAGCTTTCCAGATAATTATTTTGCCCCTCCCCAACCATTCCCAAGGGGAGGGAGTAATTATTATCCCCATCTCCATTGGGGAGGGGGGAACGGGTGGGGCTAATTAGTATCTGTTCAAAAATTGATTCACACTCATGGCTATACTCTGGATCAATTAACATATCAGGACCAAAAGAGAGAAAGCCTTCCCCTGAATTATCAAGAAATTCACTTTTAGCACGGTTAGCAGATTCAGCAGCTTTTCTTGCTAAAACACTTTCAGATAAGGCATTTTCAGCAGCATCAATAAGAGAGTTTATGCTGCCAGACAACATACCAATCTCATCATAGAGATGAATCTTTTGAACAGTAATTCGACTATTTTCACCGGGTCTAACTGAAACAACCTCTTTTGCAAGCTCTGCAACTGGCTTGGTGATAACTTTGCGTGATACCCAAACTATAAGAATAGCCGCCATTAAAAGCTGGGATAGCATAAGAAAAGTAATATCTTTTGATACTCTTGCTGCCTCACTGCGTATATGCTCATCATTTCTTACAACTGTAAGGGTTCCAATACGTTCTTCCCCATCAACGGGGGATAAGAGTGGGTAGGTCATACCTCTGTTAAAATCAATAATTTGTTCTTTACCAACTGATTTGTATGAGTCTGAAATTTTCTCCAATTTAAAAATTTCTGTAGATTCAAGCCTTACACCCATAAAAAGAGGGTTTGTTAGAAGACCGTTTAGAATATCACGTCCTATCTCTTCATTACTTGCAAATGCAGCAACTTCTGCTTGAGACTGAATTGTGCGGACAAGCTGGTTTTGAAAAGTAACGCTCAATTCAAGCTGACGCTTGTATGAATATTGATAGGTAAATATACCAGCGATAAAAGAGAAAATAAACAAACCTAAAGTTACTTGAATTGCTAACCTGTGCTGAAGCGTCTTAATTGAGTAAAGCATCATATATTCCTAATTATAGAAAATTTTTATAAAAGTAAGCCAAGAAATAATTAAGGGCGACCATTTGATCGCCCTTAATGTAGATTATTTAGACTAAAAAAACAATATTTTACAACTTATGGTTACTTCATATTTGCAAAATTTATTATAAGATGTTTCTCAATTTAAGGTTACTTCATATTTATAAAATTTCTGATAAGACGTTTTCCAACAACCGTCATAATGGATTCTGGGTGAAACTGAACACCATAAGTTTTATGCTCTACATGGCGTATTCCCATAATTTCACCGTCATCAGCCTTTGCAGTAACAGTTAAGCACTCTGGCAATGTTTTCTCAGATATTGCAAGTGAATGATATCTCATTGCAGCAAAAGGTTTACTTATTCCACTAAATATGAATTTTTCATCACCTGTAACCATTGAGGTTTTACCGTGCATAATTCTCTTTGCCTGAACTATATCTCCTCCAAACGTGTAACCAATCGCCTGATGACCAAGACAGACTCCAAGTATTGGTACTTTTCCTGAGAAATGCTTTATCACATCAACCGATATACCAGCATCTTCAGGACGACCAGGACCTGGTGAGATAACAATTCCGTCAGGATTCAAGGCTTCAATCTCATCAACAGTTATTTTATTGTTTCTGAATACATCAACCTCAGCACCAGACTGCATTATATAATGGACAAGATTAAAGGTAAAAGAGTCATAGTTATCAATTACTGTTATCAACATTTTCCACCTCCAACCTTCTTTTCTATATTAAAATCTTTTGAATCTAAATTTTTATGACAACAAGAGTCTGCTTGAATAGTATTGTTGCTATTTATAAGGGTGTTATTACTACTTATAAGAGCAAGGCAAAAAGCCTTTTCAACGCTTTTTGCCTTATTTATACACTCTTGATACTCTTTTTCAGGATCAGAATCAAAAACAATTCCAGCACCAGCTTGAATGACCATTTTCCCATATTGGTTATTATTATCTTTTTTATCAGATAGGCTATTGTCGTAAATTCCAAGAGTATTAGAAATATCTTTGCCATTTTTCTCAATAACCGCTGTTCTTATGGTTATTGCCAAATCCATGTTACCTGAAAATGAGATATAACCAGCAGCCCCACCATAGATGCCTCGAGGTCTCTTCTCAATATCAGCAATTATCTCCATTGCTCTTATCTTTGGTGCCCCTGAAAGAGTGCCTGCCGGAAAGGTTGCTTTTAGCAGATCCCAAGCATCAAACTCTTTTTTAACCTCACAGGTGATATTTGAAACCAAGTGCATAACATGAGAGTAACGTTCAACAAACATTAAATCAGTAACCTGAACAGTACCAACTTCAGCAACCCTTCCAAGATCATTTCTGCCAAGGTCAACAAGCATAAGATGTTCTGCCCGCTCTTTTTCATCATTTAAAAGCTCATCTGCAAGATGTCTGTCCTCTTGCTCGTTTTTCCCTCTTGCCCTTGTTCCAGCAATTGGGCGAAGAGTTGCTGTTCTATTTTCTAAACGAACCATTGTTTCAGGTGAAGAGCCAGCAATTGCAATATCTCCTAAATTCATAAAAAACATATATGGAGATGGGTTTATGTACCTTTGTGTTCTGTATAACATTACAGGATCAACAGGAGTATCTGATGAAAATGGTTGAGAATATACTGCCTGAATAATATCGCCCGCAACAATATGTTCTTTTATCTTTTTTACACCTTTTATATAGGTGTCGTGATCTGTTTCTGACACAAGTGAAAAAGGTTGTAATTCTGATTTGATAAAATCTGATGTATTGGTTTTATTTAGAACTGATTTACTGATTGTAGTTACAACATTTGTGTTTATTCTATCTATTATCGCTTCAAGATGGCGATATGACTCATTAAAACAGCTCTCTATATCTCTATTTTCTATATAACAGATACTCATGCAGGTTAAAGTATGGTTCATATTATCAAATATTATCATGGCATCTGGAATCATAAAGTGAGCGTATGGTCTATTATTTAGCATAGTTGGTATTGATGCTATCTCTTCAAAAAATGAGACCATCTCGTATGTCATGTAACCTGTTAATCCACTCCAAAATCTGGGTAAACCTTTTATATCAGCAGGGTTGTAGTGTGAAGTAAGCTCTTTTATTGTGCCGATAGGATCACCTTTGTGAGGAATTTTCTTAACTTGAACTCTATTTTTATCATCAATAGAAATATTGCGATTAGTAGCAATGTTATCTCTACTTGTCGTATTAGAACCAATAGCAGAACACTCTTCAATTGCAATATGATCTGCAAAGACTTTTATTTCACTTTTAGCAGATAACCCCATAAAACTATACCTTGCCCAATGTTCACCACCTTCAACACTTTCCAACAAAAATAGTGAATTATCAGGAGAGTGAAATTTCTGGAGAATTGAGACTGGTGTTTCAGTATCTGCCAAAATCTCTGCACAAATAGGTATTACATTGTATTTTAACGCGAGTTCTTTAAACTCTTCTTTACACGGATATTGTTTTAAAATCATATTTGTCTAATCCCAGTTTGTTTAGAATTAATTGACCCAACCACATTTTATAGTAGTTAAGAATGTTATCATTTAACAACTGATTACAATTTAGAGATGATTTTGTCAAGATATTTGTTTCTATTAATAGAAACAAATAGGTTTTAATTTACTTCTTGAATATCATATTATAGTATAAATTATATTTGACTTGCTGCAAAACTTGGATTTTCAAATTTAGATTTGACCGTAATTTTATCGTTTTGCATGAAGTCTATTAAATCAAATATAAGAATATTTGCATTAAGGTAGATATTAACATTATGAAGCTCTCAAACAAACTCTTAGACTTAGCAGAACATTTTATGGATGTAGTGTGGTCAGAAACTGGCTTCCCTGTTCTTATATATGACGAGAATGGATATATTGTACGTGCCACAGATAAATCAAGGGTTGGTAATCCTCACTCAGGTGCTAAAAAAATAATGTTTAGCCAGACAGATGAGTATGCTGTTACCAAAGAAGAGGCAGCTATTAATCCTTTAGTAAGGGAAGGGTTCAACTGTCCAATTTTTATTGATGGAGAGAAAGTAGCTGCATTTGGGATAACTGGAAAATTAGATGTTGTGAAGCCACTTGCTAAAGTTGCGGTAAAGATGTTTGACTCTTGGGTTAAAAATCTTACAAATCAAGAAAAACTTCTTGCTAATCAGGAGCAGCTTAAAACATCAGAGAAAAAGTATCGCAGCATATTTGATAATTCAGTTCAAGGAATATTTCAGGTCAACCTTGCTGGCAGATTTCTTACGGTCAATGCTGCTATGGCAACAATATGTGGCTACTCTTCACCTGACGAACTTTTACGTGAAATAACTGATGTTAGCAATCAGCTCTACAAACACCCTCCAGATCGTAAAAAATTTGTGAATGTTTTATTAGAAAGTGGAAAAATAAAGGGATTTGAAACTCAATACAGGCACAAACAAGGAAATATAATTGATGTAAGCATCAATGCCCATGTAGTACTTGATCCTGACTCTGACGATCTCTACTTTGAGGGTATTGTGGAAGATGTTACGGAGAAGAAACGGGCTGAAGAGCTAAGAATTGCAAGAGATACTGCAGAAGCTGCAAACAAGGCAAAAAGTCAGTTTCTTGCTAATATGAGCCATGAAATTAGAAGCCCAATGAATGGTATTATAGGAATGATTGGGCTTCTTCGCGGAACTGAACTTAGCCGAGAACAACGAGAATATGCAAATATAGTCAGCACAAGTGCGGAGTTGTTGCTTGATATAATAAACGATATTTTGGATTACTCAAAAATTGAAGCTGGTAAACTTGAGCTTGAAAATATTGGGTTTGACTTAAAAATTGTTTTAGAGGAGGTCAATGATCTACTTGCAATAAAAGCACAGGGAAAGGGGTTGGAGTATCTTTGCATTGTTGAGAGTGATGTTTATCCTCTTCTATTTGGAGATCCCGGAAGGTTACGCCAGATAATCATTAACCTTATGGGAAATTCTATCAAATTTACTAAACAAGGCGATGTATCAATAAGAGTAAGCGTTGAAAAAGATAGCCAGATGAAAAAAAATGCTCTTATAGATAATAAACTCCAAGTCGAGAGCGTGCCTCAAATAGAAAACCCAAATCAGAGAAGAGAAGATAGTTATACAACACTTCGCTTTTCCATATCAGATACAGGTATTGGGATTCCTGAAAATGGGGTGAAATCTCTTTTTGAATCGTTCTATCAGGTTGACAGCTCCACAACCCGAAAATATGGAGGCACAGGGCTTGGGCTTGCTATCTCAAAACAGTTAGCTGAGATGATGGGAGGCGAAATTGGTGTAAAGAGTGAGCTTGGCAAAGGTTCTGAGTTCTGGTTTACAGCAATATTTAAAAAACAGATTAATGAGAAAATATGTGATGGCTCGGCAATTTCAGCAAGTTCAATTTCTAACAATATTTATGGTCAAGTCAGCAATATAAATATAGGTGTAGTGAAATCCCCTGTTAAGATTCTTATTGTTGATGACAACGCAAAGTGTCGATTAATGATACAAGAGCAGTTAAAAACATGGGGATTTAGGTATGATGAGGCTTATAATGGAGAGATGGCCTTACAAAAAATGAGAGATGCTGTTAAATGTGGTTCCCCTTTTGATATTGTTATAATTGATGCCAAGATGCCAGAGATGAGCGGATATATATTAGAGCAGAAGATCATACAAAATCCAGATATACAAAATACCCGACTTATTATCATGACATCTATGATAGAACGCAGATATATTCAAAATCAAGAGAGAAAGTCTTTGTCTGCAAGTTTAACTAAGCCTGTCAAATCATCTAAGCTATACAATACAATTATTGGGCTTATGGGTGTTGATGAAGAGCTGTTTAAGCCATCTGCTACTCCAGAAACAAAAATTGAGTGCCTTATGACAGAAAACCAGAGGCAAAATGCCCGTATTTTGATTGCTGAGGATAACATTATAAATCAAAAAGTTGCATTAAGTATCCTTAAAAAATTGGGATTTCATGCTGATGTAGTTTGTAATGGGGAAGAGGCAATAAAGGTATTAAGAAGTATTACTTATGATGTTGTATTTATGGATTGTCAAATGCCAGAGATGGATGGATACGAGGCAACGCGTTTAATAAGAGAAGAAGAGACGGGTGTTATTAATAAGGATATTACGATTATTGCAATGACTGCTAATGCAATGAAAGGAGATCGAGAAAAGTGCCTTCAAGTAGGTATGAACGACTACATTGCAAAACCCATTCGTCCTGATCCTCTTAATAAAATTCTTGAAAAATGGCTTCTGTAAAATCAATCGAATAATTAGACTGCTATTTTTAAATAGAAATTTGTATAAATTTTATATTAATCAAATTACGTATGAACTTACTTTAATTAAAAGAGTTCATAGCTGTCTGGAGATTGTTTGATAAAATAAGAACAGAGGCATCTGCTGTTCTTTTTACAAGAGAATCAACCTCTTTTTGTTCATCACTTGTAAAGCTACTCAAAACATGACCAACAACTTTGTCTCCATCATCTTTTTTATCAGGGCGACCTACCCCTACCCTAATTCGGATAAAATTTTTTGTGCCAAGAATATCTATGATAGATCGAATTCCATTATGTCCACCATGACCACGATCCTTTACAATCATAATGCGCCCAAAAGGGAGATCAATTTCATCATGCACAATAATGATATTGTTATGTTCAATTTTAAAATAAGAGGAGATTTGCTGAATAGGAAAGCCACTCCTGTTCATGTATGATTGGGGTTTAACAAGAATGGTCTGCTTCTTTTCGATGCTACCTTTTGCAATATCAGCATCGAAGCGGGAATTATTAAATGCGAGATTATATCTGCGGGCAAGCTCTTCTAAAACTATAAAACCCATATTATGACGGGTTTTAGAATACTCCTTTCCAGGATTCCCTAAACCCGCCACCATATAAATTGAACTATCTGTCATATCTTCAACAGATTATCTATGATCTTAAATTATTATGCAATTTATTACCAATTACGCAGACGCCTGTTCACCAGCGTCTTTAGATGCAGATGATCTGTCAGTGGTTGGTGGAACTAATGTGATTACTGTGAAATTTACCTCATGAGGAATCTGAATATTCTCTCCAAGATCAATGTCTTTAACATGGATAGCATCTCCTATCTCAAGATTTGAGACATCGATAGATACAGCTTCAGGAACATCAATTGGGCGGCAGATAAGCTCAAGCTCTCTACGGATAATCTGCAAAAGTCCTCCAGCTTTGATACCGGGGGCAACGCCCGTTGTCTCTACAGGCACCATAACTGAAATCTTTACATTTATATCAACTTCTTGAAAATCTGCATGAAGATACTTAAGTCCAAATATATCTTTCTGAATATCTCTTAAAAGAACTGTTCTTGCTGGCTTAGAATCTCCTAAAACTGCAAGATTTATAAAAAGACCTGTAGAACCATTTTTTCTGATCACTTCAGAAAAATCATAGTTTGATAGCGAAAGAAGTAAAGGTTCGGTTTGAGGTCCGTAAAGAATCGCTGGGATTGCATTATTTTTTCTGACAGCACGGGCAGCTGTCTTACCACTGCCTTCTCTGATTTCAGCTTTTAAGTCAATAAGTTCCAATTTTTTATCCTCCATTTTATGAAAATAGGGACGACTAATAGCCGTCCCTAAAGTTTATTTTCTTTGTTGTCTATAAATTGATATATAAGTTAAACGAAAAGACAATGAACAGAGTCCCCTCTATAACTTCTAATAATAGCTTCTCCAACAAGTTTTGATATGGAAAGCTGCTTAATCTTCTTAGATTGCATAGCATTTTCTGTCAAAGGTATAGTATCTGTAACTACAAGTGCCTCTAAAGATGAGTTCTCAATCCTTTCAACAGCGGGTCCAGATAATACAGCATGTGTGCAGCAAGCAATAACAGATTTTGCACCTTTTGCTTTAATAATTCCAGCAGCTTCTGTTAGTGTCCCCGCAGTGTCAACCATATCATCAAAGATTATAACAACTTTATCCTCTACATCTCCAATAATTGCCATTGCTTTTGCCTGATTAGGTGCACTTCTACGCTTATCAACAATGGCAAGAGTTGCATTGAGACGTTTAGCAAATGCTCTTGCTCTTTCTACACCTCCGGCGTCAGGGGAGACAACAACAAGATCACCTGAGAGGTTGGATTTTATATAATCAAGCATAACTGGGGAAGCGTATAGATTATCCACAGGAATATTAAAGAACCCCTGTATCTGACCAGCGTGGAGATCTAATGTTATAATACGGTTGACTCCAGTGTTAGTAAGAAGATCAGCAACTAATTTAGCACTTATAGGAACACGAGGGGCAACTTTTTTATCCTGACGAGCATAGCCAAAATAGGGAATAACAGCGGTTATATAGCTTGCTGAAGAGCGTTTTAAGGCATCAATCATTAAAAGGAGTTCAACTAAGTTGTCATTAACAGGATTACAGGTCGATTGAACTACAAAAACTTCCTGTCTTCTGACATTTTCTTGAATCTCAACTTGAATCTCGCCATCGCTGAATCGGTTTAGCTTTGCTTTGCCAAGATGTATAGAAAGGTAATCAGCGATTTTTCCAGCAAGAACGGGATTAGAGTTGCCAGAAAAAAGCGACATTGTGTTCATAAAATTGCTCCAAAAAAATTATCTATCCTAAATATGTTACCTTCGGGATAGATCGATATTGAGAAACACTCTCTTAAAAAACTATTTTTTATTGGCTGGGGCGGGAGGATTCGAACCTCCGAATGCAGGAATCAAAATCCTGTGTCTTACCGCTTGACGACGCCCCATTATTCCAAAGTATTTACTTAGTATTTCAAAGATTTACAAATGAAGTTAGAAAAATTTGCCTATCTGCTGTAAATCTCCATTTTTCAGAAAGTTCATTAAAACAGAGTTGAGCTTTTTCATAATCATAAAAAAGGGAAAAAAAAGTTGACCCGCTCCCTGTCATCATTATCTTTTGTGGTAACAAGAGAGACTCTGAGAAATCTATTTTACCATCAAGATAATAAAGCAACTCTTTTTTGAACAATCCAATTTCAGGGTATAAATCACAAGTAGTTAATTCAAGGTCATTGTGAGCCAACCCTTTAATGATATTTAGTCTCTGAATAATATCAGAGCTTTTTAGGAGGCACTTATTATTAGATTTAACAGATTTTGTCAATGCTAAATCAAGATTTTTATATACTTGGGCTGTAGAAGCACTTAAACCAGGATAAAAAAGCAAAATATAGATATTTTTTTTATCCGTTCCTCTTGATTCTTCTATTTTATCTGTTGTTCTTGATTCTTCTATTTTATCTTTTGCTTTTGATGCTTCTAATTGTTCTAATTCAGATGATGATTCAAACAAAGTCAATGGTGTTAGTTTTTCTCCAACACCTTCAGCAATTGCAGAGCTGCCAAGAATAAAAAACGGCACATCAGCACCAAGTTGAAGCCCCATTTTCATCAATTCATCTAATGAGAATGGATTTCCATAAAATTGATTCATGGCTTTTAAAACTGATGCCGAATTGCTACTACCTCCACCAAGACCCGC
>JADGBE010000005.1 GCA_015231615.1 Desulfamplus sp. | reverse complement strand
TTCAACAAGCTCTTTAGTAATTGTTGTCATTTCATTGATTTCCATCAGTCGTGAGATCTGGAGGCAAAGTCGGTGAATTAATCTGAAATTACCAGCTGTAATTCTGATTATGGATGCCACGGCTTCTTGATGAATATCACAACAGAATTCACAGTGAAACAACCGAGCCACCTCAAAAACGATGGGAGAATGGAGCATTTCTCCCACGATTGCCTGAATCACCTCAATCTCTGGATTTACTCCTTTTAACCGTAAGTAAAACCAGGCGTATCCAAAAAGATGGCATACGTTTTCAAGGCTTGCGATATATGAGCATTACCCTTGCTGGTTACGTTGGAGAAGATGTTATCATTCGTTATGACCCAAGAGATATAGCCGAAATCTATGTATATCATAAAGAGATGTTTATCTGTCGAGCTATTTGCCAGGAATTATCTGGTGAATTTGTTGGGTTGAAAGATATTATTGCAGCCCGAAATCGACACAAACGTGAGCTAAACAATGTTTTAACAGAGCATTCCAAAACAATTGAACGTTTCATAGATGTTCACAAACCTGAATTTCTCCGTGAAAAACCAGTTGAAGAACCTAATCAGCACAAATCTGACACAACAATAAAGAGCTATTCCAATGAATAAGCAAAAAAAAGATTTCCAATCATATTCATGCCCTACTCCATTTCTCGCTACCAAGGAGTACAGACGTTTTTCTGAATTTTGCAACGCTTGTCAGAAATACCGATATATCGGTGTTTGTTTCGGATCACCTGGTGTTGGAAAAACAATGTCAGGGCGGCAATATGCTAAGTGGGATTTAATTGCCCCTCTTGTGGACTCTTTTTATAAGTTGGATTCTTCAGGGAACAACCGGTTATTACCTAAAGATATTACTAAATGCAACTCACTCTTTTATACCACGCCAGTTTCGGGTACCCCTGGCAAGATTGAACGTGATATCCATTATTTACAACATCGTATAAATTGGATGATTGATGAAGCTATCATCCAACATGAACAGCCTGATAAGGACTTGAAGACATGGGAAAGCCCTGATCACATAGAGCTTATTATTGTTGACGAAGCAGACCGCTCCAAACAGGCAGGCTTTGAACAATTCAGAGATATTCATGACAGATTGGGTGTCGGTCTGATTTTTATAGGTATGCGTGGAATCGAAAAACAATTATCCCGTCATCCCCAGCTCTATTCCCGTGTCGGTTTTGTACATGATTTTAGACCTTTAAGTCAGGAAGAGATTCAATTTATTCTAAAATATAAATGGGATGAACTCGGTACATCGCTTGATCCGAGTGACTTTACGGATACAGAAGCCGTGGCATCCATAATCAGAATTACAGCTGGTAATTTCAGATTAATTCACCGACTTTGCCTCCAGTTCTCACGACTGATGGAAATCAATGAAATGACAATAATTACTAAAGAGCTTGTTGAAACTGCAAGAAAAAGCCTTGTAATCGGAATAATGTAGACAGATGTTAAAGAAAGGCTCATTTAATTTTTCATAAAAAGGTTCAAATAATTTTTCACTTCACACTTTTAAATACAAGTATTTACAAAGTTTTGGGGGCTTTTTTTTGGATTGTTTTGGGGTCTTTTTCAAAAAGCCCCCAAAAAGTTTGGATTTAGGGGTTTTTTATAACATGAGGTTGGACGATAGGCAATAAAAAACCCCTGATTTTACAGGGGTTTTTGTATGTTTCTGGACTACTCAAAATGTATAAATGGTAGGCACGATCGGACTCGAACCGATGACTTCTACCTTGTCGAGGTAGCACTCTACCAACTGAGTTACGCACCTAAATTGCACTATAAATAATTTTGTGGTTGAATAGCACCGACTTTTTTTGGTGTCAAGAAAATAATCCAAAGATAAGAGTTTTCAAATCTTCAAACGTAATTTTTTCTACAATAGCATTACCAATTCGATTTAGAAAAACAAAGCTAATTTTATCATTATCTTTTTTTTTATCTTTAGTTACAGCACTGAGAATATCTTTCATTAACGCATTCAAATCTTTATCAGAACTATCAATCCTATTCAATGAAGCTTTGCTAATAGAAGACTCTATTGTGTTATCCAAATCTTTAAACTCATTAAGTTCGGTTGGCAAGTTCAAAAATTTAAGCACTCTTTTAACTCTTAAAAACTCATTTTGAGTGATAAGTCCCTTGTTTTGAGAAAAAGAGGTTGCTGCAACCATACCAATACTGACAGCTTTACCATGCCCAATTGGTTCTATTTTTTCAAGAGCATGTGCTAATGTATGACCAAAGTTGAGTTTTTTGCGTTCTCCCGACTCTTTTTCATCTTTCTGGACAACTGAGGATTTAATTTTAACTGAATCCTCTACTAATTTTGAAATAACCTCATTATCAAGAGCAAGTGCATTGTCAATGTTTGTTTCAATATATTCAAGAAGTTCGGCATCAGCAATTAAAGCATGTTTAACAATCTCTGCAAATCCATTTGAAATTTCCTCTTTTGGCAAAGTTTTTAAGAGAGAAATATCGCATAGAACAAATTGCGGTTGACAAAAAACACCTATCATATTTTTATAAGAGTCAAAATTAACACCATTTTTTCCACCTACACTTGCATCTACCTGAGATAACAAGGTTGTTGAGACAAATCCAAAATCAACGCCACGCATGTAAATGGAAGCAACAAAACCTGTTATATCACAAACAATTCCACCCCCAATACCCAAAATAAAGGTGGAGCGATCTGCCCCAATATCAATAAGCTCTCTAAAAATCATCTCAACTGTTTGTAGTGTTTTTATCTCCTCACCTGTGGATATGGTTATTACAGGAATTTTTGTTGAACTTGAGCCATTTGGAAGAGACGGAAAGTCATTTTCATAATAAAATTTTACATTATGATCTGTTATAATTACACATCTTTTGCCTTTTGGGAGATATTTACTAACATTTTTTAATAACTCACCAACATAAATTCTTGATACACCCTGACTACCCTTAACCTCAATTATTTTCACAATACTCTCCAATTTTTAAAATGAAGCACAACCAGTTATGGAATGTATTTTATTAACCATCTGCATAAGTTTCTCAAATTGTTCAGGATATAAAGATTGGGCACCGTCACTCATGGCTTCTTCAGGTTTATGGTGGACCTCAACCATAAGACCGTCAGAGCCAACAGCTACAGATGCACAAGCTAATGGAATTACCTGATCTCTAACTCCTGCTGCATGACTTGGATCAACGATTACAGGTAGATGGCTCTCTTTTTTCACTTCAGTAACCGCAGATAGATCAAGAGTATTTCTGCTATGTCTGACAAATGTCCTGATGCCACGTTCGCACAAAATAACCTGACTGTTGCCTTCTTCCATAATATATTCTGCTGCCATCAACCACTCTTGAAGCATTGCAGACATGCCGCGTTTTAGTATAATCGGTTTTTTTGACCTTCCTGCCCGTTTAAGAAGGCTAAAGTTTTGCATGTTTCTTGTTCCAATTTGAACTACATCTGCGTACTCTTCTACTAAATCAAAGCTCTCAATATCCATAACCTCTGTGGCAAAAGGTAATCCAGTCTCCTCTCTTACATTTGCAAGGATTTCAAGACCTTTCTTCCCAAGCCCTTGAAAATCATAAGGTGATGTCCTTGGCTTAAAAGCTCCTCCGCGAAACATTGCAGCCCCTGCTTTTTTTACAGCTTTTCCAATAGCAATTGCCTGTTCTTGGCTTTCAACTGCACAAGGCCCAGCAATTATAGGCATTGAACCATTACCAAAACACACATTACCTACTTTTATAACACTATTCTCATTTTTGAATTCACGACTTACTAATTTATATGGTTTTGTTACTGGAATTACCTCCTTAACACCTTCAAGTCCCATGAAACGACCAGCGTCAACAGAGCCTTTATTGTATAAGATTCCTATGGAAACACGATCTCCACCGGGAATTGGACGGGCAGTATATCCACGTTTTTCAGCAGCTTTTACAACATTTTGAATACTCTCTTCAGTTGCACCTTTTTTCATTACAATTAACATCATTATCTCCCTTTTACGACTATCAATATTTCCTTCCATTCTAAGGATAGGTAGTATTTTTTTTATTTTTTCTATTGCTAAAGGTTGGAATTCAATACTATTTATAGATTATGAATGCAACATCAAATTATTTTTGCAAAAAAACTGTTTTTTGTTCATAATTAAAATAAGTTTAGCCAACCATTTAACCACTTTCAAATTAGATTATACTTCTATCGGTAATAAATTGAGTTTTTGGATATATAAAAGCTAAATTGACTTCTTGCAATACTGGGATTTGCCCCTTGATTTTACTGGGTAGAAATGAAGTTCTGCAGGAAGTCTAATTTATTCTCGTTTAAAGTATATTAAGAGATGGCTAATAAACTCCATGGTAGGGCTATAAAATAATCTTAAATAATAAAATTTATTAAAAAGGGGGAAATTATGAAAAAACTATTGGTTACCTTAAGTTCTATTTTTTTTGTAGTATTGTTTCCCATGCTGGGACAGGCAAGGGCAGATTGTGGAACTATAAGTGATACGTTAAGTATTGATATTCCATCTTTATCTGTTGCTGTCGCCCCATCTCTTGGACGATTGCATATTGTTCTTGATTTTTATAACAATCCTTATGATTCTTCGGGTTTTTATTTTGTTTTAAGCAATTTTAATGCTTCGCAGTCAACGGCTTCATCTGCTTCGATTGATCAAAACTTAAATATTAATATTAGCTGCGCCTCATTTCAGGGAGTGCAATACACTATTTATCTACAACCTTATGATAACCCCATTGATAACCAATTTTATTACTGGAAACTTATTAATGTAGGTTATGCTAACAATAACAATAATGAAAACAATAAACCTATAGCAGAATCTACCTCTCTAAATGTTGATTCAACAGTGCCATACATTGTTCAGCAACTAATAGCTCATGATCCAGATAGCGATACAATTACCTATGAGCTTGCCTCCCCTTCAACAGGAAAAGGTTACTCTTCTGCTTACATAAATCCATCAAGCGGAAAACTCTATTTGACCCATGAACCTGACGGCAATCAATCATTTACCATCTCATTTAGAGTAAGCGATGGTAAGTTGTTCAGCGACCCAGCAAGCGTTACTGTCCAGGTAAGATACCTCTCTGATGATAACAAAGAGACTGGAAAGATTGATGTTTCACCTGAAGAGTATTCAACTTTCTCTATAAGTGCAATAAATTCTAAACTTTTTGGGGCGGTAGGAGAGCAACCAACTGTGCCAAAATCAATCGATCTTAGTGCAAATTTTCCAAACCCTGGAGATCAGGGAAACCAAAGTAGCTGCGTGGGATGGGCAGCTGCTTATGCTCTAAAATCTTATCATGAGAAAGTTGAAATAGGTTGGGAGTTAAACACGCCATCTCATCTCTTTAGTCCAGCTTTTATTTATAACCAGATTAACGGCGGACAAGATAATGGCTCATATATTGATGAAGCTCTTGATCTTGCTGTTAAAAAAGGGGTAGCAACTCTTTCTACAATGCCCTATTCTGATAGAGATTATAGAACACAACCATCTTCAGCAGCTTTTACAGAAGCAGCAAAATTTAAAGCATTAACTTGGAACAGAGTAAGTGGCACAGCCCAGATTAAAGCTGCATTAGCAAACCGTAAGCCAGTTATTGGCGGTATTGAAGTATATGAGAATTTGATGAATTTAAAAGGTTCAGACTCTGTTTATAATACAGCATCAGGAGAAAATCAGGGGGGACACGCAATTACAATTGTGGGTTATGATGATGCTAAATATACTGGGGCATTTAAAGTTATCAATTCATGGAGCCAGAACTGGGGAGACAAAGGATTTTTCTGGCTACCATATAGTTTTGCAGCAAATATTATGTCAGAAACCTATGTCCTTGAAGATGCTAAAAATTCAGAAATAGTAACACCTGTAGAGCCTACAAAGCCAGAACCTAACAATAACGACCTTCCAAACCTTACCGTTGTTGACTGGAATGCAAACTATGATCCACGTCCAAGAGGTTATGGAGAGTTAACTTATAATGTTAAAAATACAGGCTCTGGAGTTGCTTATGCAGGGGCTGATGTTAGCTTGCTTCTATCTGCTGACACTGAATTTACCAACAATGACGATTATGTGGTTTACGAGACAATTCCTTTTGATCTTAAAACTGGAGAATATGTTTATAGAGATAACGACAACTCAATTCCTTTTATGTTTCCAGATCAATTAAACTCTGGCACATATTACATGGCTTTGTGGGTTGACGATCTTAATGTGATTGAAGAGTCAAATGAAGATGACAATATATCTGTAGGAGATACTCCAATTACCATTGAAAACACACTCCCTGATCTTCAGGTAAGTACATGGTATGCAAAATGGGATAGATATGGAAATGGAACTCTTACTTATGAGATCATTAATAACGGTTCATCTCCTACAACAAGCACTAATTGGGATATAAATTTGATTCTTGATAAAGATCAGGTTGTTGGAAACGAAAACGAAATATATCTTTTTTATGAAACAACTAATTTTATTCTTGCTCCAGGAGAGATTGTTTATAGAAGAACGGCTAACCCAACATATTTTAATTTATATACAACTTATGATGGCTACATCGTCCCAGCTGGAACTTACTACATGGCTTTATGGGTTGACGATATGAATGTTGAATCTGAGAGCAATGAGTTAAATAATGGCTCTTATAGCTCTGGAACAGTTCGTATAGGTGGTCGTTCTGGTCTAAATAGTTCACAAAATAGAGATTCAAACCGTTCAGATGATACTTCAACCCAAGGTTTAGATGTTGAAGGCAGTGCATACAATGGAAAAGTCTTACCTAATGCTAATAAACTTAGCTGGAAAAAGGTTGAGATAATAAGAGGTGAAGATGGTTCCACAACCATGAAAATTCTTGAAGATGGTAAAGAGGCAAATTATGAAATTACAGATGAAGAACAAAAGTGTAAAGATGATGCTCTAAGTCAAGGAACCTTTGCCAGTGAGGCTTCTTCTCAAGGGTTAGATGCTGAGTCTGATGATAAAGAGAGTCAAATATACACAAAGACAATTGAAGCTAAATCAAAGGTGATTTTCCCAAGTTCATCATCAATTCCAATGCCATCTATCTCCAATCCTTAATCCCCTGATTTTCATAAGATTTGACAACTTTTAAAAAGTTGTCAAATCTTTAAATAGCATAAAATTTAAATTTATAACCGCTTACAGTATAAATGAATTCTTAACTATAATTGAATCCTTAAGCGAGATTACTTAATGAAACAAGACTATTTAATTTTTTTGATAATATTTATATCTCTCATCTCCTGTAATGTTAATACTGCTGGAGAAAATGAAAAATTAGAAACAAATAAGCAACGAATTGCAAACCCTGCTGCAACTCGTTGCGTTAATGATGGATATAAACTTGAACCTGTAATTGAAAATGGTGTAACTATTGAGTATATCTGCATTAATCCTGAAACAGGTCTTGAATGTGAAGTATGGAGATATTTTCGTAAAGAGTGCCAACTTACACGCTGAGGTTCTCTATTTTTTTTAAACGATAAGTTTCTTGAAAATATAAGTAGGGGCGAATTTTCAACCGTCCCTGCTTATTATTTTTTATACTGGAAATTGTGAGAAAATTTAAGGTCAGTAAGGATAGATCGTATATATGGAAAACAGATCGATTATTGTAATTGATGAGACTATACGCGAAGGAATGCAGTACCAAGGAGTTGTCTTTTCTCAAAGAGAGAGAGAGACAATTCTTGAGTTTCAAGAAAAACTTGGCGTTGATATTTGTCAAGCTGGATATGCTCCATCTCATATTACAGAGCATGAAAATATAAAGTATCTCAATAAGGTTGCTCAACAGCGTGGCTACAAAATCAAGATTGCGGGAATGGGTAGAGCATCAATTAATGATGTTGATACTATTATAAGCACGGGTATTAATGATTTTCATCTTCATGCTCATATAAAAAATAATTTGGATATATCTGATGTGGATAACATTGCAGATACAGATAGTAAGTTCAAAGAGATACAAGAGGCAATATATCAAATTAGAAGCAAAGTTTCTAATTCACAAATATCAATCGCTGTGCTTGATATTGGCACATCTTCATCTGAACTTCTTGATAAAATAGCCAAATTTTTTCTAAATGATCTTTGTATTGATATTTTGTCTCTTCCAGATACATCAGGTATAATGTCTCCAGATGCTTTTTATAATAAAATAAAAACTTTAAAAAATAATTGTGAGAATTATATCTCTAAGAGCCATACCAAAATTAGCGTTCACTGCCACAATGATCTTGGTATGGCCTCTGCAAATAGCATTATGGGTGTAAAGGCTGGTGCAACTGTTGTAGAATTATCTGTTTTAGGAATTGGTGAAAGAAACGGTATTGGCGATATTTTTACAGTCAGCAAGATACTAAAAGATCAAGGATATATCTTAAATCTTGATACAGATAATGTTAAAATTTTTAGAGAATATTATAACTATGTAAGCAATATCTGTAAATTCCAAACAGGTGAAGAGCTTCTTAACTATAACACCCCATTTTTTGGAGATGGTGTCAGAACGCATGTCGCTGGCACTCACGCTAAAAGCGATTTTGGTTTATTTGCCCAAAAAAATGATAGCTCTTCCAAAGAACTTACCTATAAAAAAGAGAACTATTATCTCAATGTTCTATGTGGAAAGAAACTTGTGAAGCATTACCTTGATTCAATCGGAATAACTTATATACCAGAAAAACTTCATAGAATTACAGATATGATAAAATCAAAGAGTGCTGAACTTGGCAGAAGATTAGAAAAAGAGGAGATAATTGATATTGTTTTAAAAATTTGACAACTTCATTTTTCAGCACATATTTAAAGCAATTTTAATTTTAAAGATTCTTGGTATTATAAAGAATTGATTTGACACTTTGTTAAAGACTGTCAACTCTTTTAGCTATGACTTATTAACGATTTTCCATTATGGATAATATTTTGGGACAACATGAAATTTGAAAAATACCATATTTCACAAGAGATAAAGGACAACCTCGCAACACTTGGTTTTAGAAGACCAACTGATATTCAGTTTAAATCAATTCCCCACATAATGAATGGAGAAGATGTTCTTGCCATTGCTCAAACAGGCACTGGAAAAACAGCCGCTTTTGCCATTCCTATCATTGATAGGATTCACAGAAGAAAAACAAGTCAGCGTTCAGATGGAATTCAATGTATTGTCATGGTGCCAACTCGTGAGCTTGCCATGCAAATTGGTGATGTGTTTAATGATATATCACGTCATACACGCACAAAGCCATTTGCTCTTGTTGGTGGTGTTGAACAAGATGCCCAGATAAAAAAACTCCAGCATGGAATTGATATTCTTATTGCGACCCCGGGAAGGATGTTTGACCTTATAAGTCAAGGTCATATAAACCTTCACAGGATTGATACGTTGGTTCTTGATGAAGCTGACCACATGCTTGATTTGGGGTTTATTGATGATATAAAATCAGTTAAGAGGATGTTAAAACAGAAACACCAAACTCTTTTCTTTTCAGCAACTATTAACGAAGAGATAAAAAAATTAGCATATTCTCAGGTCAAATCTTCGGCAATACGCATTGAAATATCTCCTGATGATCCAGTTTCTAAAAATGTCTCCCACGCAGTTATGTTTGTTGAGATGGACGACAAGCGTTTTTTTCTTGAAAGATTCATTAAAGAACACCCTGAAAGTAAAATTATTGTATTTGTAAGAACAAGAGTTAGGGCAGAGCGTGTTGAAAAAGCAATGGCAAGGGTTGGCATAACATCATACAACCTTCACGGTGGAAAAGAGCAATCTGACAGAACAAAAGTTATGAACAGCTTTAAAATGGGAGAGTTTCAAATTTTGATAGCAACTGACGTGAGTGCAAGAGGTATTGATGTAGCTGGCGTGCATTACGTTATCAATTATGATCTACCTGAAAAAGCTGAAAACTACGTTCATCGTGTGGGTCGGACAGGTAGAGGCACACAAAAAGGAATAGCTCTTTCATTTTGCAGTAAAGAAGAAGAGCCACGACTTAAAGAGATTCAGGAGTTTATTCATAAGCCAATTGAAATTATCCAAATAAGTAAGAGAGAGTATTCCTCTACTGTTGAATCTTCTGATGAATCAACATCTTTAGTCTCTGATTTAGCCTCTAAATCTATATGGGATACAGAGTCACCATCTCAAGTCGATAAGAGCATTCGTAAATTGATTGATGAGTATGAACAATCAATCAAAAAAAAGAGAAAGAAAAAAACTCTACCGAAAACTAAAAAGAAATAAATAGTGATTGAATTCACATTTAATGGGAGCGTTATTTATAATGATACCTATATATCCAGAATTTGTTGATATTCATATAGGTTTAAGAGATATACTTCACCCAATGTTTCAAAGATTGCCTTATGGTATCTCTGAGTTTACCTTTGCAAATCTATATCTTTTCCAAAAGCCTCACAATTATAAAATTTCAAGACTTAACGCCAACAGCGTTGCAAAACTTAATCCAAATAGCATTAAACATGGTTTTTTATCCAAAGATAGCTTTTCACAAGATGATTTAGAGATATCCAAAGATAGCTTTTCACAAGATGACTTAGAGATTTTGGTTATTACAGGAGAGGATCGTTCAAAAAACGGAGATACGGTAAAGTATAATAAAGAGAAATTTTTTATGTTGCCATTTGGAATTCCTCAAAAGCAGATTTTGGATAGATTGTTTGATGAGCATTCAACCCTAAAGTGTGCATCAGAAAATCAGGCAGATTTCTTCTTAAATCTTGGTTATGACGTTGTTGAAGATCGTGATAATTTTGATTATATCTATAAAAGAGAGCATTTAGCCGATCTTCCGGGAAGAAATTACCATAAAAAGCGGAATCTTATAAAAGCATTTGTAAATAATCATAACTATGAAGGTCGTCCTCTTCTTGAAGAGTATTTACCAGATGCTTTAAAAGTTCTTGAAAAATGGAGAGAGCATAGAGTTGAAAATGGGAATGAAGATGGAGATTACAGTGCTGCAAAAGAGGCTCTTGAAAAAGGAGAGCAACTTCAACTGTGCGGTGCAATCTATTATGTAGAAGATACTCCAGTTGCATACTCACTTGGCGAAGAGCTTGCTTGCGGTAAGAGTTTTGTAATCCATTTTGAAAAAGCTGTAAATGGATATAAAGGTTTGTGGCAATTTGTAAATCAGGCATTTGCATCTATTATTACCGAACATTACGAAACAATTAACCGTGAGCAAGATTTAGGAGATGAGGGCTTAAGACATGCTAAATTAAGTTATCACCCTACAAGTTTTGTTAAAAAATATAAGGTAAAACCTAAAACTGTTTTAGATAGACAATAATTGACCCGCTCTGGCTTTTTGTCCTTTTATCCCACTCAAACCAAAGAGCAATTCCCTCTCTCTTGAGTCTGATTAACAAATCTTCAACCAAATCAGGAAGAACAGCACCATAGGGAGAGTGAATACCTCTGCCAACAATAACCTGAACCGTAAAAAGCCCTTCTCTCCAGCAATTTCTCAAATATGCCTCAGCTTTAGATTCAGCCTCTTTTGCAGTGTATCCATGAAGGTCTATCTCATCTTGAGGAGGTGGATACCGTTTTAATCTCTTTTTTAATGGGACAGGATCGGGTAATGGCTTATCTGATTTTTCCCGCATCATCTCATCTCTATTTTTGCCTTTTAATGACTCTTCGATTAGTTCAAAGAAACTCTTATTATTATCTTCTGAGTCATCTTTCCCCTCTAAATTATAGTCTCTTGCTGGGTTCTTATATTTTTCCATTTTATCACTATCTGTAAATATTTTGTATAGACTTTGTCCCTTATCTAAAAATGGCATACCATTTTTATCAAATCTTAGCTCTCTTTTATTTTGCTCATCTATGTTCTCTTGTTCTTGGTTTGAGACATCAGCTTGTTGGCTATATTCTCTTTTTACAGAGGATTTTTCTAAAGAAGCCCTTTCTATGAACAGATTAAAAATATCCTCATTTTTCTTAAGAACTACTATTCCATTTTTGTCTCTATTCATAGTTTCACCTTTCAACAAAATTAAGCCTTTTTATAGTATTGTTTGCCGTATATTAAAAAATTGTGTTAGAAGAAAAAATATTTTAAATTTCAATTCAATCAGTAAATAAAATTCACAAAATAACCGAGATAAATTCTTGTGGTAACACAAAAAATCAATAGCATAAGGAGAGTTCATGGAAAATCCTGAAATGTCTAACAAATCAGAGTATATATCAAAATCAAGCTATATAATTGATAAAGCACAAAGTGTAAACCTTGATACTCGTATTCTATATGAAGCAGTAATTGATCTTGCGTCAGAAGGGCTTATAACCGCTGGTTGTATTAATATGGCAGCGGGAATTTTATTAAACGACCTTGATTTACCAAACTATTTTTTTGAACATATTAAAAAAGAGTCTCTAAAACATATTTTATCCTCCATTGCAACAAGCATGAGGTTTCAAGATGGCAAAGTAACCCTTTATGGACTTGTAGCTGATATTGACTTTAACTTAGAGATAGCAGCAGATGCCCAAAGGGTGAGAATCGCCACACAAGAGACAAGAGATAAGATGGAGAATATTCTTGCACCTCTTATGTCAGGGCATCGGAGAGAATACCATTATAGCCCCAAAAGCAATTACTACACCTACCTCATAAGACCCGAAACAGTCCAAGATTTTACCAAAAAAGAGTTTGAACAATCGAGATTTTTGTTCAACCTTGCTGGTGATTATAAGGCAACTCCAGAACCAACACGAAGGCGTTATGAGAATTTCCTGAAATCGTCTGAAAAGTCAGTAATTCCATTAATAGAGACCTTTAATCTGCCAGCTACTGGCGAGACAAGGCTTATGTTTAACAGCGATTTTCCAACTCCTCAACTGCCTGTTTTTAGAAAACTTTTTCAAGATCATGGTCTTATTCTAAACAGAGCTTACTGGGAACCATATTCGGGAAAATCTTCTATTCCTTCATCAATATGCTCACTTTATGCTCTTGGAGAGCTTTCCATAAAAAAAGAGGTGTTACTTGTAAACGATCTTTGTGCCTATCTATCATTTAGAGTAAGTGAAATAACAGAGCTTTATGTGCAGGAAAAACTTACATTTAAAGAGATGTTATTTGCTGGTAATGCAATTGATTTTGTTAGAATGTTTATCTACAAAGAGAGTGAAAACCTAACAGATAGAGAGATTATGTCAAGCCTATCCAATGACGACTACAAAGATGCTTTTGCTTCAAGGGTTCACACATCTAACAAATCAGCATATACTGCTGCAATAATTATGGAGATTGTTAAAAAGCATCCAGACCTGATTAAATTTCTATTTAATATTTTTGATAGCCGTTTTAATCCCGCAACTATTAACAGAACCCAATCTGTTATTAAAATGATAGATGAGGCTAAACAGAAAGAAAATGATATTAAACTTATAAACGATGAGAAACTTGGACAAAAGTTAGGTGAGTTTGAAAAAATAATCTCTTCAAGATTCATGGATTATAAACTTGGGTATGATATTTTCAGATTCATCTCTAAATTTGTATCTTGCACCCTCAAAACCAACTTTTATAAGCCTGAAAAACGTTCATACGCCTTCCGCTTTGATAACTCAATCCTTGATCCTCTTGTATTTAATCAATTTGTTTATGGTATCTTTTATGTAAATGGACACTATGCAAGCGGAACTCATCTTAGGGCAAGCGACATTGCAAGGGGAGGATTGAGATTAATAAGGGTAACTCCATCAAACCACAGCACAGAGCTTGATAATGCGGTTCTTCTCAATTATGCGTTAGGTCCAAAAGCTCAGAGACTTAAACATAAAGATATTTGCGAAAGTGGCTCAAAAGGTGTTGTTGTGCCTCATGCTGATTATGCAAATGGCTACGCTCTTGATGCTCTCTATGACTACACAGAAGGTATTATGGATTTGATGCTTGGGCATGAGACAATAGTTGATTACTATGGCAAAACAGAGATGATATTTTTTGGTCCTGATGAGGGGACAGCCCCTCTTATGGACTCTATCTCATACCATGCAAAGGAGCGTGGGTATAAATATTGGAGAACAATCACAACTGGTAAAAGTTTTGGTATTCCGCATGACACTTATGGAATTTTGGCAAATGGTGATGTTTTGGGTCTGTTTGACAGGGAACAAAGTGGAACAGAGTTGCAGATAAATGGTGAGCCAATAGTAACTACAACTGACATGAATCAAATAATGGCTAAAATATTTGAAAAGAGCGAAATTTCAGATTCTCAAGAGAGTTCTACTTCAAACGGTTCTTTAGTAAACAACACTTCCCTACAATCTCAAGCAAATTATATCTCAACAAGCGGAATGACAACGACTTGCATTATGAGTTCTTTTAGAGCCATGATAGACCACTATGGATCAAAAGAGGAGAACCTAAATCTTATGATGACAGGAGGTCCAGATGGTGATCTTGGAGCAAATCAGATTCAGTGCTACAAAGGAAAAATCTGCCTGATTATTGATGGCGGTTCAATTTTGTTTGACCCAAAAGGTCTTGATAAAAATGAGTTAATGAAAATTGCATTTATGCGTCATACTTCACCAAGGGCAAACTCACTTGCATTTCCAATTGACAAGCTGAGTCCTGATGGGTTTATGGTTCCGCTCAAATCAAAAGAGATAACCCTGCCAGATGGCACTTTTATTGAAAACGGGGCAATGTTTCATAGAACATTCTTAACTGATCCCGCAAATCGTAAATTTATAGCTAAAGCAAATATTGAGGCGTTCATACCTTGTGGAGGTTTTAAAGATACTATTAACCATGCAAATGTTCAAAATTTTGTTAATAACTTCAAAGAGCTAAAATTCATTGTTGAAGGTGCAAATGTCTTTTTTGACGATGCTTCAAGGCGATATATTGCCACATCAACAAATATCAAACAGATAAAAGATTCAACGGCAAACAAGGGCGGAGTATTTAGCAGTTCAATTGCAGAGGTTTTGACAGCTTTTCTTTTAGGCGAAGATTATGAGGAGAAGCTCCTTAAAGATGTTGCGACAAAATGGGCATTGACAAAGGATATCATGCTTCTTGTTCAAAAATATTCATCTGCTGAAACTGGAATGCTCATTAAAATCCATGATGCAAACCCATCAATCCCACTGTTTGAGCTTTCTGAAAAGACAAGCGAGCAGATTTTTAGCCTTCAAGATATTTGTGAAGCAAATCTGCCAAACATTTTTAAAAATGATAAAATTATCTGGAATGTTATGGAAAATTATATTCCACAAATCCTTATAACAAAACTTGGCAAAGATGCCATTATGAAGACTTTAAACTCTGATGAGATGGTTGCCTACAGAAACGCCATTATAACCAAAAAGCTCTCTTCAATGGCATTCTATAAATATGGTCTTGAGTGGGAAGATTTTATTCTAAATGTGAATAAAAATTTCATGGAGGCAATTGAATTAGCAGTAAGTTAAAGAAGTTAATTGATATATAACCTTGCTAAGAGAAAAAAACCAGATTTGATAATCTGTGATATTGAGATGCCAAGTGTTGATGGCGGCGATGTTGCAAGAGCTATATTTGACGATGAAGATACTAAAAATATTCCTCTTCTCTTTTTGCTCCTCGCTTGTTATGCCATCAGACACTAAAAATGGAATGGTTGGAAAGCAGCACATGATGTCAAAAGCATCTCCATTTAAGGACCTTTTAGCCAAAGCAGAGTCTATGCTTTCGCTGTCAGCCTAATTTGAAGATACAAAACCCAATAATATATGTCATTTTGTAGTGTTCTAAAGCAAAACCAAGAACACTACTCTAAATCTTGTTTGCCTTTTTAGATGCAACTATTTGGGCATCTAAATCCATTTGAAACCTTACAGGTCCTCTATACTGTTTATCTTTACCAAACCGAGTGTGGAGAGCGTAAGCAGATTCAGGGTGAGACCATGATGTTGCAATGGCAACATGCCCTTTTGGAAAAGGTGTTGTCTCAACTTTTATGTAGTCTAATGGAGCAAGTGCTGTCTCTTTTTCTACAAGATCGTCATTTTCTCCATAACAGAGGAGCCAAGGAATCTTTTTCTCCTCAATTGTTTTAAAATTGAGAGGTTTTCCAAACATGGTTACGGGCAAGGTGCCATCTGGTGTAACAGGAATATTATATGAGGCAAAACTCATTGATGTAATTGCAAGTGGAATATCTGTTCTTTCGTTTTTAAGCCAGTAATTTAAAGCTAACGCTGTTTTACTTAGTTTGACTGATTTCTCTTCTGCCTGTGCAACCATAAACATATCTCTTAAAAAAGATACAAGAGGTGCTTCATGCTGAATGCTTTTTAGCTTATAAACCCAACCCATGAGATTGCCGTCAGCAACCTTATTACCGTTAGGCAGGGTCTTTGTTCCATAGAGCAGAGTATTAAATCTTTTAGGAAGAGTTCTAAGAAAATGCCCAAGCCCTTTGCTTCTTGTGCCGTCCATTGGGGCAACACAGGTTATCAAGGCATCAACTACAGAATCAAGCTCTCCAGAAAGAATATTGCACAAAGCACTATATCCACCTTGACAGTAGCCATTAAGAGTTACCTTCTTCCCATGCTGCCCCATTATCTTTTGACAAAAAAAGTGGGTATCAATAGCGTCCTCTTCCATTGTCATAACCTGAAAAGCAGGCGTTGTATTAATATCTTTCATTATACGAATATATGTTGGAATCCCTTGATTTGCAAAGCAATGGGCATAACTTCTGTTCTCTTTGGGTAAAAAGCTGAGTATATTGCTACCAAGAACAAACGGCGGAATTATAAGAACAGGCTTTGCCGTTTTATCTATCGTAATTTTGCTATCTGTTGGTAGAACAGGATATACTAAAAAGCGTTCTGTCTCTGCAAACGGCTTTTGCTCTCCTCTCTTAAAGTGAAATCCATATTCTGGCTCAATATCTTTAACAGCTTTTGGAAAATCTTGAGTAACACCTTCAATTATATCAAATTGGCGTTGAAAAAAATCGGTAAGTTTTTCTCCATCACGATTAAAAACTGTGTTGTAAATTGCAAGTGATAACTCTTTAGACTCCTTTTCAATAAAATCTTCTAAAGCATCAACACTGCCTGAGTGGTATCGAGATAAAATTTCTAAATTAAACTCAAGCAGTTTCATATATGCACTCCACTGCTCTAATGGAGAATCTTTGTGTACCCCTGACATTTCAACATTATTAAAATAAAATGTTGCTGTAAGAAAGGGTATAAAAAAATCATTATTATATTTTGTTATGCCTGAAACAAGATTATTGGCTGCATTAAAATATCCTAAAAGCAAGTTAGGAATCTCGTCTATTGCTGAATCTGAAAGAGTGTTAGCATTATCCACAGGTGATCTCCATTATCTTTAATTAGATTTGATAAGGTTTTATCAAAGATTAAGATTTGACAACTTTTTAAAAGTTGTCAAATCTTTAAATCATTTTTTTAAATAAAGATTATTTTTTAATATTGCTTGAATCTTCTGACTCATTAATTTGAAAAATATCTTTAACCTTCACGAAGTTTGTATCAACGTATGATTTATAATTTTTTCTGTTTTTCTTGATAAAATCCATCCAGTAAGTACATACTTTAATAGTATCGTTAGGAACCAAAGGATTTTTTTCAATAGATTTGTTAAAAAGCTGTTCCCCTTGCTCTTGGATATTATTTATCATTGCGTAAGAGTTCTCAAACATATTTTTTTGAAAATCAATAAATTGAGAAAATATTTTTCTATTGCTATCTATTATTTTGCTATCCATTTTTCTATTCCTAAATTATTATTGTTAATCTTTTTTTTCATCTTACATGTTAAAATCACATTTAGATGGTATAGTTAAAATTCCAAGTTGCAAAATTTAATCTATTTTTGTTCAAACATCTGCTCAAATTTGACATAACCATCATCAACAGCTTTTTTAAAATCATCTCTTGCTTTTTTAGCAAAATCAAGGCTCTCTTTTACCTGTTTTTTGACATCTTCGGTCATCAATGGGAATTGTCCTAAAAATCCATTGAGCATATTCTCTGTCTGGTCTTGAGCAATTGCCATTGCATTAAAAGTGTTGTTAAATACTGTTTTCTGAAATCCTATCATCTGTTTTGCGATTTTAGTGGTTTCCATTTTCTTCGACTCCTTAAATTTATTTATAATGTTTAAGATATAGCGATTAAAATCAAACTTAATATCAATCGCCTTTAGTAATGTTGCTATGTTATGATGCAATATATAAGTTTTTGGGTCTTTGTCAATTAAAATTTTGTGCAATGCACAAAAAATATTATAAGAATTTGAGAATAATAATTTTTTGATTTGTACATCAATATATCTGTCAAATCAAAGAATATCAATTTGTTCTACCTACAATGAAATAATGTTGACAAAAAAAATGGTGCAATGTAGCATCTAATAAAAATTAAACTTCTAAATATCAAAGTTCAGTATCTTTGGAGGACAATAGCGTTTGCCAAATAAAATTTCTATAAAAAAATACCCAAACAGAAGATTATACAACACAGATAAGAGTGCATATATTACGTTAGAAGATGTTGCAGAGCTTGTTAAAAAGGGATTTAGAGTTGAGGTTACTGATGTGAATACAGGCGAAGATGTAACTGCATTAGTATTAACACAGATCATTATGAATAAAGCCAAAGATGCTAAAGGGCTTTTGCCAGTCTCTCTTTTGCATCTTATAATTCAGTTTGGCGAGAATCTTTTGCATGAGTTTTTTGAAAAATATTTAGAAAAAAGCATTGCAAATTATTTAGATTACCGCAAACGAATGGACGACCAGATAAATGCCTACAATGCCTATCTTGAAATGGGCATGGATTTTTCAAGAATGGACTTTTCAAGTTTTACAAAAAAAACATCTAAACAAAAATAGGAGGGGGGAATTTAATTATGGCAAGAACAATAGAAGAGCTTAAAATTGGCGATTTTGAAGAGTTTGCAAAAACAGTTTCAGAGGCAGATATTTATCTTTTTGCAGGTGTAAGCGGTGATATGAATCCCGCACACATTAACGAACAGTATGCAGCAAATACCTTTTTTAAAGGCAGAATTGCCCACGGTATTTTGGTGGGTAGTTTTATCTCAACAGTTATTGGAATGAAAATACCAGGACCCGGAACAATATACCTTGAGCAGAATTATAAATTTTTAGCCCCTGTTCGTATAGGAGATACAATAACCGCACGAGTTGAAGTTATTGAGATAAAAAGCGAAAAGAACAAAGTTAATCTCAAAACTCAATGTTTTAACCAAAATGGCGTTATAGTGATTGATGGCACAGCCCTTGTAAGTCCACCTAAAAAGAAATAGTGTAAAGGATATAAATTTATGAATCCATTTAATATGTCAGAGTCAATGCAGAAAAATTTTAACTCTTTTATGAGTCCATTTAACATGTCAGAGTCAATGCAGAAAAATTTTAACTCTTTTATGAGTCCATTTAATATGTCAGAGTCAATGCAGAAAGTGTTGGACAGTTTTATAAAGCCGTCTGATATGCAAGAATCATTTAAAATGACATTTAATTCTTTTATAAACCCTGCTTTTATACCAACTCCTTTAGAGAAAATTTCAGCTATTTATGAAGATGGATATGACTACATGATAGATGCTGCCCAAAGATCAACTCTATTTTTGGATATTCTAAGAAAAAGAGGCAATGGCTATCTTGAACACCTACACCAAGGACAGCCTCCTGTTCTTGTATTTGATTATGAAGTGATAAGTGATGGCAGGAAAAGAGAGAAGCCTGTAAATTACCAGTTGGTAAGAATAGTTGGATTCAAACCTGAAGCACATATCACAACACCCCCAAAAGACAAACCGATTGCCCCGAATAAACGCCCTATTGTTGTAATGGATCCAAGAGCTGGTCATGGACCTGGAATCGGCGGTTCAAAAATGGATTCTCAAATCGGCGTTGCAATGAGAGCGGGTTACCCTGTCTATTTTATGATGTTTTTTACAGAACCTATGCGCGGTCAAACAATTGCAGATGTTCAGCAGTGTCAGGTGCATTTTCTCGAAGAGGTATTCAGGCTGCATCCAAATGCCCCTAAACCCGCTATTATCGGCAACTGTCAGGCTGGCTGGGCTGCATCTCTTGTGGCTGCTGACAGACCTGATGTTACAGGTCCGCTTGTATTAAACGGATCACCACTCTCATATTGGGGAGGAGTCAAAGGCGGACACCCAATGCGTTATCGTGGTGGTCTTTTTGGCGGAAGCTGGCTATCTTCATTATCAAGCGATCTTGGAAATGGTAAATTTGACGGTGCCCAACTTGTTGAAGGTTTTGAAGGTCTAAATCCTGCCAATACTCTATGGAGCAAGCTATACAACGTATATTCAAAAGTTGATACAGAAGAGCAGCGGTTTCTTGATTTTGAAAAGTGGTGGGGTGGTTTTTTCTTGTTGAGCCGTGAAGAGATACACTTTATCGTAAGCCATCTTTTTATAAGTGATAAGCTTCAACAAGGCTTTTTAAAACTCCATGAGGACAGATATATAAATCTTAAAAATTTCAAAAGCCCGATTTTGGTATTTGCATCTAAAGGAGATAATATAACGCCTCCGCAGCAGGCTCTCAACTGGATACCAAGAGTTTATAAAACAACTGAAGAGATTAAAAAATTCGGGCAGGTAATTATCTATATGCTCCATGATGATGTTGGACATTTAGGTATTTTTGTATCAAGCAAGGTAAATCAAAAAGAGCATAAAGAGATAATAGGGTGTGTTGAAGCAATTGAATTTTTATCACCCGGTCTTTACGAGATGGTGATTCAGGAGGCTCCGAGTCAGCCCTGGCTTCAAGATCACGGGGTAAAGTTCATTGAGAGGGATATTAAAGATATTACAGATATGGACGATGGCGAAGAAGAGGAAGAGGCTTTTCAGTCTGTATCGTCTATTTCCAGCTTTAACGATAAGATGTATCAGGATTTCCTCAGTCCCTGGGTAAGAATGTTCTCTTCTGAGTTTTCTGCCGAGATAATACGTCAAATGCATCCTTTAAGAGTTGAGAGATATATATACTCTGACATGAATCCCATGATGCGTCCGATTAAAAGTTTGGTCAATATAGTAAAGGCGGGTAGATTTCAGGCAAAAAAAGATAATGCTTTTACTAAAATGGAGAAACATATTTCAGATATGATTGTTGATACTTTGGACCTCTATCGCGAAACTCGTGATAATCTATTGGAAACTATGTTTTATAGTATGTATGGAAATAATTGGTCAAAATCTCTATTCTTTAATCCTGAAAGTCAATCTGAAGAGAGAGACCTTGCTATTAAAAAGAAAAAGACAGAACTTTTTGAGGAGATTCAGACGCAATTTTGGCATACTGCAATGAAAAAGGGAGGTTTTGAAGAGGCAATTATCCGCATTATTGTCGCTGTTACAAAAGCAGACAGCATTATGGGTATGAGTCATTATGGGGCAGCAGAAGCATATATAAGAACTGATGAAAGGTTTAAAAAAATTAAATTTGAAAAACTTAAAAATATGATCCGTGAGCAGTCTGCTATTATGGAAAAAGATAAAGAGCTTGCCCTTGCAACTCTTGCAGATTTACTTCCTGATAAAGAAGACCGCATTACAGCGGTTGAATTTGCAAATGCTATTGCCAATGCTGACGACAACCTTAATCCTAAAGAGATTTCAGTTCTTAAAACCATAGAGACAGTGCTACTTAAAGATGTTTTCTCTTTTCCATCGGTAAAAAAAGACGAAGAGCCTGTGGTTGATAATAAGGATGATAACACTGTAAGCGTTAAGAAAGATGAGCAAACTGTGGTTGTTAAGAAAGATGATAACACTGTAAACGTTAAGAAAGATGAGCAAACTGTGGTTGTTAAAAAGAATGACAAAGCTGTTAGCGTTAATAAAGACGAGAACCTCGCAAGTGTTAAGAAAAAATAAAATCAGATAATCGTTAAAACAGATTGTCCCCATGAATTTTAAGTCTTGTTCTGGAATTTCAATCGGACATTAATTGTAGCCGCTGGTCAGGTAATAGACCAACAGCAGTCAAATGGTTACTGAAGAGAGACGTAATCTCTTTTCAGTAACCTCCAGCAACTTCCAGAGGACGATAGGGGCATCCAGAATCATGCACCATGGAATACGGATGAGTATGCACTCGCCGCTTGCCTGAAAGCTCCACCTTATATCAACAGTGCGAAAGTGTCGGTGTTCACCAAAAAACGCATTAGGATTTAATGTTTCAAGAAGTTCTCCTGAAGTATCTCTCATCATAATCCGACCTTTTTTAATGAGCCATAGACAGGATTCATCCTCTATATTGACAAATGCTTTGTCTGGTAACCAAACCGAACTTAAGGATTGCGAAAGGGTATTTAGAAAGGAAAATGAAGTCTGTTCTCCAAATAACCATGTTCCTCGCAGAAACCGAATCTTCTCCAGACGTCCTGCAAGCTTTTCCAGAATGCCGTTAGTTTCCAGAAATATCCTGAACAGAATAGAGGGTATAAGGATTGTCGCTGTGTGAGAAGCAGCCCTGTATGTCCCATTGTCCATGATGCCATCGTCTAATATCTGTCTTAAACCAATGAAAGAACCGAATCCGAGGTGATTATTTACCCCATGCTCTGCATTCAAATATAGCACCCTGCCAGTAACGATCATTTCTACGACAGAGCTATTTTCATCGTGTCGGCTGATTATAGTACCCGCGTTGTATTCTTTTATATGCCCATTGAGAAGCATTCGAATATCATCGTCAGAAGTTTCAGGAAATAAATCTTTAAGAGCGTAGAATGCTCTTTGTCGACGATGATCCTGCTCTCCAGGGATCAGGATGTCGATAGCACCCAGAGATGTTTCAGAACCGATTTCCATCTCTTTTGTAGTCAATCTACGAGCAAAGTGCGATAGAATTAACCTTTTTGATGGATCGTTGAGAAAATCGAGGGCAGAACCATGGATAAGTCCTCCTCCTATGTCTAATTTTTTTAGATCCGCCGGATGCAGATACGCTTTTTTAACTCTTTCAATAAAATCCATGGGAACATCAGCCTCTCCTTCGCCTGCCATTTTATCAAGAACCTCGAAAGATGAAATATCTGCCCAATGGGCGTAGGTCTTATAACCTGTTCCATCTAAGGCACGGAACATAAACAGGTTTGTTTCCACAGGATGGGGGGAGTAAATGGGCATGACTTCTAATCCGCCGAGTCTGTTCCATGTATCGAATTTAAGATCATGAATGTCAAAAAATTGTCCAAACTTATCCACTTCAATGGACATGAGGGCGGCAAATTTTCTGGCAACCGAGGCACGGATCAAAGGTGTGGCATAATATTTTATCCGCCGATCCGTCCTTATCAGATCAGGTAAGCCAGCAAAATGATCATCATGGGCATGGGTGTGAAAAATCCCCTCCACTTCACTAATGTCGATGCCCAGGGCGTTGAGAGTATTGAGAACACCAGGGGCGGCATCAATGAGATATATTCGTCCCTGAAACATGATAACACTACCCATGCTAGGACGTTCAGTATCCCATCCATCTCCTTCTCCTGTGTGTATTACCGCAAAATAGTAGCGTTGCACACGATGATAAGGTAAAGGGTATGGAGATGTGTATAGCACTTTATTTGGCAGGTTCAGATCAATATCAGCACTTTCTCCCCTGTAAGTAAAACGAAACTTGTTAAAATCAATACGTTGAACAAAAACTCCTTTGCAGATTTCCACTGGCATTTTATCTACTACAATAGTCTCCAAAAATGCACTCGGTTCTCGAATCTGACCAAAGGCAAACTTCAACTTGATCCGCATTATAATTTCAGCGGTTTTTTGATCAATCCCTGAAGCCAGAATCTCTTCCATGGAGAGAAGACCGTAATTGCCGCGATGTATATATTCAAGTTGAGATTTAACTTGATCAGCAGAACCTATAAGTATAGGTTTGCGTCCTGAGTTGTTAGGATGGCCGGGTATCGCCATGCCCTGTCTGTAGAGCATTTGAAGTACCGGAAATTCCGCCAGGTTGGCAAATCTTCCGTTCTGTACCAGCAAATCGGAAAGGAGGATAGCGTTGGGTCCTGTTTCAAAGCTGATACCATCTTTAACAGCAGGGCTATTAAGCCCTTTTCGCATAAGGAGCTTGACTACTTCTCCGGGACAGCCGCAGAGTATTCTTAGACCCACTTCAGGCACTTGCAACCAATAAACACCTTGTCCGACCGTTATAGTTAGAAGGTTTCCCATGGCTTTTCTGAGGGCGTCCTGTGTTTTTAAAAGTTCGCCTGTACGCAAACTAACCTCTTTTTCAAGGAGCTGTTTCTGATTAGCCATAGACAAGTGGATACGTAATCTGGCAGATAGTATAGTAGGACTAAAAGGTTTGGTTAGATAATCTACAGCCCCTGCCTCCAATCCTTTAATCTCATCTATCTCCTGCCCTTTTCCAGTAATAAAGATAACAGGAATGTCTTTTGTAGTCTCGTTTGCCTTCAATCGTTTACACACTTCAAAACCGTCCATCTCAGGCATCATAACATCCAGCAGAATCATATCTATGGAAGGTTCAGATTGAGCCATTTTTAATGCTTGCCGGCCACTCTCAGCAACTATGATCCTGTAGTTAGCTGCCAGCAAGTTTACGAGTATGTGAATATTAATTTTTTGATCGTCAACAACCAGTATTTTGGGCTTTTTTTCTATCACTTTTGATTTTTCTCCATATATACTGCATTAGAGTTTTTATAAATTGACATGGCAGAAATCAGCCTTTAAACTCAATTTATAGCCCCACCCCGCCCTCCCCAAGGGGAGGGAATTATATTATTCCCCTCTCCCAAGGAGAGGGGGTTAGGGGTGAGGCGAAGTAATATAACAAAGTAGAATTAGACCTGAAATATTTTCAATATACAGAATGATATGGAATATGGCAAAGAGGAAATTGCAGGTCAATCACATGAAATTGACAATTCACTTATTCCGATCATGAAAGAGAACCAACACAAAAGCGTTAAAAGGGGCAGTTTTTTGCCTCAGAATTTATGAATATTGACAGGCTATTGAATTGATATATAAGGATTCTTTGAAGGATAGGTTATCTAATTAAAGACTATTGAAACCTCTACCCTTTAGGGTAGAAGTTATTCACTAAGGAGGTATTTTGATATGAAGAACTCATTTTTTGCTACCGTAATTGCTATTTTTATCTCTATTTTGATTTTATCTCCTCTATTTCTAATATCATGTTCTAAGACCGTTCATGCAGAGAGTGCTTCAAAAGAACCTCTTACAATTACAAGAGTAGTTCCATCTGGTGAGGATATTGATAACCAAAACCAAATTGTGATTCAATTTGACCAAAAGGTTGTTCCTATTGGGAAAATGGAAAGAGATGCGAGTGAATTACCAATCAAAATAACTCCTGAACTCAAAGGTCAGTGGAGATGGCTAAATTCTTCTGACCTCTCATTTAATATTGATCTTTCTGACAGAATGAAGTTGGCAACTAAATATAGAGTTACCGTAAACCCAGGAATTATGACTCAAGATGGTGTAACACTTGCAAAGCCTTTTGTTCACACATTTATAACACGGCGTCCTTCAATCTCCTATTACGAATTTCGCACATGGAGAACCCCTGGAACTCCTGTAATTGCACTCCACTTTAATCAACCCGTAACTAAAGGTTCTGTTTCTCAAAAGATTATATTTTCTCTTGAAAATGATTCTCTTTATAACAATCCTGTTCAGGTTCAGAGTTCTAAAAAAGGGATAGAAAATAATAACAGCATAGGAGAAAAAAATAGAGAGATAAAAGTTGATACAACATGGCTTATATATCCCACAAACGAGCTTCCTTTAGATAGCAAAATAAGATTGATTGCAAACTATGGTATTTTGTCGGCACTTGGTAGTGAACAGAGTATTGAGACAAAAGATATTGTAGAGTTTAGCACCTTTCCTGAATTTAAGTTTGCTGGAATAAGATGCTACACAATAAAAGATAACAACCCAATTATCATATCTCCTGATCAAGCATTATCAGGAGATTTACAGCATATTGTTGATCCAAGGGGTTATACAGAGCTTCTATTTACAGCTCCTGTAAGTTTTGAAGAGATTAAAGATAATGTTATCTTTTTACCTGATCTTGCTCAAGGTCAAAAAGATTATAACCCTTGGGCAAATTCCTACAACAACTATGGACTCAACTTTCCACACACAAAAGGAGAGCTTTATGGTGTTGCTTTTCCCCAATATTTAAAGGCGTGGCAGCAATACACAATAATGGAAAAAATTTCAGGTTTTGCAAAAACTCAAGTGAGTCAGAAAGATGATAATATTGAGAAATCTCAGCAGGCAATTGAAAAGAAAATTGGTGTCAGAGATATGTTTGGAAGAACTCTTGTTGAGCCTATTGATTTCACATTTTACACGGATCACAGAAAGGCAGGGTATCAGATTCTCCATGAGACAGGCGTTTTAGAAAAAGATATTGATAGTGAAGTGCCTGTAGCTGTTACCAACATTGACGAAATGACCATCTCCTACAATGTTTTAACAAGCCCTATTAGTAGCCCCCCCATTCCCCTCCCCAATGGAGAGGAGGATAATAATTACTCCCTCCCCTTGGGTAGGGGCGGGGAGGGGCAAACTAAAGCGGTTCAAACCGCCCCAGATTTCCAAAAGACCATTGTTAAATCAAACTTGAGAGTTCAAGATATTGCCTACTTTACACCTCTTAGTGTCCGTGAAATGTTAAATAACAATAGCGGTGCAGTTTATGGAAAGGTGGTATCAACATCACCTGTTGTTGAAAAAAATGAGAGAGATACCGTATTTTTTACTGTAGTAACTCCTTGGCAGATTCATGCAAAAGTTGGACATTTCAACACATTGGTATGGATTACAAGTCTTGTAACTGGAGAACCAGTTTCCGGTGTTACTGTAACAGTTCATCGCGATCTTGTGGAAAATCTAACTCTCAATAGCCAACCAATTGCTGAAAGTATAACTGACGAAAATGGAGTTGCAATGCTTCCCGGCATGGTTGTTCTTGATCCAACGCGTGAAACCTTTAATGACTCGTGGGAATATGGACATCAAAGACTTATCGTAAAAGCAGTAAAAAATAACGATGACAAGGCTGCCAAAACAATTGCGGGGAAATCAGGGCAAAACAGCGATCTCGCAATTATGCCACTCACCTATAGTCACGATTTTTCTGTGTCGCTTTGGAGAGTATCAGACGGGAATATCTCTTCTAATACAGAGCCTAAATATGCCCACATTCACGCATGGGGAACAACCCCGCAAGGAATCTACAAAGCAGGAGATTCCATTGACTATAAAATTTATGTAAGAGATCAAAATAACAACACTTTTACCCCTCCTCCGCAATCAGGTTATAACTTAACAATTACTGACCCAACTGGTAAAAACATATTTGAACAAAAAGATATAACTCTTTCAGAATTTAGTGCATTTCATGGACAATATACAGTGCCTAAAAATGGTGCTATTGGGTGGTATCGATTTAGCTTATCAGCATCTTTTTTAGATAGATCGTGGGAACCCCTTAAAGTATTAGTTACCGATTTCACACCATCGCCATTTAAAGTCTCAACGGAACTTAACGGAGATCTCTTTAAACCAGAAGATACTCTCAACATTGAAACTTCAGCTAATCTTCACTCTGGCGGTCCATATAGCGATGCCTCTGCCCGTGTAACTGTAAGGTTAAAAGAGATATTGTTTGAGCCTGATAACCCTATTGCAAATGGCTTTATATTTTATAAATCTGCTGGTGGAAATGAGAGTGATTTTGCAACTCATAATGAGGATAATGAAAATAGAGTTAAATTAGCTAATTCTAATCAAGAGCTTGAGAAAGTAGCTGATTCTGCTCAAGAACTTGAAAAAGTATCTGATTCTGTTCAAGAACTTGAAAAAGTAGCTGATTCTGTTCAAGAACTTGAAAAAGTAGCTGATTCTGTTCAAGAGTCTGAAGAGGAATATAATGAAGGTGATGAAGTTGAATACCCTTCAGATGTTCCTGAACTCTTGTTAGAAAAAACAGCAACTCTTGACGATCAAGGTATATTAAAAAATAGCCTTCCTTTATCAAATATATTGGACAGCTCTACAAATATATCCTCAAACTCTGCAAAATTATCGTCAGAGGCTAACGTTTCATCAGAGCTTAATCGTCAGCAGATGCAGCCAATCTCTACAATCTCTTATGGTAGAATTGAAGTTGAGAGTGCTGTCAAAGATGATCGAGGCAGATCTGTTTCTAACCTAAAAACAGCTACTTATATTGGCAGAGACCTTTTTGTTGGTCTTAAAAGTCTAAAATGGGTTTACGAATCTGGGAAACCCGCAATGATTCAGGCAATTGTTGTTGATGGAAATGGTAACCCTGTAGAGAAGAAAGAGTTTAAAGTTATAATTCAACATAGAGTAACAAAGGCAGCCCGCATCAAAGGTGCTGGTAATGCTTATCTAACTAAATATATAAACGAGTGGGTAAATACGGAAGAAAAAACTCGTATCTCAACACTTGAACCTCTTGAATTTAATTTTAATCCATCAGAACCCGGAGATTATAGGATAGTTGCCAAAATCAATCAAAATTCAGTTGCCAGCCAAAATAAAAACCCAAGCAATACTCAAATAGTGAGTAATGAAATTTCAACTCCCCATATTTCAAGCATCTCAACATGGGTTACTGGTAAAGGGCAAGTTTTGTGGCAGTCTCCTGATGATTATAGCCTTAGCATCATTCCAGAACGCAAAGAGTATAAAGCAGGTGAAACCGCAAAATATTTAGTAAAAAATCCTTTTCCCGGGGCTTATGCCTTGATAAGTTTGGAGCGTTATGGAGTTTTGCGTCAATGGGTTCAGCGTCTTGAAAATTCAACCCAAGTCCTTGAAGTTCCTCTAAACTCTGATGATGTTCCAGGATTTTTTCTATCGGTTACTATAGTCTCTCCAAGAGTATGGGATAACAAAGGTGGATCATTAAAATCTCCTACAGAAATTCCTCCACCACTTGATGGTGTTGATCTTGGCAAACCTACATTTAGATTAGGTTATGTTGAGACTAAAGTTAAAGAGTCAGAGCATGACATTAAAGTTACGGTTAAACCTGAGAAATTGATTTATAAACCGTCAGATATGGTTAAGGTAGCTCTTCATGCGGAAAATGGTTTAAAAGATCAAGATAGTAGGAAAATTGAGCTTGCTGTGGCTGTTTTAGATGAATCTGTATTTGATTTGATTGCATCAGGTAGAGATCACTTTGATATTTTTAAAGGATTTCACACTTTAGACGGTCTTGATGTTGAAAATTATAGTCTTCTTACCAATATAATTGGCAGGCGTAAATTTGAGAAAAAAGGAGCTTCTGTTGGCGGTGATGGTGGTGCTGGGCTAAAGATGCGATCAAATTTTAAATATGTAAGTTATTGGAATCCATCTATTATTACAGATGAAAACGGCAATGCAGATATTGAATTTAAAGCACCAGATAACCTTACAGGCTGGAAAATATTTGCAATAGCAGTTGATAAAATAGACTCTATGGGACTTGGAGATGGCAGTTTTAAGGTCAACCGTCCAACTGAGATAAGACCAGTTATGCCAAATCAGGTTACTCTTGGAGATTCATTTGAAGCTGGTTTCAATATTATGAATAGAACAGACAAACCAAGAACTCTTCAAGTGTCAATTAAAATGGAAAATCCTGATTCTAAAGTGCATAATGTGCAATCAAAAGAGAATGAGGAAAATATAATAACAGAACAAATTGAACTTATGCCGTTTAAACGTAAAACTGTTTTTTTACCTGTTAGCAAAGAATCAATAAAATCGTCAGGAACAATAACCTTTACAGCTAAGGCACAAGATGAACTTGATGGAGATGCAATAACTCACACCTTGAAAGTCAATAAAAAGAGTTCTCCTATAACAGTTCTCAATTACGGAATGATACCGAGTAAAAAGACTCAAAACATTGTTGAGCATCTTCTCTATCCTGAAAATATAGATACTGACATAGGAGAGACCAGAGTAACCTTCTATCCAACAGTCATTGGCAATATGGAAGAGGCTTTTAGGTATATGGCAAAATACCCTTATGGCTGCTGGGAACAGAAAATCAGCAAAGCTGTTATGGCTTCCCACTTCATGGAGCTTAAAGATTATCTGAAAGCTGGAACATTCTTATGGGAGGAAGCTCCACAACTTCCTGATAAAACCTTGCAATTAGCATCACAATTTCAAGCACCAAATGGCGGAATGGCATATTTTACTCCTGATGACAATTATGTCTGCCCATATCTTTCAGCATATACAGCCCTTACATTTTGGTGGTTAAAAGAGAGAGGATTTAAAGTTCCTCAAGATGTTGAACAAAAATTGTGGGATTATCTTGCAACTCTTCTTAGAAAAGATGTTTTTCCAACTTTTGAAAATGGTGGAAATATTGGAAGAAGATACAGCAGTGGTATGGCTTCTACTGTTAGAGCAGTTGCACTTGCAGCATTTGCTAACTCTGGAAAAATCAACATTTCAGACATCACCCGCTATGAACCACACGTAAAAGATATGAGCCTTTTTGGTAAAGCTCATTTTCTTATGGCGGCTATCAAGGTAAAAGGTGTTGAGTCAATTGCAAAAAATATTTGGGATATGATACTTTCAAGTGCAAACTACAGTTCTGGAAAGGTTGTTTTTAGTGAAACTCTTGACACAGAATTTGGAACTATTCTTGAATCAGAGCTTAGAACTCAAGGTGCTATTTTGTCTGCTATTGTGCAGTATGGACAGATTAATTATGAACAAATAAATAAAACTCAAAAGGGAAATAACGCTAATCCCCAAATGACTAAAAAAAATAAAGCAGCAGAGGCGAAAAAAGATAACGCAGAAGAGGCAAGAGAAGTTGCATTCAAATTGGTTCGCACCATTACAGAGACAAGAGGCAGGGATGAATCAGGCGAGAACACACAAGAAAATATTTTTTGTATGAATGGGCTTGCTGACTACAGTGCGAAATATGAAAGGTTTGAAAATAATAGCGGTGGTAAAATAACAGCCTCACAAAATGGTGAAAATAATGGCGATGACAAAATAACAGTTGCACAAAATAGCAAAATAACAATTGAACAAAATGGTGTTGGTGAAAATTCTATTCAAGCTAAAGCTACCTTAAATCATGAAGTAAGAGGAGAAGAGGTTATGGGAATCGCTACTTTCAAAAGCCTTAAAGATGCTCCTGTTAAATTAATCAAAAATATTACACAATCTGATTTGGGTAAAAAAGCAGATATAGTAATAACAAGAGATATTTCTGAAAACAGTGGAGTTATCAATAAACTTGAAGATACTAATAACGGTGGAAATGCCAGTAAAAATACCAATAAAGCTGGAACAATATACTATTCAGCGGGTATGAGCTATTCGCCAAAAGATGATTTCACACAGCCAATTAATGCTGGCATGGAAATCCGAAGGGAATACAGCGTTGAGATAAACGGCAAATGGGAACTTCTAAACTCTAATGATAACAATCTCAATGGTGATTTAACTACAAGTAATAACAACGATAAAGCAACTGGTAGTAACTCAAATTCACCTGTTAATATTAATCAAGGAGACCTTGTTCGTGTAGATATTTTTCTCTCTTTACCAGCAGCACGAAACTTTCCAGTAATTAACGATCCTGTTCCCGGTGGTCTTGAACCAGTAAACCGAGACCTTGCAACTGCATCTGTTATTGATGCTGAAAAGGCAGAGTCTCTATTACCTGAAGGTTCATGGTGGTTTAAATTGCCAAATTGGTATGAATTTAATGAGTCAAGATGGAGCTTTTATCACCAAGAGATTGGACATGATTTTGTGAGGTATTACGCTGATTATCTTCCTGCTGGAAATTATCACCTCTCCTATATTACTCAGGCGATTGCAAAGGGTAATTTTACAGCAATGCCAACCCATACAGAAGAGATGTATAATGCAGATATATTTGGTAAAGGAACAGCTCAAAAGATAGTAATTTCAGAAAGTTCTAAACAGTAGCCATGCGTTTTATACCAAGCGGGAATAAATTGAGATTTTATTCAATCTTTCGCCGATAGTTAAAAACATCGGCAGTTAAAAAAGTCCTCTTAAGAGGACTTCCACAAGTTAGCCCTGAGCTTTAGCTCTGGGCTACTTTAAAACTACCGCACTTGAAGCTCTACCATTAATCTTTAAAATAGCAGAGTCAGAGAGCCTAATATATCGCAGAAATTTCGTATCTGCCTCTGCTTTTAATCCATCTAACCATGACCAATCAATAAAGTTCTTATCTTTTGCTGGCACTCCAAGATAGTTAATACCTAAAGATGTGATATTATGAAAAAAATGGCTACCTTGAGATGGATCAGCGTTTAATTTATCTGATACTGTCTCAATTATAGTTCCAACATGGGTGATATTGCTCCATTTTACAGGTATCCCAAGCCATCTATCTGACGTTCCCCACCTGCCCGGACCTATTAAAAGATATTTTGCCTGCTGACCTTGCTTAAATCCTCCTTTTAGTCTGTTATTTCTACTGTTTTGCAGATCAAATAATCCATTTAACTTACCAATCTCTTCCGCAATCTCAACTGTTTTTGCAGTGTCAAATGAGTCTGGCTTAACATAAATAATGTGATAAATTTCTGTAATCTGGCTACTTCCCATAGCCTTATCAGAATAACAAAATGCGTTATCAATATCATCTTGTGTTATATCTACATCAATATTATGTCGAGCAACCATCATTGGTCTTATTTGAAGAAGTGAAAATTCAGCTTTTTTATTATCATGGAGATTTACAGCAAACTCAACTTCAACGGGACAACCCATTCCATTTTTACCAATCTCCAATAGTTCTGAAAGTATTTCTCCAAGTGGAAAAGATTTAAATTTTAGGATAGAGGCAAAAGTTAAAACAGGGTAGCCATCTTGAGTAAAAAAATCTCTGATACGATTATCCTCAGGAATATATGAGCTTACCAATTTTTTTACGGCAATGTGGTCAATTGCATCGTCAACATCTAATTTCGTAAGTTCGCAATCTTCCAACTCTTTTTGCCCTTTTATATCTTGATTATGTGTAAGTTTTAAGGCGTAAAAATATCGCTGTGCATTTTTCAAAATATTATCAACTGACGAAAATTGAGGCAAAAACTCAGGATATTTTGGAGAAAACCTTAAAGCAACCCCTCCATCAACAACAATTTTGCCAAGACCTAAAGCAATATGGGCAACCCCCTCTTCAGGCTTCATGTATGAAACAGGGTAAAAATTCCACGATTGGGCAACTCCTGAAATTGCTGGATAAAAATAGTCTCCATTAACTGTGCCTGATAACTGCTGGATAATCACAGCCATTTTATCCTCTTCTGGACGAAATACTGAATTTCTTGCAAGTGTTCTTGGCATCTCTTGATAAATAGAAGCATAGACCAACTTTATTGCCTGAATAAGTTGTTGAAGCCTAACTTTAAGCTCTGGGTGGTTATTTGGAAGCATGTATGTTTTATAAGCTCCAGCACTTGGGCGATAGTGGGCATCTTCTAAAATCGCAGATGATCTGACAGCAAGCGGATATTTAACATGTTTAAGATAGGCTTTAAGGTCATTTGAGAGCCACTCTGGAAACTCTGCTTTCTTAAAATGCTCTATAATTTCTCTATCACTTAGGGCAATATCGTTATTTAATAAGAGCTTTGTATTTAAAAACAATTTGGTGTTATTAAGACTTTCAAAGTCGTCAAAACCTTCTGTTGTAATCACAACTGTTTTAGGGAGCGTAATCTCTACATTTAGAAATTTTGCCTGAAACTCTGATTTTTCCCTGAAAAGATTTGAGATAAATGCAAGCCCTCTTGCCTTTCCTCCAAGTGAACCACGACCAATCTTTACAAAATCACTTTCAGGATCAAACTCCTCTTTAATAAAATCAGATACCAACCCTTTTTGACGAATTTTTAGCTTATTTCTAATAAGCATTCTGATCTGTTCTTTTAGATGGCGTGTTGTTGGAAAATCACTTAGCTTTAAGGGGCGAATTTTACTTGCAAGTTGCATCTCAAAACGAGCCATTAGCCATCTTGAAAAGTCGTTTCTGTTTGCATGGTATGCGATAGATTCACTTGGAACTGAATGGAGAATAATGCTCATGCTTCTTAAATTTGATGCCCTTGCCACAACTGTTCCATCGTTTAGCCTAAATATAAAATCGCCAAAGCCCAAATAATGCACAAAAAAATATCGTATATCTGCATGAAGAGAGGGGGAACGTTTATCTAAGAAAAAAGCTGGAATTTCTTTAGCCTTCTCTTTATTAGCAATTTCTGACGATAACATAAGAAGTGGAATATCTGGAATCTCCTGACGAATATAGGATAAAAAACTTATTCCAGCTTCTGAATCATCTTGACCCTCTCTTGGATAGCGAACATCAGAAATTACACAAAGTAGGTATTTACGATATTTTTCGTAAAGCTGTAAGGCATCTTCATAATTTTCAGCTACTAAAATTTTTGGACGGGCTCTCATTCTCAATATACGATCATTTTCGTTAAGTGAGTCGTCCATAACAGCTTGGGTCTGCATCACAATCTCTTTATAGATATAAGGCAGAATTGACGAAATGTAGAGAGGAGAATCTTCAACAAAAATAATCACACGCACATCAGCAAGCGTTGTGTCGTGGTCAACATTCATAAAATCTTCTCGGCTCTTAACAAGGGCCATCAAAAGATCAGTATTGCCACCCCATATAAATATCCTATCAATAATGCTGCGATCACAACATTTTTTATTTTCCATCAACCGCTTTTTATTTTCTCGCAGCCACTTCTCATTTTCCAACAATGTTTTGACATCATAAGCAAAATAATAGACTGCAATATCTTTAAATTTATCTTTTATTGCAGAACAAAGCTCATAAGCATCCATATCGCTTATGTGTGGCATTACAATAACAACATCGTAATTTCTATTTTCAAGCTCTGCCATTGCTTCGCTGGCATTAGATACCCATGTAAGTCTTGGAGGTCTTGTTAAATTTAATCCTCTGTATTCGTGGATAATCCTCTCTGACAGCCTTCCATCTTCTTGCATTATAAATGCGTCATAAGGGCTTGAGACTAAGAGAATCTCTGCCACACGTTTAGTCATCAGTTCGTGGAATGATGTAAAGTAGAGACGTTCTTTTTCTGTATCGTAAGTTTGTGGAAGGTAAACCATTTAAGATAACCTCCTAAAATATTTAAAATCTAAATGATTTAGGTTCAATCGTTTAAAACCATATTTCTTATTTCAACCCATATTTTTCAACATCAAATTCAATATCATTCATAACTAACTTGGCATTTGTGATTGGCTCTTCCCAATTAATTTCAAATGTTTTTATTGGCTGCTTATCTTGTTGATTATTAAGCACATTTATAATTTTCTCTTTAAGCTCGTTTAGTTTTTCAATACCACAATTATCTTGATTGAGACAAAATTTTTTATCAAAAACATCTGAAATAATTAGAAACTCCTTAGGCAATCTATTTTTTACCTCTTCAATTATCTCTTCTGGAATCTCTTTGTAAAAAGCATAGGCAATAGCACCAGCAATACAAGCCATTGTATCGCTGTCTCCGCCTAAAGATACTGCGTTACGAACAGCATCTACAACACTTTCTGATTCTAAAAACGCAATAATTGATTCTGGAACAGAATACTCTGCTCCAACTTTATAGTAATAGTATGGGCGAATTTCATCTAATGTTTGATTAAGATTGTATTCAAAACGGTTGGTTATCTCTTGTTTGATCTCATCTTTGCTTTTGCCTGTCCGGGCAAGAAATATAGAAAGTGCTGCTGCCTGTGCCCCTTTTATTCCTTCGGGGTGGTTATGAGTTACTTCTGAACTTCTCTTTGCCTCCAGCAAAACATCTTCAACACTGTTCATAGAATATGCAACAGGTATTACCCGCATTGCACTGCCGTTTCCATGACTGTTAATCGGCTCTAAACTGCTTGAGTGTGCCCAATCGTAAAATTTATGTCCAAAACCAGCTACATAGCTTCTTCCAAAATATTTATACGATAAAGCGTAATCAACGCCGGTTATCAGCGAAACTGCAACAGCCATAGTAAGCACAGTGTCATCAGTGTAATCTGATTTCTGTCCAAACAGTGGAAACATCTTACTTTTTATGGGATTGCCTTCGTATATTGAACCAACAATATCGCCCAATATTCCGCCAAATAATAGATTTGATTGCGGCATGTTTTGTATTATTGCAGGTGGTGAAGGGGTAGAAATGTCATCTGGAAGTTGATCTATACTATAGAATGTCAGCGTAAGGTTATCAGTGTCAAAAATGAGAAAAGAAGGAGGTAATTCAGGATAACTTCTTGCAACTCCGCCAACTCTTCCCGGATTAATAAGATACCTGTCAGCAGATAATTTCAGGGGTTTACCAAAATCAAACTCATGATCCACACTATCACTGAAAACCTTTGGGATATGCGAATGTCCAAAAAAAATATATTTTATTTCCATATCTTTAAAATTAAAAGAATCAAGCACAACCTGAGCTTCTGATAAAGTATTAATGTAGCTCCCTTCTCTCCACATTCCTTCCCCAGAACGAGCTTTTCTCAAGGGGTTGTCATGGACAAAAAGCATATTGCCCGACATCTCAATTATGTTCATCGATTTTATGTAGTTAATAGATGACTCTTCTAACTCTTTGGGTCTTGTTTCTAAGCAGGTTTTATCATGCTGTCCAATTACTGTTTTTATATTTTTCGCATTAAGTAGCTGAATACATGCGTTGTTGTCATCTCCGTCTTCGCTGATAACGTCTCCAAGGCAGAAAATTCTACAATTTGAGTTTTCAAGGAAATTTATCGCTTTTAGTAATCCGCGGTAATTTCCATGTATGTCACTGATGATCCCGATTTTCATATATACTATTCAAGGTGATAATTGAGTTTTACCTAAACGGTATAGACGCACAGCCGTGCGTCTCTAATAAATTTGGAAAAATTTATGGTGTTATTTTATTACCATTCCTTATTTATATTTCCACAAATCATTTAGGAGGCTATAGTAACTTTTTTACATTGTATCATTAAAAGCCGCAATAAGTAGATTACACCAATCCTTGATCCAACATTGCATTCGCAACTTTGACAAATCCAGCAATATTAGCACCATTTACATAATTACCAGGAGTTCCATATTCTTGTGAAGCATCAACACACGATTTATGGATACTCTTCATAATCTGTTTTAATTTGGTGTCAACCTCCTCTCTTGACCACCTAAGCCTCATGCTATTTTGTGTCATCTCAAGACCAGAAACTGAAACACCGCCCGCATTGGCAGCCTTACCTGGTCCATAAAGGACTTTTTTATCAATAAAAAGATTGACCCCATCTGGGGTTGTTGGCATATTTGCCCCTTCTGACACAAGATATACGCCATTATTAAGGAGATTTTGAGCATCTTTACCGTTAATTTCGTTTTGTGTTGCTGATGGAAATGCACAATCTGCTTTGTGATCCCAAAGTGGGTTATAATCTTTTGATGGATCAACAGGCGTATAAACGGCATTAGGATATTTCTCAGCATACTCACCTATTCTGCCACGTTTTAAATTCTTGAGCATCATAACATATTTAAGTTTATCTGTTGTTATGCCAGATTCATCGTAAATATACCCTGAAGAGTCAGACATAGTTACAACTTTACCACCAAGCTCAAGGATTTTCTGAACAGTATATTGAGAGACATTACCAGAACCAGATACAAGACAGATTTTTCCTTCAAGAGTTTTATTCTGTGTTGCAAGCATTTCTGAGGCAAAATAGACAGAGCCATAACCAGTTGCCTCAGGACGAATAAGGCTTCCACCCCAATTAAGACTTTTACCTGTCAAGACTCCTGTAAATTCAGTTCTGATTCTTTTATACATTCCAAAAAGATAGCCAATTTCGCGCCCTCCAACGCCAATATCGCCAGCAGGGACATCAGTATCAGCACCAATGTATTTTTGAAGTTCCAACATAAAACTTTGGCAAAATCTCATCACCTCTGCGTCAGATTTTCCTTTTGGATCAAAATCTGAGCCACCCTTACCACCACCCATAGGCAATGTTGTAAGGGCATTTTTAAATACCTGTTCAAACGCAAGAAATTTTAAAATTGAAAGGTTGACAGAAGGGTGAAATCTTAAACCTCCTTTGTAAGGACCTATTGCACTATTCATCTGGATTCTAAATCCTCGATTTACGTGAATCTCTCCTCTATCATCTGTCCATGGCACTCTGAATATAATTACTCGTTCTGGCTCAACAATTCTCTCTAAAATTTTTGCTTTCCCATATTCAGGATTTCTATCCATAACAACTTTCACGGACTCAAAAACCTCATGCACTGCCTGTAAAAACTCTTTTTCACCAGAATCTCTACTTATGACTTTATCGAAAACTTCTTTAGTATTATATATGCCACTCATTATCTTATCTCCTTATTATTTTTATTTTAGATTATTTGGTTATGCTATTAAAAGGCAGTGGAGAGGTAGTGCATCTTATTGTATTTTGCAAGTAAAATTTGGTTTGAAAAGATTGGAAATTAAGTTATTCTATTTTTAACTTTTTAAATAAGTTTTAATGAATAATTCTAATGTTGAAAAAGGTTTTATGATAATTCTCTATCCCTGAGATTTATATCAGGGTTGGAAAAAATTAATAATATATAAAAGACTGTCACATTTAATAACCAAACAAATTAAAATTTAAGGAAGGAATAAACCATGAGCGAAAATGCAACATTACTCTATGCACTCAGCACATGCAGCCATTGCAAAGCTGCAAAAAGATTTTTAACAGAATGCCAAATTGACTTCAAATGTGTTGAAGTTGACTGCTTAACAGGTGACGAGAGACAAAACACCATATCAGATATTAAGAAGCTCAACCCAAGATGCTCGTTTCCTACTATTGTTATCAACGATAAAGTTATAGTAGGTTTTCAAGAAGAGCAAATAAGAGAAGCATTAGGTATTTAGGAATTTCATCAAAATTGTTATTATAAATAATTAGGGCAACACCTAATTATAAGGAATATAAATCATGGATATTAAAACATTGTATGAAAATTTGAAGAGAAGTCAGGAGCCTAAGGGATATTTTTTTAATAAAGATATTGATCTTGTCCATGAACTTCTTGATTCTCTTATGAAAAATAGAGAAACATATGGTTATATGGCTTGCCCTTGTCGTCTTGCTGGTGGGGATAGAGAAGCAGATAGAGATATTATTTGCCCGTGTGAATATAGAGAGGCAGATGCAAAAGAGTATGGCTCATGTTTTTGCGGACTCTATGTTTCAGCAGATTTGAATAATGGCAAGGTTGAAGCTCAATATGTTCCTGAAAGACGACCTCCAGAAAAGGTCTTTTAAATTTTGTATATGACAGCTAAATTTTTTTATATGGAGATTTTATTATTTATGCAAAACGAATGCACACCAATACTTGATACTGGTTTAAGAGGTGCAAGTGTAGCAAGCACAAAAATTAGTGATGTAAACGGTAAATTAGGAAAACTCTTGTATCGCGGTTATTTAGTTGCTGATTTGGCAGAAAAGACCTGCTATGAAGAGATTGTTTTTCTTCTTTTGTATGAGAGGCTGCCAAAGGATAATGAACTTAGAGAGCTAAAGGCAAAATTGAGAGAAAAGAGAAAACTGCCCGAATCTATTTTTAATCTCCTTAAAAATATACCAGCAGACACAGAACCAATGGATATGCTTCAAGCATCAGTTCCAATTCTTGTTAAGTTAGATGGAAAGGTTAGAACAAGAACTCTTGATAATGTTAGAGATAGTGCTTTGAGCTTGATTGCTGGTATTCCAGTTATTATTGCTGCGTGGGATAGAATAAGAAATGGCAAAGAGCCTGTTATGCCGCACGAAACTTTAGATCATGGGGCAAATTTTCTCTACATGTTAAAAGCAGAAGAGCCAAATAAAGAGACTGGCCACTTTTTTGATACAGCTCTTGTTCTTCATGCTGAACATTCATTTAATGCTTCAACCTTTACAGCAAGGCAAGTTGCATCAACAAGGGCGACCATTTATGCTTCAATCTCTGCTGCAATAGGCTCTCTTTCTGGTGAGCTTCATGGCGGTGCAAATGTGCAAGTTATGGAGATGCTCAAAAAAATTGGCCATGTTGATAAAATTGATGAATATATAGAAAACACCTTAAATGCTGGTGGCTTAATCATGGGGCTTGGACATGCGGTTTATCAGGTTGACGATCCAAGGGCTTTGATTCTTGCCCCTATGTCTAAACGTCTTGGAGAAATTGCTGGAAATACGCTCTGGTATGATCTTTCAACTGAGGTTGAAAAGAGAGCTAAAAAAGTTTTTAAAGTACGTAAAAATATGGATATTTTTGTAAATGTTGATTTTTACAGTGCATCACTTTTTTACTCAATGGGAATCTCAACTGATCTATTTACCCCTATTTTTGCTGTTTCAAGGGTAAGCGGTTGGGCTGCCCATGTTCTTGAAGAACAGTTTGCACTTGCTGCCCCCAAACCTGCTCTTTATCGTCCGGGTGCATCTTATATTGGCGATTATTGCGGACCAAATGAGTGTAGTTTTGTTGATATTGATGCACGCTAACACGCTAAAATTTAGTTAATAATAGTTTATAGTATCTGGTAATACTGGTAATAGATCAAAAACTCGATTTATCACTTGCTGGGTATAGTTAAATTTTCACATCAATTTTCATATTAATTTAAGGAGAGATTAGTAACAGATGAAAAAATGGAAATGCATAATTTGCAGATACATTCACGAAGGAGAGAATCCACCAGAACGTTGCCCAATATGTAAAGCTCCGGCATCAAAGTTTATTCTGCTTGAACCGGAACTTGATGAAAAATCAAAAGATGCCTTGAAAATCAAGGAGCTTGAACGGCAAATTGAAGAGAGGAAGGCAATAATAGAGGCAAACCAACCCAGAGTTATTAAACTTTATAAGGCACTACAGAGATTGATTGTCAAACACCACGCACATCCTATTTCTGTCCATTTTCCAAATGGTGTGCTGCCTGTAGCTGTTACTCTGTTTATATTGGCTTTTATATTTCAACCAGCCTTTTCAACAATTGGTGTTTCAAACACCTGCATTCTAAACACTTGCTCAACCGACTACATTTCACACCTGCTTTCAACCGCTGGTTTTTTCAACATGTTTTTTGTCTTGCTTGTCTTGCCGTTTGTTCTGTTTGCAGGATATGTTGAATGGATAAAAAAATACAACAAGGCTATGACTTCGCTGTTTGTGATTAAAATCATAGCCGCTGCTGTAACAGCAGTTATCTGCATCTTTAATGTGGTCTGGTATATAATTGATCCTCAGGTGCTATCTTCTTGCCTGTCATGGTTATTTATCCTGCTTAATCTGATCATGCTGGCTTCAGCAGGTATTGCTGGTCATCTTGGGGGTAAGCTGGTTTTCAAAGATTAAAAATTTTCCGGCAGGAGTTCAGTTTTCTGTATCTCTTGCCATGTCTAACCTCATTGATTCATAAAGGTATCAGGAAAAATAGATAATGGATAAGGATAAATTACAACCTAAACGTGCTAAAGATACTATGGTAACCCTCGCAAGAGTTATGCAGCCATCTGATGCAAATCCGGGCGGTATTGTTCACGGTGGCTCTGTTATGAAAGAGATTGATAATGCTGCTGGTGTGGTTGCAATAAAACATGCTGGCAACCTTGCTGTTACTGCATCAATTGATAGAATTGATTTTCACAACATGATTTTTATTGGTGAGATGATAACAATAAAGGCATCAATCAATATGGCTGGTAGAACATCTATGGAGATTGGTGTAAGGGTTGACGCTGAAGATTTGCTTAAAGGCACATTAAGGCATGTTGCATCTGCGTATCTGACCTTTGTTGCTGTAGATAAAACAACTGGAAAACCTCTTGAGGTGCCAGAGCTTATTTTGGAAACAGATGAGGAAAAAAGAAGAAACAAGCAGGCTTTGAAAAGAAAAGAGCTAAGAATGGTTATTAAAAAATTTGAGACAAGCTGCAAGTTAGATCCAAACGCTTGCATAAATTTAGATATGAGTTGAATTAGATAGATAGTATGAGATTTGACAACTTTTAATAAGTTGTCAAATCTTAAAATTTTAAATCTATCGTCGATATTGGCTAAAGCAAATTCTAAGTTTACTCGTTAAAAAACAATAGATTACAATGCAAAATTGATAATAGAGTGAACCTTATCAAGACTTTTTATCTCTTCAGAGACAGCCTCAGATACTGGTGTGTCAGTTTTAATGAAAATGATATTTCTATCTCCATCGTCCTCTCTACCTACGGTCATCTTTCCTATATTTATACCGTGATTTCCAAGGCATGTTCCAATACTTCCGATTGCCCCGGGAACATCTTTATTGTGAATAAGAGATAGATACCCGTCTGGAACGACCTCAAGTCTAAATTTGTTGATTCTGACAATTCTTGCATCGTCCTTTCCAAAGATAGTGCCAGAGATGAGGTTGGTTTTATTCTCATAGACAACTGTAATCCTGATAAGATTGATGTAATGGGTACTCTCTTCACTTGCAGTCTCGGAGATTTTAATTCCCATACTCTTTGCTAAACTCATTGCATTGACTGAATTGACCTCATAATTGGCAATAGGGGTAAGAATTCCACGCACTGCCGCAAGAGTTACCGGTTTCATATCTAAATCAAGAAAATTGCCAGCATATTCAATGTTTATCTCTTTTATAGGACCATCAGACATAAAAGTGTGCATCTTGCCGATTCTTTCGCCAAGATAGAGGTATGGCTGAAGTTTTTTCAAAAGTTCACCAGTTACTGAAGGAACATTGACCGCATTAATAACAGTGTTTTGAGTAAGGTAGGCAACTATCTGGTTGGCTACAGCAACTGCAACGTTGGTCTGAGCCTCTTCTGTTGATGCCCCTAAATGAGGAGTTGAAATTACCTGATCAAGTTTTAAAAGTGGAATATCTCCGGGTGGCTCTTTTGCAAATACATCAAGTGCAGCCCCAGCAACTTTTCCAGAGACAATTGCATCATGTAGATCATCTTCATTGATTATTCCGCCTCTTGCACAGTTGATGATCATGACCCCTTTTTTCATCATCTCAAAGGTCTTTTTATTCAAAAGATTTGTTGTGCTTTCCAATTTTGGAACATGAATGGTGATATAATCGGCACGACGGTAAAGCTCTTCAAGAGAGACGCTCTCAAAACCTGCTTTTCTAATATGCTCGGGAGTAACATTAGGGTCTGCAATAATAACCTGCATCTTAAGCCCTTGGGCACGGTTTGCAACAATTGATCCTATATTTCCAAAACCAATTAAGCCAAGAGTCTTATTAAAAAGCTCGCGTCCCTGAAGGCTCTTTTTCTCCCAAAGCCCTTGTTTCATGGTAGCAGTTGCTTTTGGAATATTTCTAGTTAAAGCCATCATCATGGCAATTGCATGTTCTGCTGTTGTTACTGTGTTGCCCCCGGGTGTATTCATAACTGCAATACCCTTTTGGGTAGCTGCTGGAATATCAACATTGTCAAGACCAATACCAGCACGCCCAACAACTTTAAGATTTGTAGCAGCGTCTATTATCTCTTTAGTAACCTTTGTGGCACTTCTAATTGCAAGACCATGATATTGACCAATAATCTCTTTTAACTCTTCAGGTTTTAGCCCTGTCTTTACATCAAGCTCTATTCCTTCAGCTTTTCTAAATATCTCAAGACCCTCTTCACCCATTTTATCACTTACAAGGACTTTCATTACAAACTTCTCCTAATTTCTATTTTTTTAAAATTGCAGAATATTAAAAATTAGTAGGGAACAACGATCGTTGTTCCCTACTTTTCAGATCGTTGCTCCTACTAAATTTACTTTCCAGTTGCAAAAGATTTCATAAAGTTAATTAATGCCGCGATTCCTTCCATTGTTGTAGCATTATAGGTAGATGCACGGCATCCTCCAACAGAGCGATGACCTTTAAGACCACCAAGACCGTTTTTAGTTGCTTGAGAGATAAACTCTTTTTCAAGCTCTTCGCTTGGCAGACGGAAGGTTACGTTCATCAATGAACGACTACCTTGTTCAGCAGTTGCCCGGTAAAAGTTGCTGTTATCAATAAAGTCATAGAGCATCTTTCCCTTTTCCTGATTATGAGACTCCATCTTTGCAAGCCCGCCAATCTCTTCCTCTATCCATTTAAGCACGAGCTGAATAGTATAAATAGCAAAGCAGTTTGGAGTGTTGTACATTGAATTTTGTGATGAATATGTGTTGTAACGAAGCATATTTGGCAATGTTTTTGTTTCACTTTGCAAAAGATCTTCAGATAATTTTAGCATATCATCACGCAAAATAACCATGCACACACCAGCGGGTCCCATATTTTTTTGGGCACCAGCGTAAATCATTCCAAATTTGTCCATCTCAAGCGGTCTGCTGAAAATATCTGAAGACATATCAGATACTATTGGCACTCCGTTTGTGTCTGGAAATTTATGCCACTGGGTCCCTTTTATGGTGTTGTTTGAGGTGATGTGAACATATTTGGCATCTTTATTAAACTCAAGATTTTGAGGAATATAAGAGAAATTTTTATCCTCTGATGAAGCAACAACGTTGATCTTTTTTTCAAGAAGTTTTGCCTCTTTGATCGCCTTTGTTGACCATGTTCCTGTGTTTACATAGTCTGCTGTTGCATCTTTTCCTAAGAAATTCATAGGAATCATGGCAAATTGAAGGCTTGCACCACCTTGAACAAACAGAACATGATATTTTTCGTCAATATTGAAAAGACGTCTGGTTCTTGCAACAGTGTCGTTAATCACATCATCAAACGCCCCTGAACGGTGGCTAATTTCTGTGATTGACATTCCAGAACCTTTAAAATTCAAGAAAGAGGCTTGTATCTCTTTAAGAACCGTAAGGGGTAACGCTGAAGGTCCTGCGTTAAAGTTAAAAATTCGGTTTTCGGTCATTTTGTTTTCTCCTTAAAATTTATATTGTGGAACTCTTTTTATTATTTTTTATCTGAACCTAATAGTTTGAATCAAGGTGGTCAGGATAAATTTCTTACTACAAAATATTATCTATGTTAAAAGAAGATTATTATTATTTTCTTTTTTAAAGTTAAAATCTTTTTTTACAGGACGAGGCATTGGACGGACAATAGGTCTATTATCAATCCCTTGCTTTTTTCGTATATCCTGACAAATTTTATGAAGGTCATAATTGAATTGTTTCAAGTATTCATCACGATATTTGTGAATCTCATCTATAATTGAATCTTGCCACATTTTTATACCTCCAAAAGTTCTTGTGGTGTACAAATTATTGGTGGTTCATATCCTGATTCTCTACAAATTGCATCAATTCTTGAGCGTAAAGCTGCATTTGCAATATGTTTACAATTCCACGTAAGCAGATAATTCATGCCTCCTAATGTTGCAACTGCTATATGCAAAGCATCAATTTTAGCTTTATAAGGCAAAGGTATTTTATCAAGCAATATTCCAGCAAAAATTTCAACTTCTTCAGTAATCTCTATTTCTGGAATACCAGATAAGACGTTTATCCTTCTTTTTGCAGCATCAGGGTCTCAATAAGATGATTCTTGAATTACCAACGCGGATAAGTATAACTCAAAATTATCACGATTTTCCCACCACTCTTTAGTCAATTCCTGATTAGCTGCCATTATCAGATTGGAATTTCGCCATGCTGTTAAATAACTTGGAATACTTGTTTCAATATAAACTTTTGGCTTCAATAGTTATCCTCTATTGTATGGTGATTAGTGGTTAGTTATATTCTCTTGTTTTATGAAATTTTATATCAGGCCACGCCTCTACAGCAAACCCAAGCTGATATTCGCTTGTGGTCAAGAATGCTGTCCAACCTTCTGAATCAGTTGCAATTGCACCTGAATTTTTTTTGATAAACTCTTTTAGCCTCTCTTCGCTATCACAGGTAACCCATCTTGCAACTGAAAAATCAATAGGCTCATAAGCAGCCGCCACACTATATTCTGCCATGAGCCTTGACATTGTAACATCAAACTGAAGAACCCCAACAGCACCGAGTATGTAATCATTGTTGATTTTTGGACGGAAAACCTGAATTGTCCCCTCTTCTGCAAGCTGAAAAAGCCCTTTTTGCAATGCTTTTGTTTTAAGGGGATTTTTAAGTATAACCCTCCTGAAATGTTCAGGTGCAAAACTTGGTATGCCTGTAAATTTTAACGGCTCTTTTTCTGTAAAAGTATCACCTATTTTAATTGTGCCGTGGTTATGAATACCAATAATATCACCGGGATAAGCCTCATCAATGTTGCTTCTCTCTTGGGCCATAAAGATTGTGGCATTGGAAATTATTACATCTTTTCCGATTCTGTGATGTTTTACCTTCATTCCGCGTGTGAATTTTCCTGAGCAAATTCTGAAAAATGCTATTCTGTCCCTGTGAGCAGGATCCATATTTGCCTGAATCTTAAAGGTAAATCCTGAAAACTCTTTTTCTCTTGGATCAACATCTCGTGTAGAAGTTGTGCGGATACTTGGGGAAGGGGCAATTTCAACAAAAGAGTCAAGCATCTCACGCACACCAAAGTTGTTTATTGCACTTCCGAAAAATACTGGTGTTTGTGAGCCTTTAAGATACTCGTCCATATCAAAAGGATCAGATGCTCCTTGCAAAAGTTCAACATCATCTCTTAACTCTTGTGCCTGCTTTCCCAAATATTCATCTAATTTTTTATCAGCTAAATCCTTTATCACCACTCCATCACCGTCTTTTGGGGTGTATCCAGCAGAGAAAAGCCCAAGCTCATTTTTTTGTAGATGATATACTCCTTGAAACCGTTTACCCATTCCAATAGGCCACGTTATTGGAGTGCATTCAATTTGAAGTTTTTCTTCAATATCTGCAAACAGTTCAAGAGGTTCTAAACCTTCTCTGTCCAACTTGTTGATAAAGGTGATAATGGGGGTGTTACGCATTCTGCAAACTTCCATGAGCTTTTGTGTCTGAGGCTCAACACCTTTTGCACTGTCAATTATCATTACTGCACAATCAACCGCTGTAAGAACCCTGTAGGTGTCTTCGGAAAAATCTTTATGTCCCGGGGTGTCAAGAAGGTTTATCTCATAGTCTCTGTAATTGAATTTCATAACAGAAGATGAGACGCTGATCCCTCTTTCTTGCTCAATTGAGAGAAAATCGCTCGTAGCTTTTTTCTCTGTTTTGCGAGATTTTACAGCCCCTGCTTGCTGGATTGCCCCTCCAAATAGTAAGAGTTTTTCAGTCAAGGTAGTTTTACCTGCATCAGGGTGGCTGATGATTGCAAAGGTGCGGCGTTTTTGAATCTCTTTAAGGGTTCGTGAATCGGTGTTTATATTTTCCATAAATGCCAGAAGGTTATAATCGTGTTCATTAAATTAAAATAGATTTGACAACTTTTAAAAAGTTGTCAAATCTTCAATGTTTATTGGTTAAATTAAAGATAGACAAATTACCGTGTCAAATGGCGATACTTAATGCGTTCTGGCTGCTCTGCTTTAATTCCAAGTCTCTTTTTTCTATCTTTTTCATAATCAGAGTAGCTTCCCTCAAAGAAAACTGTCTGGCTCTCTCCCTCAAACGCTAAAATATGAGTTGCCACCCTGTCAAGAAACCACCTGTCATGGCTTATAATTATGGCACACCCTGCAAAATTTTCTAACGCCTCTTCCAATGCTCTCATAGTATTTACATCAAGATCGTTTGTAGGCTCATCAAGCAAAAGAAGATTTGCCTCCTCTTTTAACATTCTTGCAAGATGGACACGGTTTCTCTCTCCACCTGATAAAAATCCAACTTTTTTTTGTTGATCTGTTCCTGAGAAGTTAAACTTTGAAACATAGGCTCGAGAGTTGACCTCACGTCCTCCAAGCAAAATGGTCTCATTGCCGTCTGATATGACTTCCCAGATACTTTTATCAGGATTCAAATGCCTGTCTTGATCCACGTAAGCAACTTTGACGGTCTCTCCAAGCTCAATATTGCCTGAATCAGGCTTCTCTTTTTCCGTGATCATATTAAAAAGCGTTGATTTTCCAGCACCATTTGGACCCACAACTCCGATGATACCACCAGCAGGTATTATAAAATTCATATTCTCAACAAGCAATTTATCTGCAAATGCCTTAGTAACGCCATTTGCAACAACTACTTTATCACCAAGCCTTGGACCAGGTGGAATATAAATCTCAAGGTCTTTTTCGCGATCTTTTACGTCCTGTCTTAGAAGTTCATCATAAGAGGTTATTCTTGCCTTGGCTTTTGAGTGCCTTCCCTTTGGAGACATCTTTATCCATTCAAGCTCTCTTTCTAAAGTTTTTTGGCGTTTACTCTCTTTTTTTTCTTCAGTTTTAAGTCTGTTCTGTTTTTGTTCAAGCCATGATGAGTAGTTGCCTTTCCATGGAATTCCCTCACCTCTATCAAGTTCAAGTATCCAGCCAGCCACATTATCAAGAAAATATCTGTCATGCGTAACGGCAATAACTGTTCCTGCATATTGGCTTAAATGCTGTTCAAGCCATGCAACTGATGCAGCGTCAAGATGGTTGGTCGGCTCATCGAGAAGAAGAATGTCAGGTTTTTGAAGCATCAAACGGCACAAAGCAACACGGCGTTTCTCACCTCCAGAGATTACATTCACTGGTGTGTCTTCAGGCGGACAACGCAAAGCATCCATAGCCATTTTAAGTTTTGAATCTAAATCCCACGCCTCTAAGTGATCAAGCTGCTCCTGTAGAACGCCTTGTCTTGCAATGAGTTTGTCCATCTCATCATCTGACATTGGTTCTGCAAATTTTTCATTGATTGATTCATACTCTTTGACAAGATCAACCGTCTCCTGAACACCCTGCTCAACAATCTCCTTAACGGTTTTTGTGGAATCAAGCAGAGGCTCCTGCTCTAAATATCCAACAGAAAAACCTTTGGATAAAATTGTCTCTCCGTTGTATTCTTTATCAATGCCCGCCATGATTTTAAGAAGTGAGCTTTTACCAGAACCGTTAAGACCAAGAACTCCAATCTTTGCACCGTAAAAATAGGAGAGCGATATATCCTTTATAACTGGCTTTTTATCGTAAAATTTACTTACCTTCATCATGGAGTAAATGACTTTTTTGGTATCTTCTGACATTATATTTTAATCCTGTTTATTAGATTTTGTTTATTAAATCCTGTTTCTAAAATATCTTATTAAATCTTGTTCATTAAATATATTCACATCGCATTCTGATAGATTCTAAATTTATAAATAGCTATTGAGCTATTGCTAAAAATAGGCATTCTAATCTCACTTGTTTTTTTTGTCAATAGGTCTGTAACCGTGCTTTTTAGAGTGTTCTGGAAAAAGGTCAATCGCCTGATTTAATGGAATAAACCCTGAAAATGCCCTCACTTTCATCATTTTGTAATTTTTAATTGCCTGACTCCAACCAATTAGCCATGAATTACCAAACAGAGAATCACGCTCTGACCATAAATTATTATTCACCCCAAACCGCTTTGTTTTAAAAAGCAGGTGGATAACCATTTTCCAATTTTCAATAAAATATATGATTTTTTTCTTCATTTTTATAGCTTTCCAAATAATTCTGTTGCCAATTTATTTATCTGAAATACAGTATAGATACTGTTTCTCAATAAAATCAGCAACCAACTTAGTATCATCAAGTCCAAAACAAGGAACATTTACGCGGTAATCTGAATCAGTAATAAAGCCAACAAGATTTTTATCATAAAGAAAGTTTTTATCATCAAGAAAGAGTGGTTTATCGTGTCCAGCAGCAACTCTAAAAATTTCAAATTTAGGAATTGGGGCATATTTAAAACCTTCAACAATTATAATATCCATATCAAATAGGTAATTTCTTGCGTTTTCAATAAGTAATGATTCATAGTAGTTAAAATTTTCTTGTTTAGCATCTATAAGCTCTTCAACAAAATTTGGCTCTTTATAATCTTTAACCATTGAGATGAGGTTAGGAGATATTACAAGAGTCGCAGCAGCACCAGCCTCTTTGTGCCTCCAACTATCTTTACCCTTTTTCTCCATCTCAACTGTGCAATGTGCATGTTTAATAACTCCAATACGATAACCCTTTTTACTCAAATGTGGTATTAACTTTTCCAAAAAGGTGGTTTTACCAGAGCCTGATTGACCCGCAATTGATATAATATTTGCTTGAACTTGTTTACTATCCATTTAATATTCCATTTTATTACTATCGGCTATAACAGGCGTTGATTTATGAAGTGGCAATTTGATTGTAAACTCAGTGCCTTGCCCCTCAGTTGAGAATACGCTAAGTGTGCCTTTATGATCTTCAGTGATAATAAAATATGAGATAGATAAACCAAGCCCTGTTCCACTCTTTCTGGTTGTAAAAAAGGGTTGAAATATCTTTTTACTTATCTCTTCTGGCATTCCCTCACCATTATCAGCAATTGCAATTGATGCCATATTATCAGTTATACCGATAGTTATATTAAACCTCTTTACAGCACCATATTCTATATTTTCCATTGCTTGCAGTCCATTTTTAAAGATATTTAGTAGGACTTGCTGCATTTTGCTTGGCTGGCATGATATTAATGGCATACCTTGTTGATAATTTCTAATAATCTCAATCTCTCCAATATCTTTTTCAGATTTTGTTTTATAGTCTGCTATTGCTAACTTTATAGATTTTTCTACAAGCTCTTGTAAATTTTCATCTTTCAAAGTTCCTTCATGTTTACGGCTAAAACTTAGCATATCATCAACAATTTGTGCAGCCCGGTTTCCAGCCTGCTGAACAGAGTCCATCATACGCAAAATTTCACGTTTATCCATATATTGTCTTATAACTTCAAGCGATAGACCACACTCATTAGCTGCCTTATGATTAGCAGGCAAATCTCCATAAATTCTATTTCTGATAACTTGAATATTTTGAATAATTCCAGCGAGCGGGTTGTTGATCTCATGTGCCATACCAGCAGCAATTCCACCCATTGAGAGCATCTTTTCAGATTGAATCACAATTTCATCCATTTTTACTCTTTCTGTTACATCATCAATTCTGATAACTGCACCTTTATTATCATTAAAACTAAATGGATAAATGGCAAAATTATTAATTACAAGTTTGCCTTTGATGTAAACAGGAATACGATTTTTTTCAACAAATTCGCCTGTCTCAATAGCTTTTTCAATATTTTTGGTAATAAATCTGTAAAAAGGAAAAACTTCAGAAATAGATTTGGCAGCCGCATATTCTGACCTATAGGTTTCCAGATAATTCTTTTGCCCCTCCCCACCACTCCCCTTGGGGAGGGAATCATTATTCTCCCCCTCTCCATTGGGGAGGGGGGCGGGGGTGGGGCTATAAATATGTGGTGAGCCAACAAATGAAGCAAGGTGTTGGGCATGGCTGTTCATATCTGTAATTTTGCCTTCACTATCTACACTGATTAGACAAGATGAGATTGAGTTGATAACTTTTAAAAGGTATGCTCTTGCCCGTTCAATTTCACAAGTTGCCTCAATATTTTTCTCTATCTGCTCTTTTAACTCTTTATTTGTATGGCTTAATTGAGCAGTTCTTGCTTCCACAATCTGCTCTAACCCATTTTTAATTTTATGAAGCTCAAGAAAGACATTAACCTTGCTTAAAAGAATAAATTTATTTAAAGGCTTAAATATAAAGTCAACCGCCCCAGTACCATAACCTTTAATCTCTTTTGCATCATCTCTGTCAATTGCAGTAACAAAAATAATGGGGATATTTTCGGTTTTTTCATCAGATTTAAGTATCTCTGCAACCTCATATCCATCCATCTCTGGCATCTGAACATCAAGAATAATAAGGGCAAACTCGTGATCTAAAATACGAGCTAAAGCCTCGTTACCTGAAGAAGCACGAAAAACTTGGGCATCTAATTTTAATAGAATTTTCTCCAATGCAAAGAGATTTTCAGGAATGTCATCTACAATGAGAATCTTGGGCTTAAATATGTTACTATCCATTGATTTTCCTAAGTCATAAGTTTAACTATATCATCAACCAATACACATTGATTGATAAAAGAGACCTTTGCCTCTTCGTTAAATGGCTGAATTTTTATTTTCAAAATTTCATCTAAAATCTCAAAAAAGGCATCAACAACATCAGGGTCAAAGTGGCTACCTTTGCCCTCTCTTATTATTTGGTATGATTTTTCTAATGAAAATGCCTCTTTATAAGGTCGTTTTGTCGTCAAAGAGTCGAACACATCAGCTAAGGCAACAATACGGCTAACCATTGGAATTTTAGTTCCTTTAAGCCCCAAAGGATAACCGCTACCGTCCCATTTTTCATGGTGCGTCATAGCAATCAGCTCACCAAGACGGATAAAACCAGACTTTGAACCTTTAAGTATTTTTGCCCCAATTACTGTATGGCGTTTCATTATATCCCACTCTTCAGGAGTCAACTTTCCGGGTTTTAGTAAAATACGGTCGGGTATCCCTATTTTTCCAATATCGTGCATTGGAGCTGCGTAAGATATTGATTCAACAGTGTTGGGATTTATGTTAAGTCTTTTTGCAATTGCAGTGCTGTAGTTGCTCATTCTCTGAATATGAGAGCCTGTATCTTCATCTTTATATTCAGATGCCCATGTAAGGCGGTGAATAGTGTCAATGGTAAGTTTTTTCTCATTTAAAATTGCCATCTCTTCACGTTTGACACGCTCAGTAACATCATCAATTCTTATTACTGCCCCATGGTTATTATTAAAGCAAAAAGGATAGATAGCAAAGTCGTTTATAACAGAGCCATTATGAGTTGATAAACCAGCCTTAAAATACCGAGCTTCCTCAATACACCCACTTTTTATATTAACTGAAATGCTATGTTTCTGAACTGGTTGACCAGAAGAGATCGCCTGCTGAATCATCTCAGTTAGCATTGTGTAAAAGGGAAACACCTCAGCAACAGGCTTTCCTACAGCATTACGCGGGGCAATGCCTGAAATTATTTGTGCCTGATTGTTCATATCAGTGATTCTACCAAGATAATCAACGCTAACAAGGCAAGAAGTAATAGAGTCAATTACCTTTAAAAGATATGAATGAGAGTACTCAATTTCACGGGTTGCCTTGATATTTGTCTTTATAAGCTCTTTTAGTTTCTGATTGATCTCATAAAGCTCACGGGTTCTCTCATCAACAAGATGTTCTAAGCCATTCTTTATTCTGTAAAGCTCTAAAAATACATTAACTTTGCTCAACAAAATCTGTTTGTTGATTGGTTTGAAAATAAAATCAACCGCCCCTGTATTATAACCTCTTATCTCTTTTGCATCTTCACGATCAATTGCAGTAACAAAAATGATTGGTATGTTTGCTGTTGTTTCATCAGATTTAATAAGCTCTGCAACCTCATATCCATCCATTTCTGGCATTTGAACATCAAGAATTATAAGTGCGAAGTCATGCTCAAGAATAAGTGTCAGTGCTTCATTACCTGAAGATGCTTTAATTATATCGGCATCAATTTTACCGAAAATTCTCTCAAGAGCAAAAAGATTTTCAACAATATCATCAACGATCAAGATTTTAGGTTTGAAGGGGGTGTCGTTCATTTCAATTTTCCATAAACTGAATTATTAATTTAAAAGTTGAGCAACTTTTGAATAAAAATAGGTATCTCATCAAGGTCCAATATGTAGTCAACAGCATTTGTTTTAATTGCACAAGATGGCATATAATTAACTTCGGCAGTTTCTGGATTCTCTGCAATTGTTATGCCTCCAAGGGACTTTATCTTTTTAATTCCTTCAGCCCCATCAAAGTTAGCCCCAGTTAAAATAACACCTATAAGGGCAGAACCAAAAGCATCGGCTGCTGATTCAAACAGAACATCAATTGATGGACGGCAATAACAGACTGGAGGATCAACTGAAAGAGCAAAGTGAAAATCTCTGTATTTATCTAAAACATCATCTCTATTTGAAGGTTCATCACTATACTCGCTATACTCGTCGCTATACAAAATCATATCTCTATTGATGAGTAAATCTTTATCATAAATTTCAGGTTTAAGAATATCTCTTTTTTCTATAAGCAGATGATAACCACCAGGGGCTATATAAATTGTCCCAGATTCAATGTTAGTTTTATCTAACGGCTCTTTCACTGGCATCTGACATCTCTCGTTCAAAGAGTGTGTTAAATAAGATTCAAAATCAGCTTTACGATGCTGAACAATTATAATTGGAATTGAAAGATTATGCTGAAATATAGGTAATATCCTGTGAAGAGCATTAAACCCTCCAGCAGAAACACCAATCACAACAGCCTTGATTGCAGCCGTCATTCTTTAATATTCCCCATAAGTTATATCTTCAAGCTCTTTTTCTCTATAGTCTCTATCTTCTGACGATTTATTTCCTGAACCCTTATCTCCTAAACTTACAAAATCTCTCTTTTTCTTAAAAATTCTGGCTACCTTATCAATAGGTTCATATAAAGAGGCACTTGTGGAAAATTCAAGGCTCTCCTTAGTCCCAAGACACAAAAAACCATTTATCCTAAGGCTTTTGCTAAAGAGTTGAAGGACTTGATCTTGTAGATGCCTGTTGAAATAAATAAGTACATTGCGGCAGATAATCATGTTCATTTCGCCAAAAACTCCATCACTAACTAAATTATGATTTGCAAATACGATATTTTTTCTAAGAGAGCTATCAAAGATTACCGAGTTATAATCTGCATGAAAATATTTTGCAAATGACTCTTTTCCGCCTGAGTTTTGATAGTTAGCAGTATTTAACTTCATCTCTGAGGCAGGGTATATACCTTTTTGGGCAATATCTAATGCACTATCATTAAAATCAGTTGCATAGAGTACAAAATTATCACCAATTCCCTCCTCTTTAAGAAGAATTGCAAGAGAGTAAATCTCTTCACCAGTTGAGACTCCTGCTGCCCATATTTTTATGAAAGGATAGGTTCTAAGGTATGGTATAACTGTATTTCTAATGGAGAGGAAAAATTGGGGATCACGAAACATCTCCGTTACATTTACCGAGATGTTTCGTAAGAAAAGATTAAAAAAATCAATATCATAGATAATAAGGGGGATCATCTCAGAAACAGATTTAAAGCTACTATCTTCCATAATTTTCTTAATACGCCTTTTCATTGAAGCATAAGCATAGTTTGTAAAATCATAGCCATGTTTCAACTTTATAGCGTCAAGAATCAACTTTATTTCAATATCTTCGTTATCCATGATTATCTTATTTATCATATAACCATACCCTCAAAAGGGTCAGAAGTTTTGCTGTATCCAAAGGTTTAGAAAGATAATCATTTGCCCCGCATTTTATACACTCGTCCCTATCAGAAGACATAGCTTTTGCTGTGAGGGCAATAATTGGAGTGGCTTGAAAATCTTTTCTATTTCTTATCTGTTTCATAGCTTCATAGCCATCCATAACAGGCATCATAATATCCATCAAAATAATATCTGGTCTCTCTCCATCATCAAGAACTTTTAAAGCTTTTTCACCATTATTAGCAATGATTACCTCCATGCCTTTAGATTTTAGAAATTTATTCAAGGCAAAGGCGTTTCGCATATCATCATCTACCACAAGAACCTTTTTATCTTTCAAAAAGGTCTGCTGTTCACGAACCTTTTTGATCATCTTTTTTTGATTTTCAGGCATTTCGCTTTCAACTCTGTGGAGAAAAAGAGCTGTTTCATCAATTAATCTCTCCATTGAGACCGCATTTTTCAATACAATGCTTGTTGCATACTGTTCTAATTTTTGAGTCTCTTCTGATGTTAAATCTCTTCCCGTAAAGATTATAACTGGCAGCATCTCTATTTTAGGATCGCTGCGTATTCTATCCATTAATTCAAATCCTGAAATATCGGGCAGCCCAAGATCAAGAATCATGCAGTCAAAATCTCTATCTTTGAGTAAAGCTATTGCTTCTTCTCCAGTAACAGCAGAGGTAACCTTAATGTCATTGGTTCCCATAAGTTTTAAAATACTCAATTGAAGCTCGCTGTTATCTTCAACTACAAGTAGATGTTTTACATCATTTGAAAGCACCGTCTCAATCTTTTGTAGAGCTTTATTTAAACCTTCACTTGATACTGGTTTGGTCAGATAACCTATAGCTCCTTTTTCAAGTCCTTTACGGCTCTGGTCATAACCTGACATTATGTGAACAGGAATATGGCGAGTATCTGGATTTGTTTTAAGTTCATTCATAACAGCCCAGCCATCAATCCCGGGAAGTGAAATATCAAGAATAATTGCGGTTGGTTTTTGATCAATTACATATTTTATACCATCTTCACCACTTGGTGCTATTACAGTTCTGTATCCATGTTTTTTAAAAAAATTGGAGAGAATCTTTGCAAATTCAGCGTCATCTTCAATTATTAGCATTGTTTTACTCTCTATACTGCTTGATGAGCTATGGGGCAATGGGTCTGTCCTATCAGCCATACGGTCTGTTCTATCAGGCAATGGTTCTGTTCTATCAGTCAGGGGGGGTGGTTCTTTTTTCTCTTCTTTAGAAGAACTTCTATAATCTGTAGAAGATGGTTTATCTAAATTCGACTTAGCGGGGATATTAGAAATATCTGGAGCATTTTTAGGGCTTTCTGAAACAGATAACGATTTTGAATCTGCACTAAAATTTTCAGGTAGATAGAGTGTAAATGTTGAACCTTTGCCAAGCTCGCTTTGAACCTTAATCTCTCCACCAAGAAGGTGGGCAAGCTCTTTAGATATTGATAAACCAAGACCCGTCCCTTCATGTTTTCTACGAATTGATCCATCTACTTGTTTAAACGCTTCAAAGATTGCGTCAAGTTTATCTGATGGAATACCAGAGCCTGTATCAATAACAGATATTGCGACCATATTCTTAGCATTTTTTTGTAAAATGCTACTTAAATATGGCTCACCAGACAATATTGCATTCTCAAAGCAGAGTGTAATAGAGCCTGTTTCAGTAAATTTAATAGCATTGCCAATAAGATTTCTGATAATCTGTTCAAGCCTGTGCATGTCAGTTGTTATCATCTCTGGCAGATTATCGTCCATAGTTACTCTGAACTCTATCCCTTTTGCCTTTGCCATGTGCAAAAATTCAGTCTTAAAATGGGCACCCGTCTCTTTTAGAGAGAATTTTGAAATATTAAGCTCAATCTTTTTTGCCTCTATTTTGGAGAGATCAAGAATGTCGTTTATCAAGTGCAAAAGATTTTGACCACTACGATATATTGAGGCTGCTGATTCAATCTGATCTGGTGTTAAATTCTCCTCTTCATTCTCTGCAAGCATATTTGCAAGTATCAGAAGACTATTTAGCGGAGTTCTTAGCTCATGGGACATATTGGCAAGAAACTCTGATTTATACTGGGTCTCTATACGAAGCTGGCATGCTTTCTCCTCAATCTCCATCTGTTTTGACTGTAGAATTTCATTACTCTTCTCAATCTCACGTTTTTGTGTCTGTAATATTTTAGTTTTCTCTTCAAGCTCTTCGTTACTTGCTCTTAACTCCTCTTGCTGGGCCTGCAACTTCTCCTCTGATGCCCTTAGTATTCTTGCCTGTTCTTCAAGCTCTTCATTAGTTGCTTTAAGCTCCTCTTGCTGTGATTTAAGCTCTTCTGCCTGCTCTTTTGTCTGTTCTAAAAGAAGTGAGAGTTTCTCGTTAAAAATCGCCCCGTTTATTGACACAGCAAGAATTTCTGAGGCAATCTCAAGAAATTCCATCTGGAGAGGAGAAAATTCTAAAACAGAGCCAAGTTCAATAACCCCTTTTACATCATCTTCGTATATAACAGGCAAAACAATAATATTTTTTGGGGAGATATTTCCAAGAGAGGATTCGATTCTAATATAATCTTCGGGAATTTGTGTAAAAATAATAGATTTTTTCTCTAATGCAGTCTGCCCTATTAAACCTTCACCTGCTTTAAAACGATTAGATAAACCTTTTCTTGTCTTAAAAGCGTATGATGCAGCCATTCTAAAATCATTTTTAAAATCATCTTTTACAAATAGTGTCCCAATAAGAGCATTTACATAAGAGGCAATAAAATCAATGGCTTTACTTGCAAGTTTAATTATATCTTGCTCCCTTCCAATTATGCTGCTTAACTCTGCTTGTCCATTTTTAATCCAGCTTTGATTTCGTTTTACAATATCTGCATCTTCAAGAGTTTGCATAACCTTGTTTAAAGAAAAGGCAAGTTCATCATTTTCAGATTCAGGCTTTATTCTAAGCGAATAATCAGCATGATCTATGGCTACTTGAAGGTTTGAAAATAGATAATTAAAGCGTTCAAGACTCTTCTCAAGCGTCTCATAGAGTGTGTTACGCTCCAACTCCTTTTGCCGTATCTGGTCAATCATTTTGACAAACCCATTGACAAGAATACCAACTTCGTCAATTCTATCTGATTTTTTAATCTTTACAGAATAATCACTGTCTTGAGCAATTTTTTCTGAAATTCTTGCAAGTTCAAGTATTGGTTTATTTATTTTAGAAGCACCGAACATCATAACTATAATTATAAGAACAGCAATAATTACAAAAGCTAAAATCATTCGATTGTTTGACTGAACGATTGCGTTGTGCATAAACTGCTCTGTGTAGAAAAGCTCAAATTTACCAACAGCCTTATCTTTAAGAATTACATTACCAGAAACTTTTTTAATATAAGAGTTCTCTAATGGTATCTGATATGGAACTTTAAGCTTTACTATTGGGTACTCTATTGAGTTATCTTGAAATAATATTTGGGTCTGAGATATTATAAAATCGTCTGATGACTCTCCTTGCTGCGTCTCTTCCTCTTCTAACGAAGTTCCTTCTGCTTTATCTGAGGGCGTAACATCTTCTTTAGAGGAATCCATCTCAGGTATTAGATTATAAAATATATCATCAGATGATTTAGGAATTTTTTTAATACTGCCAGTTAAAAAATTCTCCATATCAAATACATTTATGGCAATAATGAGTTTGTTTTTTAATATAACATTGCTCAAACGTGCGAGTTCTTCTTCGTTATAATCCCAGAGAGGTTGACCATAACCCATCTCTGAAAAATAGATTGCATTTGATAGAGATATGTTAAGGTATTCGGTCAGATTTTTTTTATTGAGATTATTGAAGTAAAACGTGGAGATTATACTGACAATGGTTACTACAAAAACAATTACAAGTGCGAGTTTTGAGGCTATTTTTTTCTGTATTTGATAAAACATGGATTTATGTTCCTGCCATTATAAATAGTTTTGGACACTATCTTTAATTCTTTAATTTTCTTTATTTTTTAATCTCTTGGTTTTCTGATTAATAATAAAGATTTTTTAAAAAATATGAGTATATTAAGTTTCAGAAAACCATGACATTTCGATAATATTAAGCATGTTTTTCTACTAAAGTTACTCAGAATTTGCATTGTAGAATCACATTAAATTTTAATATACTTTCATAGAAAATTTTTAGTCAAGAAGTTTTGTTTAGTCTAATGAATAATGGTTGAATAATTGAACATAAAATTAATATATGACGTTTAATAAATTTTTATCTTTAAATTATTTCTTATTAAAAATATGGAGATATAACAAGGTGTTATTAGATACTACTTTATCAAACAAGGTGTTATTAGAAAATAATTTATCAGCAAATAACGGCTGCTATGAGTTCCTTACAAAAGCAGTAAAAGAGGCTTATCACCCAGAAGCTCCAGATAGTAATTTGTTTAAACCAACAAGCGTTATAGCCTTGTTTACTCCTGAAGAGGAGACCGGTCTAATTTTAATTCAAAAGGCTGATATCGAGGGTTATCCATGGAGAAACCAGATGGCATTTCCGGGTGGTAACTGCGAACCTGAAGACTTAAACCGTGAGACGACAGCATTAAGAGAGCTTAGAGAAGAGATGGGGATTCCATCAGAAGAGGTTCATCTTATTGGTTCAATAGGACATTTTCAGACCATTAATAGTAAAGATATCGAAGCATTTTTGGGAATTTGGAAGAAAACAGGAGATATTGATTCTAATTTATCAAATATTGTATTTGATAAATCGGAGATTGCAAGAGTTTTTAAAATACCTCTAAAGCATCTAATTGGGGTTCATAAATCGAAGAATTTTATTGGCAGATTACCAAATCTTTATGAGCTTACCTATCCATATCAAGATGTTGTTATATGGGGTGTAACCGCTAAAATTATTCACCATCTCATGGAAATTATTATGCCCAATATTAATTTAGATTGCCATTTTGTTGAATAATTAACTCTTGATATTACGCCGAACTATACGAAATAAAACGCCGATTATAATAACGCAAGATAAGCCAGCAAGCACTAATGGAAACCATGAATATCTATGAAAACCTTCTGTTGAAATAGCAATTGTTAAACCTATAATTGCAAAAATAAATATAGAGGTTGAACATAAAATGAGCATGAAGGATACGAGATACGATTCATACCAAGGTGTGATAATTCGTCTGCAAAAATTAGTGTTGTCAAGTTCCATATTCTCTATGATTTCCTCTGTTTTCACGTTTTTTATTGGTTCTGTTTCACATCAACTTATCTATTTTAACACAATATATCGCAATTTTAGCTTGACATCAAACTACATATTGATTATTCTCTTTATTACTCGCCATTATTGAGCTAACCGGTTGCTTCATAAAAAATGGCTAATATTTTTATATGATGCCAAAAATTCAAATTAAAAAATAATAACAATTAGCACTACAAAAAGAGTTCTTGAAATATTTTTCAAGCATTAAATAATCTAATAATGCGTCTATTTCAAGTGTAGCTTCTATTTAAAGAGGTGTATCAATGTTTGAAAAAATAAAAAAAAGAGATGGAAGGGTTAGTGATTTTGACTCCTCTAAAATTAGCGATGCTATAGCAAAAGCTGGTGAAGCAACAGGAGAATTTGACGAACGAGAGGCAAAGAAACTTACACTTAAAGTTCTAACTCTTGCAAGAGAACTCCGTCTTGGAAATTGTCCAGATGTTGAAGAGATACAGGATATTGTGGAGCGTGTTCTCCTTGATTCTCCTTTTTATAAAACTGCCAAAGCGTATATTATTTACCGCGAACAGCACAACCAGATAAGAAAGATTACCATACGTGAACATGTTGAGTTGATGGATAGCTATATCCGTAAGATGGACTGGAAAGTGAAGGAAAATAGCAACATGAGTTACTCACTTCAAGGGCTTAATAATTACATCTCATCGGATATAACCGCCGAATACTGGCTAAATTGCATCTACCCTCCTGAGGTGAGACACTCTCATAACAGAGGTGATATACATATACACGATTTAAGTCTTCTTTCTGTTTATTGCGTTGGCTGGGATTTGCAAGACCTTTTAATGGAAGGATTCAAAGGGGTTGCTGGTAAGGTTGAAAGCTCTCCGCCTCGCCACTTTAGAACTGCATTGGGGCAGATGGTAAACTTTTTTTACACCTTGCAAGGTGAAGCTGCTGGGGCACAGGCAATGTCAAATTTTGACACTCTTCTTGCTCCATTTGTAAGGGAAGATAAACTTGGATACAAAGAGGTAAAACAGGCTCTTCAAGAATTTGTCTTTAATATCAATATCCCTACAAGGGTGGGATTTCAGACACCTTTTACCAACATCACAATGGATCTCAATGTCCCATCTATTTTGAAGGATTCGCCAGTAATTATAGGTGGGCAATATCGCGAAGATACATACTCTCAGTTCCAAAAAGAGATGGACATAATCAATAAGGCGTTTGCTGAAGTTATGATGGAAGGAGATGCCAAAGGAAGAGTCTTTACATTTCCGATCCCTACATACAACATAACAGAAGATTTTGATTGGGATAATCCAAATCTTGAAAGTATCTGGAAAATGACTGGCAAATATGGAATTCCATATTTTTCTAATTTTGTAAATTCAGATATGTCACCTGATGATGCCCGTTCCATGTGCTGTCGCCTTAGATTGGATAATCGCCAGCTTCAAAAACGTGGTGGCGGACTATTTGGTGCAAATCCTCTTACTGGCTCTATTGGTGTTGTAACAATAAATATGCCTCGTATTGGATACCTTGCTAAGAGTGAACAAGATTTTATTAAACTGCTTGATAATCTGATAAAAATTGCTGCGGATTCACTTATCATTAAAAGAAAGGTATTGGAAAAATTTACAAACGGAAATCTCTATCCATATTCAAAATTTTATTTAAGAAAAATTAAAGAACACTCTGACTGTTACTGGAGAAATCACTTTTCAACTATTGGTGTTCTTGGTATGCACGAGGCATGTGTTAACTTTATTGGTGAAGGGATTGCATCAGAAAAAGGTAGGGCATTTTCTCTTAAAGTGATGGATCATATTCGCAGAAAAATGGAGATAATTCAGGAAGAGACGGGTGAGATGTTTAACCTTGAGGCAACTCCAGGAGAGGGAACAACTTATCGTTTTGCCATGATGGATAAACAGCGTTATCCTGAGATTGTCTGTGCTAATGAGTCAGAGTATCAAAACGGGAAAGCACCATTTTACACAAACTCAACTCATCTACCAGTCAACTATACTGATGATATTTTTGAGGCATTAGAACTTCAAGACAAATTGCAGACAAAATATACTGGAGGAACAGTTCTTCATCTTTTCCTTGGAGAGCAGGTGTCTGATTCCCAAATCGTTAAAAATGTTGTCAAAAAAGTGGCTACAAACTACAAATTGCCATACTTTACAATTACCCCAACATTTAGTGTATGCCCTTCACACGGCTACATTTCAGGCGAGGCAGAAGTTTGCCCTAACTGTGGTGAAGAGACAGAAGTATATTCAAGGGTTGTAGGCTATTTAAGACCTGTTAAACAGTGGAATAACGGCAAGCAGACAGAATTTTGTATGCGTAAAACATTTAAAGTTGCATCTTAAGTAATGAGTCTTAAAATCGGAGGATTTCAAAAAAACACACTAATTGATTTTCCGGGGGTTGTGGCTTCACTTGTTTTTACACAAGGTTGTAACTTTAGGTGTCCTTACTGCCATAACCCAAGCCTTATATCCTTACCAATATTGGAATCTTCCACAACATATAATATCTCTACCTTACCTAATAATAGCAATTTTAAACTTACTAATAATAATCTTAATTTAATTGATGAGTCTGAAATATTCGCCTTTCTTAAAAAAAGAAAAGGGTTGATTGATGGGGTTACAATCACAGGTGGAGAGCCTACATTGCAGCCAGCTCTTGAATCATTTTGCTTTAAACTAAAAAATATGGGGTTTAAGGTTAAAGTAGATACTAATGGAAGCAGACCCGATGTAATTGAAAACCTTATTAAACGAGAGCTTGTTGATTTTATTGCGATGGATATAAAGAGTAATAAAGAAGGTTATAAATATTTAGTAGGAGCATCTGAGCAGATAGGTGTTGAAGAGAAGATAGATATTAAAAATTATAAGAACTCAAATAAACACGCTTTAAATAAAACTTTAAATTTTTCTTTAATAATTAAAAGTATCAAGTTAATAATTAAACACTCTCCAGCATACGAGTTTAGAACAACCTGTGTAAAACCTTTTATCACCCCCGAAATCATGCCTGAAATCGGAGAGATGATAAAAGGTGCATCAAAATATGTACTTCAGCACTGTTCAAAAAATGTTAAAATGTTTAACCCTCTATTTTTCCAAAAAAACAATCCATATCCTGACCCTTTTTTAAGCGATGATGAGCTTGCTCATATTAGATTAATAATGAAGCCTTACGTTCAAGAATGTTCGATTAGATAATACTTTGACAAACTCAAAGCTACGCCTTCTTTTTTGGCAAAACAAGGTTCATAGCAACACCCAAAATACCAGCAAGCCCAATACCTTGAAGCGTAAACTCACCAGCAGAAAAACTCATACCACCTATACCAAAAACTAAAATCAAGGCAACAATGGTAAGATTTCTTGGCTCTGTAAGATTTTCTCCAGATTGAACAAGAGTATTAAGACCAATAACCATAATTGCACCAAAAAGTAGCAACATTATACCGCCCATAACAGGAGTTGGTATTGTTTGGAGAAATGCTCCAAGTTTTCCAACAAACGCAAGAAGTATAGCTGTAATTGCAGCCCATGTCATAATTGCTGGATTAAAAACTCGTGTTAATGCAACAGCTCCAGTTACTTCTGAATAGGTAGTGTTAGGAGGGCCTCCTAAAAATGACGCAAAAGATGTTGCAATACCGTCTCCTAAAAGTGTATTTTCAAGTCCTGGGTCTTTTACATAATCTTTTCCAGTAACTCCGCCTATTGCAAGGACATCGCCAACATGCTCAATTGCTGGGGCAATGGCAATTGGGAGAATGTAAAACACAGCTTGTGCGTTCCATTCTGGAAGCACAAAGTTTGGCATATCAAACCATGAAGCCTTTGCAACAGTTGAAAAATCTACAATTCCAAATATTAAAGATAGTATGTAGCCAGTTACAATTCCGCATAAAATAGGAATTAGCCTTATAATTCCTTTACCAAAAATAGAGGCAAGCACAGTTGCACAAAGTGCTGCTAAGGAGATAATCAAGGCAGTATTTTCTGGAAATAAGACAAGAGAGCCATCACCTGTCTTTCCCATAGCCATGTGAACAGCAACTGGTGATAATATAAGCCCAATAACCATAATAACAGGACCAGTAACAACAGGAGGTAGCACCTTTTTTATAATTCCGCTTCCTTGCCATCTAATTAAAAGACTCAATATTACATAAACAATACCAGAAGCACAAAGACCGCACATAGTAGCTGGAATACCCCAAGTTTTGACCCCATACATGATGGGTGGAAGAAATGCAAATGATGATGCAAGAAATACAGGCACTTTTCCTTTTGTGATTGCCTGAAAAATGAGAGTTCCAGCCCCTGCTGTAAAAAGAGCGACATTTGGATCAAGTCCAGTTAGAAGCGGCACAAGCACTAAAGCCCCAAATGCCACAAAGAGCATCTGGGCACCAAAAAGTGAATCTTTAATCTTAAAACTATACTCTGTTGATGAGTGGTTTGTATCTGCCATCTATTTATTTTCCTTAAATGTTTATTTAATTATTTTACGAATTTTGTTTTATATATTTTTCCAATTTATTTATCTGGAATACTATATAGAGTCTATTTTGTTCCAAAAATTTTATCTCCAGCATCACCAAGACCCGGAAGAATATATCCAACATCATTGAGGCGTTCGTCAATAGCCGCAACATAAATATCAACATCAGGATGCTTTTCGGTAACTTTAGCAATCCCTTCGGGGGCAGCTACCAAAAATAGCCCTTTAATATCTTTACAACCCGCCTCTTTAAGCAGATCGATAGTTGCAATCAAAGTTCCGCCAGTTGCAAGCATTGGATCTAAAATAAGTGCTGTTCTTTCATCAATTGAGCTTGTTACTTTAACGTAATACTTTACAGGCTCAAGGGTCTCTTCATTTCTGTAAAAACCTACAACGCTTACCTTGGCAGATGGAATAAGATCAATAACTCCGTCCATCATGCCAAGACCCGCCCTAAGAATTGGGACAATAGTAATCTTCTTGCCCTTTATCCTTTCAACCTCAACGCTGCCTGCCCACCCCTCAATTATCTGCTTTTCGGTCTCAATATTCTTTGTTGCCTCATAAGTTAAAAGTCTGGCAACTTCAGATGCCAAATCTCTAAAATCTTTTGTAGAGATCTCTTTTTCTCTCATCAGACCAAGTTTGTGCTTTATAAGCGGGTGATTTTGAACATAGACTGTCACTATTTCCTCCTCTCTTAATTATTAACACTCTGTTTATACATTAAAAAATGATGATGCTATTTTACGGAAATCTTCTGCTTCAGGCATCATTTTGCGGAACTCATCTGCCATACCTTTTCTTGCATTGGCAAGCTGATCAAGTAACCCGCCGTTCTTTTCACTATTTTCACTACTCTCTTCACTTTTTTTAAGCGACTCAATATGGTGGGAAAGTAGTTGATCTACAGGCTCTGCTGCTTTTCTTGTAAATGCTTTATTCTCCTCTCTTAACTTTTCAAGCTCTTTTAGCATCATATCCATAAGTCTGCTTGAAGAGTCTTTTAGAACATCAAGTTCAGCACCAGCTTCTTGATTCAAACCACTCATTTCTTGGTTCAAACCATTTATAGTATCGTTTGAACTATTTTCATTTAACAAACCACCAAGCAGATTACCTATATCTTCTCTTCCTTCAACATTTGAGTCTGAATAATACTCCTGCTTAGATATTGCCTGCTCAAAACTATATGAACTTGAAGTGCTAAGATTTGCCTCAAAGCCAGCTATATTTTCATAACCATCTTGCATCTCAAGAGCTTTTGCGACAGCATCGTCCATATTTCCAGTTGCCATCTTATTTATAACATCATCAAGTGTCTTAACTATGTTCTCAATGTCGTCCATCTCCTCTTCACTTAAACTTCCTTTAACAGAAAATGTAAATTGAGAACCAGAAGCAAGAGTCATCTCTCTTGAACTTAAACGACCTGACGCATTTTCAGAACCATTGGATATTCTACCGCTTTTATCGTAGGCAAGTGCTGAGAACTCCATAAAAGAGCCTGCACTTAAAGTAACTGTATCACCATCTTTTGTGGTTAGAGATAGTTCAAGATTCTTGCTTTGAGAAGCCTGTAAAGCCTCTTTTCTTTCTGAAAGAGTTGCGTAGTCGCCAAGATTGCTTCTATTTTGTAAACTTCCAACTGATGAACCTAACTGTGATATACTACTCATAATACACCTCCCCAATTTTTATTCTCTCTATTTTAGTTTAAGGCCTGTTTAAATATCAAGGCTCTAATCTTTAAAACTCAATTTATAAAAAACACCTAATATTTTCCATTAAATCGACAGGAGACATCAAAAACATAAGATAGGCAGTTAAAGTTTTCTCAATTTTTATATCCGTTATTTTTTACGCAATCGCAGATTAATCATCTCAACTGATACTGAAAATGCGATTGAAAAGTAGATATATCCTTTTGGAATATGAACATCAAACCCTTCAAGCACAAGCGTAAAACCAACCATAATCAAAAATGAGAGTGCTAAAATCTTGATTGTTGGGTGGTTCTCAACAAATTCACCAATTGCTTTTGCTGCAAACATCATAACTCCAACAGAAATAACTACGGCAATCGCCATTATTGATATGTGCTTTGCAAGTCCGACAGCAGTAATAACGGAATCAAGAGAAAAGACAATATCTAAAATTGCGATCTGAAAAAGTATAGAGCCAAGAGTTATAGATGAGGATGCTGATTTATCTTCATCTTCTGCTTTTCCTTCAATGCTGTTGTGAATTTCATGGGTAGCTTTAGCAAGAAGAAATAGTCCTCCGCCAATAAGTATAATGTCTCTTCCTGAAATTTCTTGACCCAAAATAGAAAACCAAGGTTTGGTTAATCCCACAACCCAAACAATTGAAAAAAGAAGAATAAGACGAGTCCCCATTGCAAGTCCCAGCCCTACTCTTCTGCCTAAGTTTCGTTGTTCTTCAGGCAGACGCCCCACAAGAATTGAGATAAAGATAATATTATCAATGCCCAAAACAATCTCAAGAGCGGTTAGAGTTGCCAATGCAATCCATGCTTCCACACTAAAAATCCATTCAAACACTGTTTTTTCCTTATAATGTTATTTTTTTAAATTGTAGTATCAGATACTTTTGGAGCAGACTGACTCTTTATCAATGCTAAAAAATCGGTAAATGTTCTTGTTTTAAGAACATTTTGAAGTATTGTTTGGTTACGAAAAAGTTTTGCAATTTCAGAGACGATTGTAAGTTGTGATTCAGGAGCATTTTCAGGGGTTAGCACAAGAAAGATAACATTGGCGGGCTTTCCGTCAGGTGCATCAAAGTCAATTCCAGTATCAGAAATTCCCACAGAGACAAGTGGGTAAGCAAGCCCCTTAATCCTTGCGTGTGGAAGTGCTACCCCTTTACCGATTCCAGTGCTTAATGCCTTTTCCCTTTTCCATACAACATACCCTACTTTATCTTGATCTAAACTAAACTCTCTACATACCATTTCAACCATCTCATTAATAGCTTCACGCCGTGATAGAGCCTTTAACTCTCTTATAAATAGTTTTGAGAAAAGAGCATCTTGGAGTTTCCATGATTTTACAGGATTAAGAATAAGCCTCATGGCAGGACCGCTCATCATAGAGGTAATAATAGCCATTATAACTAAGGCAACAAATAACCTATTGTTTATAATTCCAGCCTCTAAGGCAAGAAGCCCTACAATAATTCCCATAGCACCAACTGACACCATTCCAAACCCAACGGCTGAGGATTCGCGATAAGACATTTTACCCCAAATCGCCCCCAAAGTTCCACCAACTGTCTTAAAGATGCACGCAACTGCAAGAACTGTTAAAACTAAAGAAAAATCAAAATAGGAGATAAAATTTATTTTTAAACCAATGCTCGCAAAAAAAAACGGTGCAAAGATAAACGAAACAAAATTATCAATAATCACCCGTGTATGTTCTCTTAAATGAGATGAATCACCAATTGCAGCACCAACTAAAAAAGCTCCAAAAATAGCGTGTATCCCTATCCATTCGGTAAAAGCAGCACCAAGCAAGGCAAGAACTATCGCAAAACTTAGCTCTCCTCCGGGCCACCTTGTGTATGCCTGAACAAATGGCAATAACTTATGAATTAGCCATCGTCCAAATGTAAGCACAATTCCCGCAAAACTAAGAATTAATAAAACTGTTAAAAATATGTTGTTCCCACCATTAGCACCATCTGGATTATTCTCCATAAGACCTAAAACAACGGCAAAAACTATCCAGCCAATAATGTCGTTAAAAATAGCGGCACTTACAACGACCATTCCAAGATCGCTTCGATATAAGTTCATATCCATAAGTGTTTTAGCAATTATAGGAAGTGCAGATATTGAGATTGCAGTTGCAATGAACAAGGCAAATAGGAAATTATTAACTTGCAGCTCTTTTCCAAATATTGTTGGAAAAAACCATGCAGTGATAAAAGCAAAGACAAAAGGAACCATAATGCTTGTAATTCCAACTTTTAGACCAATTTTGCCTTGTTTCCAAATAGTTGAGAGATCAACCTCTATACCAGCAACCATCAAAAATAACACAATAGAAAGGTTTGATATGGCGTCAAGTGCAATTGCATTTGCACCATTTATTGGAAAGAGAAACAGGTTTAACTCAGGATAGATAGTTCCTAAAACAGTTGGACCAAGCAAGACTCCAGCAAGTAATTCTCCTACCACAGCAGGTTGATGAAACCTCTGGGCAAGCTCTCCAAGAGTTCTTGCCACACCAAGCAGAATTCCAAGAGAGAGCAGCATTACCATAATGTTGTGAGGCGTCAATTTTTCCATTTAAAACTTTTAATTTTATTTTAAGGGTTTTGCCAATTTATTAAAATTCAACCTTGGGTTTAAAACTACTTTGCTTCAATAAAACGACAACTTAAAAGCATATCTTCATCAATCTCTGATTGGACTTTATATGGCAAACTTTTGAAAAGCTTTATCATATTTTTATTGCCAGTTGAAGTTACCGCAAAAAGCCCAGCAATTCCTCTGTTTCTTGCTGATTCTGAAAGTTTTCGTATCAAAGCTCTTCCAATGCCCTGATTTTGATACTCTTTACTAACAGAGAAGGCAACTTCAGCCATATTGGTCGCAGGCTCAAGGTAGTAGCTTCCAACACCTACAACTCTGTCAAATCCCATCTCACCAACAAGGGCTATTATTGTTAGATTTCTCTTGTAATCAATCTGACTCATAACCTCAACATCATCACGCAAAAATCTTGTCTTTTCATGGAAAAATCTTGAAATAACATCAGCTTTCTCAAGCTGGTAAAAGTGTTCCTGAATTCTTCTGTCATCTACAGGTTTTGCTGGTCTTAAGGTTATCTTTTCACCATTTATTGTTATGTTCTCTTCAAGTTTAACAGGATAGATACCATAAACTGACTCCCCAAGCGTGCGGTCTTGACCTATCATACCGATTTTTTTAGCTTCATTTAAAAGCTCATCACGAAATTCAGGGTGTGCGATACTAATAAGGGCAAAAGCTCGCTCCTGAGTGCTTTTGCCAAAGAGGTTTACAGCCCCAAACTCTGTAACAACATAGCGTATATCTTCACGAGGAATCGTTACAATGGTGTTGTTTAACTGAGGCACAATGGAACTTACCCTTTTTTCTGTTACAACGTCTTTAGCAGTAGTAGTAGAAAATATATTTTGCAAGGCATCTTTCTTGCCAAAAGTATTTATATTGCTATTTTCATCACCATTAACCTTAACAGTAATAGTTGAGTTTAGCATAATAATGGATTTTCCACCTTTAGAACGGTTTGCCCCTCTCGTAAAGTCGGAAATGCCAGATACACCAGCATATAGAGTATAAGATTGGGCATCGCACGACACCTGACCAAATAGATCAATTGTCTGGGCAACATTCATAGAGACCATTTTGTTATGTCTTGATATGATTTCAAGATCATTAACATAGTCAAAAGGCTGAAATTCAACTGCTGGATTTATATGTAGAAAGTCATAAAGAGCCTTAGTTCCCACAGAACAGGCAGCTACCATTTTTCCATTATTAAAACCCTTTTTTTTATTTGTTATGACACCCATTGAATAGAGATGCATCATATCATTTGTTAGAAATTGGGAGTGGATACCAAGATCATTTTTATTTGAAAGAGCCTGAATTGTTGCCTGAGACGCTGCATCAAGCCCTATTTGAAGTGTTGATCCATCTTCGATTAACCTGACAATATGTTGACCAATTTTAGCAGCCTTTTGAGGGGGAGGATTTGATGTTATTGTCATCAAATCCTCATCTAACTCAACTATGAAATCAACATCATTTACATGGATAAAGCTCTGTCCAAGAACCATAGGCATTTTTGAGTTGACTTGGGCTATAACAACATCTGCAGAGCGGGCAGCAGAAAGGGTAACATCAACTGACACCCCAAGACTCATCCAGCCAAAATCATCAGGAGGTGTAACCTGAATCATAGCAACGTCAATTGGGATTCTTCTGCTGCTAAAAAGATGTGGCACTTCAGCCATATTAACGGGAGTATAGAATCTTGTATTCTTTGCAAGCTCTTCAGATTTAGCAGAACCAAGATAGATGGAGCGGATATTCATAACTTGATCGTTTGTTTTATCTGCTATCTTTGTAAGAGGGGTGGTCTCTCTTGACATTAAGCGTATTATCTCAACATCGCTTAACCTGTCGGACATATCAGCCAAACCGCTTACAAGAGCTTGAGGTTCTCCACAGTATGAGCCAATAAAAACTCTTTGACCCGACTGTATATGGCTTACAGCATCTTTAACAGTCCGTTTTTTATGAACATAATCATCTGCCCAATAATTGGTAGCTCCCATAGAGACCTCCATATTTTATATAATTTAATTGCTTATCAAATTCAGTGATTTTAATTTTATAGTATTTCCTATTAGCCCCACCCCGTCCCCCTCCCCAATGGAGAGGGGATAATATACTCCCTCCCCTTGGGGAGGGCGGGGAGGGGCAAAATAATTATTTATCATAATATTTTTATTTTTTTTAAAGCCTTAAAATAAAAATCCCCGCCATAGGCAGGGAGGAATAAAACGAGCTTCTTAAATAAAAAGGTTATCTTTAAATAGCCTTTGTTAATAGATGTATTATCCCGGGCATAACAGTATTTCTGCCATTTAGTTTTGCCTTATACATCATAGAGTCAGCATCTTCAACGAGTTTAATTATATCGGCAGAATCTGGTCTTTCATAAGATGGATTAAGTGATGATATACCAAAACTTGCCGTAACTCTTATAGTTCCAGCATCTGTGATAATAGTTTGTTCTTCAATTTTTTGGCGTAACCTATCAGCAAGCTCTATAGCCTCTAATTTAGAAGTTGTTGGAAGAATTGCTATAAACTCCTCACCACCATATCTTGCAAGAATATCACCCGAACGGACACTGCTTTTAACTATAGCAGAGACTTTTTGAAGAACCGCATCTCCAGCTTGATGTCCGTAGGTATCATTAACTTTTTTGAAATGGTCAATATCAAACATGAAAACAGAGAGAGGAGTTTGTAGCCTCTTGGCAGTCGCAATACTCTTTTTGATCTGCACCTCAAACTCTCGCCTATTATAGCAGCCTGTAAGAGGATCAATTGTGGCGGCATTTGTTAATTTTTCAATATTTATAAGTTTTGATAAAGCTAACCCACTACTTTTTAAGATCATGGATACTATATTATCGTGATATTTAGATATATCTCGACTTGTAAGCATATAGATTTTTCCCTGACAATTCTCTTCATTAAGAGTGTATGACACAAGATTTTCAAGGCTAAATTTCTGCTCTTTCTCATCATGCTCAAAAGTATGGTTAAGATAATTGATTTGAGATTCACCCGATAAATGGAAATCTTTAATAAAAACAGATTCTAATGATTTTCTATACATTCTTGGATCAAGCCAAACATCAATATCGACTCGATTCTGTGTGGTGTTAATCTCACTTTGTAAAACAAATGCAAATAGACGGTAATTTAGAATCTCTTTGAGGCATATAGCCATCTCATTGATAATTCCTTGAACAGAGTTTTGCTGATTCAAGTTGATTATGTGCTGAGTCAATTTTTCATGGTCTGCATTTCTGACAGCAGCATTAAAAACAAGTGGCAATATTCTAAATAATCTTTTGAATTCAACTTTCATAGCGTCTCTCCTTTCAATTATCATTTAACAATTATCACTGAAAAATATTAGGTTATTAATTAAAGAGTTATATATTTTTAATTTGAAATGATGAAATGCAAACAATATGCCATCACAAAAGCAAAAGGAGTATGTCTTTAAATTACAATATGTTATAAAAATTATAAGCTGCTGTAAGAGACAAAATATTATAAAATGATTCGGAATAATTGATATAGGGAGGTAAAATCTGCCGATGGGCGTTGGTATTTTGGCGTCAAAAATCAGCCAAGGGTTTTGCAGGAAAGGATAGTTTCTGCAAAACTTGAACTGCCACATTGAGTTTACTGGATAGCAAATGGGTTTTGCAGGAAGTCAATTCAGCCTATCCAAGGCACTTTCTTATCATACGACATAGCTCATAAGGGCTAAATGGTTTATATAAAAGGTAGTTATATCTATTTTTACTTAGTTCATTTTGGTGCTGAAGCAGATAGCCCGGACAAAAAATAATGGGAATTGATGGGTTGATATTGCGAAGCCCTGTCTCTAAATCAAGACCACTTAATTCGCCCGGCATCTCAACATCCATAACAACAATATCAACCTTATTGTTGCTAAATGTATTTATAACTTCATCACTCTTTGTTACGCATATAGTGTTGTATCCAGCTTCACTTAAAACAACAGAGATAGATTCAACAATATCTTTTTCATTATCAACAACCATAACTGACTCTGTTCCACGCTCTATTTTACTTTGTGGATATTTTGGCTGTTCAGAGACTTGTTCAATTGATGGAAAGAAAAGATGAAAAGCACTCCCCTTGCCCTTTTCACTTTCTACAACTATCTTTCCTTGATGCTCTTCAACAATAGATTTAACAGTTGCAAGACCAAGCCCTGTTCCTTCTCCATTCTTTTTGGTAGTATAAAAAGGCTCAAAAATTCTTGCAAGAGTCTCTTTATCCATTCCGCACCCTTCATCTTGAACAGTAAGTTTTACATAAGGATTACTACTTAGAGGAAGAGTAACTTCATCAAGAGCTATCTTTATTAAGCCTTTGCCGTTCATAGCGTGAACAGCATTAACGCAAAGATTTATCACAACTTGATGCATAGCAGTTAAATCAGCCTTTATTTTAAGGGGTTTGTCTGACATTGTGAGTGAAAATTCTACACTCTTTGGAAATCCTATTTTTAAGAGCTTTACTATCTCTTTAATCTGAATTTTTAACCTAAGAGTCTCTTTTTTATTGTCGTTTTTTCTGGAAAAATTGAGAATCTGCCTTGAGAGATCAGCAAGCCTTTGTGTTGCAAAAAATATTTTACTTAACATCTCACTCTCTTTTCCAGTAATACGGCTCATAAGAATTTGAAGATAGCCAAATATAGGGGTAAGAATGTTGTTTATATCATGCAAAATTCCGCCAGCTAAAGTTCCAATTGCCTCCATTTTTCTTGTATGTTCAAGCTGCTGTTTTAAAAAATCCTCTTCCTGTTTTCTTGCAAGAAATCCTTTAACTCTTGCCTCAACCTCAAGAGCAAGAAGTGGTTTTGTAAGATAATCTTGTGCCCCAACCTGAAAGCTCTTAACTCTATCTGATGGTTCTACTTTTGCTGTAACGAAAAAAACGCCAATCTGTGCTGTTCTTGGATTAGATTTTAAATGACCACAAAGTTCCCAGCCGTCCATATCTGGCATCATAATATCAAGAAGAATAAGGTCAGGCTTAAATTTTTCAGCAAGCTCAATAGCCTTTAAGGGATTTTTCGTTGCAATAACTTCAGAATATTTTTCAACTATTTCGCGAAGTATCTCAATATTGAAAACTTCATCATCAACAATAAGAATTAGAGGTTTTTTTTCATTAAAACTCATTACTTAAATCAAGCTCCTTTGCAATAGAGTTAAGTAGCTCTTGTGCTTCTTCAAAATCGTAATTTCTAACCATTTTCTTTAGCTTAGATATAGTTGGATCAAATTTATGAATGTGCCAACTTAAAAGAGTTTCTGACAAATTATCTATAATCTCCTCTGATTTCAGAGGATTATAGGAGTCTAACTCTTTTGCTAAATTTTCCACAATCGCATTTAATAGGTTTTTATTAGAATCATTATTGGTTGTTATATTTAGCTCTTCTGATTCTATTGACTTTGGATTTACTTGATCCAAATCTGTATCTAAATTTTTAACGGCATTAATTAAATCTTTTATCCTGCTATCAACATCAATTAGTAGTGGCTCAATAGATGATAGATTACTTTCAACGTCAAAGCCATTGTCATTAGAATCAATAAATTTACGACAAGCAAAATCAAGGGCTTCAGATGCTTTGTAAAGTTCATCAGCACAAATACTTCCACTACCGCCTTTTATCGAATGGGCAAGCCTTTGAAGTAAAATTATATCTTTGCTATGAAAAGCCTGCCAAAAATGCTCTATCTTTTCGTGAAGCTCTTCTCCAAACCCTTTAAGAATTTTAATATAAGTTGGTTGTGAAATTCCCAATCTCTCAATAGCACCATTCATATCAAAAAAGAGTTCCTTGTTTTTTTCAGGCTCATCTGCTTGTTTAGTTGAATGGAGAGTGTCGGATGGATTAATAGTTGAGGAGTGAGATTTTGAATTTATAGATGTTTTAGCTATCTGTTTAGTCAGATACTTTGACATTGTTCTAAAAAGGTCTGTGGGTCGAATAGGCTTTGCAACATAATCATTCATTCCAGCAGCAAGACATCTCTCCATATCGCCCTTCATAGCATGGGCAGTCATGGCTATAATAGTTATGTCAGGTGTTACAGAACCTTGTCGTATTTGGCTTGTTGCCTCAAATCCGTCCATTATAGGCATCTGAATATCCATTAACACAAGGTTGTATGGAATTTTGTTAGAGTCAAACTGCTGACAAATCATCTGAACAGCCTTTTCTCCATTATCTGCAATATCAACTGTAGAGCCTGTTCCTTGAAGAACTGCTATGGCAATCTCTTGATTTGTAGTGTTATCTTCAGCAAGAAGAATATGCACCCCTTTAAATTTATCGTGATACATAGAGGATTCTGTTACAAGTTCTTGCTCTTGCTTCATATCGCCGCAAAATATCTGAACAATGGCATCAAGAAGTGTTGATGGATTGACAGGTTTTGTCAAAAAAGCATTAATACCAGATTTTCTTGCAGCACTTTGTTCCGCACTCTTACTAAATCCTGTCATCATAATAATTGGGATATTGGATTTTTTTTCATTACGTATCTTCTCAGCAAGCTCAATGCCATTAATATTTTCCATTTTCCAATCTGTTATAATAAGTCCAAAGGGTTTATCATTAGAAGAGGGGCTACTTCTATAAATATCAAAAAGCTCTAACGCCTCCTCTCCTGACGATGCAACAGAGACATCTTTAACATAGCCTATAAGTATCTTTTTAACAATTTCACAGCTAATGGCATTATCATCAACTACAAGAACGTGCATATCAGCAAGCATATCAGGAAAAACCATGTCATTCAGTTCTCCGTTTTTTCCTATGGCAAACTTCAATTCTACAAAAAATGTGCTTCCTTCACCAAGTTTGCTTATTGCCGAAATACGTCCGCCCATAAGTTCAACAAGACGCTTAGTTATAGTCAAGCCAAGACCTGTTCCTCCATACTTTCTTGTTGTAGATGCATCTTCTTGAGAAAAAGGCTCAAACATCTTATTAAGATGGCTTTCAGACATGCCGATTCCATTGTCTTTAACAAAAAAACTTAAACGAACCTCTGACTCTGAAATTTGACTATGCTCTACTCCAAGAACAACTACTCCATCTTTTTTAGAGAATTTGATAGCATTGCCAATGAGGTTTGTAAGTATCTGTTGTATTCTTAATGAGTCGCCAATAAGAAGATATGGAACATCAGAATTTATATCCATTAAAAATTCAATGTTTCTTTCAGATACGTGATAGGCAAAAGTATCTCGTATTCTCTCAAGGATACGGAAAAAGTTAAATTGAGAATACTCAATATCAATTTTACCAGCCTCTATTTTTGAAAAATCAAGAATATCGTTGATAATACCAAGTAAGGAGTAGGCAGAGTTGTTTATCATCTCAAGATACCGCTTGATTCTTGATGGAACTGATGTCTCAGCAAGGGCAAGGTCAGATGCGGCAATTACTCCATTCATAGGAGTTCTTATTTCGTGGCTCATATTGGCTAAAAAAAAGCTCTTTGCCTTTTCTGCTGATTCTGCCTGCTCTTTTGAAAATAGAAGCTCTTGATTTAAGTTTTCTAATTGAAGAGTCCTCTCTTTTACACGATGCTCCAGCAACTGATTTGCCTCAATCAACTTTTTTTCAGATAATTGCAAAGCCTCTGTTCTGGTACGAATTTCAGAGGTCATGTAGTTGACAGCAAATACAATTTCATTAAAATCTCTTTGAGGAACAGAACCAATCAAGAGATTATAATTTCCTTGAGCAATATTGCGAATAATAAGTAAAAATTCATTAAGTCGTTTAGTTAATAGCTTATTCAAAACTATCCTTGTCCCAAAAAAGACTCCTATAACAACGATAAAAACAACTACAAAGCCAAGCGAGAGCATATTTTCAGTTAATTTTCTTATATGCTCCTTTGAGTAGTATATCTCAATGAAACCAATGCGTTGCCCTTTTTTACTATCATTAAAAAGATTTTGTTTTACTATATCTTTTTTCACTACCTTTATTCCAACCTCTTTAGGAGGCTCTTTATGAAATAAAATACTACTTTTATCTTCCACTTTAATGCCTGATATTAATTCTGTCTGTAAATAAACAGTTAATATCTGCATCATCTGTTCATCGTTAAGACTCCAGACAGATTCGGCAATCATAGTGGCAATCTCACCTGTTGTTTTGTCTGTATCTATCTGCCAATCTCTTTTGGCATCTTCAATTGTAATAAGGAAAAAAACTCCACCTATAACTGCAACAATAAAGCTAATAATAATGCTTAGACTTATTATTAAATCATTTGCAATGGTGCGATTTTTACGATAATTCCACATTAAAGCTATAAATTTTGGAAAGAGTTTCATAAGATAAATTGTCCAATTTTTCTTAGGTAAATCTAAAAAATGAATATGATTCTTAAACTGTTAATGGATTATGCCTTATTTTGAATGGTTAAGCCAGAATTTTTCTAATTCAGAGCCTGTTTAACTATTCAGACTCCAGACTAATCTACCCCAAACAGTGATAATTCAAATTGAAGTGATAAGAAAGGTATGTTAAAAAAATCGTAGATAATGCTTTACAATTTAAGTTATATCAAGGACACTATAATTTATGAATGCTACACGAAATCAGAATCTTATAAAAATTCTTCAATGGGAAAAGATGGACATTGAAGAGAGAATTGGTGTAAGTGGTGGTAAATATACTGATGTCAATCTAACATTAACATTTTGCCTTGCCACGCTCCTGTTTTTTGGCTTTTACACTCCTCAATTTTATTATAGTGATATTTCTCCTTACGTTTCCACTATTGTTACGCTTCCTATCGATAATATAATAGCTCTATTTCTTGAAAGAGGCATTACCCCATTTTTTATTGTTTTTTTTTCATGCTGGTCAATTTCAATTCTTTTTATAAAGTGGAGAAAGGTAATTTTTCAACAAAAGGCTCTCTTGTTGATGGTTGTGCCTCAAACCGCTGATTTTGAATTAACAAAGGATACTGCAAAGACAATTCTCACACGAATGTATGGTCTTGTAGATGATCCAAAACATTTTGTTCTTTTAAATAGAATAGAGCGATCACTTGCAAATCTAAAGAACATAGGTTTAATCGCTGAAGTTTCAGAGGTGCTTCGTGCACAAGCTCAAAACGATGAGGATCAGATGGAGTCAAGTTATGCTTTGGTTAAAGGATTTATTTGGGCAATACCAGTTCTTGGCTTTATAGGAACGGTTCTTGGTCTTTCTCAGGCAATTGGCAGCTTTGGGACTGTTCTTATAAAAAATCAAGGGCTTGAATATCTAAAAACATCCTTACAAGAGATTACGTCAGGACTTTCAGTCGCTTTTGACACAACTTTAATAGCTTTAGTTGCGGCACTTTGCATTCAGTTGATTATGATTGGTCTTAAGAAAAAAGAGGAGAGCTTTCTTGATGACTGCAACGATTATTGTCATGCCAATATTATCAGCAAGCTGAGATTGTCAGCAAGTTGAAATTATAGCTTTCCAGATAATTATTTTGCCCCTCCCCGCCCTCCCCAAGGGGAGGGAGTAATTATTATCCCCCTCTCCATTGGGGAGGGGGACGGGGTGGGGCTAATAGAAATTGCCAATTTATTGCGAAGATTGAGAGTATTATGGGCGGCAAGCGTAGAAAAAACAACAATGAGATCACAATATCTTTATTCTCATTTCAAGATATTATAACTTGCCTCTCCGGAATTATGATTCTGCTTGTTTTACTCATAGCAGTAGATATTGTTACTGGGCAAGCTATAAAATCGCCTCAAACCTTAATGCAATCAAGCAAGAGCGAAGAGTCATTGAAGAAGGAGCTTGAGCTTGAACACCTTGAAAAAAAAATGATTCAGTCTGAGCGAGAGTTAGCAGATCATCAAGGCAAGCAAAAAGAGTTAAATCGTAAGCTCGCGGAACAAAAAAAATCACTTTCTAATCAAAAAAAGGCAATAGCTTTTATTCCAGCAAAAGATGCAAACCCGAATCAGCGGGCTATACTGATAGAGTGTTCAGGAAAATATATAAAAACTGAATTTAAAAAATTCTCCACAGATTCAAACGACATCAAAGAGTTTATAGAATCTCTTGAAAATCTTGATAAATTAAGAGACTATCCAGTCTTTATAATTAAACCATCTGCTTCAGATTATGCTATGGAGCTTATCAATCAGGTTCAAAGCATCGGATTTGACGTTGGATATGATGCGATGGCAGAAAATGAAAGTGTAGAAAATATAAATAATTATGAATAGAGAGTAGGTTATGAACAAAATATCACCAGCAGAGAGAACAAAAGAGATTACACCTTTTATAGTTATGGAGATAATGGAGAAAATCCATGAAATGGAGGCAAGAGGTATTCATGTAGTGCATCTTGAAGTTGGAGAGCCTGACTTTAATGCTCCTGAATGTGTTAGAGCTGCAATATCTCAAGCGTTAGAGCGTAACGAGACTAAATATACTCATAGTCTTGGAGATATAAGGTTAAGAGTAGCACTTTGTGAATATTATAAAGAGACTTATGGAGTGGATATTACTCCAAACAGGATTATCATTACATCAGGAACTTCTCCTGCGATGTTGCTAATTTTCTCTGCATTGATAAACCCGGGTGATGAAATAATTATCTCTGATCCACATTATGCCTGTTACCCTAACTTCATCAAATTTGCACAAGGAGTTCCAGTAAGAGTTCAGGTTCAAGAGTCAGAGGGATTTTTATACACACCAGAGGCTATTTCTAAAAAAATTACTGCAAAAACAAAGGCAATTTTAATAAACTCTCCATCTAATCCAACAGGAAATGTTATGTCAAAAGAGAGAATGGAGGCAATAACAGAACTTGCAAACTCTCACAACATTGCCATAATCTCAGATGAGATTTACCATGGGTTGGTATATAGCGGCAAAGAGCATTCAATCCTTGAAATCACAGATAATGCGTTTGTGATAAATGGATTTTCAAAACTATTTGCAATGACAGGTTTGCGTCTTGGATACCTTATTGCACCAGAGCCTTTTATTCGTCCTATTCAGATTCTTGAGCAAAATTTCTTTATCTCTGCAAACTCTGTCATGCAGGCTGCTGGGGTATCAGTTCTTAAAAATGCTAAAAAAGAGACTGACGAGATGAGAAAAGTATATAATCAACGGCGACTATACATGATTAAAAGGCTCAAAGAGATGGGGCTTGGAATAACAGTGGAGCCAACTGGTGCTTTTTACGTGTTTGCCAATGCAAAACATATCTCAATGGATTCGTACTCATTAGCTGTTGATATTTTAGAAAAAGCTCATGTTGGAGTAACTCCAGGAGTTGATTTTGGACCAAGTGGCGAAGGATATTTGCGATTTTCCTATGCAAATTCAATGGAAAATATTGCAGAGGCTATGGATAGGCTTGAACGCTATTTAGCCCAATATAACAATATGATTTAACTTTAAAAGATTTAATAATAATGATTATAAAACATTCGGAATTTGTTAAAAGTGCTGTTAATCCGTCTCATTTTCCTGAACCTGAATTTCCAGAAGTTGCTTTTGCTGGCAGATCAAATGTTGGAAAATCTTCACTCATAAATACTATAGTGAATAGAAAGAATCTTGTAAAAACAAGTTCTAAGCCGGGATGTACCCAGTTGGTTAATTTTTTTAAGATTAACAATAATACGTTTTTTGTTGACTTACCCGGTTATGGATATGCCAAAGTTTCCAAAACAGTTCGTTCTCAGTGGGGTCCTATGGTTGAGAGATACCTCTCTCAAAGGACTAACTTAATGGGGGTAGTTATTCTTATTGATATAAGAAGAGAACCGCAAAAAGAGGAATTTCAACTTATGGAGTGGCTTACTAATAGAGGAATTCCATGCCTTAGAGTGCTTACTAAAGCGGATAAATTATCACGTCAGAGACAGATTAACCGTCTCTCTGTTATGGCAAAGCTACTAATGTGCAAAAAGGAGGAGATTATCCTCTTTTCCGCCACATCAAAACAGGGAAAAGATGATATACTTCAAGAGCTTAATGTGCTTTTTAATGGAGTATCTTCAGAATCGCACATTTAATTAAAATTCAATATTATTAGGAGATTAACATGATTGAAGAATCAGTTGTCAAAGCAGCAACAACGACCGCAGCAGCCCCAGCAGCAAAGGTTGCAACTGCAATCCCAGCAGCAGTAACCGCAGCAGCCCCAGCAGCAAAGGTTGCAACTGCAATTCCAGTAGCAGTAACCGCAGCAGCTCCAGCAGTAAAAGCTGCAACTGCAATTCCAGCAGCAGTAACCGCAGCAGCTCCAGCAGCAAAAGTTGCAACTGCAATCCCAGCAGCAGTAACCGCAGCAAAAACTGCAACTGTAGTGCCAGCAGTTAAAGTAGCAACGGTAGCAGTTCCAGCAGCAAAAGCGGCTGGAATTGCAAAAACAGCTATGATTGTTCCAATGTTAGGCTTATTAGCTTTAGGAGGAGTAGTAGCATTTGAGCTTTGGAAAGGCAGTAAAGATGCTCGTGAATTTAAAGAAAAGAAATAAAACAGATACTATTTAAAAGATTTGGCAACGTTTTTAAAGTTGTCAAATCTAAAGCCCCCCAATATTCCATCTTAAAATAACTACTTAAAAATATAATAACTTTATGAAAAATATAGAAAATCAAATATTTAGATCGGGATTTATCGCTATTGTAGGTGCCCCTAATGCTGGAAAATCTACCTTACTCAACAGAGTAACTGGTGAGAAAATATCCATTACATCTAATAAACCTCAAACTACAAGAGATAGAATTCTTGGCGTAGTTGAGCGTGAAACATCTCAAATTGTCTTTGTTGACACACCCGGAATCCACAATGCAAAATCAATTCTAAACCGTAAGATAGTTGATCAAGCTCTATCTGCTGTTCAAGATGTTGATGCTATTTTGCTTATGGTTGATGTCTCTTCAAAAGATATAGAGTCAGAACAGCTAATCATTCAACAGCTTAAACACAGTCAAAAAAGTGTAGTTCTTGCGATTAACAAAATTGATCTCGTTGCACATGAAATAGTTTTACCCCGTATTAAAGAGTCTGCTGCTATATACGATTTTAAGTCAATAGTACCAATTTCAGCAAAAAATGGGATACAGATAGAAGAGCTTATCAAAGAGATAGAACTTCTTTTGCCAGAAGGTCAAAGACTTTTTCCTAAAGATACCCTCACAGATATGTCAGAAAAGTTTATTGCTGGAGAGATGATCCGTGAAAAAATATTTCGTCTTACTGGTATGGAGATACCATACTCAAGTGCTGTAACCGTAGATTCATTCAAAGTTGAAAAAAAATTGATAGTTATTCATGCAAGTATCCATCTTGACAAAGATTCTCAAAAAGGCATTGTGATCGGTAAAGGTGGTCAAATGCTAAAAAAAATTGGGGAAAATGCAAGAAAAGATATTGAGAGAATGACAGGCTCTAAAGTGCTTTTAAACATTCTTGTAAAAGTTTCAAAAAATTGGAGTCATAACCAAAATATGTTAAAGGAATTTGGTTATTAAATTTTAATAACTCTCTAATAAGCATAAACACTTTGGGTTTATTTCATGGAATTTTATTTTTCAGATGATGAAGATATAGAAAAACACGAGAAGCATAAGGCAAGAGAGCTAAGAAATAGCCAATGGTGGAAACGTAAGAGATCTCAAGGAATTTGCCATTATTGTGGCAACAACTTTCCACCTAAAGAGTTGACAATGGATCACGTTGTTCCTATTGCAAGAGGTGGTAAATCTATGAAAAATAATGTAGTGCCTTGCTGCAAAACATGCAACACAAAAAAACGCATGATGCTCCCTTTAGAGTGGGATGAATACATGCGTTCACTTTCAACTTAGCGGTTCTTTTGACTCTTTTTCTCGTCTCTTGTGCATATTCTATGTATTGTCTGGGCGTGCCAGACACCTCTTCCTGAAAATGTTGGCTGACCAAGATCGATAAGATGTTGTGCTACCTCGTCAAAAGTTCTGCCTTTGGCACGCATGGAGTTAATAATCTCAAGTATCTCTTCTCTTGGTAGCAGCTCTTTTCCATCATTTTGTTGATCTGTTAATGCGAACTCTCTATTTGGAGCTTCTATATTATTTTGCCCCTCTCCATTGGGGAGGGGGACAGGGGTGGGGCTAATAGGAGTTGCCAATCTGTTTTCAGGTATATCTATCTTAGTTGAAGAGGTCTCTTCTTCTCTAACAAATTTTCCTGACTCCTCTATTGAGACTAAGAACTCTTCTCTATTTTCTGCCCTTTTTCGTCTTATCACTTTTATCGGTTGCTGCCCTACATTGGTCTCATCTTTTAAATCTTTATTGGCAACTCGTTTTATTGAGTATTCAACATCTTCAGAATCTTCAGAGTAACTATTTTCTGTATTAATATTTTGCCTATCATCATCAATATCATCAACAATTTCGCCTTCAATAGGCTCTTTGGCATCTTTTGAGCTGAGAGATTCAAGAGAAGAGTTATTTATATTACTAAACTCATCTTCTTTAAGTGTTATATTTGTTTTGGAAATGCTTTGCGAAATTTCACCATAACTATCACAATCACAATCAGATTCCTCTATATCTGATAACATTGGCTTTTCTGATCTCATATCACCAATATTGTCTCTAATTTTTTTTTGAAACGATGGCATAGTCATAACTCTTAAATACTCTGCGATCTCTTCAAGAGCTATAGCTTTACGCTCCTCTGCAAGTATTCTTTTTTCTTGAACACTAATCATCATCTCCTGATTCTTAGTAAAAGCATCAAGCAGGTCAAGCATTACATCAAAAGGGTCAAGCTGAGGAGAATAAGGAGGTTGTGGTTGAGCGTCGTCTCCATGAAAATGGGCATGAGGCAAACCTCTTGTAGTTTGTCTTTTAATATTGCCTGCTCGTGTTGATTGGTAGTTACCCTGATTTTGAAAATTTTGCGTATTAAAGTTAGGTGTTGTGTTAAAATTATTATTATCAAAACTTCGTCTGGTTTTTGGGGTACGCTTATCTTTTTGATTACCTCTGATACTTTGAAGAAAGTCATTCATTGATTTTTGTCCTTATTTATTTTATGATGTAAATAGATTTTTTTATAACATTCGCTTATTTTATATAGCCATGATGCGTCCTAATAGGCAGCACGATGAAAAATATTATCATCAACCGTATCTCATAGATACAGCTTTATGTATGATTTTTTTTAAGAAAAGGGATTATCCAAATTAAGTATTTACGGTGAATTCGGTGATTTATCAACTCAGGAATTTACTTTATCTGTAATTTATCGTATTATGTCAAGGATTTTTGCAAACAAGATATATCAGTTTATTTTTATAAATATTTTGATAAACACCTTTTTAATCCTATTTTTAAATCTTTTATAAAAGATTGTGATTAACATTTTATCTTTTAAGGAAAAATAATGAAGCCCTCTTACGAATACAAAATAAATTATCCTATTGAAAAACCTGAAACTATTAAAAAAGAGATGATTGACCCTATTGACTATGGGTATAAATCAAAAAGAACCATTGATATAACCATAAAACAACCTGAATTTACATCAGTATGTCCAATGACTGGGCTTCCTGATATTGGGTGTATCACCATTAAATATAGACCAGATCAAAAAATAGTCGAGCTTAAATCATTAAAATTTTACCTACTTCAATATCGTAATGTAGGTATGTTTTATGAGCATGTAGTTAATAGGATTTTAGATGATCTTGTTGATATGCTTGAACCATTTTATATGGAAATTATTGGCGAATTTACACCAAGAGGTGGTGTTAGCTCTACGGCATCTGCTGTTTACGAAAAAAAATAGGTTAAAAATTGATATATATTATACTCCTTTCGGTCATAAATTTAATTTTGCCTAAACTGTAGAGACGCACGGCCGTGCGTCTCTACTTAAATATAAAAGCTCAATTAATGCCCGATTAGAGTATAGCAATTTTTGTAAAAATAGCTATTGAGATGCTTTTAGAAAATTTTGATAATTATCTATAATTTGAATAGCCTGAGCCATAGACTCAATATTTGTTAAATCTCTTCTAAACTTACTGCATTCAGGATACCCTTTGACAAACCAAACAAGCCTACTTCTCATCATTTTACAAGCTGGAACTTCTCCAAAATAATCTACACAAGATTCTAATAGCTCTATCATAAGGGGAAAAATTTCGTCTGTAGAGCGATTTTGGTAACTTAACTCTGACGATCTAAAAGATGATTCTGGCGATTCACAAGATGAACGATCGTCATTTAACTTAATCTGTTTAGATACAAAATGATGTCCAAAATCAGATTGACATTCATATTTAGCGTTTGACCTCTCTTTATTTTCAGAGATCAGAAATTCAATATCTGAGAGAATAAATGGGTTGGACATAGCAGCTCTACCAACCATAACAGCATCGCATTTTGTCTCTTTCATCATACGAACTCCATCTTCAGCACAAACAATATCTCCATTTCCAATGAGCGGGATTGAGATATTGGCTTTAAGTTGCTTTATCAAAGACCAATCCGCTTTTCCCTTAAAACCTTGAGATGCTGTTCGAGGGTGAAATGCGATAGCATCAACACCATTTTTTTGAGCTAACTCTGCAAGTTTAAATGCCTGCGTTCCAGAGCTATCCCAACCAGATCGTATTTTAATTGTTAGGGGAATAGAAATAGAATCGCGAACTGCCTTGATAACATTTTCAGCATTGGAGAGATTTTGCATCAAGGCAACTCCCGCCCCAGTTTTAACAACTTTTTTGACGCTACAACCAAAGTTAATATCAATGATGTCAACAGCACCATTTTTCTCAATTGTTGATGCTGCAATTGCCATCTCTTTTGGTTCTGAGCCAAAAATTTGAACTGAGAACGGCTTTTCTTCTGGGGTAGTCTGAAGAAGAGAGAAGGTTTTTTGAGAATTATAAATAAGCCCTTTTGCACTTACCATCTCTGAACATACAAGAGAACATCCGCATCTCTTAACAATATACCTAAAAGGCAGGTGCGATATTCCAGCAAGTGGGGCAAGAACTGTATGACCCTCAAGTTTTAGCTTTCCTATTTGCATTGTGATTTGTTTCTTAGGGTTGCAAAATATCTCTAATGAGGTTGTAGATAATGGAGTTTAAAGATTTGAACTTTTAATTTTTATCGCCCTGAGCTAAAGCTCTGGGCTAACTTTATTTAAGTCCTCTTAAGAGGACTTCTTTTTATAACTTAGCCGAGGGTTTTAACCCCACGGCTAAGAACTTGACCTTTTAGAGTATAAACACAAAGGTTAATCTGATTGATTATCTTTTTTTTTCTTCTGAAAAGCGGCGATTGAAACCACTCTACCACCCTCTTTTTCTTCTGATTCTGATTCGGGTTTTGGTTTTTTTACACTTTTAAGATGGGTTACAGGCTCTTTTAGTGCAGTATCTTCATCGTCATCTGTTATAAAATTTTGATGAGGAGCATTTACTACCTCGATTCTCATTCTCTTACCACCCATGAAAAACTCAGTGCCATTAATGTATATATCTTTCAGAGTCCAGACAACAACTTTTACAGGTATCTGCAAAACCAAAAGCTCTACATTAAACCAATCTCTTTTTACATCTGCCCATATTGCTTCGATTCTTGCAAAAAACACAGGAGAACCTTCCATGTATACAAGAACGATATCATTTTCAGTTGCCATACAACTTTCTCCGCTTTTGCGTTTTATGCTGTTCAAATATTTAGTTAAATTAAATATTTAGTGCCGCGACAACACCTTGATGAACCGCATCAAATGCCATACCAATATTTTTTGCATCTCCAATTACATTAAATGGGATATTTAGCTTCTCAATTTCAGAAGCTAACTTATTATCAGAAACAGAGCCAGTAGCAATGACAATTGAATCAGCTTCAATTTCCTCTTCAACACCGTCTGCTGTTTCAATAACAATGCTATCTTGCTTAATTTCCAATGCTCGACTTTTTAATTTAACCTCTATGCCAACTCTTTCTAAATCTTGAAGCATTCCCCACCTTGTGCTTTTGCCAAACTCTTTTCCTACCTTATCAAGCATCTCAATAATAGTAATATGCTTTGTTCCTCTTATAGCCATTTCACGAAGTGTCTCTGGAGATTCTGCATTATTAACAAGTAGGAATTTAAGAGCCTCTCCTGATAAAGTCCCTTTTTCAGCAAGAAATAAGGCAGTCTCAACGCCTACAGCACCACCACCTACGATTACAACATTTTCACCTGTGTAAACTTTATTTTGCAGAACGTCCCACGCCTGCACAACATTTGAGGTCTCAACCAATGTTAAATAGCACAAGCCATCACTGCCCGGTAGATATGCCTGTTCTGTGTAAGTTTTATCTACTCCTTTAATAGGTGGTGTTGCAGAAATCGCCCCTGTAGAGAGAATTATGTGATCTGGCTTCTCACGTTTAATAAGATCAATATCAACAGATGTGTTCATATAAAGATCAATATTCTCTTTTCTAAGTTTTACTTGAGTTGCAAGATTTTGTGCAAATTCAGCAAACTCTTCTCTTCCGGGTGGAGCTGCGGCTAAGTAAAGCTGTCCACCAAGTTTATCAGATTTTTCGTAAAGTTGAACTTTATGCCCTCTATCTGCAAGGGTGATAGCAGCATTCATACCAGCAGCCCCGCCGCCAATTACCATAACTTTCTTAGGATTATCGCTCTTAATTATTGCCCTTGACTTTTCATGTCCTGCCATTGGGTTGCATAGGCACTCAACATGTTTGAGTTTAAAAAGATTATCAAAGCACCCTTGGGCACACGCAATACAGTGGATAATCTCCTCATCTCTGCCTGTTCTTGCCTTTTCAGGAAGATATGGATCAGCAATAAGGCTACGTCCCATTGCAACCATGTCACAAATACCATCTACAACCATCTGCCTTGCGACCTTAGGATCATTGATTCTATGGCTTGCTATTACTGGTATATTTACAACCTCCTTAATACCCCGTGCAAGGTAGCCAAATGCACCACGCGGAACTGATGCTGTAATTTGAGGCACACGAGCTTCATGCCAACCAACATTTATGCACAAAGCATCTACGCCAGCCTCCTCTTCAAGTGCGGCTGCATACTTTAAAAGCTCTTCTCTACCTTGACCCTTTTTCATAAAATCATTGCCATTCATACGAACAATTATAGGATACTCTTGTCCTACAGCTTCTCTGATAGCATTCATAATTTCAATGCCAAAACGGATACGATTCTCAAAAGAGCCGCCATACTCATCTGTTCTGTGGTTAGTTAAAGGAGATAAAAATTCGCTGATAAGATAACCTGTTCCACTTAACACCTCAACCGCATCAAACCCAGCTTTTTGCACTCTAACTGCTGCATCAGCAAAGTTTTTGACAATCTTTTTAATATCATCTTGACTAAGTTCGCGAGGTATCTCTCTTGTTAAATTAGATGCAATGGGAGATGGGGCAACTGGCTTTTCACCGTTAAGGAAAAAGGACATATTATAACGTCCAGCATGGTTTAACTGAACGCATGATCTTGCTCCATTCTCTTTTATTACATTTGCAAGACGGCTTAATCCATCAATAAATTCATCTTTATGGGCGCCAATATTTAAGCTGTTGCCAGATAGTTCATCAACTGTTGCATATCCAACAGAGATCATGCCAGCACCACCTTTTGCCCTCTCTGCATAGAAATCCACAATTTGATCTGTAACTTGAAAATTATTTGCCATACCAAGGTGCATTGCAGGCATAAAAATTCTGTTTTTAACGGCAAGAAAATTGATGTTAATTGGTTGAAACAGTGGATCCATTTGGTTTATCTCCTTTTATATTATCTTAAATAACATACACTATATTTACTTATTTATACTATTATCTTTTATAAACATTAAACAATAAATTTTGAAGATTTGACAACTTTTAAAAAGTTGTCAAATCTTAAGAGCCTCAAATAAATTTAAAATCTTATCGAAATTCTTTTAATCAGTGGGTTTAAAGAGTGGCAATTTGGCAAAAAAACTCTCTGCTACTGCCTTATAATGCTCTCTATTGTTTGATTTTAAAATCTTTTTTATCTCTTTTCTATAGTCTTTAAAAGAGTCTCCAATATATGTCCAAAAGCCTTTCATTCTTCCTGTAACATGAAGTGGTCCATAAAATTTACGAGAATATGTGTCAAAAAGCTCATCGTGAAAAAGTTTGATTCTCTCCAAAAGCTCTGATTGGCTTTTGCTGCTCTTAAGGTTTCCGATATTTCGCATATCTTCTGAACTTTGACCTACTTTAGCTTGTATCTGGGATGGTAAAAATGGGTTAGAGAGAATACCTCTGCCAATCATAAATCTATTTATAGGTGTATAAGAGTGCGATGGTTGACCATATCTTCTCACTTTTTCAAGTTGTTTGACAATATTATTAAAAACTCTCACACTTGTAATATCTCCATTATAAACCAATCTATGAGAGGTGTTATCAGCAACTTTGATAAAAGAGTCAATATCAGCCTCCCCCTCATACATCTGCACCCCTGTTCTTGGGTGAAGAATAATCTCCTCTAAAGGATATTTTTCAAAAATTGGCAATAATTCAAATATCTCATCTTTATTATACCTTCCAAGCCTAATTTTTATTGAAATTTTGCACGATAAACCTTTAAGCACATTATCAAGTAGTTGGTCAACCATTTCAGGATATGGAAGCATACCAGAGCCACGTTTTTTCTTTGCAACCTTAGAGTGTGGACAACCCATATTCAAGTTTATAGTGTAATAGCCAAGCTCTATAAGTTGATTTGCAAGAGATATAAAATCTTCTGCAATATTACCAAGTATTTGGGGAATTAGGTTTGGGCAGTTAACGTTATTTTCTGGAATCACATCTTTAAGAGTTGAAAGGTTTATCTTTTTTTGGCTCAATGTTGATATAAATGGTGCCATTGCCTGATCTACCCCTGTAAAATGGCGAAAATAGACATCTCTGAACACAGCGTCAGTATAGCCTTGTAATGGTGCAAGTATTATTTGGTTGGTAGGAAGAGACAAGAATGAGTGTATCCTAATTTAAAGATTTGATTTTAAAAAATAAACCGTATAATTCTGACAAATGGAACGCACTATAGCTTATAAGAATACAATGTCAAATGGTTTTTAAAAGCTGGACAGAAAGTAAAGTTATAAAGTATAGAGTCCAAAAATAAGCCAATCAAATATAACTGCGAGGTATTAATAATAAAAAGTGCTTAGTAAATTTTTAGAAAAATTATCAGACAAAACAAACCTTTCTGACGAGAACATTGAAAAGATAAAAAAAATATACAATAACGATAGTATAAACTTTACCGAAGGAGTTATTGGTGCTGGTATTATAGAAGAAGAGATTATCCTTAAAGTTCTTGGTGATATTTATTCAATCCCTTATGTTCATAAACTCAATCTTGATACTATCTTAAACGATACTTTCTTTGAAGATAAAGAGATTAATTCAACTTATTATAAAAAATCTTTTACTCAATATTTGATTGATACTAAGTTCACAGAAAATATATCTATCCACTTTCTTAAAAAATATTGCATTGTGCCAGCAGTTGTGGAGCATAGCTTAAACAAAGATGGATTAATTAAAAAGAACTCGCTCAAAAACAACTTAGTTGTGATTGCTATCAACAATCCATGTGATCTATCGCCAGCAGATGATATTGCAAATTTTCTCAATTTTTCTAAATACGAGATTGTTCTTGCCAATCGCAATGAGATTTCATCAGCAATTAACCACATATATAATCAAACAAAAGAGAGTGCTAAACAGATTGTAGAGAATATGGAGGAGAACGGCACTACTATTATAAGAGAAATTGAAGAGACATCAGACCTTCTTGATGACACAAGTGATGCCCCAGTAATTAGGTTAGTAAACCACATAATATCCCAATCAGTTAAGGCAAATGCAAGTGATATTCATATTGAGCCTTTTCAAGATACGATAAAGATACGCTATAGAATTGACGGTATTTTATACGATCTTCTTGAGCCCCCTAAGTGGATTCAGTCAGCTTTAGTTTCAAGAATAAAGGTTATGGCAGATATGAACATTGCAGAGAGACGAATGCCACAAGATGGAAGGCTTGAGGTGAGAATGGGACAACAAAAAATTGATATTCGTATATCAACCGTTCCTACATCTTTTGGTGAACGTCTTGTAATGCGTCTTCTAAATAAATCAGGCACCTTGCTTGAGTTATCCCAATCTGGAATATCTGCCAACCATTTGGAAATCTTCAATCGACTTATTACTCTTAATAACGGCATTGTTCTTGTAACAGGTCCAACAGGAAGTGGAAAAACAACAACACTTTATGCAGCATTATCAATAATAAATTCACCAGACAAGAACATAATTACAATTGAAGACCCAGTAGAGTATAATCTAAAGGGAATCGGACAGATTCAGGTAAATCGTAAAATAGGAATGACCTTTGCAAGTGGTCTGCGTTCAATTGTGCGTCAAGACCCTGATGTTATTCTTGTAGGAGAGATAAGAGATTTAGAAACCGCTGAAATCGCCATACAATCTGCCCTTACAGGTCATCTTGTCTTTTCAACACTTCACACAAACGACTCTCCAGGGGCTGTTACAAGACTTGTTGATCTTGGGGTTGAACCATATCTTATTACATCATCTGTAAAGGCAATTGCTGCCCAAAGGTTGGTGAGAGTGTTATGTCCTTATTGCAAATCAAAATATTTACCAGATGCTGGAGAAGTTGCTCTTTTGAGTATTGTTGAGAATAGTGTAAGTAGCTCTAACCTAAACGTGAAACCTAACATAAATGGGAAATCTAAAACAAATGGACACTCTACCCTTTTAAATGGGAAAGAGATATTCAGACCCAAAGGATGTTCAAAATGCTTTGGAACAGGATACACAGGACGTCAAGCAATATTTGAGATAATGGAGATTGATGATATTATTAAGAATGTTATATTAACAACATCAGATGCAAACCAAATTAAAAAAGCAGCTATGCAGCAAGGTATGACTACTTTAAGACAAGATGGAATTTCAAAAGTTTTACAAGGTATTACAAGTATGGAAGAGGTGGTGCGTGTTACTCAAGAGTAATAGCAGATATTTTAATATTTTTATTTATATAGCTATTTTTGTTAATATTTTATTTTATTTAGAGCTTACTTCTGTTTTTGCTCAATCAAATACAACTAATCAAAAGTCTAAAAATCTGTTATTCAAATTTTATAGTGATTATATATCACCTGCTGATGGAGAACGCTGCGGTATGTATCCTTCATGTTCAGGGTATGGAGAAGAGGCAATTAAAAAACACGGACTTTTTATGGGGTGGATAATAAGTTGCGATCGCCTGATAAGGTGTGGAAGAGATGAAGTTAATATCTCTAAACGTGTTAAGCAGCCTGATGGAAAGTTACTAACTCTTGAAATTCCACCATAAATACTTCCACCGTAAAATCCAAACCCAACAAATCCAATCAAACCACCTAAAGCACTATTTCCATCTTCAAAAGATTCAATTGCTGCCAAAATAAAGGCACTATTAAGCAGAAAAGCTACAATAGCATCATGATAGCGGTTAGCGTAGGCAAACCCACCACCCGGAATAATTGAAGCGATACCAGCAATAAGAGGATTTTTTTTCTCTGTTTCCGTTATCTCAACCGTTTTTAATAGAGTTGCTTTAAGATTATCTGCTTTATATTTTTCTTTTCCATTAGGTGTCATTCTATCTATATATTTAACAGCCTTTAAAAGTGCGTCCGAAGCCTCTTTATATGAACTTTGCACCTTTTCAACCTTTGAAATATATATCCAAACAAGGGCATAAAGTGCTTTATCCTCAATTTCTGGTTCAT
>JADGBE010000059.1 GCA_015231615.1 Desulfamplus sp. | reverse complement strand
AGATTTGCGGAAATATTAAAATCTATTTTTATACTCTTTTCTTCGGCAATAGGAGTAAGTCTTTCAACAATGTTTTCTATGGTTTCCCCAATTGAGAAAAAGTTAGGAGTTATATCCATTCTACCAGATTCAATTTTGGAGAGATCTAAAATATCATTTATCAAGTTCAAAAGATTTTTCCCATTACGCTCAATAATCTCTAAATAGCTTACTTCGTCATCATTAAGTTTTTGCTTTGCCTGCATCATCAGAACGCGGGAAAGAGCCATAACAGAATTGAGAGGCGTTCTTAATTCATGGCTCATATTTGATAGAAACTGGCTTTTAAGTCGGTTGGCATCTTCTACAGCAAGCCTCTGCTGCTCTAATTGAATATTTTGCTCTTGCAACTCTTCTGACTGTTTTATCACCTCTTCACTCTGTGCCTTCAACTCCATAGTTTGTTCCCATAACTCTTCTTTCTGGGACTCAAGTTCCTCGTTAGTTTGCTTTAACTCTTCGGCAAGTAGTCGAGTTTTATCATTGGCTATAAGGTTGCCAAATGCGGTGTTCAAGGCAATTAAAGATGGTTGGCTAAGAATGGTTAATGATACATGCGAATATCCATTCAAAGAGGCAAGCGATACCATAGCAAGGACATCTTCATTTACCAAAATAGGTAAAGTAATAATCTCTTTTGGAATAGCCGTACCCAGAAAGGTTTTAAACTTGAATATAGTATCTTCAGGAATATTTCTGATATGTGATATTTTTCCTGTTTTTAGAGATTGACCAAATCCACCTTCAAATATTTGGCCATTAAATGTCTCTAACAGCTCAGGATTCACGCCTATTGAGGCTATAGGGGAAAAATTTATCTTGTCTGTATTACGGATATAGAATGCCCCCATGTTTGACTCTGTAATCTCCATCAATTTTTCTAAAACTGTTTCGGCAAACTCTTTAATATCATTGGCTATAATAAGCGTTTCTGCTATTGCCGAACTCTTTTTTTCTGTCTCTAATCGCAACACAATGGTGTCTGCCATTTCGTTGAAAGAGGCAGAAAGTATTCCAAATTCATTTGAAGAGATATAGTTGCTTCGAGCATCAAGATCGCCTTTGTAAAATCGGTTAGTTGCTGATGTAAGGTCATTAAGAGGCTCTCTTATACGCATTAACAAGAAATATGCAATGCCTGCTGTAATAAATAGAATAGCTACTATTACAAACGTGAGCTGTATTTTGAGATGATCGTGCTGTTTAGACGCATCTTTATAAAATTTATCCCCTCTTGCTATTGCAAAATCGCTAATCTTCTTAACTTTCCCAAGCAAATTAGCCACATGTCCACCACCGACACCTGAAGATTTAGTTCGGTTTATCGCTTCTTTAGTCTCTCCAATCCTCAGAAGCCTAATTGTCTCTTCTCGAATAGATCTCCATTGAATAAAAGCGTTGTATGCCTCTTCAATGTCATTTTTAGGACCAAGATAGCGGTCAAACAGAATATCGAATTGTCTATAGGCGTCTGCCTCCCATGTATCAATATCTTGTAGGAGTAGTTGACGCCCTTGCTCGTTATCTGTAAGAAAGAGGTCTTTCATATCTCTGTGTATATATATGATGTCAGCTTTAATCTCGCCAACTGCTCTTCTAACAGTTAGTGGATGCTCATAGAGTCCTTTGGTCTCTTCCCACAACTGACCAGTCTGTATCAAGGATAGAGTCCCGAGTAGCATCATTAACACCAATATAAGGCTAAGTCCCATTTTTAGTTGGGTGGCTATTTTTAGGTCTTTAAATTTCATGTTAAACCTCTTTTTATCTCATGCAGAACTCTATTGTTTTTTATAAATCGTACTGAAGTCAAAAACTTTCTTAAAATGACGCTGATATTTAATGGTTGGTGCTTCTGCACTCCCTAAAATTAGATAACCGTTTTGATTTAATGATTGGTGAAGCCTCTCAAAGATGGTCTCTTGATATTCAGTGTTGAAATAGATAAGAAGATTACGGCAAAATACCAAATCAAAATTCCCAAAAATACTTTCAGGTGGAACTCTATGTTTTTTATCAAGAATATCATAAAAAGAAAAGATAACTTTATCCCTTATTTCTGGAACTACTTGAAAAGATTGACCTGATTGAGTTTGTGTAAAATATTTTCTTAAAAGTCTATATTTTATGTTTTCAACACTTGAGATAGGATATAGAGCCTTTACAGCAACGTCTAAGGATTTTGAATCAATATCGGTCGCAAATATGTGCAAGTTCATTATAAGCTCTTCCCTGCAAAGCAGATCGTCAAGCACTATTGCCACAGAATAGGGTTCTTCTCCCATTGCACAACCAGCAGACCACACTCTTATAGATTTATCATTACGCTCTAACTTTTCCATAATTATGGTTGGCAAAATTCTCTCTGCTAAAAGTTCAAATGTCAATGTATTGCGGAAGAATCGGCTTACATTTATGGTTAAAACATCAAGAATGTTGTCAATTTCATCTGAGTTTTCTTTAACATACAAGAGATAATCGCTAAAATCTTTACACCCTATTGCAGCAACTCTCTGCCAAATACGACGCTGAACCATTGATGGACTATATCCTGAAAAGTCAAAGCCTCTCTTTTCTAACAGATAATCAAGAATAGACTTGAGCCAATTATCCATAATTTATATCTTTCTTCATTTCTACAATCTCCTTAAATGATTCCCATTTAAGCCGTCTTTATTATTTTATTGTGCAGGAATTTCAATCTAATTTTAAATTGTAGAGACGCCGGCCGTGCGTCTCTACTTATGTTCTTAATAATCATTAATTTATACTGATATATATTTTTTTATATGTTGTCAAATTACAAAAAAATGTTTCTTCTATGCTATGCTAAAACTATCAACTTTTTCATTAATCTCTTTTTTTCTGTATTGACACCTCTATTTTAATGTGAAAATCTTTAGCATTTCAAATGCACATTTGCTTATATAATCTTTTTACTGTAAAGAATAACTTAAACAAAAGAATCAACGATATGCGATAAATAACGTTATAGCAAAATAATATTTTAAGGAGATAACTTAAATGAAACAGGCAGTTATTGTAAGTGCGGTCAGAACACCACTTGGAAGTTTTGGGGGAACATTAGGAAAAATAGGGGCAACCGATTTAGGTGCATACGTTATAAAAGAGGCCATCAAACGGGCAACAATTGACGAAAAAGAGATAAATGAGTGCATCATGGGAATGGTTCTTCCATGCGGTTATGGACAAAATCCAGCAAAACAGGCGGTAGTAAAAGCAGGGCTTCCTTGGGAAGTTGAGGCATTTACAATAAATAAAGTGTGCGGTTCATCTCTTAAAGCTGTAATGCTTGCAGCTCAGGCAATTCAATGTGGCGATGCTGATGTTGTTATTGCTGGTGGTATGGAAAATATGAGCATGGCACCATATTATATGGAAAATGCTCGTTGGGGACATCGTATGGGTCCTGGAAAAATTGAAGATCACATGGTGCATGATGGTCTTTGGGACGTTGTAAATGATTTCCACATGGGTATGTCTAACGAGCTTTGCTGTGAAAAGTGGGACGTTTCAAGAGAAGATCAAGATAACTTTGCCGCTGAATCATACAAAAGGGCTTGTAAATCCATTGCTGATGGACGCTTTAAAGATGAGATTGCACCAGTTTTAATTCCTCAGAGAAAAGGCGATCCCAAAATTTTTGATACTGATGAGTGTCCAAAAGAGACAAGCTACGAAATGCTTTCAAAAATGAAACCAGCATTTAAAAAAGATGGTGTTGGAACTGCTGGCAATGCTTCAATAATCAGCGATGGTGCATCAGCTCTTATTTTGATGAGCAAAGATAAAGCACAAGCTCTTGGCTGCCAAATAATGGCAGAAATCGGCTCGCAGGCATCTTATGGAATTGATATGAAATATGTGTTGATGGCTCCGATTTATGCAATTCCAAAGGTTTTGAAAAAAGAAGGCTGCTCAATAAACGATATTGACCTTTTTGAGATAAACGAAGCGTTTAGTGGCTCTTCTGCTGGAATCAACAAAGTTCTTCAACTTGATCCTGAAAAGGTAAATGTAAATGGTGGTAGTGTTGCACTTGGACACCCAATTGGAGCGAGCGGGGCAAGAGTTCTTACAACTCTGCTTTATGAAATGCAGAAACGTGATGTTAAAAAAGGTCTTGCATCTTTGTGTCTTGGTGGTGGAGAGGCTGTGGCACTGATAGTTAATAGATAAGTAATTATTGATAACAAAAAGAAAAATATTATATATTTATGAGGATAGTATGGCGACCCGCGGTTGCCATACTATTGATTCAGCAGAAATTAGCACCTTCACAAAAGAGAAAAAGATGGATTTTCCAGACGATTATATCAACAAGATAATTTGCGGCGATAGTTTAACTGTTATGCGGCAAATGCCGGACAACTGCATAGACCTTGCTGTTACATCACCACCTTACAATTTGAAAAATTCAACCGGTAACGGAATGAAAGCCAATACGAAAAGTGGAAAATGGGCTGGTAACGCATTGCAAAATGGTTACAGCCATTATAATGACAACATTCCAAATGACGAGTATGCAGATTGGCAGTATAACTGCTTAAAAGAGATGTATCGCCTTATCAATGATAATGGAGCCATCTTTTATAATCACAAGTGGCGTGTGCAAAACGGACTAATTCAAGACCGCAAAGATATAATTAGAGATTTACCTGTTAGACAGATAATAATTTGGAGGAGAAAAGGAGGGATCAATTTTAACCCGGGTTATTTTCTCCCAACTTATGAAGTTATTTATTTAATTCCAAAACCGAATTTTAGACTTGCACCAAAAGCTAATGCGTTTGGTGATGTTTGGGAATTTACTCAAGAGATGAATAATGAACATCCTGCCCCGTTTCCTGTAGCACTTATTGACAGAATTATTTCATCAACAACGGCACAGATAATCCTTGACCCTTTCTCTGGAAGTGGAACAACGGCAGTTGCTGCATTAAGGCTTAAACGCAATTATATCGGAGTTGACATTTCGCCTGATTATTGCGAAATGTCAAAGAAACGAATTGAGAAAGCAGAAATTTTAAATGAGCTACCCAATACAACTTGAACCGCAACCATATTGGGGTTTTGACGATCTGTCAAATAAAGCCGGAACAAAATTGCTAAACTGTTTTTATGTGCAAGCAGAAGTAAAAAAAGAAGATGGCAAGGAATTTTACAAATACAGCAAAGTAATGATGCTGCAAAAGTTTAACTTTAAAGATTTTTTAGAGCAAATTGAGAAAGGCAATATTCTTGTAGATTTTGATGCAAGAACCGGACATAACCACGGAACAAAATTTCGTATGCGGCAAAATTGTTTGCCCTTATTATATCAAACAGCGTCAGTTATTGTATAACATAACCTTAAAAACAGTCATATTGTTTAAATTACATATTTGAAGACTTTAGTGTTCGTTGGTCCGTAAGGGCATGAGAGTTATATAAAAATATCAAGGAGTATAAAAATGGAAATCAAAAAATTTGGCGTTATTGGTTCAGGACAGATGGGAAACGGTATTGCTCAAGTTGCAGCAGCAAGTGGTCTTGAAGTTTTGATGAGTGATATAAAAGAGGAGTTTACTGCAAAAGGTGTTGCCAACATCAAAAAAAATTTAGAAAAGAGCGTAAGCAAAGGCAAACTTGAACAATCTGAAATGGACGCCACCATTGCAAGAATAAAAACTACCGTAAATTTAAGCGATATGGCAGATGTTGATTTTGTGGTTGAAGCTGCTGTTGAGCGTGAGGACTTAAAATTTAAGATATTTGAAGAGCTTGATAAAATATGCCCTGCCCATGCGATTCTTTCCACAAATACTTCATCAATTCCAATTGGCAGAATTGCAGCAAGAACAAAACGCCCAGATAAAGTTATTGGTATGCACTTTATGAATCCTGTGCCTGTTATGAAACTTGTTGAGATAATCAAGGGATTGCCAACATCTGAAGAGACCTTTAATATCACATGGGAATTGAGCAAAAAATTTGGCAAAACTCCAGCAGAGGCAAATGATTTTCCGGGCTTTATTGCAAACAGAATCTTAATGCCCATGATTAATGAGGCTGTTTTCTGTTTATACCAGAGTGTTGGAAAAGCAGAAGATATTGATACAGTTATGAAACTTGGCATGAACCACCCAATGGGACCTCTTGCCTTGGCTGATCTGATTGGTCTTGATACATGCCTTGCAATTATGGAGACCCTTTACGATGGATTTAAAGATTCTAAATATAGACCATGTCCGCTTTTGAGAAAATATGTTGAAGCTGGCTGGCTTGGAAGAAAATCTGGTAGGGGTTTTTATGATTATAAATAATGTAATATAATACATTTTTAATTTTCAGAATCACGGATTGCCACGGATTAAGAGATTACACTGATAAAAAAAATCGGTGCAATCCGTGTAATCAGATTAATCCGTGATTCTGAATAGGGAGAAAAAACACACATGGAAACGTATAATCAAGGTGCATCTAAACAAGAGATTGATAGCAGAATTATTAAACTTCAGGAACAACTCTCAAAACAGGATATTGACGGAGCGTTGATACTTCAAAAATCAGATTTTTTCTACTTTAGCGGCACATTGCAGCAAGGGTGGTTATACGTTCCAGCCAATGGCAAGCCTATTCTTATGATCTTTAAAGATTATGATCGTGCAAAAGCTGAGTCGCCAATTGAGTCGGTTGTATCGATCATAAGCCCAAAAGAGATTCCTGATGTAATTCGTGATATGGGATACAAAACACCTTTAAACATTGGAATGGAGCTTGATGTTCTTCCCACCAATCTATTTTTCCAATACAAAGGCATCTTTAAAAATGCAGAGATAAGAGACATATCAATTGCAATCAGACTTATTCGTGCAATAAAATCACCTTATGAAATTGAGCTTATGCAAAAAGCAGCATCTATGTCAGACACAGTTGTTGCTAAAGTTCCAGAGCTATTGGAAGTCGGAAAGACCGAAGTGTCGCTTGCAGGTGAAATAGAGGCATTTGCCCGAACTCTTGGTCATCAAGGAATTATAAGAATGAGACTTTGGGGAAGTGAGATATTTTATGGGCATATAATGTCAGGGGCAGCAGCAGCAGTTCCAAGCTACATGGCTTCCCCTACTGGTGGATATGGTACTGGGGTGGCAACTTCACAGGGGGCAGGTTTTACAAAAATTAGAAAAAATGAGCCAGTGCTTGTTGATTATGTCTTTGCACTTAACGGTTATCTCTCTGATCATGCAAGGATTTTCTCAATAGGCAATCTTGCTGATGAGTTCCTAAAAGCACATGATGCAATGCTTACAATTCAAAGAGTTGCTATGGAGGCAGGTGTTCCTGGTATGGCTACAGGGGAAATTTATGAGATCATGGTTCAAAAAGCTAAATCATTGGGCTATGAAGAGTATTTTATGGGAGTAGGAGATAGAAAAATAAGATTTACAGGTCATGGCATTGGTCTTGAGTTAGATGAGTTTCCGTTTATTGCAAAAGGTCAGACCCTTGCTTTAGAAAAAGGCATGACCCTTGCTTTAGAGCCAAAAGCGATAATGCCAAGCAAAGGTGTTGTTGGAATTGAAAACACATTTGTTGTAACAGAAAAAGGGCTTAAATCTTTAGCTCACTATCCTGAGAATATTGTTGTTATTTAAACAGACAATGTAGCAGCCATTTAAATTGAAGAAAGAGGATACTAAATGACTAATGAATTCACGGAACAAAGAAATCCTGAAAACTTAATCAAAGAGCTGAAACGGAAAATTGATGATTTTTTAGGATTTGCCCCTATTGGTATTTATCAGGCAAGTGATGAGGGCAAATTTATCATGGCAAATCCTGAAATGGCGTGGATGCTTGGCTATGAGAGTCAGACTGCCCTTATTCAGCAGGTAACCGATATTGCCTCACAAATGTTTGCCACTGATGAAGCTGCTGAACAGTTCTTTTTTCATCTGTTTGAGGCAGAACAGGTAATTGCTTTTCGGTGTGAACTAAAAAAGAAAAATGGGACTCCCTTCTGGTCAAGCTCTTATGCTAAAAGGGCATTTAACAGCGAAGGGCGTCCGGACGGCTTTTATGGCTTTGTAATGGATATTAGCCGCAATATCCGTATGGAAAAGGAGCTTCAGGAAGCAAATGCCCAGCTTATTCGTATTGCCACACTTGATGGATTGACCCAGATTTCAAACCGCAGAAAATTTGATGAATATTTAAGTTCAGAATGGAAAAGAGCCTCAAGAGATGGAGTTCCAATATCTCTTATTCTGTGTGATATTGATTTTTTCAAACCATATAATGATAACTATGGTCATCAGGGCGGCGATGATACTTTGCGGCAGGTTGCTAAATGTATTGAGGCGAACTGTAAAAGACCCGCTGATCTTGCAGCTCGATATGGCGGAGAGGAATTTGTTGTTGTTCTTCCTGAGACAGATTCAGACGGGGCGGTTCAGGTTGCTGAAAGTTTAAGAATTGCAGTCAGAAATCTTGCAATTCCTCATGCACACTCAAAAGTAAACACTTGCGTTACTATAAGCGTAGGCGTATCAACCGTTATTCCCATTCCTAAACTTAAAGAACTTCCCGCAACATTGATTCAAAAAGCTGATTCTGCTCTTTATCAGGCTAAAGAACTTGGCAGAGATAGGGTTGTGGCAAATAACGGACTGGCGATTCAAACCTGTATTGAATAAAATTGATTCATTTTATGACCAACAAATCATAGAATGAATCAACGGGACTCAAAATTTGACATCCATGGCGTACAAGTCATAGTAACCCATCCTCATTTACTTTTTGGAAAAAATCACTATATCATCTGAATTAAATACCTGACTAAAAGTTTTTCCTTTTAATTATTGCTTCCGCAATCTTCTCGCCAGAATCACCAAACAGGGTCTCAATCTCAACAAGATCAAGCAGTGTATCGTCCCATTTAATAACGTCTGTTTCTAATATAATATCCTTAATTCTTGTATATTTGCCACCTAACGCCTTTATTTTATTGAGAAGAGAAACTTGTGCAGAGTCTTTAAATTCAACATGGAGCGAAAGTAGATACTCAATTACACTTGAATTTGGAGATGCAGATAGAACAGGTATAACAAGAATGCTGCGTCCATCTTTTCTACCTTTACCAATATAGACATTTCCTTCACGCACAATAATGTTTTTAGTTCCTTTAAGCTGATGTTCAGTTTCCACTCTTGAAACTTCTGAAGCTGTGATACCAGTTTTGCTAACAACATCAACCCTTGTCTCATTAGTTGGTTCTCCAAGCAGATTTAAACCAGATATTTTATAGAGCAACGCACCTTTAACTACAGCTACAACCTCTTGAAGATTTTTGATTACAACGACATTTTTGTTTGTAATCTGAGAGATTAAAAGACCATTTGTAGCTATTTCATTAAAGACAACTCCTTCAAATTTCTCTGTAAAATCAAAAGTTTCAACTTTATCTGCAATGCGGCTTGTTCCAACAGTAACTGTTTTTGCCTGATGTTTAATAGCATCAACAGGTCTTGCCATTGTGTTTATTGCCTCTGACAGATTTTTAAAGAACTCATCAAGCATATTTGCAGGAGTTCCTTTTCTTGCAAAATCAATTTCAAAATCAGCAACAGGCAACCTTCCAGAGAGATATTTTAGCAGCAAGGTGATATTTGATGCGTTATCAATTCCCATAGCTGCTGGAAACTTCTTCTCACGGCGTTTTTTAGAAAATTCATTATAAAATGAAGCCATCTTTTCCCTAAAATTCTTTTCAAGAATAACCTCATAAACATCACGTCCCATACTCTTGTACTGGCTTATCAACTCTTTTATCTCTTGCTGATGGTTATATATAAAACGAGACTCTTCATTAATTGATAGAGCTGCATAATATCCCCAAATATGACCGACAAGAGTGTTGAGTATTGGAGCAAAATGCTCTTTAACCTTTGGAACTCTGAATACATCAGAAGAGTAGTTGTCAAATCTATCTTCACCTTCATCTGTAATAACAACAGTTGCAGCTTTGTGGGCATGAAATATTGCAGTGTCCTTGATTATATCTTTAAGAACACTCTCACGAGTTCCAGCAGCACATATTATAATCAATGGCTCTGACGATAGATCAATATGTTTTTTATCTTCAACAAAATCAGATGAGATGGTTTTGTAGCAAAGTTCACTTAACTTAATTCTTATTTCATCTGCTGATGTTTTATTTGAACCACTACCTACAGTTGCCCAATAGTTTCTTGATATGGCAAGTTTGAATGCAGATTTTTTTATTTTCTCCTTCATATCAAGGACTTTTTTCATCTTGTCAGGCAGCGTGTTAAGTTCATTTAGCTCGTCAGTTAAAATTTTGGCAGATATTGCACCAGTGATAGATGCAATATGGAGAGAGAGCAAAGCACCAGCAGTTAATTGAGAATAAAATGCTTTTGTTGATGCAACAGACATCTCAATATCTCTGCCGCTGCTGGTGTAGAGAACACCTTCAGTTTTAAAGGTTAAATCGGAATCCCTACGGTTCACAATAGCAAGTGTTCTTGCACCTCTTGCCCTTACCATATCTACAGTTCTGTTTGTATCGGTTGTGGTTCCTGACTGGCTTATGGCAACTACAAGATGATTTTTCATTGACTCTTTTGCATCGTCATTGCCTATAATGAAAAAACCTGAAAGTTCAGAAGATTTCATTGCCCTGATGTCAAAATTTTGTGCCTCATAACTTTGTGCTTGATTATTATGAATGGTGTTATTTAAGTCATTGGTATTATCTTTCACACTATTTTGACTGTTTTGTCCTTGATTATAATTAAGATAATACCGAAGAAGATCAGCACACCCTTGTGCCGCAATACCAGCAGTGCCTTGCCCAATAAAGTATATCTTTTTAATTAATCCAAGTTTAAGCTCATTTTCAATATGTTCAGGTATCACGGAATTTGCCAAATTCATGGTATAAAGACCAGTGTCTGGCGATATTTTCCATTTGTTTTGAAGAGTTTTAGTAACAGATAGGGGAGACTCTGAAATCTCTTTAAGAAAATAGTGAGGGAAATTCTGGCGATCAATATCTCTTGATGTTATTTCACTGTGCTGAATATTATCTTTACTTATCTCAATTGGAGAGCCGTCATAGGCAATTGATCTGATGCCTTCAATACCTCCAGAAGAGTTCTGGTCAAGTATAAGTATCTGACCTCTTTTCTCACCATTGAGCTTTATAAAATCTTGAGTCTCTTCAACAAGTCCATAAAGCTCTGAAGCAGTTATATAATGGTTTGGTGCAATACCTGTAAAAATCGCCTGCCCACTGCCTTTTTGGGCAAGAAAAATTTTACCCGGTGCAAGGTCCGTGTGCATACTAATTGCGTGTGAACCGTGAAAATCATTCAAAGCAAGCCGAAAAGCCTCTTCAATTTGGTGTCCCTTTTTTAAATAAAGCTCTATTTGAAGGGGAATAATCTTTGTGTCAGTGGTTATGTCAGAGTGTATCGTGTCAAACCTTGACTCATATTCTTTTTTAAGCTCTGGGTAGTTATCAATATCTCCGTTCAAACTAACATGAATAATACCGCTTTTTTTCACCAATGGATCAGTTGATTCGTTGTCAACAGGGTGGCAATTTGCCTGAGTAATATCTCCAACAGATGCCCAGCGTGTATGGGCAGATATTGTGCTAAATAATACCTCAAACCCTGTTAAAATTTGGAGAATCTGGTCATTTCTAATTTGGGTTCTGATAAATGCCACATTGTCGCCAAGTGAACCTATCTCTGCCGCATATTTATAAACGATTGAAATAGATATATATTTCCCAAAATCGCTGTTTATTGTAATGCAGTTGTTAGTCAAAACAGGCTTGTTAGTTCTTAGTTTAAGTTGTTCGTCAAAACCAGATTTAATTAGCTCAACTTTAAACTTTTCAAATTGAACATCTGATAAAGTAAAGAGAAGTGATATTCCAGCAGAATCTCTACCTCTAACCTCAAGTCTGTCAATGCTATTTAAAACCGCATTTATTCTCTTAAAATTTAGAACTTGATTTTTATTTAGAGGTGGGCAGCCAGCGTTACAAACAGTTTTAGCATCATAGTTATTTTTAATATCATTAGCAGAACCATCAGACCCAACAGGTAGATAATCATCAGACCCAACAGATAGACAACCAACAGATGCAATAGATAGACAACCAGCAACTGAAAGCTGTCTAATTCTTATGATATTTTCAAGAATTTCACGCTTAATGCACCAGCAAATATCTTTGAGTTTATCAACTCTCTTAAGTGCAATCTCCACATCTGCTGATTCCATATCAGCTATTTGAGGAGTTATTTGTGCAATCTCTTTCTCAATAATATCAGATAGTTCTTTTTCTAATAATGTAAGCTCTCTCTCTTTTTCTATATCAGAAAAAAGCTCGAAAAAGATAGAATCTGTTTTGAGTAATTTTACCTTGTCAAAAATTTTTTCTAAATAAAAAAGATTATCTAAAAGCGATTCGCCTTTAAGGTAATTTTCTATATTGGTAATATCTGAAAAGTTAAATTCGGGGTTAGCATCAACATCTTTGCCCTTAAATGATATAAGTGCAGATATTCCACAGCACAAAGTATTATGAGAGTATGGGAAAAGTATTAAAGAGTTCTCTTTTGCCCTATCAATATTTTTTCCATATTCAATGTTAATTGAAAAAATATCTTTGTTAAAAGAGGATAATTTTTTAAGAAAAGAGGTAAGTTTTATAAAATATTTCATCTGTATTAAACCAATTATCTATTTTTATAGCATTGTAATTAAAAACAATGACTATACAAGGTTAATATTAAATCTCAGAAGCTAAATTTTACTGAAGCTTTCTTAAATTTTTTACTATAAACGCCATAACATCTTCCAAAGTTTTTTCTGGTGATGACTCTATATTTTTTTGTTTTTCTATATGCTTATGATGAGGAAAACCTTCTATATTTTTATGGTGAGGTGCATTATCCCACCCAACTTTCAAAGTATTATCACTATTAAGCCAATAATAGCTATATCTTATAACAATTTCGCCTTCCCATTGCTCTGTAACTCTTAAATTACTACCATCGTAAAAATACAAAATTATACGTAAAGTTCCTTCATCAAACTCAATAGGAACAATACGTTCTACAAACTGACCAAATTTTTCCTCAATTTGTAGTAACCTGAAAGTTGCTATCATCTAATGTAAATTCCATAAGAGACTATTACCTCCAATTTGACCAACTGTTCCCGTGACTTTCTAATGACATCTGCCCAATGATTCCATAAAATATAATCTTCGTGAATTTCATAATCTGCATCTTCAGGTAATCCAAACTCTTCTAATTCTGACAGCTTTTTATTATATTTTTCTTCAAAAAAGCTAATCTTACTTTGAGCCAAAAAAATCCTTTTATTAAGTTCAGAAAATCTAATTGCAGCACCATGACTTATTACTGATGCTCTCTCTTCATCTGAAAGTAAAAAAAATTGACTTTGAATAGTTGCATGTGTATCAATAATACCTTCCATGATATTATCATATCCATAAGTTATGAAGGTTAATATAAAGATAAGGGCTAACCATTATTTAGTTGCTGTGAGTGTAGTGCAAAATAGTTGTTAAAATACTCTTTAAAGATCAATCTACCATAAATACTTGCCTTTGTTCCTATATATTTGCCATGACCAACAAGGACAGATACTACAATTTGTTGCCTGTCTTGGGTATCAGAACAGAAGCCGCTAAACCAATCAAATCTCACCCTATTGTCATAACTTGAAAGAGAACCAGTTTTACCACCCATTATAAGCCTTGATAGGACATTATCTTTATCAACACCTCTAAAAGATTTTTTTGCTGTTCCCGTGATTATCGTTCCGTTCATCATCTGCATCATAGCTTTTGCAGTCTCTGGTTTTACAGCATCGTTAACAATTTCGCTTTTTCTTTTATAGAGCAGAACCCCTTTTTCATCTTTTACAGATTCAACAATAGATGGCACTGGAGTTTTTCCAGAATTGAGCATTGTGCTTGCAATCATTGCACCAAAAATTGGAGAAATTGTTGTTGTAGTGTTAAAACCACATGCTACTTCCGCCCATTGATAGGTGTTGTCATCTATAATTGTAAAGTTTGCGGGTCTAAAATTAATCTCTGAATCAATTTCTCGATTAAATCCAAAAGAGCTTGCGTATTTTTCAAGAATATCTTTTCCAAGAATAATAGAGCCAAGTTTACCAAAAACAGGATTAATAGATTGTGCAAATGCCTCTGCTAATGTTACTTTATTAAGAAATTTTGTATTTATATCTTCTGATAATTGGCGTTTATAAAGAGTATATTTTCCGCCACTAAAATACATTGTGGTGGCAGGATTGTAACCACAAGTTTCAACAGCGGCAGATGCTGTAACCATTTTAAAAAGGCTTGCTGCTGGATACTCTCCTTGTATGCATGGGTTTGTATTTGGCGAATGGCTATCAAATCCTGCCATTCCAAGAACTTTACCTGTATGAGGCTCCATAACAACCATCGCAATTATCTCTGGTTTCCCTCGATTTAACAGCATAAGTGAATCTATCTGCTCTAAAAGAAAACTTTGTAGCCTCATATCAAGACTTGTAGTTATAACGAGATTTCTATTAGCATTTGGAACAGTTACATTATCATTAACCGTAAATTTATCTTCTGTGAGATTTAATAGATTATTTTGTTGCAAAATAGATTTTATCTCATTTTTTGATAGAACAAGGGGTTGTTTGGAGGATTTTGTAGAATTTGTTGAAGATGGGTTGTCGAAATTAGGTTTTATTGAGGCGAGTCTTTTAACTAAAGATGAAGCATCATCTTTAAAAGATGCGAATACTTCCGAAGTTCCTTTTATCAAAACAGGAAAAAGCTGTTGGATGGCAAATCCAAGAGCAACTATAATTAAAAAAGATGTGATTATCTTCTTTAAGTGAGTTTGACCTTTACGAGAAGGTGCAAATGAAGATGTCCCATTTGTAGATATATTTTTCTTGATAGTTAGCATATTTTGTTCAACAGGTAAAGAGTTGGCTCTTGGGACAGCTTTTTTTAAGGGAACTCCTTTATTTGTATTGGGCTTATTTAACACCTTTAAATTTTGGCGTTTGTTCTGTCTTGACTCTTTTTGAAGATTTTGCTGAAAATTTCTCCATGATGACGTTTTATTGCTATGATTATACATATACATTTTGTATCCCCATATAGATTCAAAGAGTTTTATGTAGAAGGCGATATTGTTTACGAAGAGTAAACTTAAAAAAGTTTTATAACCTTGCTATTGTTTTTATGCAATAGATTCATTTTACCTGACTACCTAATTCTACAGAAGATTCAACTCCAGCAAGAAAAAGTTTATCATTACTGCTCGCAGCTAACACCATTCCTTGTGAAGTCTCACCCATTAAAGAGGCGGACTTTAGATTGGCAACAATAATAACTTGCTTTCCAACAACTTCTTCAGGAGTATAGCTTTTAGCAATTCCGGCGATTATTTGGCGAGGCTCTTGTTCCCCAAGATCAACTTTTAGCTTTAATAGTTTATTTGCTTTTTTCATCTTTTCAGCACTTATAATAGTGCCAACTCTTAAATCAATTTTAGCAAAATCTTCAATTGAGATCTCAGGTTTTATTGCAATCGTATTTTTTTCTATTTCTATCTCTTTGGATTGTTCAACGGCTGAATCTTTAGACGATTGATTTTTTGTATTTTGTAGTTGAGGTTCTCCTAAATTATGTTGTTTAGCTTTTACCTCTCTTGATAACTCAACTTTTTCAGTTTCTACTCTTGGAAATAGAGCTGCGGTTTTTTCAATTGTTGTTCCAGCAACATTTTGCCCCCAGTTTAGAATTTCATCAATAGTTCTAAACTCTCTTGTATTATGTAGATTAATACCAAGTATCTTTTCCATTTTAACTGATGTCTCTGGCATTACAGGGTAAATTAAACCAGCAATAGCTCTCAAACTCTCAAGCAAATTATATATTATTGTAGAAAGCTCGTTTCGTCTATTTTCATCTTTTGCCACAACCCAAGGGACAGTTGAGTCAACATATTTATTCAAGATACTTATAAAATCCCATATCGCAATAAGAGCTTTATGAAACTCATTGTGATCCATAGCTTTTTTAAAATTTTCAATTGTATCTAAAGCATTTTTCTTTAATGAAAGAGATTTTTCTTTTTCGACAACTATATCAGTTGATGGAGTTTCGCCGTTGAAATAGCGATGACTCATTGCAACAACGCGTGAAAAGAGATTGCCCAAATCATTGGCAAGATCAGAGTTTATTCTCTGCACAATAGCATCTTCTGTGAAATTCGCATCAAGACCAAACACCATTTCACGCATCAGAAAATAACGGAACTGATCAACACCATAAGCTGAAATCACAGCTACAGGATCAGTAACATTACCAACACTTTTAGACATCTTACTTCCACTTACGTTCCAAAATCCGTGAACATTTAAGTTCTGATAAATCTCAATCCCAGCAGCTTTAAGCATTGTGGGCCAATAGATTCCATGAGGTTTAATAATATCTTTTGCCACAAAATGTTGAGTGCCTGACCAAAATTTTGCAAACAGCTCACCGTCAGGAAATCCAAGAGCTGAAATGTAATTTGTTAGAGCATCAAACCAGACGTATGTTACGTAATTCTGATCAAACGGCAAGGTAATACCCCAAGTAAGTCTTGATTTTGGTCTTGAGATACAAAGGTCTTCAAGAGGCTCTTTTAAAAAGGAGAGAATTTCATTTTTGTAGCGTTCAGGTCTAATGAAATCAGGGTTTTGTTTTATATAATCAATTAGCCAATCCTGATATTTAGACATGCGAAAGAAGTAGTTTGCCTCTTTTATATTTTTTGGCTCTGTTCCGTGATCAGGACATTTCCCATTAACAAGTTCACGTTCTTGATAAAACCTTTCACAGCCAAAACAGTATATACCCTCATATTCGCTGAAATAAATATCTCCTGATTCGTAGATACGACTTAGAAGCTGTTCAACAATTTTAATATGAGATGGGTTTGTAGTTCGGATAAAATCATTATTGCTAATGTTGAGAGTTGGTAAAATATTTTTAAAAAGAGAGCTTATCTCTTCTACATACTCTTTTGGTGATTTGTTCTGTTTTGCAGCAGCATCAACTATTTTATCCCCATGTTCATCTGTGCCAGTTAGAAAATAGGTCTCTTTTCCACACATTCTGCTGTACCTTGCTGCAACATCAACTGTAATTGTTGTGTAAGCATGTCCTAAATGGGGTTTTGCATTGACATAATATATTGGTGTTGTAAAAAAAACATTGTTATTCGTGTTAAACATAGCACTACTGCTGTCCATAAAAAAACTCCAAATTTTATACTCGTTATGATCTCTTTTTACATCTACATGGATTTATATCAACTTCAATTTCAGTTTCATCATCTAAAATTACTGTTACACTTCCATTTAGAACATTTTGTCTAATAACTCTTCCAGCACCCTTAGGAGTATTTATTACTTTACCGGGTTTTGGTAATCCGCTTTTTAACGCGATATATGTATCGTTTTCAAATGTTAAACAACACATAAGTCTTCCGCATAAGCCTGATATTTTGGTAGGATTTAAAGAAAGTCCTTGCTCTTTTGCCATTTTTATTGAGACAGGATCAAAGTTGTTTAAAAAAAGAGAACAACATATCTCTCTGCCGCACCTGCCAATACCGCCGCACTGTTTGGATTGATTCCTTATTCCCACCTGTCTCATCTCAATGCGAATACGAAATTCCTTTACTAAGAGCTTAACAAGTTCTCGAAAATCAACTCTTCCATCAGCCGTATAGAAAAAAGTAAGTTTTGTTGCATCAAAGGTGCTTTCAACAGAAAAGAGGTTCATTTTAAGATCAAGCTCTTCTATACACTCAAGACAGAAATTATGTGCATTTTGTTCAATTACTCTATTTTCTTCTCTTCTATGGAAATCATCAGGAGTTGCGATACGGAAAATCTGTTTTAAATTTCTTCTGTTTTCAGTATCTTCGTATGGTTCTGGTGGGACAATTACAACACCAAAACCGAGACCCTGTTCAGTTTCAACAATTACGCTGTCTCCAACTTTTAGGACAAATGCACCACTGTCAAAATCATATATCTTTCCAGCAGGTTTAAATCTTACTCCAGCGATTTTTGCCATAATTTAAAATCTACCCTAACTCTTTGATGGGATTAAACTTAAAAAAAACTGCTCTAAAACTAAACGAGCAGAGGCATTTGTCTGAAGTTTTGACTCTGCTTTGTGAATTGCATCAAGTGCCATAAGATGGTAATTCTTAGGTAGCATAACAACAATATCTGAGATTAAATTAACGAAATCTAAATTAACAATAATCTCTGAATTAATTAGTTTCCCAAGAATTGATTTATCTAAATCACAAATATTATTAAAATGGACTAAGGCTGTTTTTATAAGTGCAATATCTCTTAAACAGAGCTTTAGAAGAGAGATAGAGTCTTGTAAAAGTTCTGTCTCTTTACTCAATTTTTCAGCTAAAACAAGAGCATACAGAAATTTTAAGCTGCTACTTTGATTTGGCTTTATAAGCATAAGAATTTGATTAAACAGCCATTGTCGCCTTTTGATCCATTCAATATTGCTATTTATATTAACAAACATCGTAGCTTTATTAATATCTCCGTTAGACGACTTTGATGCGATCTTTGCAAATAAAGGGGATATGTTGAAATCTTGAATCAACCTTTGAGCCACATCGTCTTGTGAGATGGGCTTGAATCTTAGATGTCTGCATCTTGAAATTATAGTTGGCAAAAGCTCATTAAGTTCTCTTGCAAGCAAGATAAAGAAAGTCCGTTCAGGTGGCTCTTCTAAAATTTTCAAAAGAGCATTTGCTGCCTCTTGATTCATTGTATGAGCCTCTTCAATCATAACCATTCGCATTTTTGCCTCATGTGGTTTTGATGAAGTCGAACTAAAAAGTTCTCTGATTTGTGCAATTTTGATTACATCTTTTTCAGGTTCTGGTGAAATCGTTATTATATCAGGGTGCATTTTAGAATCAATTTTCATACATGAACGGCAACTGTTGCATGGCAAAGATTCGGATAAAGGCATTTTATTATAGCTACCAACTTGAACAACTGCTCCTATAGAATCCGATATAAGAGGTTTATTCAGACAGTTTATAGCTTTAGCAAATAAGATTGCAGCATTTTTTTTATCCTGACCACAGTTGCCTGTAAATAGAAGAGCATTGGGTATCTTGTTGTTAAGAACTATGTTGTTTAACTCTATTACAGGATTCATAAGCCCTTCATTAAGCATTATCGCCTAAAGTAAAAGGTTACTCTTGCATTTCAAATATAAGAAATATTGAGTTGCAAACTGACCTTATTTATTATCAACCATCTCTTTTAACTCTTTACCACACTTAAAAAATGGCAATTTTTTAGGTGGTATGGTTACTTTATCACCTGTTTTGGGGTTTCTCCCTGTATAACTTTCATATTCTTTAATGAAAAAGCTGCATAGACCTCTAATTTCAACTCTTTCCCCATTTACAAGGGCATTCGTCAAAGAGTTAAAGAAAATCTCTACAACTTCGGCAGCTTCTGATTTTGTAAGCCCAGATTTATCTTTTAAGGCTGCAATCAATTCAAGTTTGTTCATAAATCCTCATATATGTAATGTTAATTCGGGAGTGTTGGTTTCAGAAAGTTGGATCAAGATAGTCTGAGACCAATTAAAAAGAAAACAACTTAAGGCAAACAATGAAAGCAACTCTTTAAAGAAATTTTAACGCTATGTCAAGGGGTTATAAATCAACCTACAGGTTGAAAGTGAGTTCACTTTTATCGTGTAACTTTAAGTTTTTCCAAAAAGGTTATACTTCAAAGGGGAATAAATTTAGCTTTTATATATTCAAAACTGAACTTATGAGCGAAAGCAGTATAGTTATTCTCTTCTTGATTCCAAATAAAAAAATGTTTGAGTATAGAAGAAAGTGTTTGACAAGTAGTTTTAGTGCCTGTATAAAGCCCAAGTTTTTGAGGCGATAAAGTGTTTGTTTGTGATGGAGAGATATTTTTTTGTTTTGTTATTTTGATCTTTGAAAACTGGTTAGTGATTATAGTTTTTAGGAAATTTATGTAAGAAGAATGTCTATATAATCTATCTATTTGATAGGTTATAGATGTAA
>JADGBE010000058.1 GCA_015231615.1 Desulfamplus sp. | reverse complement strand
TATCTTTCTCTTGCTGTATCCTATCTTTCTCCATCTGTATCCTGCGCAACTCCTCATTCTGCATCTCAAGTTCAATCTGGTGTATCTGTAGTTCATGAATCGTCTTCTGAAGGTCTTCAGGAGAAAAAGATGCTGTATTATACGCTGATTGTAATGATTGTTTCTTAAAAATATCTTCGGCTTTTTGGCGTAGTTTTGAAACTTGTTCGGGTGAGCTGTTATTGTTGTCCACGGATTACCTCCATTTTTTGAAGACTTACGAATTAACTCAGTAAAAAATCTGATTTTTAGAACATTTTAAGAATGCTTCATTTAGCATTAATGCCTCAAAATTCAGCATAATGTCAACATAAATAATGTAGATACTGTTAAATTATTATGTTATTTAAAACCATTTTACTTAACCTACACATTAGCATCTTTATTACAGACCCATCGCTTGCACATTTGGTATCTTGCCAGAACAAGCTGCACAGCTAAACCAGCACCTTCTGTCTGTTGCATTGAATTTGAAACCGTAGTTCCTGCACACTCGCCCCGCTAGTCCGAGACCATCAAGCTTAACTGTTATAAAAAATGTCCGGATACATTTCTGATAATGTTGATTGAAATACGATAAACTGCTGTTCAAGTTTTGCCAGCATATCACAGGCGTCATCAATCCGTTCTTCTCTTCCGGCAACTTCAATCTTTTGAGCAACATGTGACAATCTATTGGCAGAAGCATTCAGAGCTATTCCCTTTATCGTGTGGGCATGAAATCTTATCTGGGCTGCATCTCTGCTGTCCATTGCAGTTTTTAGCTCTCCGATTTCTGAGTAAAGATATTCCGGAACCTTTACTATAAATTTTTTCAGGAGTGCTTCGTCTCCGCCGAGCCTGTTCAGAAAAGCCTGACGGTCGAATACAGCAGTCAGTTCAGAGTGGTGCTGTGCATGCTCAGAAGAAAAAGATGATGGACATCCTATTTCTGCCCAATCATCTGTAACTTCATTTTTTACCAATTCCACACCCATAATCTGTTTTCTGATAACTGACAGAAGTTCGTCAGGTTCAATCGGCTTTGAGATATAACCGTTCATTCCAGCGTCAAAGCAGTTCTGACGGTCTTCTTGCATGGCGTTTGCCGTCATTGCCACAATCGGCACATCAGGATTCAAAATGTCGGAATCAGGGCTTATTCGTCCTGCCCTGATAATTCGTGATGCTTCGATACCATTCAGTTCAGGCATCTGCATATCCATAAGAACAAGGTCATAACGCTTCCTGCAAAGAGCTTCGACCGCTTCCCTACCGTTATTGGCAATATCTACCGCAATACCGAATTTTCCAAGGATTGCCACTGCAACCTTCTGATTCATTATATTGTCTTCTGCCAGCAGGATTTTTGCATCTGTCAGATTTAATGTTGTTTGGGAGCTCTTGTTTGATGACCCGGAAGCTGGGAATGTCAAAATATCCGGCAAATCACATTCAACACTTTTTTTAAACTTTGCAGTGAACCAGAATGTGCTCCCAACCCCTTTCTGACTCTCTACCCCAACCTCACCACCCATAAGCTCTGCAAGCTGTTTTGAAATTGCAAGCCCGAGTCCGGTGCCACCGTATTTTCTGGAAGTAGAGACATCAACCTGTGAAAATGACCTGAACAGTCGGTCTTTGTGCTCTTCTGAAATTCCTATGCCTGTGTCTGCAATCTCGACTCTTACAGTAGAATACGTTCCATCTTCAGAAGATATTTCACCTTCATAATGCGTATCACTCTGATTCTCAAGATGAGCAAGTCCCTCAAGATTATTATTTTCAAGAGAGACTTGGATGTTTATCCCGCCTTTTTCAGTAAACTTAACCGCATTGTTCAAAAAATTGAGTATAATCTGGCGTACCCTTACAGAATCACCAGTGAGACAAAGTTCTACATCAGGTTCAATAAGGTATTCAAGATAAAGCCCTTTTTCCTCAGTTTTCAGCCTCAGCATATTCACAACAGATTCGACAATATTTCTCAGATTAAAACTTCTATTCTCAAGTTCAAGTTTTCCCGCCTCTATTTTGGAGAAATCAAGAATATCGTTGATAAGAGACAGAAGAATCTCGGAAGCTGACATTGATGTTTCCGCATAATCTCTTTGTTCTTTATCCAACTGTGTCTTTAAGATTAGCCGATTCATGTTTATAACAGCATTTATGGGAGTACGTATTTCGTGGCTCATGTTTGCAAGAAATTCAGATTTTGCACGATTGGCAGATTCAGCAACCTCTTTTGCTTTTATTAAGCTATCTTCAACTCTTTTACGCTCCGCAACATTCCAAACTGAATCCATAAGCAGAGTAAGCTGGCGGACATCTGACTTATCATAGTCATAAGGTTTATTTGCAACCCCTATAACTGCTTGAATAGTATCCTCAATAATGACTGGAACTGTCATAAATCTGTAAAGATTGGCGTGTCCTTCAGGATAACCTTTTTTAAAAGGGTGTGAAGATTGAAAGTCATTGATAATAATAGCTTTTTTCTGCCTAACAGCTTCGCCCCATGCCCCTGTTTTATCAAGATGGTAAATGGTCTGAGGCTCTGTAATTGCACACTCTTTCATAACCTCGTTTGACCATGTATTTAAGATAAACTCCTTATTAATTGCATCATAATAGTAGATATAACCTATCTTACTTTCTGTCAGTTCAATAGCTTCAGACAAAGCATAGTCAAGCAGAGATTTTGCGTTATCTGTTTTGTATTGCGAAATTCTTAAAAGGCTTTGAAGGCGGGCTTCATTCCTTTTAAGGTATTGTTCATTCAGTTTAAGTCTATTTTCTACTTTTCTACGCTCTATAATTTCATTCTCAAGTTGAGAGTTTTTAAGCTCTATTTGTTCGTTTTTAAGTTTTATCTCAGCATTTTGAGTTTCAAGCTCTTTTCTCAATATATGAATTTCTAAATGACGATTGATTCGTGCAAGAACCTCTTCAGGCTGAAATGGCTTTGTAATATAGTCAACAGCCCCCATTTGCAGCCCTTTTATTTTATCTGTTTGATCAGAATTAGCAGTCAAAAAAATTATAGGAATGTCAGATGTTGATGGGTTGTTTTTTAACCTTTTGCATACCTCCAAACCGTCCATTCCGGGCATACGAATATCAAGCAAAATAAGGTCTGGTCTGCCTTTTATTGCTTTTTGAACTCCACTCTCTCCATTAATTGCCACCATAGGAGAAAAGCCCCAAGATTTTAAAGATTGTGTCAAAACAGCAAGGTTTGTTTGCTTGTCATCAATTATTAAGATATTCTTCTGTTCTTCCATAAATCACACCTTTTTAAGAGCCTGTTTAAATATTCAGGCCTAAGCCAATACAAAAGTTAAGCAGAGACTGAACAGTTAAGAGCTTTTTCCAAAGCAAGCTGTAAATCTTTCATTGAGTATGGTTTGTGCAAAAATCCCTGTATTTTCTCTGAATTTTCGGGAGACATGGCAGAGGCTTCATCATATCCACTTGCCAAAATTGCTGGAATATCTGGATTTATCTTTCTTATCTTTGATAAAGTTGCCCATCCGTCAATTTCAGGCATGGAAAGATCAGTGATTATGCAGCTTATAGAATTTTTATGAATTTTAAAAAGCTCTATAGCTTCCATACCATTAGCAGCAGATATAACTTTACACCCCATTTTTTCCAGAACAGATGTTGTCATATCACGCACCATCTTATGGTCTTCAACGAGCAATACCGTAGGAGATGATTTTATTTTCTGCGGTCGAACTGATTTTTTAAATGATCGAACTGAGCCGTTTAAAGATAGAGGGATAAAGATCATAAATGAGCTTCCATGACCTGTTTTACTACTAACAGCAATCATACCCTGCCATGATTTAACTATCCCTAATACAACTGCTAATCCTAAACCACGACCTATAAATTTGGTTGTGAAAAATGGATCAAATATCTTGCCTATATCCTCTTCTGGAATTCCATATCCAGTATCAGTAACTTCTATATAACCATATTTATCTGAAGATGGTTTGGCACCAGCAGGGAAGAGGTTAGATTGTGGAATATCAGAGCTGTCTATTAGTTTTGTAATAATAGTGATTTTGCCTTTATTTTCGACAATACTTTCATAAGCATTGGTAATCAGATGATTTATAAGTTGCTGCATCTGACTTGCATTTGCATTGATAATCAGCTCCTTATCAGTAAAGTCTGTTTCTATTACAACACTGCTATTTGTAAAATCTGGCATTACTGCCAAACTTCTGCGACAGCACTCTGAAATATCAACAGGTTCGAGTGTAATGATTTTTTGTCCAATATATGTAAGCATTGCACCGCTAACATCAGATGCACGCCAGACAGCTTGAATTGCACTTTTAATATTATCCTTAACATCAGAATCTTCTTCTAAATCTTCTAAAGCTAACTCTAAATGTCCGCTGACAGCATAAAGATAATTATTAAAAAGATGGGCAACTCCTGCTGCCATCTGACCAAGACTTTCAGCTTTTTGGAGTCTTAAGTTTGCAGCTTCAAGCTCTCTTTGCTTTTCCTCTGCCTTTTGACGCTCTATTATCTCATTTTCAAGCTGGATATTTTTAAGTTTTATCTCAGCATTTTGAGCTTCAAGCTCTTTTTTCAATATATGAATTTCCAAATGACGATTGATTCGTGCAAGAACCTCTTCAGGCTGAAACGGCTTTGTAATATAGTCAACAGCCCCCATTTGCAGCCCTTTTATTTTATCTGTTTGATCAGAATCAGCAGTCAAAAAAATTATAGGAATTGATGAAGTAGCGGGGTCTGTTTTCAATTTTTCACAAACCTCAAAACCATCCATACCCGGCATATAAATATCTAATAAAATAAAATCTGGCTTGCCTTTAATTGCTTTTTGAACTCCACTTTCACCGTTACGTGCAACCATAAAATCAAAACCCCATGATTTTAAGTTTTCTGTTAAAACGCCAAGATTTGTGGGGTTATCATCTATTATCAAAATTGTCTGGGATTTTTTCATAATTTATTTCTCCTAATTAGATAAGGCTCTATAAACTCTACAATCTTCTCATCTTCAAAAGCTGCTGCCATGCTGCTGATTTTTTTTGCAAATGGGATATAACGCTGATCAATCTTTTTGAGCTGCTCTGTAAAATCTTCAATCTGCAAAACTTTACCTAAAGATGCCAATTCATACAAAATTTTAAGTTGTTCAGGCGGCGGGAAAATCAGCTCAACTGTGGTTTCAGCCATATTAGATTGGTCAGCTTCAGAGTAATTCTCTGCCTTATCAAAGCTGTTATCTTCTTGATACAACAACTCTATTGGAAGGTTAGATTCTATAAATTTATGTGGTGATGAAGTTTCACACAGTTCCATCTCAATAACAGGCAGATCAATTTTAAACCAAAATGAACTACCTTTTCCCAATGTGCTTTCAACCTCAATATTTCCACCCATTAGATTTACAAGCTGTTTGCTTATAGCAAGTCCAAGCCCAGTTCCTTCTGCCCTACGTGATATATCACCAACCTGTGTAAATGCTTTGAACAGGCTATTTTTATGTTCTGGTGTCATGCCAACTCCTGTATCTGTAATTTTGAATATAAGAGAAACCACTCCAGAATTTTTATTCACATTATTATTTGTATTGACGCTATTATCAGCAACTTTTACTGATATTGTTACTGTGCCTCCGCTATCTGTGAATTTAACAGCATTGCCAAGTAAATTGAGAATCACCTGCCTTAAACGTGTCTCGTCAGCATGGACAACTGTTGGCAGAGAGGTATCAAACTCAGTAATCAAACATAAACCCTTTTGCTCGGCTCTCATCTTTATAATACCCACTATGCTTTCCAAAAACCCTTTAAAATTGAAGTCAATAGGGTGTAACTCCATTCTTCGAGCCTCTATTTTAGAGAGATCAAGAATATCATTAATAAGAGTAAGAAGATGCTGACCGCTCTGCTCTATTATGTTTAAACCATTTTTCATAAATTCAGTAATTTCTGGACGGCGTTTTAGAATTTGAGCATACCCTAAAACTCCATTTAAAGGTGTTCGTATTTCATGGCTCATGTTTGCAAGAAAAGCACTTTTGGCATGGTTGGCAGCTTCAGCTTTATCCTTTGCAATCAGCAACTCTTTTTCATTTTCTTTAAGTTTTCTAAACATCAATTGAAAAGGATTTCTCAATCCTGTTTCAATAATTGCCAAATAGATCAAATAAAATGAGGCTATTTTTAAATAATGACCAATCTGGTTAGATATTCCATAATTACTAATATAGAGGGTAAAACAAAATTCTGTGCCTATGGCTAGTATGGTTGACCAAATAATTAGTTTATAGACAGAAGGGTCAAATGATTTTCGGTTTTTGTAGAGAATAGCCGAAGTTGCTGCCAATATTGCTATGATTATATATTCACTGATAATTTTAAATTGAGTTTGATGACCTCTGCCGTCAGGGAAATCTTGCACAAAACAGATTGGAAAAATTTTCCAATAAAAAATAGAGAGCAGAATCAAAATAGAAATCAAAAAGAACAATCCCATGAATTGAGTATAAGAAAGACGCGGAATGAAGCGGTTCTTACTAATAACAAGTGCAAATGACAAAAGGTTTAAGCTCTCTAAATAACGGGCAGCAATCCAGAGTTGATTTGCATAAAATGGGTAGTCAGTAATAATGTTCATACCTTTGTAAGAGATGGTATGGAACAAATCCAGAATACCAACAAACAGATAGGCTATTCCAAGATAGACAAGATTTGGTTCGTCTGTGTAATCTCTTGTGTTCCATGAGACTATAAAAAGAGCAAAGGCTATCATAATGCTGAAAAGTTCAGCAAATATGTGGAACATAAGGTAACTATGCAGACTTGAGGCATAGAGAGCAAGAGTTACCAAAATAAGCGTTATAACCTTTAACCAAAAACTTGATTTGTGATTTTCATAAAAATTTGTCATTTTTCAAAGGATTTCTTAAAATTAGAGCAATTCAAATAAATGAAATTTAGAGGCTTTTTTATCAAAAGTAATAACAGACTTACAGCCGTTAGATTTAGCAGAATAGGCAATCAACAAATCAGAAAGGTCATATTTATTACTTTCAGCAGATTCTATAAATTGCTGTAAAGCTGGTAGAGCTTCAAATGTTAAAACAGGCATTAATAGCATGTCATTTATAGAATCTAAAATCTCAGCTCGTGTAATATTATAAACAGATTCTAAAACCCAAATTACCTCTAAAACTACAAGTAACGGCACAAACAACCTTGTTTTTTCTGATTCAGCACTTTTAAAAATTTCATAGACTTTTTTGGCTTGAAGTTCATCATCTTTAGTTAATAGACGAATTAAAATATTTGTATCAACCGCTTTCATTTAAACTGTTTCCTCATTCTATTTCTAATTGCATCATCTATCTCTTCAGTAGATACTGCTTTTCTGTCTGGTTTATGAAGTTTACCAAACACATCATCTACAGTTCTAAAAGTTGGTTTAAAAACTGGTCTTATTACAGCTTCCATTTTATCTGTGATGATAATTTCAATTTTATCTCCCGTATTTAATTTTAAAGACTCCCTTATATTCTTTGGGATAGTAACCTGACCTTTATTTGTAATAGTTGCTAATGCCATAAAATAAAATACCTCCTTAACTATATGGAATAATTTTAGATTTTCTACTTATCCTGCATATAAACTGCCAAGCCTCAGCGATGTTGGGTTAAGTTTTCCGTGATACAAAGAACTCTTGTTGAAATTAGTAACATAGCTCTATCCAGATATTTCCCATTGTTGTTTTAAATGGAAGGACAAGTATCTTTCTGCCATCAGCGTGATCTGCTCTATGAGCTTTACCATCTTTGACACCCGAAAGTTTTACTTTAACCTTTTTTCCCATCTCTGTCATTTTAGTGTTCACATGACCAGAAATCATATTGCCTATCTCACCAACAGCATCAGTAATGTCGGCATTAAGCTCGGTCATCTCCTCTCCAAACATTTTAGATACAACTCCAAGAATACTTTTCTCTGTAAAGCTGATTGCTGCTGTGCCATTAATATCTCCTGCAATTTCAAGCAACCCAGTAATGTCGCCTTTTGCAATAGAGTTAGTTTTAATATAAGGGGCATCAGGCTTAAACATTACCGAAGCAGTTGTATCTAATATGTGAAAAGTTCCCTCTATAAAGCAGTTTATAATCGCAGCTTCCATATTATTTTACCTCTTAAAGTAGTTGATGAATCTATATATCTGATTTATTCCTCATTTGAATCGCAAGTCTCCACGTCATAAACGAAAGCAGGCAGAGACCAAAAATAAGAACAGCCCATAAAACCCACTTTTTCCAAGGCAATGGAGGTGGTGGTAACTTCAATGCTTCATCACCGCCAAGTATTATTGGGGTAGTATAGTTTGCATTTAAAATATGTGGCTTATTTGTGTTAGTTTTACTATTAGAACTATTATTGTAAGTATCTAATCTCTGCTCTTCTATGTTAGCAGAGTTAAGAATCATCTCTGGAATGGTTTGAGAATCTATGTTTTTATTTAAGAGCTTTGCACTTCCATAAGCTAAAGTGTATGGAGGATTGCCGCGAGCAACAAACAAAATTTCGTGCGGTCTCCAGCCAATCTTTAATATCGGAGGATAGACAGCACCTGCAACTCCTGCCCCATCTTCACTTATTTTAATTCGCCAAAACCTGTCAGAGGTAATTGGAAATGTAAATATTTCGTTTGAGATTTGATTTGAAATAACACCTCCAACTTTCAGAGAATAAAATATCCCTTCACAGCGGTATTGCCAAACGTTGTCTCTATTATTAGCATCAAGATAATTATAATTACTATTATTTATTGTATTTGATAAGCGACTAATACTTTGAGAAGAGTTATTATTTGCTTTAGAAGATTGAATTTCTGCTCTAATAATGCTGTTGCTCTGGTGAAATTTAATCTGGACAGCATCTACAGGAAAATAGCCACCAGAGTCAAAATCGACTATCATATTATTTGTCTTGCTAAAACTTCCTGTAATCTCTCTCCACTCCCTTTTTCTTTTAAGTTCAGCCTTTGGAAAGATAGCTTTAACGCTTAATAGCTGGGCATCTGATTTTGTTGAATCTTGCTCTCCTGATAGCCAAGAGAGACGAAGGTACCTATATAGGCTCTTCTCATCAAATGAAATTTGATTTTGATAAATTGCATTTCCTCCAAATTTAAGTTTTGCAATGCTATTATTACTTACAAAATTCCATTGTGTAAGGTCATTACTACCTTTAAGTTCCACATTGAGAACAAAATTATCCCCTCCGCCAACCCATTCAAGTTCAACAGATAGAGGATATGGTTTAAAGTTACTCATATCAAACAGGTAGCCTGTTATTTTGTCATTTTTTGATATGATCTCTTGTTGTTTTGAAGAGTCAACACGGATAATCGTTCCATCTTTATTTTGTATGATGCTCATTGATAGATCGCCAATTTTTCCACTCCTATTTTCATTGTAAAGAGGGAAAAAAGGAATATCAGTTTGCTTATTACTATTTTCTATCTGCTTTTTAGAAATAGGCTCTTGAAGTTCAATAGATAAAGCTTCATCATTACGCAACATATCACTACTATCCAATATATCTGTGCTACGCAATAGATGTGGAACTATCTCCCCACTGCTATTAAAAATGCGAATATCTCCTAAATCTTGACGCAACACTCCTTGATACACAGCTTCTGGCAGCTCCATCTTATAGATTGGGCTATCTCCGTTTACATTTAGTGTAAATCCATAAGCAAAATTTTTTGGTGATAGGGACTCACAGTAAACAGAGTCAGATGTTGTTGCAAAAAGCAAAATCAAAAATATATATTTTTTCATTTATTGAACCTCTATTGCAGCAATTTTAATTTTAGCGTTATGTAGCATAATACGTTGATTTTTAACGCCCTGAAATAAATTTCAGGGCTAAAATAGAGAGAAGTCAGCTAAAGCTGACTATTATTTTTTAGTCCACTTTAGTGGACTTTCTTATAATGTAGCCGTGCGATTTATCGCTCGGCTACTACAAGAATTATCATAATACCATTTTAAAATTAGAATTGCTGCCGTTATTGAGCCTTTTTATCCTTTGGAGGAAGTGGTGAGAGATAACCAATAAGCAACATTAAGCCACCCACAGCTAAGAAAGAGACAATCCTTGCAATGGTTCTGATACCTGAAAGATCAACTGTAAATAGTTTCAACACAAGCAGACCAAGCAGAACTGCCCCAGCAAACCACATTTTGCGTCTTGAAGTTTTTGCAGCAAATGAAGTTGTAAAAAGAGCAATAACTCCCCAAAGAATAGAGATTGCAGCCTGAAAAACAACTGATGCTGTAAGGCTATCAAAATAGAACGGCACATCAAAATAGAAATGGACAAAACGACCAGTAACAAAGTTAAGCCAAATAAAGATAAGAAGGAGCGTCATAACTTGTTTTACTCTTGCTCCAACATCTTTGAATGCCCAGATAAAAAGGACAAGCAGAACAAAAAATTGAGAAAGCTCTAACGGATTTACAATAGGAAAGTATGGCAAAGGCGAGGGATTACCTTCATAAAAGTTAGTCCATAGAATCCAACAGACTAAGAAAAGTGAAGGAATAGTCAAACCTTGTTTAAAATAGTAGCCCGAATTGTTTACAAAAGGCGACCATTTTATTAGCTCTCCTTTTCGGATAATAAGTAATATAAAAATAGCTGGCACTATTCCCCATAAGATTCCTGACCATGTTGAAGAGCTTTCAAACATCATATCAAAAGAGTGGGTTGTTCTTGGAGTAAATAGTTGTTCCATTGCCCAAACAGCTTCATGGGAAACAACAAAAATAAGAATCCAGAGTGTCTTAATGTGCCACCAAGATATTAGTTTAGCTGTAAACCCAATAGATTTAACAAATTTGTTAAATCTACCAGAATTAGATTCTATATTAGGATGTCTATTAGGCTCTGAATTAGGCTGTATATCAGACTCTGTGTTAAATTCTGTGTTTAGAGTGTGGTTTTTATCTAATTGCCATAAAATTCCATATTGCACCGCAAAAGTGATAATCCATGCCACACTTCCTAATTTTGCAAAAAGATGAGAGCTACCAGAAAGATAAAGAAGCTCTAAAAAAAGAGTGAAAAAAATAACAGGCAGAAAGCCCATCATAGCAAAAAGAAGTTGCTTCCATTTAAACCGATTTGCAACCATTGTCATTACTTGGCAGCTAACTGCACAATAGATAAGAAATAGATTATATTCATTATAATTTGAGCTTGAAAAATGGTTGTCAATTTCATTAATACCAGCCCCAAACCACCAGATAAGCCCCCATAAAAGAAGTGGGATGTGAAAATATCTCTCCCATCTTCTGAGCTTTTCTCGCTGCGAAATCATATAATAAGAGGAGAAGAGTCCAGCAATACTTATAAAAATGCAACCCAAATAGATATGGTTTAGAAACACCATTCCATTTGAAGAGGCATAATAATGGCCATTGTAATTATAAGGATAATCAGTTGCTCCAAGAAATGCGATACCAGCACCAAATTGGAGAATTATTCCAAAGAGTCGGGCTAACAAACGGTTTTGGCGAACTCCAACCCAAACCATTGCAGCACCTTCAATTGCCCATGCAGTTGATGTCCATTTTCCATCCAGAGCAAGCGGAATAGCAAGAGAGCCAAAAACAACACCCATTGCAAGAAATGCTTCAGTCAGCATTCGCATTCCTTCAACAACTCTATTCCAGAGAATAGTTGCAAGAGTTATGTAGAATAGCCCAAGCGTTAAGGCAGTAATCGCAAGCCCATACTCCATATTTTCAACAATAGCACTTTGCAATCCAAAGCTGACTAATGGCACTCCAAATACTAAAGGACCATCAATAAATCCTTTTAATTTTGGAGGTTGTCGATGGGCAAAAAGAACAGATATTGCAACATAAAATAGAAAAAATAGGATTAAAAATGGCTCAGTAGTTGAGAAAAGCTCTGGATTATAATGTTCACTTCCCCAAAGAGAAGAGATTATAAATGTAAATGCAAATCCAATAAGATTTAGCTCTCGCCACGCTTTGAACCATGCAATCCCCAAAATTCCGCAATTGAGTAGTGTATAATAGGAAAATAGCATCACATGACTGCCACTGCCTGTTGACATAAGAACTGGGGCAAGAAAACCACCAATAATTCCTGATACTGCTAAAGATTTTGCGTCTTGCATAACAGCTAAAGCACCGGATAAGGCAACAAGCATAATCATAATTAAGAGAGAGAAGGTGTTTGGAAGAAGAGTATAGAGCTTTGATGCAGCAAAAACTGTAAGATATAAAATACCAATGCCCCCGCCTTGAAGCACCAAGCCATATTCACCTCTGCCATACTGACTGATAGCTGATGTTCCAACTTTGTCTTTTTTTTCTTGTTTATCTTTTTCTTGTGTATATGTTTCCTTATTTTTCATTGACCAACCAGTAATAAGCATAGCAAAGGCAGCCACTACAACACAGATAAGTCTAAATTCTATTGGGAAAAAGTTGTGCTGGGCAGCATATTTGAGTAAAAAAGAGACCCCAAAGAAAATGATTATAATTCCAAGTTTTAAAACCACATTACCTGTTGTGAAGAACTCTTTTATGCGAATAAAGAGTTCTGTCAAAAAGCTAATCTTCGCTGTAGTCTCGTAATCTGTAATATGTTTAGCTCTAATCTCTTTATATGAACTCTCTTCAGGGGTAGGCTTTTTCGATATAACCTCTTCAGGGGTAGGATTTTTCGATATAACATCTTCAGAGGAAATCTCTTCACCCGTAATCTTTTCATCAGTATTTTCTTCTGTAGATTTATAGGCTTCTGTCTTTATTGGTGCTTCTGTTTGCGTTTTAGTTTGGTCTTCTTTAATTTGCTTTTCTTTAATATCGCCTAACTGTTCTTGAGATTTTTCCAAGAACAAGATTCGTCTTCTCAAAGATATAATTTCAGCAAAGAAGAGTCCAAATATAAACCCAAATATCTCATTTCTTGAGTAGGAATAGTGTGGAATAAACCCGATAAACACTGCAAAACAAATACCCCAAAGAATATACCTCATAAAATTTCTCCTTTTTTCATAAAGAATTTAAAAACAGCTATGAAGTAAAATTTGGAAACAATCAGATTTCAAGCCTATCCATAGCCGTTTTTGTTGGCACACCATTTTTATCCCAATCCATAAGGCTATAAAACTCTTGAACCATCTTAGAAAGCCCGTGAACCTTCTCACCTTTTACAGCACCTTCTGGTAACCCCTCAGTCTGAAAAATATCAGGCAGACTATCGTTTTTGGCAGTTGCACCACAAGCAATATTAAATAGCTTCTCCATGTTTATAACTCTTTCGCCAATTAGAAAAAGCTCTTGGCTTGATAAATCTATTCCTGTGATACTTTTAATAAGCCTACTCTCATTCAAAAGGTCAAACTTTCCAAGAATTGATAGAGCTGGTACTTTGCAAAGTCCGAGTGAATCAATAACAGCACTTACAAAAAGACATTTTTTGATTAATGCAGCTTTTCCTTCTGTTACTAATGGATTTACGCTCTGAGAAGTTCCAAAATCTTTTTGAGCCTGTTCAAGAGAATAACGAAATGCAGGAATAGGATAGACACTTGTAAAATCGCCACCTCTAAGAGAGATGGCATAAGTTAAAGCCATAGTCTGCGATCCCCTTGGATCGCCTCCGTAAATCTCCACCCCTTTTGTGTGAAATGCAAATCTTTCTGACCCTTTTCCAATGATCTCAGATGCACGTTTTACCCCTTGAGATAGGATTTTTCCAACCCCTTCTTGATTGGCGATCTGGTGCATCAAAATTTCCATTGATTTTGCATCGCCCCATCTCAACTCAAGACCTCCTGTATCTTCAACTGTGAGGATTCCACGTTCAAAAAGCTCCATTGCAAAGGCAATGACCGAACCCGTTGAGATTGTGTCAATACCCAAAATATTGGCAAGATTGCTTAAATAGAGAAGTTCCTCAGGGTCAGAGAGTCCACACAGTGAACCCATGTTGATAATAGTCTCATATTCAGGTCTGCTGCCTGTAAATCCTTGATGACGACCAGCTTCTATTTTGATTTCTGCTTTACAATGCACAGGACAACGATGGCAGCTTGTGTTCTTTTGCACATATTTTTTAAGGTTGCGTCCATCAATATCTTTTGCATTTTCCATACAACCTTCGCGATAATTATATGTTCCAAGCTGTCCTGAATCATTTAACGGCAAAATATGGGCAGCACTTCCAAATTTAGAGAAATCGTCAAATACAGGCAAAGATGCCTTTATGCTCTCAATATACTCTTTAATAATAGTTTTTGTTGAGGATTTTGGATTTAAACTAACTTCGGTAGGATTTTGTGTATCCATATTGGCATTTTGTGTAATCTCAATCTCTTTTCTGGGAATATTCTTAATACCTTCTACCACAATTGCCTTAAGATTTTTTGATCCCATAACTGCACCAAGACCTGTCCGTCCAGCAGCATGGTCTTTGCCGTGCATGATGCAGGCATAATGGACTAAATTTTCACCAGCAACACCAATAGATAAAATCTCTGTAAATTTGTCTTGATGTTTTTTTCTAAGCTCCTCTTCTGTGATACGGGTATCTTTACCTTTAAGATATTCACAATTGTGAATTGAGATTCCACTTGCATTGACAAGCAGATACGACAGAGAAGATGCTTGCCCAGTAATAATTAATGAAGCTACATTAAGAGATTGAAGCCTTGTTCCAATATGACCACCAACACTGGAGCTTCCCATAAAATTAGAAAGAGGAGAACGAGAGCTTATATGAATGCGAGAAGATGCTGGAACTTCGCTACCTGTCAAAAGTCCAGGGCTTATGATTAAGATATTTTCAGGAGATAGGGCAGATATATAAGGAAAGCCATCTTTATTATGTTTCTTAATACTATTACTGTTCTTGATATAGTTTTCCAGATAATTATTTTGCCCCACCCCAGCCCTCCCCAAGGGGAGGGAGTGATTATTCCCCCTCTCAATTGGGGAGGGGAAGGGGGGTGGGGCAATCTGAAATACTATATTATCAGTTGAAATATTTTTATAAAGATACCATGTATTAAAACCAAACCCACCTAAAATGTATTTTGTCTGCTCTATAGTGAACGGAGTTGATAGTATTGTCTTATTGGTTAAATCAACATTGAATATGAGTTTTGCAGAGTTCAACGCTATTTACTCCTAATCTTTTATCGTATTTTACGATCCTGCTTTATTGCTTGTTTTATGAAGACAAATATCATATTTAAAAAAAATAAACTTCAAAATAAAAATGAAAAAAATTTTTGTGTATAGATGGCAACAACAACAAAAGACCATAAAATAAAAGGAGTAAAAAATAGATTGACTAATATCATTTTTCTAATTTTTGTGGCAGTAATTGGCGGTATTTTTGTAACCATTCAAGCCCAATTTATGGGTGTGCTTGATAAAAATCTTGGAACGCTTGAAAGTGTCTTTATAACATACGGTGGTGGCGGACTTTGTGTTGGTCTTGTTATGGCTGCATTAAGAGGCGGAAACCTTGCAGCTTTTCAAACTGTGCCTCTATATGCTCTTTCAAGCGGAATTGTGGGACTTGTAATTGTTGGCTCAATTGGGTTTGTAACGCCACGTTTAGGTCTTGTGCCAGCATCAACTCTCTTAGTAGCAGCACAATTTATATCTGCTGCCCTAATTGACCATTTTGGACTTCTTGGGGCTGATATTAGACTTCTAACCCCTTCTCGCCTTTGTGGTATGGGTGTTATGATGTTTGGTATCTGGCTTATCATAAAGTGATACAGGCTAAAGAGCGTATATTTTCTGTTTCATTGATTAAACCACCCGCCACCTTGAGGATTTAAAAATATTATGGAATTAACTAAGGGTCAGAAAAAAATAGTATTTAACTTCATCTCACTTAAAACCAGAGTTCTTATTATTTTTTCTCTTCTAACTCTATTTTTTCTTGCAGTTAATTATTGGATACAAAAAGCAGTCATATTCCCAACCTATCTTGCTCTTGAAGAGTCTGAGGCTCTTCAAAATCTTGATAGAGCTTCAGAAGCAATTGAAAGAGAGATAAAACATATTGATATACTCTGCCATGACTGGGCATCATGGGACGATACATACAACTATTCTGTATCAAAATCTAAGGCTTTTGAAGAGTCTAATCTGACAGAAAGCTCATTTATCTCAAATAAGATAAATGTTGTTTATATCTGTGATGAAAATGGAAATTTGCTATGGGAAGCTGTCTATGATTTGAATATGGTAAAAAGTATTAAGATGAAGAACATTCTCAATGACCAATCTTTGAAGAAAAAATTAGTTAATTTCTCAATGGACTCTTTTCCAAAATATTACTCTATTCCTGATAAATTGTTTACATCAGGCATTGTTAATACTGAACATGGACTTTTGATGGTTGCCTCACGCCCTATTTTAACAAGCAGCAATCAAGGACCCGCAAGAGGAGCTTTAATTATGGGGCGTTTTTTAGACAGCAGTTTTGTAAAACGCCTTACTCTTCAGACAAGAGTTGATTTTAATATTATCTCACTTTATGACAAAAATAATGTTACTAAATATGAGAGAGTAATCTCAAAACTGAAAGAAAATTCCATAGAAGAACAATCGCTAACACAAAGATCAATGATACAGAACTCATTAATAGAAGATTCTCCTTACTATCTTGAAAGAATTGATGATAACGCACTTGTGGTCTATTCCCGTATTCTTGATATTGAAGAAAATCCAGCAATGATTATCTCTTTTGCCTTTCCAAGAGAGATTTCAAGACAAGGAATTAAAACTATAAATTTCGCTCTTGTCTATATACTTCTTGTTGGTATAGTGGTGCTTATTCTTTTTCTATGTTTCACAAACATAATGATTTTAAAACCTCTTTTAAAACTTACCATTTTGATTCAATCGGTAGAAAATACAGGAGATTTATCTATCAGGTCTCCTGTTGAACGTGAAGATGAGATTGGTATTTTATCAGCCTGTTTTAATAGAATGATGGATAAGACAGAATCACAGTCAAAAGAGCTTTCTGATGCGATAAAGATACAGCAAAAAGAGATTGAAAAGAGAAAAGAGGCAGAAGAGGGGTTACAACTTGCAAATACAAAACTTGTAGAGCTTGCAAATATTGACCCTTTAACAGGAATTGCAAATCGAAGATATTTTGGGAAAGTAATAGATAATGAGTGGAAGAGAGGTGCAAGGGAGAAGAGCAGTTTATCAATTATCTTATGCGATATTGACTATTTTAAGCTCTACAATGACACCTATGGACACCAACAAGGAGATGAGTGTCTTAAAGCTGTTGCATCTGCAATTAACAGTTCACTTAGACGACCACCTGATATTGCTGCCCGTTTTGGTGGGGAGGAGTTTATTGCTCTGCTCCCTAATACAGATATTGAAGGTGCTTTGCATCTTGCAGAACAAATGAGAGTAATTATTCAGACACTAAAAATTCCCCATAAGGCGTCAAGTAGTTTAGGTTTAAGTGATTTTGTATCCATAAGCCTTGGAGTTGCAAGTTCTATTCCTGACCACACAAAAAAACATGAAGAGCTAATTGAGATGGCAGATAATGCACTCTATAAATCAAAAGAAAATGGAAGAAATAGAGCTACTAAAGCATAGTAAGATATTGCATTCCTCTTTTATTAGCATTCTTCTTTGACATTAACCGACCGTAGCACAAATTGATCGCCTATTTAACTGTTAATTTCAGGAAACATATCTGAAATTACTAACTGGAATACCACTGCTTCTTGCTCCAGTCGATACATTAAGGAATTGGCAATATCAATTCTGTTTGCTTTTCCCGCAAGTTCCATTTCGTATGCAATATCTCGGATTTTGTTTGCTGCACAAGTAGCACTTATTCCTTTTATTGCATGAGCCTGAAAGTTTATATCTAATGCGTCTTGTTTCTCTAATGCCTTTTTCAGGTTTTCCATTCTTTGAGCTAAATTCTTGGGGAAACTTAACATAAGGAATTTCAAAAGAAATTCATCACCACCTAAACGTTTAAGAAAATCTTTATGATCAAAGAGATCAATAGAGACCTCTGACCCCTTAACCTTAACTTTTTCATCATTTGTTCTTATTTCTGAACGCTTAACCCTGACATGCTTCTTGATAACTGACAGAAGTTCGTCAGGATAAATTGGTTTTGTGATAAAATCGTTCATTCCAGAATCAAAGCATTGTTGACGGTCATCTGCTGTGGCATTTGCCGTCATTGCCACAATCGGAATCCGCGGATTCAGCGTGCCTGAATCTAAATTACGTATAATTTTTGTAGCTTCAATGCCGTCCATTTCAGGCATCTGCATATCCATGAAAACAAGGTGATACGGTTTATTTTGGAGAGCCTTCAGAGCTTCCATGCCGTTGTTCACAATATCTACAGAAAACCCGGCTTTTTTCAAAATTGCCAGAGCTACCTTCTGATTGCCAATGTCGTCTTCTGCAACAAGTATATTAATATTTGTATTTGGCAAGTTCTCAGAGGTCAGGCAGTTCTTTTCAACCTCTGAATCCTTATCACTAATCCCTGAGCTTTTTTCCAGTAAAGCTGTAAACCAGAAAGTGGAGCCACAGCCAAGTTCGCTTTCAACACCGACCTTTCCACCCATAAGTTCTGACAGTTGTTTTGATATTGCAAGTCCAAGTCCTGAGCCACCATATTTTCTGAAAGTTGAAGTATCTGCTTGTGAAAACGTTTGAAAAAGCAGTTTCACACACTCTTGAGAAATACCGATTCCTGTGTCTGTAATCTCAAATTTCACCATTGTATGTGTATCACTTTTATCTTCGGAAATAATGCCTGCATCTTCTAAAGATACCCTAATGTTTATTCCCCCTTCTGCCGTAAATTTAACAGCATTGTTAATGAAATTGAGAATAATCTGACGCAGCCGCATTTGGTCTCCCCTAAAATACAAATTTACATCAGAATCAACTTTGTGTATCAAGTAAAGTCCTTTTTCATTAGTGTGAAATTTCAGGCTTTTTACAACAGATTCAACAACATCTCTTAGATCAAAATCCCTGCTTTCAAGTTCTAATTTTCCTGCCTCTATTTTGGAAAAATCTAAAATATCGTTAATCAGATAAAGCAAAATTTCGGAAGATGTAGTGGCTACATGGGCATAATCCCATTGCTCCGGATTTAATTGAGTATCCAAGAGCAGACGGCTCATGTTCACTACGGCATTTAAGGGGGTGCGGATTTCATGGCTCATATTTGCTAAAAATTCGCTTTTGGCACGGTTGGAGGCTTCGGCATCAGCTTTTGCCTGAATCAATACATCTTCTACAGATTGTCTGTATTCACTAATCCTGAGCAGGGAGCGAACTCTTGCCAGCAGTTCGCTCTTGTCAACAGGTCTTGAAAGAAAATCATCACAACCAGCTTCAAGCCCCTTGATCCGATCCTCTCTGTCCTTCAACGCTGTAATCAGAACTACAGGTAATAACTTATGGGTACTGCTCCGCCTGATTCTTCGAGTAACTTCAAAGCCATCTATGCCTAACGGCATAATTACGTCCAATATGATAAGATCAATTTGATCGCCCTGATCCCCCATCGAAAGTTTATCCATTGCCTCTTCCCCGCTTAACGCTGACACAACTTCATAACCATGCGGAAAAAGATATGCCTCAAGAAGGTCAATATTTTCCATATTATCATCAACAATCAGGATTTTAGCTCTCTTTTTCATACTCTCCCCCTCTTTTTCATACGCTATCCTCTTTTTTCATACGCTATCCTCTTTTTTTATACGCTCCCGTATTTTTATCTTTGCCATTCTTATACCGAACTTCAAAGCGTTCTGAAGCCTAATCTGAAACACCTCAGTTATCTCTGTTCCTTTAGATGCTATGATTCTGTTCTGATCATCAATCATGTCCTCAGCCAGAAGCATTCCCGGCAAAAGATTCTGGGGGGAAATCTGTCTAACAATAAAATCTTTCTCAATACTCTCCAGCTCGGATTTAAGGGCGGCGAATATTTCTGGGTCATATATGCCTGCCTGTTCCTGAATACCTGTAATCATATTTATTGCATCTCCTGTTCGCATTTCTGCCTTTACAAAATCAAGGGAGAGCTTAAGCATTCGGGCTATTGATGCCACATGCTCGTTTTCTATTTTGAGCGTTTTAGGAAAATCCATCATCTGATACCCTATCGCTTCGGCAACACACTCAAGTCTTGGAATATTACTGACAAGATGTTTGGCTATTGCAGGGTGGCTGTTGAACATACGCTGTTCTTTTTCGTCAAAAATTATATTTCGGCGGTATTTATCAACAATATCAAATGGAAGGACAGACATACCTATCTGGGAAAGTATTGCAGCAAGCTCATATTCCCATATTCTATCCATCTTGAGCCGTTTGCAGATGGAACGTGCTAATCTTCTTGCACGCTGGGCAGTATTGAAAGCCTCAGGATTTGTAATCGAGAGAATATCTGCAAGCATTCTTATAACGCCCCGAAAGGTTCTATGCAGAATCTCTGTCATCTTGGTTACTTCAAATTTCAAATCTTCCTGATGATTACACATCATTTCATTACATGCTTTGACCTTTAGAAGAGAATTGACCCTTATTGCAAGCTCGGTCTTGTCAAAAGGTCTTGAAATAAAATCATCACAACCCGCTTCAATTCCCCTTATCCTATCTGAAGTTTTATGCAATGCTGTAACAAGGATTATCGGAAGTAGGCGGAGTTCAGGATCCTTTCTAATCCTTTGGGTAACTTCAAAACCATCCATGCCTGACATCACTACATCTAACAAAATAAGATCAACCTGATTGCAGGAAAGTGTTT
>JADGBE010000057.1 GCA_015231615.1 Desulfamplus sp. | reverse complement strand
CTGATTATGGTTTTGATTCTGTGGGCAGTCTCAAAAGCCCCTCTTGACTCCACTCTTCTGAGCAAAGACAAAATATCAGGTGCAGAAATTTCTTTTATTGGGACGGTCCCGATAAATGGCTTAATATCATTGTCTATCCCGCCTTGAATCTTCTTTGCATGACCAATTGCCCAAATTGATGATTGCTGTTCAAACCATTCTAAACAAATATTTCCAAAGGTATTGACATCTTTTTCAATTATTTCTGTTTTATCGTCTTTCCGTTGTTCCATTGGGTCTGTATCAAGTGCAATGAGTTCTTTTATCTCTTTTAGTTTATCTCTTGCAAGAGATAGAGAAACGGCAGGATATGATCCAATAGATATTTTCTTAGATTTACCTTTGAACCGATATTTAATATTCCAAAGTTTTCCACCAGAAGGTGTTATGGCAAGATATAACCCACCGCCGTCAAAAACTTTGTAAATTTTTTCTTTGGGTTTGAGATATTTTATTTCTGTGATAGTGAGACCAGCTTTTTTTTTAGGCATGATACCCCCTTTAAAACACTTTTCAATACAAGTATTTACAAAGTTTTGGGGGCTTTTTTTTAGATTGTTTTGGGGTCTTTTTCAAAAAGCCCCCAAAAAAGCCCCCAAAAAGTTTGGATTTAGGGGTTTTTTATAGCATGTGGTTGGACTATAGGCAATAAAAAACCCCTGATTTTACAGGGGTTTTTGTATGTTTCTGGACTACTCAAAATGTATAAATGGTGGAGCTAAGGGGGATCGAACCCCTGACCTCATGGCTGCCAGCCATGCGCTCTCCCAGCTGAGCTACAGCCCCACAAAAATTAGGACTTAGATAAACGATTATATTTTTTGTGTCAATAAAATTTTGTCTCAATAAAAAAAAGAATTTCTATTTTTAAATAAATATTATCATAATATCCATTGACCACTTATTTATAAAAAGATAAAAGTGCGTTTTTATAAATTGTTGTTTAATTTTTTTTGTTTAACTTGCAATTTAAGTCTTATGATTTGTTTCAGTAAATTTTAATTATTAAAGATAACTAGAGAGTTAAGGAGAATTTGATGCTCAGGTTTATGCGTGAAAATACAGGCTCATGGCTTATTAAGATTATTCTTGGTCTTATTATTGTTGTATTTATATTCCTTGGCATGGGATCGTTAGGAGAAAATCGTGCTGATCAGGTTGCCAATATAAATGATAGACCAATTACAATGGATGAATATAATCGTTCATACCAAAATACTGTTGAACAGATTAAGCAGCGTTTTGGCGGCAATATCAGTGATGAACTACTTAAAATGTTTCAAGTAAAAAAACAGGCTATGGATAGGCTTATAGAGGAACGACTTATTGCTGGTGAAGCTGATAAACTTGATATACAGGTTACTGATAAGGAGCTTCAAGATTCTCTTATATCTATTCCAGCATTCCAAAAAGATGGGGTATTTGATCTTCAAACCTACAAAATGGTTCTTACAGCAAACAGGTTAGTTCCATCAACTTTTGAAACTATGCAGCGGCAGACAATTCGTCAGACTAAGGTTACTGATTTAATATTAAATAGTGTCAAAGTATCTGATCTTGAGGCTCGTGAATGGTATATTCAAAATAACAGTGAAGTTGCTGTTGATTATGTGAAATTTGCCCAAGCATCTTATCCTGTTAACCCTGATGAATCTAAAATTAAAGAATATTACGATAAAAATAAGGAAAACTATAAATCTGAACCTCAACTTAAAGTTCAGTATATAGGATTTATCTCCGATTCTTATAAATCAAAAGTAATCATAACCCCAGAGAGTATAAAATCATACTATGATGCAAATCCTGATGAATTCTCCACTCCAGAAGAGGTAGAGGCAAGCCACATTTTGATAAAGGTTGATGAAAAAGCATCGGCAGAATTAGTTGAAAAAGCTAAGAAAGAGGCTGACGATATTTATAAAAAAGCTATTGCTGGTGAAGATTTTGGAGTTCTTGCTAAACAGCATTCTCAAGACCCATCTGCAAAGGATAATAATGGTTATCTTGGAAAATTTGCAAGAAACAAAATGGTAAAGCCTTTTGAAGAAAAAGCCTTCTCTATGAAGGCAGGAGAGATAGGCGAACCTATACAAACACAATTTGGTTGGCATATAATTCAGGTAAAATCAAAAACTGAAGCATCAAAGAAAACTCTTGCAGAATCAACTTCTCAAATAAAAGAGAAGCTGTTAGCTGACGAGAGTAAAAATCTTGCATACAATGCAGCAGGAGAAGCGTTTGATGCCATTGTTGACGGAGATTCTCTTGAACAAGCAGCTCTGCTTACAAAACACAAGGTGGTTGAGGTCGGTCCATTTACTATGAAAGGCCCTGATAAAGACCCTGAATTTAAACAAGATGTCGATACAACCAACAAAAGTGATGCTTCCTCCTCAAATGGTACTTTTCCAAATGCACAAGAATTTGCAATGGAGGCATTTAAACTTCCTGTTAAAGAGATTAGTGATGTAATTGAGGTTGGAAATAACTACTATATTATTAAGCCAATTGAGAAAAAAGAGCCTGTGGTTTTATCTTTTGATGAGGCAAAGGATAAAGTTATAGCTAACCTTAAATCTGAACTGCAATCTCAAGAGACAAAAAAAGCTGCTGAATCTTTTTTAGCTGCCCTGAAAAAAGATGATAAAACTGCTGCTGCTGATAAGTTTATTAATTTAGCCAAGGAAAAAGGATTTGAGGTAAAATCAACTTCTTTATTTAAAAAAGATGGTAATATTGCAGATATTGGAAGAGAGCCTGAAATAGCTTCTGCTGCATTTAAGCTATCAGAAAAAAATAGGTTAGTATCAGAAGTTATTAAATCTTCTGATGGCTCTTATTATGTGATTTCATTTAAAGAAAAAAAGATACCGGGCGAGGCTATTATCACCGAAAATATTGAGCCTGTGAAAAAACAGCTTGTTACTACAAAGCAGGGAACCGTTTACACTTCGTGGATAGAACAGTTAAAAAGCAAAAGTAAAATTGAGATTAAAGAGGGTTTAATTGACGGCTGATACAGGAAAACTTGACCTCCTGAAAAAACTATTTCCTATCCATTAAACTCAAGAGGTCATTCAAGTTTTGCACGAAACCTATTCTTTGCCGCATTTATCGGAAATTAAAAAAATTATTCGTCTATTTTATGGGACAGTTATCATGATAATGAAAAAAAATTTTATTAAAAAGCAAATCTTAAACTCATTGAATGTTTCACGACTTATTTTGCTCTCCATTATCATGCAAGCATTTATACTAACTTCGTGTAGTAGTTTAAATAAAATAGATGCTTCTGGAGCTTCTAATAATAATAAAACTGACGGCGTCTCTCTTTCTCAAAGTTCTGATTCTGATAGCGTTAATAATGTAGATTCTTCAGATACAACATCTATAAATAATAAATCGCTTAACGACTCTTCTCCTTCTGGTAATCCCGAATCCTCTGGTAATTCTGATTCATCTGGTAGTCTTGACACCTCAAACAGTAACGACTCTGATACCGAATCCAAAACTATTTTATCTGCTGATCCTGCATTAGTTGAAGGGGTGTTGCCAAATGGAATGAGATATTTTCTCTTCAAAAATGCAACTCCTAAAGATAGGGTAAGTATGCACCTTAATGTTCAATCTGGCTCAATGCACGAAAGAGATGATCAGCAAGGAGTTGCCCATTTTCTTGAACACATGCTCTTTAATGGCTCAACCCATTTTAAGCCAGGTGAGTTAATTGAGTATTTTCAGTCAATTGGAATGATGTTTGGTGCTGATGCCAATGCCCGGACAGGTTTTTTTGAGACTGTTTATGATATTTTTCTTCCAGCAGGCGATAAGGCAAATTTAGAAAAAGGATTGTTAGTTCTTCAAGATTATGCTGAAGGTGCTTTACTATTAGATTCAGAGGTTGAACGAGAGAGAGGAGTAATAATTGCTGAGATGCGAGAGAGAGACTCTGTAGCATTAAGAACTTTTAAAGCATCTCTTGAATTTGAGCTTCCAGGTTCTCTTATTGCAAGAAGACTTCCAATTGGAGATCAAAAGGTTATTGAATCAGCAGATAGAACCCTTTTAAAAGATTTCTATGATACATGGTATAGACCTGATAACATGGCAATAGTTATGGTTGGTGATTTTGACATTGATATGGCTGTGAATCTTATTAATGAGAGATTTTCTGCTATACAGCCAAGGTCATCTGCTGCTGAACTTCCTGTAAATACTTGGGAATCTCATGCCCCTGAAGAGGTTTTCTACCACTATGAACAAGAGGCTGGCAAAACTGATGTCTCTATTGGGACAGTTACATGGGTTGACTCAGAATCTGAAAACTTAAATATATTTAAAGATAGGGTTCTTAAACGCATTGCAGATACCATCGTGCAAAATAGACTCTCTAAAGATTTAAGAAAAGAGGATAGCCCATTTTCAAATGCTGGTATCTATTCGGGTCTATTTCTTCAAAATATCTACTTTACAGCTATTTCAGCCCAATGTTCTCTCGATAAATGGAAAGAGACACTCGGATTTATAGAAAAGAGTCTTAGGAGAGCATTGGAACATGGTTTTACAGAGCCTGAACTTGATCGTGTAAAGGCAGATTTCCTGCTTGGTCTTGAAACTGCCGTTAAAGAGGCTTCCACTCGTGAAAGCTCAACACTTGCAAAAGAGATCATAAGCTCAATTAATAGAAATAGAGTTTTTCTCTCTCCCGAGCAGGAGAGAGAAGTTCTAAAAAGTTTTATAGAAAATTTAACAGTTGATGATGTAACGCGAGCTTTTAGAGAAAATTGGTCTGCACAACACCGCCTTATAGAGGTTACTGGAAATGCAGAGATAAAATCTAAAAATACAACTCCAGAGGCATATATATTAAGTGCATACCATGAAAGTCAAAAAAATGATGTTGCACAAGTTGAAAGCAACGATGAGGTTATATTCCCATATTTACCAACCCCTTCTGATACAGATAATATTGCAAGTGATAAAGAGGTTAAATCTGTTGGAATACGAGTAGTTGAATTTAAAAATGGTGTAAGAGTTAACATAAAAAAGACTGATTTTAAAAAAGGGGAGTTCATTTATAGGCTTGACTTTGGGGCGGGTAAAAAATCAGAGCCGTGGAAAAAACCGGGTCTTGCATTTTTAACGCAAGGGATAATTAATGAAAGTGGCGTGGGAAAACTTACCCGTGATGAGCTTGAGACATCTTTAGCTGGTAAAAATATAAATTTTACCTTTAGTGCTGATACAGACTCTTTTATCTATTCAGGTTCAGCTTCTCCATCTGAAACCTCTCTGTTATTTCAACTTCTCTACACCCTTATAATGGATCCAGGATTTGATGCCGAATCTCTTGTTCTTTTCAAAAATCGTTACAGACAGATGTTTCAGGAGTTATTAAGCACGCCTGATGGCATGATGCAGTTTAAAGGAGAGGCTTTTTTAGCAGGTGGTGATACCCGTTTTGGTATGCCAACACTTGAACAGATGGAATCTTTAACAATGAAAGATGTTAAAAAGTGGATTACTCCATTCTTTAAGCAGGGAGATATCGAGATTTCAGTTGTTGGAGATTTGGATATTGATGAGGTTATTAGGTTGGCATCAAAATATTTTGGCAATTTAGAACGAAAAGGTTCTTTAACACCAAAAGGCTCATCAGGAGTTATTGTTGAAGATAAAAGAGATATTATAGTTTTTCCAGAGAGCAAAAAGATAGAGTTGCAAATAGATAGCAAGATTGACAAAGCCCTTGTTGTAATGGCATTTCCAACTGACGATTTTTGGAAAATTAAACAGACAAGAAGGTTGAATATTCTCTCTAAAATACTTTCAGAAAGGCTTCGTAAAACAGTTCGTGAAGAGCTTGGAGCAACTTACTCCCCTTATGCCTATAACGATTCATCTCAGTCATATAAAGGATATGGTGTTCTTCGTGCTGTCATCAATGTTACCCCTGATAAAGTTGATGATATGCTCTCTCATATTGAGAGTATAGCTGACTCAATGACAACTGAAAAAATAACAGATAAAGAGCTTGATCTTGTGCTTGAACCAATCTGGACATATATAAAGGACATACGAAGAACTAACGGCTATTGGCTTGATTCTGTTATGGCAGGCTCTTTACAGCATCCTGAAAAGATAGAGTGGGCAGCCACTATGGATGAAGATTATCGTTCAGTTTCACTTGACGAGATACATTATCTTGCTGAAAAATTTTGTAATAGAAAGCAGGCGGCATTTATTGTAATCCAACCGTTAGGTGCATCGCAATAAATCTTTTATGGCTAATATTTTCACGTATGAATCTATCTAATGCAAATATCTGACTAAAGGTAAGCTCAGTAAACATTATGCTCATCTCTCTTATTTTAGAGATATGTTCAGAAGTCAAACTTGTAAAATCCACCTCTTCAATTGTTATTGAAGGTGGTGGAACAAGGAATGGAATATTTCCATTTAAAGGTATATCGCCAAGATAATAACCGTAGCTCCCAAGGAAAATTGATTTACCTTGTTGTTCTAAAGATTGATGATGGTCATCTTTATCAATGTATTTAATAACAAGTCCTCCAGAGCTTTTGAGACCATCATGATTTACATTACCAGGGTTTATATTAACAATTTGACTAATCTTATATGAGGCGGGGCTTATAGCAGCGTAGAACCCATTCTTTAGATGGTCTTTTTTACTCTTCCTCTTTTTATTCTGTTTTTTCTCAGTAACTATACCTTCTGTATTCATCTTTAACGTGGAACTCCTTAATGCCAAATATATTTATTATTGAAAAAAAATATAGATAAAACGAAAATGGTGTTTTCATAGTATGTATAACCATGTTTTGTCAAATCATTATCAATTGCATTCGCAATTTTTAATTCAATCATTCAATTTTTTAACTTGAGAAACGGAGAAATGTAGATGCAATTTACAGATTATCTTAAAATAATTATTAAACGCCAAGATTTATCAGAAGAGCAGATGTCAGAGATGTTATCAGAGATATTTTCAGGAACAGTTACAGATGCCCAAATTGGTGCATTTATGGCAGCACTTGCTGTCAAAGGTGAGACTTTTGAAGAGCTTGCAGGAGCTGCCCGTGCAATGAGAGCAAAGGCAGCAAGAATCCAAACCGTTTCTCGTAAAGCTGTTGATACTTGCGGAACAGGTGGAGACTCTTCAGGCTCTTTTAATATCTCAACTACTACAGCATTTGTAGTTGCAGGTTGCGGTGTTACAGTAGCTAAACATGGAAATAGGAGTATCTCAAGTAAATGTGGCAGTGCTGATGTTCTTGAGGCTCTTGGAGTCAACATAAATACTCACCCAGAGGTTGTTGAAGAGGCTGTAAATAGCATTGGAATTGGATTCTTATTTGCCCCAACTTTTCACAGTGCAATGCGTTATGCTGGAAAGGCAAGAAAAGAGGTTGGAATAAGAAGCATCTTTAATATGTTAGGACCTCTTACAAATCCTGCTGCTGCAAGATGTCAACTACTTGGGGTTTTTGCCCCACAACTTACCGAAATGTTTGCTCAAGCATTAAAACTTTTAGGAACTCACCACGCTTTTGTAGTTCATGGGCATGATGGAATGGACGAGATTACAGTCTGCACTCAAACGCGAATATCAGAACTCAAAGATGGTCTTATTCGCTCTTATGATCTTGATCCTATTGAATTTTTCGGTGAATATGCAAACCCAGAAGAGTTAAAAGGTGGGGATGCTAAAACTAACGCAGCAATCACAACTGCTATTTTAAATGGTGATAACGACACAAAAAATGGCAAAGGTAAGGCAAAACGCAATATCATATTGATTAACAGTGCAGCAGCTTTGGTTGCAGCAGATGCGGCTGATAATTTATCTGATGGAATAAAAAAGGCGGCAGAATCAATTGACTCAGGAAGAGCTATGGAAAAGCTCAAACAACTTGCTAAATTTACACAGGAGAATGGATAATTGATGGGAATTTCAGGTTTTTTAAAGGAAGTTGTTGAACTGAAAAAATTGGATATAGCTGAAGTTCAACGTATTGTCTCTTTAAATAGTATCAGAAAAGAAGCTGAAGAGATTGCTAAAGGTTTAATAGAACAAAAACAAGGTTTAACAGAACAAAGAATTAGAAAACCTTTTCTATTTTTAGAAGCTGTGAAAAATAGAAAAGGTGGTGATGTTGGGATTATCGCTGAAATCAAAAAAGCCTCGCCATCAAAAGGAGATATAAAGTTAGACCTTGATCCTGCAAAATATGCTGATGAATATACAAAAGCTGGTGCTTGTGCAGTTTCAGTTCTGACGGAAAGACACTATTTTAAAGGCTCTCTTGATGACTTAAAGGCTGTAAGAGATGCAACACATCTGCCAATATTGAGAAAAGATTTTACACTCTCATCTTACCAAATTTATGAGGCAAAGGCAGCAGGAGTTGACTCAATTTTACTAATTGTTGCGATGCTATCAAAAGAGCAGTTACGAGATTATGTAGCACTCTCAAGAGAGCTTGGAATGGAGCCGCTTGTTGAGATAAATTCAGAGTGGGAGGTTGATAAAACTCTATTTGCCAATGCTAAAGTAGTTGGCATTAATAACCGTAATCTTGAGACTCTTAAAGTTGATCTTAATGTCTCAAAGCGTGTTGTCCCGTTTTTAACGGAGGGGCAAATTGCAGTTGAGGCAAGTGGAATTTCATCTCCTGACGATATTCAAAAAGGTTTAGATTGCAAAATATTCAATTTTCTTGTGGGTGAAAGCATTGTAAGGGCTAAAAATACTAAAGAGTTTATCCAAAGCCTTGTAAATAGAGGTTCAACCGATAGCAATAGCACCATTAATCCTAATCTTGCCATTTCTATGGATCGATATGAAAAAAAAATGGTTAATGGAATAAATATGAGCCATAGAGGGTTGATGGTCAAAATATGCGGTCTGACTAACCCTGAAGAGGCTCTATTATCTGTAGAAGCTGGGGCAGATGCAATTGGCTTTATCTTTTATCCTAAAAGCCCAAGATATATTTCACCAGAACAAGCATCTGAGATCACAAGAAAAATTCCAAATCATATTATGACTACAGGCGTTTTTGTAGATGATGATTATAAAGCAATTACAAAAATTGTTAAGGCGTGTTCTCTCAAGGCTGTTCAACTTCATGGTAATGAAAGCCCATCATTAGTAAAACAACTTTCAGCAGATGGTCTGATTGTTATCAAGGCTCTATTTGCTGGACGTGAACCACATCTTACTAAAGCTCATCTTTATGATGATGCTTATGCAATTTTGGTAGAATACGGAAAAGGAGAGCTGCCGGGTGGCAATGGCGAGAGTTGGAATTGGGAACTTGCAGCAGAGGCACTTGGAAGTAAAACAGATAAAAGTATTAAGACTAAAGCTAACGACAATAACGATAATGGAACAACTCTATCGGGTAAGAAAGAAAAAAAGCAACTTAGAGTAATTCTTGCTGGAGGGCTTAATCCTGATAATATAGAAAAAGCCATAGAGATGGCTTTTCCGTGGGGAGTTGATGTAAGTTCAGGGGTTGAATTTTCACCGGGAAAGAAAGATATTGATAAGGTAAAGAAACTAATTGAGCAGATAAGAAAGTTCTAAGGCCTGAATATTTAAAAAGGCTCTTATAAAAAGGCTCTTAGAATATAGATTTTGGTTGCCTCACATTAATTTAGCTATCAGTGAAGTTTTTAATTTTTTAAACTATCAAACGCTGTTTGATCGGATTTAAAAGATAGAGCTTTATATCCAACACGGTTTATCACAATTTTACCCATTATATCACCTATTTCAATAGAGTTTACAACCTCCTGACCCACCACAACATGCCCGAAAACAGTATGTTTTCCATCAAGCCAAGGGGTTGCAAGATGAGTTATAAAAAATTGGCTTCCATTTGTGTTTGCACCAGAATTTGCCATTGATAGAATACCAGCACCAGAGTGAGTAAGACCCGTGTCTAATTCATCTTTAAATGAATAGCCAGGACCTCCTCCTGTGCCATTGCCAACAGGACAACCTCCTTGAATCATAAAATCATTAATCACACGATGAAAGGTTAATCCATCATAATAGTGAACTCCAGCTCCACGACTATGGTTGATTGTCCCTTCTACAAGACCTACAAAATTGGTTACTGTAAGAGGTGTTTTTTCAAATTCCAATTGACATACAATAAGACCTTTATTGGTGCATATTTGGGCATATAATCCATTACCAAATCTATTTTTAACTTCATCAGAGCTTAAAATGAGAATATCGTTATTGTTCTGTGAATCATTGTTGTCTTTGTTGTTAAAAACATAGCCTGATGGTTGAGATACAACATATCCAGAAGGGTCTGATAGACGCATCAAAAGAGCATTTGGGTCTCCATAATTGTCCATATCTGCATCACGATAAAAAGATGCGAAAGCTCCGACATTGGAATAGTTGCTAAAAGTATAGTTGCCATTAGAATCACGATTATAAGCTCTAACTGCAACATAAAAAGAATATCCTTTTGCATCTTCTCTAACATCAAGTCCTGTATAAGTTCCCATATCAAATGCTTGGGGCCATACGTTTGAATCAAAAGTTGGATATGGGGCAAGTAGCAAAGCGTATCCTGCCACATTAGCAACTTCACTCCAATAAACAACAAGTTTGTTGCCATCAAGTTGCATTAAAAGGGTGGGAGTATCTGGAACTCCTGAATCTGCATAGGTAGGTTCTACAAACATAGTTGAATTGAATATAGAAATAACAAAAATAATAGTGAAAATAGCTATTGTTTTTTTCATAATTTTATCTATTACGTTTTTATGTTTAGTTTGAAAATGTTAAGAATAGATTTGACAACTTTTAAAAAGTTGTCAAATCTTGAAAATATATCTTTTTGCAACTACAATTAATCGAAAAACTACTAATCAAAAAACTAAAATTGATCTTAATTGAATTTTTTCTAAATATCTACACCATAGTTTTTACATACAGCCGCAAGTCCACCAGCATAACCCTGACCAACTGCTGTAAAACGCCACTCACCAGTTTTAAAATAAACTTCGCCAAATATCATAGCAGTTTCCATAGAGTAATCTTCACTAAGATCATATCTTACGATCTCTTTATTATCATCTTGATTTACAATACGGATAAATGCGTTGTTTATCTGTCCAAAATTCTGTTTTCTCGCTTCTGCATCATGGATTGTTACTACAAAAGCAAGTTTTTCCACATCAGGAGCTTCTGTTTCAAGCTGCTTTAGATTTAATTTAACAACCTCATCATCTCCATCACCATCACCAGTTAGGTTATCACCCATGTGTTCAACAGCACCATTCACAGCTTTTAGGTTGTTGTAAAAAACAAAGTCATTGTCGCTTCTTACTTTGCCTGCTGAACTAAGAAGAAATACAGAGGCATCAAGGTCATATTGGGCACCATCAGTTGCTCTTGAATCCCAACCAAGTCCAATTTGAATTTTAGAAAGTCCCGGAGACTCTTTTGATAAAGATAACCGTCCACCTTTGCTCAACGTTACAGACATTTTTTATCCTCCTAATCATAATAAAAATTTTATATATAATGTAGAGATTCAAGTCTGTGAATCTCTACATTTCACCATTCCTTTTTGATATAAAGGGGCATCCATTTATGGTTTATAATATATTTATATAGTTACTCCATAATCTTTACATGCAGCAGCAAGACCTCCTGCATAACCTTGACCCACTGCTGTAAATCTCCACTCTCCACCTTTTTTATAGACTTCACCAAACACAAGGGCGGTTTCCATTGAGAAATCTTCAGAAAGATCATAACGGACAATTTCAGTCTGGTTGTCATCGTTTAGTATTCTGATAAACCCATTATTAACTTGACCAAAATTTTGTTTTCTCTGTTCAGCCTCGTGGATCGTTACTACCAACGCAAGTTTTTCTACATCAGAAGCGTTAGCATCAAGCTGGGCAAGATTAACTTTGATTACCTCGTCATCTCCATCACCATCACCAGTTAAGTTATCCCCAAGATGCTCTACAGCACCGTCAATAGCTTTAAGATTTCCATAGAATACAAAATCGCTATCATTTCTAACTTTGCCAGATGAGTTAAGCAAAAATACAGATGTGTCTAAATCAAACGCTGAACCATCAGTAGTTCTGCAATCCCAGCCAAGTCCAATATAAATTTTTGATAATCCAGGGGCTTCCTTGCTTAAAGAGATACGTCCACCTTTACTTAAAGATACTGCCATTTTATAACTCCTTTATATTTTTGATAATATTGTTGTTTAGCTGCTAAATAATTTCAAATTTGCTTAAATAATTTTTAATGGGATTAATAATGTTAATTTGATAGATAAATATCGCTTTAAAGATTTGCCTGCATAATAGGCATAAGTTCATGGAAAGTTCTACCACTGCAATTTTCACCCAAGGCGTGCATTTTCCACTCATTGTTATGCTTATAAACTTTTGCCATTAACATGGCAGTGTGATTGCCATTACAACTTAAGTTATACCGTGCAATCTCTTTATTGTTTGCATGGTTCACGATTCGAGTAAAGGCGTTCTCAATTTCACCAAAATTTTGCCCTGTGAAGCTATTTACAATAAACATAAGAGTTTTAACTTGTGCTGGGATTTTTGTAAGATCAACAACAATCTGTTCATCGTCTCCCTCTCCATCACCAGTTCTGTTGTCGCCTGTATGAACAATACTACCATCTTTGCTTTTGAGCTGACGAAACCATACGGTGTCAATCATGTTCTTGTTTTCATCAAAAAGAACGCATGATGCGTCAAGATCAATGCTTTGATCTTTAGAGCCAAAACCAAAAAGCCCTTTTTTCTTTTTTGCGTCCCAACCAAGACCCATAACAACTTTTGTAAGTCCTGTTCCAGCCTCTTTTTCCAAAGAGATTTTCTGACCTTTTACAAGAGAAATTGCCATAATGTTTTTTACCTCATATATTGTTTTAGCCACAACTACCAAATAAAGATAATGTTTTTCAAAGCTGTAATAGAATAAAATAAACCTGTCAAGTAAAACAGGGCGATGGTTTATCTTTAACATATCTTGCATTGAAAGATAAATTCTTATAAAGAAGAATTTAGATATAAATAATTTGACAACTTTTCAGATTTGTCAAATCTAAATTGAGGGAATTCTGTAATCCTCAACCCACAACCGTTAGCTTTCAGACGAAGGAATAATCAAAATTTAAAAATTTTAGGGAACATATATAAAGATGATGAAAAAAACAGTTATAAGAGGAACGGGAAAGGCTATTCCATCACGTCTTGTTACTAATAACGATCTTACAAAAATGATGGATACATCAGATGAGTGGATACAGCAAAGAACAGGAATAAAACAGCGTTATTGGGTGCCTGAAGGTGAAATAATGGGGGCTTCTGATCTTGGACTTGAGGCATCACACAAGGCATTAGAAAAAGCTGGTTGGAAACCTGAAGATATTGATTTTATAATCTTTGCAACCTTAAGTCCTGATATTTTCTTTCCGGGATCAGGCTGTCTTTTACAGACTAAACTTGGGTTAAAGTCAACTCCAGCTCTTGATATAAGACAACAATGCACAGGTTTTTTATATAGCCTTGCAACAGCTGATGCTTATATAAAAAGCGGACTTGCAAATAAAATTTTGATTGTTGGGGCAGAAGTTCATAGCTCTGGTCTTGATAAAACAACAAGAGGAAGAGATGTTGCTGTTCTTTTTGGCGATGGGGCGGGTGCTGTTTGCGTTGAGGGAGTTGATACTGATGAGAATATCGGAGTTTTAGCGTCAGTTCTTCATGCTGATGGCAAAGGTGCTGATGCTTTGATGACTGAGCTTCCAGCTTCAAGACTTCCTGATAGAATGGCGTTAGGCTTAGAAGGAGATGAGATTGCCCGTTATTATCCAGTTATGAATGGGCAATCTGTATTTAAAACAGCGGTCAGAAAATTGCCTGAAGTAACAAGAGAGATTTTTGCTAAAACAGGCATGACTATAGATGACATTGATCTAATTTTTCCTCATCAGGCAAATTTAAGGATAAATCAGGCATATCAGCAGTTTATGAAGATAGACGAGGCTAAAATTTTTAATAATATCCAAAAGTATGGCAATACAACTGCCGCAAGTATTCCAATTGCTTTAGATGAGGCTTTAGAGCAAAATCTTATTGGAAAACAAGGAGATACCATTATGTTTATCGGGTTTGGGGCTGGATTTACTTGGGGCAGTGTGATTTATAGATTTTAGTTTGTGTTTATACTCAAGCGGGAATAGATTGAGTAGGGTTTAACCATGGTTAAACCCTACAAATTATTACATTGCTGGATATAATTTCAGGCTTTATTAAATTGTTATTCATTAACGGCAGAAGGTAAAAAATTGGATAAAATTAATTTACTGATTAAAAAAGGTGTAAAAATCCTAAACCCTGAATCTATATTTATTGATGATGATGTTGTTGTAGAGAGAATTTCAGGAGACAACGTAACTTTATATCCTTTCACAAAACTCATGGGAAAAGAGACTCTTATAATGTCAGATACCACTCTTGGCTTTGAGGGAGCTGTAACTCTTGATAATGTGCTTGTGGGTAAAGGGACTAAGCTTAAAGGTGGATTTTTTCAAAAATGTGTTTTTGTTGGCAATAACAGCTTTGGCTCTGGTGGTCATGTTAGAGGTGGAACAATTTTGGAGGAAGGGGCTAATGCTGCCCACACTGTTGGATTAAAACAGACGATCTTATTTCCCTTTGTAACGCTTGGAAGTCTTATCAACTTCTGCGACTGCTTAATGGCTGGGGGAACAAGCAGGAAAGATCACAGCGAAGTCGGCTCTTCATTTATCCATTTTAATTACACTCCAAATCAGGACAAAGCCACACCGTCAATGTTTGGAAATGTCTATCAAGGTGTTATGCTCAAAAGCCACCCAATATTTCTTGGTGGGCAAGGCGGAGTCGTGGGTCCGTGTCGTCTGCCATTTGGTTCTGTTACAGCCGCTGGCACAATTTGGCGAAAAGATATTTTAGAACCTGATAAGTTGATGTTTGGTGGCGGTATTCGTGAGGCTATTTTAGATAGAAAAATTGGAATATACTCCAACGTAAAACGGATATTTAAAAACAATATTTTATATATTGCGGGTCTTATAAGCCTGATGAACTGGTATGTTCATATCAGACCTATCTTTGTAGGTCGAACGAATCTGTTATCAGATTCAAACTCATCAGCAGATGATTCATCAAATCTATCAAAAAAGTTATTGCAAGAGAGGTTATTGTCTGAACAGTTGCTTTTAGGTATGAAAAATATTTTAAAATCAGCAATTGATGAAAGAATAAGCAGGCTTGATGATTTTATAAAACGTCTTCATAAATCAAAAGAGACTATTCTCTCTGGAAATGATGGCAAAGTCACGCCGTTAGTTAAAGAGCATGATGACATTATTAATATGTGGGATAGGGGGATAGACTCTTTTCAACACTTTTTTGATATGCCTTTTGATCTGCCTGAACAAAAACCACCAGAAGAATTTATAAGAGCAATTGAACAGGGCATCAAGGAAAATGGAAATGATTATATTCGTGTGATTCAAAGCATTGATAGGGAAACTTCTGATATTGGAAGCGGTTGGCTTGAGGCAATTGAAAGTCGTATCTATTCAAAATTTGGCTTACTGTAAATAATTCCGTGCTGTATTATGTTGGAATTTAGTAACTATCTGGCAGACAAATAAACAAATGGAGATTTATAGATGGCAACCATAGAAATAATAGTTCGTGATGATGAAGGTAATATAATTGTTCCTGTAAATAATTCCGTGCCGTCTGCAAGAGTCTTTTAAGTATCTATATTTGGCTATTTTGTAGATTATACTGGCTTAAAAACAGATTAATATCCATGCTTTATCGGAAGAATATTATACTATATATAATTATTATACCATAATATCTGCTAACCAGATAAGAAATCAAATATAATTGCCAACACAGCACAGAATTATTTACAGTAGGAAAGAATTTGTTATTACAACTGAACTCGGATAGGGTATATTAATTAATTAAAAAAATAAGTTATTTGGAGGGATTAAATGAAAAAAAATAGTATTCTTGGTCTATTAATAACAGTATTGTTTATAAGTTTTGCTTCAATAGCTGATGCAGCCTTAAATGATGGATTGGTTGGCTACTACACTTTTAACGGTAATGCTAATGATAAAAGTGGTAACCAAAACCATGGCAGTGTATATGGTCCAACCCTAACATCAGATAGATTTGGTAACTCTAACAGTGCCTACAATATTGTCGATACACAGTATATATCTCTAAACAATAATGTAATGAACAATCTCGGAGATTTTACAATCATCTGCTGGATAAAATTTGGTGTTATGAATTCAGATATTAACAACATTTTGGGAATAGCTAACTCTGCAGAAGATAACGAATTTAATCTTTTTTACAATAAAAATTCCAATGATTTTAATATCGACTTCAAAGGAAGTACATACATAAACTTTAATGGAAAGATTGATATGTCAGATAGTAAATGGCACTTTATAGCATTTATACGACATAATACAGAAAGCGTGATTTATGTTGATAACATTAAAATAGGAACAATATCAATTTCAAATCAAACAATAAGCTCTGATATAAATGGTGTAGTTATTGGACAAGACCAAGATTGTTTGGGAGGATGTTTTGATAAATCTCAAAACCTAAATGGAGATATTGACGATTTGCTTATTTATAATCGTGCAATATCTGAATCTGAAGTGCAGCAGTTATACAGTGAGCAAACCACTGAATTGCAAAATAGTGAATATGATTTAGGCTATCAGAAAGGTATCGAATTTTGTAAACAGAATCCATCTAAATGTGGAATTAATATAAATTGTGAAGAGCCTGTTTGTGCTGAAGTTATAACTTATGCTAAACCTTCAAATATTGACTGCTGGATTATGTTTCCAACTCCATGTAGTGTTCCTTCTGGTTGGGAAACAACAAATGAGGAGAAAACTAATCTTTGTGGAGTAATAAAAGATATTGGTAATTGTGCAATTGTTGAAAATAACCTTGATATTACAATACCTTGTATTGATGTTTTTGGAACTAAACTTCCCATAGGTTTACAAAAATTTGCCAATACAGAAGATCCATTTGGTTATTATTGGAAACTAAATCTTAAGTAGTAGATATTATTCAATATTAAAAGTAAATATAAATGACTGGTTAGGGGAGGAGAAAACCTCCCCCCTTTATTCAAATTTTTTCTTGACTTAAAATATTTTGCCGTGCAATAGATGAACAACATTTATTAAATATAATTTCAACATTCTATAATCCCACCATTTATTTTAAATCTTATAGCAAAATAAAGGCAACTTCCGACTGCCACTACAATAACTATCGCTTGATTAAAACTCCTGAACGAGAACGATAAAAAAGATAAAGGCAAACTCGTTCAAAAATAGTTCTGTTATAAACGCTAAATCAATTTCTTAGAAAAAAATTAAAGGATATTATGAGCTATTTAAGTGTATCTGAAGTTACTCTAACTTTTGGAGGACTCAACGCTCTCTCTGGTGTTAATATGGAGATTGAAAAGGGTCTTATCACCTCAATTATTGGACCTAATGGTGCTGGTAAAACAAGTATGCTCAACTGTATATCTGGTTTTTATCATCCTACAGAAGGTCAAATTAGCTATTGTGGAAAAAATCTTACACACTCATCACCCCACCAAGTATCCAGCATGGGTATTGCCCGTGCTTTTCAAAATTTAGAGTTATTTAGAGGGCTTTCTGTTCTTGATAATCTTCTTCTTGCCCGACATATAAAGCTAAAATACAACTTTTTTGAGGCTCTTATCTTTTGGGGAAAAGCATCAAGAGTTGAAGCTGAAAACAGAAAATTTGTGGAAGAGGTGATAGATTTTATGGAGCTTGAACCTTACCGTAAAAGTCTTGTTGGCAATTTAAGTTATGGTGTTCAAAAAAAGGTGGAGGTTGCAAGAGCGTTGACTCTTGATCCAGACCTTTTGCTTCTTGACGAACCAATGGCTGGCATGAACCTTGAAGAAAAAGAGGATATTGTCCGTTTTATAATGGATATTCAAAACGAGCGAGGAGTTACTGTGGTTTTAGTTGAACATGATCTTGGTGTAGTTATGGATATTTCAGATAGAATTCATGTTCTTGATTTTGGTCAGCTTATCGGCTCTGGAACACCAGAGGAGATTTCATCAAATCCAAAAGTAATCGAAGCCTATATAGGAAATGAATAAAATGGAAAATAGCGATAAACTTACTCAATATTCCATACCTCAACTTCTTCGTCTTAGATTAAACTACAGTGGAGATAAGGTTGCTTTGCGGGAAAAAGATTTTGGAATATGGAACACATATACATGGAAATCTTATTACTCTTATGTCCGCAAAACAGCCCTTGGAATGAGACAGATTGGCATTAAAAAAGGTGATATAGTTGCAATTATAAGCGACAATATTCCAGAGCTTTTATTTACAGCAATTGGTTGCCACTCACTTGGTGCAATCTCTGCTGGAATCTATCAAACTACAATGCCAGATGAGATAGCCCAAATTATAAACTCTCTTAAAGTTACAGCTGTCTTTTGCGACAATCAAGAGCAGGTTGATAAGTTGGTTGAGGTAAAAGAGAAGATACCAAAAGTTAAAAATATTATCTATGAAGACCCGCGTGGAATGAGAAGCTATACATCTGACCCTTGGTTTATTCCAATAAGTGAAATTTATAAACTTGGTGATGCCCTTGATAAAAAAGAGCCAAAACTCTTTGACACCTTAGTTGATGCAACCGCCCCTGATGACGTGTGTCATCTTTGCTTAACCTCTGGGACTACTGGTGTTCCTAAAGGAACCATGATGACCCACAAAAACTACATAAACATGGGGGTTCAGATTACAAAGGTTGATCCTTTAAAGCCAACTGATGAGTATGTCTCTTTTTTACCTTTTGCATGGATAGGAGAGCAGATGAACTCATTTGGCATTGCAATGGCAACAGGCATTACTATCAATTTTCCAGAATCTGTTGAGACAGCTATGTCTGATTTAAAAGAGATTGGTCCCCATTTTATGTTTGGTGCCCCAAGAATTTATGAATCTATTCGCTCATCAATTTGGCTTAAAATTGATCAATCTTACTGGTTTAACAAGAAGCTCTACAACTACTTTATTGAGATAGGTCAAGATGCGGCAAAATATAGAATGTCAGGAAAAAATATGCCGATTATGCTAAATTTTCAGGCGTGGCTTGGAAAACAGATTATATTTCGTCCTCTTGTAAACCAGATGGGGCTTTTACGTCTTAGACGTGCTTACACAGGCGGGGCTGCGTTAGGTCCAGAACTTTTTACATTTTATCAGGCAATTGGTGTAAACCTAAAGCAGATTTATGGACAGACAGAGATAACTGGAATTGCCTATATGCACAGAGATGGCGATGTTCGACCAGATACTGTTGGAATGCCTCTTCCCGGAACAGAGTGTCGCATAAGTGAAGAGGGCGAGATTCTTTCACGCTCTGCTTCTGTATCTCCTGGATATTTTGAACAACCAGAAAAAACAGCAGAACTTTTAGAAGGTGGGTGGCTTCACTCTGGTGATGCAGGATATATTGATGATTCAGGTCATCTTGTTGTTATTGATAGAGTATCTGATGTTATGCACAACCACAACAACGAGATGTTTAGTCCAATGTTTTTAGAGAATAAACTTAAATTTAGCCCATACATTAAAGAGGCTGTTATCTTTGGGGATAAAAGAGAATATGTTTCAGCCTTGATAAATATTGACCCTGAAGTTGTGGGCAAATGGGCAGAAGATAGAGGCATCTCATACACAACATACATGGACATTTCGAGTAAAAAAGAGGTTGCAGATCTCATTCTTGAGCAGGTAAGAGGCATCAATGAACGAGTTGAAAAAGAGCATTTTAAAATTAAGAGGTTTGTTCTTCTTTATAAACTGCTTGATGTTGATGATGGAGAGTTGACCAAAACTGGTAAGATTCGGCGTAAAGTTGTTATGGATAGATATAAAAATCTATATGATGGACTTTATGATGAGTCTGTTAAGATAAAAGAGGTTGAGGCAAAATTCCAATATCAAGATGGTCAATCAACAACTGTAAAAACAACCATAAAATTTTACGATGCGTAAAATATAATGAAGAAAATAAGAGAAAAAAAAGCCGTTGCTCTTCGCTATAACTCACAGTTAGAGGCTGTACCAAAGGTTATTGCTAAGGGTAGCGGCAAAATTGCAGAAAATATCATTGAGCTTGCTAAGGAGCATGGGATTCCTGTACAAAGCGATCCTGATCTTGTTGAAGTGCTATCTACACTTAAAATTAATGAGGAGATTCCACCATCTCTTTATATTGCAGTTGCAGAGCTTCTTGCGTTTGTATATTCTCTTAATTCTAAAAAGAGGTAATATAGATTCTAATATATAGGGATAATTAACTTTATGGCACTGGGCTCACACCATAGATTATCTCTTTTAATAATAAAAAGTAACTACTCAGGCATCTAACGTATTGAAATAATGAAATAACAAGATAAAAATTTTATAGTTTTTATCAAGATAATTTTGTATTCATATAACATATTGAAATTATTGACTGACATAAAATTTACTTGAGTTAATCCTGTTCAGCCTAAAATCAATATTGCTTAATCTCGATGATCAAGTTTTTAACAGTAGTGTCCGGTTAGTTTTTTACATGTAGTAATGATAGCTTCTTGTTATTAACAGTAAAAATGAGTTATTTGAATGTATTATTATTTACCATTTAACCGACATTGAGCAGCCTCAATTTGTAGAAAACTGATATATTTCACAAGAAGCTCCTCCCAAAAGCCTGATAACTTTTTTATGTAAATCATTGATACCATGTATTATACACTGCACACTGTCTCCAGTTATCGTTTTTACAAAATTTATCCCCTCAAAT
>JADGBE010000056.1 GCA_015231615.1 Desulfamplus sp. | reverse complement strand
CAGAACCATGTATTGAAGTAAGACCAACCAGTTTAAGTAAAAAATTAGCTATACCATTTAATACCCAAATAAATGGTCTAAATACCAAAAAAAAGAATTGAAGTGGATAAGCTATTAATAGAGTTGTTGATTCTGAACGCTGTATAGCAATTGACTTTGGTGCAAGCTCACCAAAAACAATATGTAAAACCGTAATAGTTGTGAAAGCTATAGGTAAGGCTATAGCGTGTGCCAATTCTGGATTGAGTTCCATACCAATATATTCAAAAAAATTTTCTATTATCTTAGAAACAACGGGTTCTCCAATCCAGCCCAATCCTAAACTTGCAAGTGTTATTCCTAACTGAGTGGCTGCAAGATAACCGTCAAGATTTAATACAATATGTTTTGATAATATTGCAGCACTGTTCCCAGATTGAGCCTTTAATTCAAGCTGGGAAGCTCTTATTTTTACAATAGCAAACTCAGAAGCCACAAAAAAGCCATTTAAAAAAACAAGTACTAAAGTAACAAATACCTCAAAAAACATAAATACGATCCGTTTATTGTTAATTCATGTATTTATTAGAATTTATTAGATTAGATTAGAATAAAGAAAGCTCTTAATAGTTAATTTATCAAGAGCTTTTGGAATTTATTTTCTCTCTATCTTTTCAGCAAAAAAAAACTATCAGATAACTTTTTAAAACATATCATAAGTTCTATGTTATTGCATCAGAAAATTTGTTTCTGCAAATAATTCTGTGCTACTCTACCAAAGTTTTTTTGTGTATCTATAATTTGGCTATTTTGTAGGTTATTATTTCTTAAAAATAGATTGCTATATATCTTTTTACAACATTTACTCTATTGATCAGAAGAAGAATTGAATATAATTTCTAAACGGCACGGATTTATTTACAGTAGGTCTTAAGTTAATGACATTTTCTTTAAACTGTCATTAACTTAGCTATAACCCAATTAATTAAGGATATTATGAACTTAGATATAAAAACTATTATGGTTATGAATTTAATCATAAATGTAGTTGCCACCATCTCTATTGCAATAATATGGTATTATAACAAAAACCGTTTTGCAGGAGTAACTTTATGGGTATGGTGTCTGTTTTTTCAGGTAGTAGGCATTCTGTTGATACTCCTTCAAGGTGTGATACATGACTCTCTATCTATCTTGCTATCCAACGTATTACTTATATGTAGTACATTGATATTATTAGTCGGGTTGGAGGATTTTACAAATTGCAAAGGCAAACATACCCATAACTATATTTTTATATTTCTTTTTGTTGTGCTAAGATATTACTTTACATTCATAGACCCCAATTTGGGCTTCAGAGAGCTTATTATGTCTGGGGCAATAATCATTATGGATTCTCAAATATGTTGGCTTATGTTTAAAAGAGTACCTTATCCAATGCGACAGATGACTCTGCTCACAGGTATAGTCTCTGGAGGGTTTGTTTTGGCAAGCATCTTCAAGCTTGCTATGATCATCGGCTTTGATCTGCAAAGTAATGAATTCTTCAAGTCCGGTGTTATAAACTCCCTGACAATTACAATGTATATAACTCTAAATTTCTGTATTACAATTAGCCTAATATTGATGATAAATAAACGACTGCTAAAAGATGTTGAAACAGAGAAAGACAAATTTAATAAAGCATTTGATTTATCCCCCTATGCACTTATTATTACAGATATGTATACAAATGAAATTTTAGAGGTTAATCAGAGCTATATTGATATGTTTGGATATAAACGAGACACCTGTTGTAGAAAAAATGGGAGACAAAAAATATACTGTAGTTGCTTCAGCTACGCTTGACGATATAAATGAGTTATTGCCTCATCCAATAATTGAAGATGACAAGCAAGATGACCAATACGAAACCCTTGCAGGCTATCTTATTCTAAAATTAGGAAGAATACCCAATATGAAAGATAAAATTACTTTTAGTAATTATGAATGCTCTATTTTAAAGAAAAATAAACGTTCTGTCATCTTGGTTCAACTTACTGATTTGATTTAATCTTAATGATATTTATAATGCAAAACAAATAACATAGAAAAATAAAGGAAAAGTTTATGATAAATTACACCGTTTTTGATACACCTGTGCTTAAAACACTACTCTATTGGTCAGCTCGTCTCTTTTTTTATGCAACAGGATGGAAGGCAGAAGGCAAGAAGCCTAATTTCAAAAAATATGTCCTTATTGCCGCCCCTCATACTTCTAATTGGGATTTTGTTTATACAATTCTCGTTGCTTTTATTTTAAAGATTAAAATTTATTTGATGGGTAAACAAGAGCTTGTTCGTCCTCCGTTTGGAAAAATTATGAGATGGCTTGGAGTTATTCCTATAGACCGTAGTAAGTCAAATGATACGGTTACTAATGTTGTTCAGACATTTAATAAACATGATGAGCTTGTTATTGTAATCCCACCATCTGGCACTCGAAAAAAGGTGATGTATTGGAAAAGCGGTTTTTATCATATAGCAAGAGGTGCTAATATTCCGATTGTCATGGGATATATAGATTATAGACGTAAAGCTGGCGGACTTGGAAAGTCTATTATTCCAACTGGAGATATTGAGGCTGATATGGTTATTATACGCTCGTTTTATGCAGGCGTTACTGGAAAATACCCTGAACAATCAATTGGATAGCCATTGTCAGATTTGATTCAAACTACTCATAAGATCAGTTTCCAACGTGCGGCAACTGTTTTCCGTGATCCATATATGGTTTCAATCTTTGATGATGAACATAGTGAAACAGAGGATCGCTGGATAACTCTTGGAACAGATGAAAACGGAATACTTGAAGTCGTTAGATATTGGCGGGCGTTCTAACAATGGCGTGAACGCAGACCCGGAAAGACGGGCGTACATGTTTGTCGTCAACCCTGTAGCGCGTGGCCGCCCGTCCTTCCGGGCTGGTTACGCCAAACGTTAAAACTTTCTTTAAAAGTAAGGAGAAAAGCAATGCCAAACTTTGTAGCAAATGAAAAAGGACTCCAAATCAAATGGAAATATGACGATTATCCAATTGATATTTTTTCAATAGATGCTTTTGAAAAAGAGTGTTTGAACGAAAGAGGTTCTAATCGTATGTATTATTCAAAAGACGAGATCGACACAGCTAATTACTCCAAGACAGTAAGAAAACAAATAGCTATATTGGAATATCCAAGAAAAATTAACAGTATAGATATAGTTGATCCAGGAACATTACTTATTATTTTTAAAGACAATAAACGTAAATCAGTAGAGGACGTAATTTGGATTGATGAGAAAGAGGGTGTTTCTTTACATCCTGCTGTTGCATCATGGTAATTTAATAAAAGATACGTAGGTTCTTCTTCAGTAAAATCTCCACAAAGGGGTTTTATGGAGGGAGCAACCTACTGATAAAATTTATAATTACTAATTTACAAATCAATCATGTCAGCATTTAAAAAGGATTCTTTTAAAAAATATGAAAAAATTATTACTCTATTTAGAAACTTCTGTATGGAATTTTTATTTTGCTGACGATGCTCCTGAGAAGCAGGCGGTTACTTTTGAGTTTTTCAACCAAATCAAACGGGATAGATATCGAATTTTTGTTTCTGAAATCGTATTTCGTGAGATAGATAAAGCGGATGATGAGAAAAAATCTCTGTTATTGAATCTGATTGCCGAGTATAACCCCGAAAAATTAGAAATCACGGAAGAAGCACTGACACTTGCAGAAGAATATATCAGAGAGGGAATATTACCCGCCAAGTCAGTTGATGATTCAATTCACGCATCCATTGCAACTGTTTACGGGCTTGATGCATTGATAAGCTGGAATTTAAAACATCTTGCTAATTTATCCCGCATGAGAAAAATTAACGGAGTGAATTTAAAAAATGGGTATTCCAACAAATTAGATTTGGTTACACCGATGGAGGTTTGCAATGAAATATGACAAATCATTGATAGAAGTTTTTAAGTGGAAAGAAGAATCTGGAAATGAATTATATAACATGACAATTGGAGAACGTCTTAGACACCTTCAAGAAAATGAAAAACGCAGAAAACACAATTTAAATACTGAAAAGTCTCAAAATCAAATAACAAAACAAAAGCCAAGCCCAATTTTATTATAATCTGTGATCTCAAATGAGCAAACAGTTTTTAACCCAGCATTTCAGCGGACAGCCCTACGGCGTGTGGTTTTGTTGCTAACCGGCGTTTGTGCTTGCCTTCGGGCTGCCCCTGAATTTGGTGTTATATCACACATGAAAGAGGCTATAAGAAAGTAAATGCAGTCGATTCGTCGAAAATTTTATAAGGGATTATCACCAGGGTTACTTATCATCTGCCTGCTTATATCCGGAACCTTGAATTCACCACATTCATGCTACATCATGATTCCGGGAAATACCGAGCATGGTTATCGGCAGCTTGCCGATATCTGCGATTACGCCTGGGCTCGACCCTTTAACATACCTGGGAATTCGTTCCAAAACTCAAGTCCGAATACTCAAGGCTGTACTTCCTTAAACCATACACTCTTTTCCTGCTGCTACGGTCATGGCGTCTGTCCAACCAGCACCGCAATTATCGCCGCAATTTCCCGCAGGTCTTACCCCCCTGATCCGATAGCAACAATAGCGCTTTACCTGCATCCGGATATCCTCCGGACCGATGATGGATGTTCGAATCCATTGTCTATGAGGAAAGTCATCTATTCCGGACCTCCTATTTATCTGTGCAACTCATCTTTTCTTTGTTGAATTCCGTCCTGCAGTCGATTCGACGACCCTGACAATCGGTTTAATCGGTTTTTAGAAAAATCAGACCGGGGAATAAGACGTCACGGTTTTTTTTATTCTTCGGAGCAAGATCATTTGTATGGCCTTTTTGGCCGTTATTATATTCATAAATAAAGGAGAACAATCATGTTCAATCATATTATAAAAATATCAGCAATAATAATGATAGTCATCGTCTTCCCGATTGCGGGGTCGGCTGTCGAAAACATCAATGATGCATTCAGACCCGATGCCAAGGCTATTATTCTGGCATCCCATTCCATGGCCAAACCGGTTGAAGGGATTGAAGGGATTATCCGGGCCGCCGTGGACAAGGTTCCGGGCGCAAAATTTTTCAACCTGGATGTGCGTGATCCGGCCAATGAGGACCTGGTAAGGGAGCATCGTCTGGCCGGTGCGCCCATGCCCTTAATTTTGATTGTGGTTTCAGGAGCCATAACCGGCGGAGTGCCGGCCGATCGTGCATCCACCGAATTATTGCTTAAAATGATTCCTTCGCCTAAGAAATTGGAGGTCATTCAAGGGGTGCGGAAGGGAAAATCGCTGTTTATGATCATCGAAAAAAGCGGTTCGGTTCCGGCGCATGATTTTCGCAAGGTCTCTGCGGCGGCCTGTGAAAAGATGCAGGGCAATGCCTTGATTATCGAAATCGACATGAACGACCCCGCTGAAAAAGAATTTCTGACCCAGCTCCAGGTCGATACCGCGGCAGGCACACCCACGTTGATCGTAGCCAACAACGGAGGCCATTTAATAAACAGGTTTACGACGACGCGGGTTTCCGTCGATGAGCTTGTCCAGGCCGCCACCACCGTCCCGAGAGGCAGTTCGTGTTCACCAGGCTGCACCCATTAGAATTTTTTTGGAGGAATCATGTCATGAAACTGAATACAATAATTTGGAAAGAATTGTTTTTGAGGAAATCCCAGCTTGTTTCCGCCCTCCTGGCCGTCACTTTAGGGATCGCGGTGATTGTCGGGATTCAGACCGTGGCTGCGGTATCGGAAAAAGCCGTGAAAATCAAAATGGAAAATCTGGGGGCCAATATCCTGGTTTTGCCTCAGTCGGCATCCGTGGATGATTATTACGCCGCGGACATAGACGCTCCCACTTTTCCGGAAGCATATGTGGAAAGGATTCTTAATTCGGCACTGTCCGGTGTGGACAATCTGTCTCCCAAGTTGACCAGGCGAATTGATACGGGTTCGACCAATGTAGTCCTCACCGGTATCTTGCCGAGCGGGGAATTGGCGGCAAAGCCTTATTGGACGATATCCGGCCTTTCGGGAGAAGACACGGGGCACATCCACAAGGGTTCATCGGGGAAATACGCAGATCCCCGTTTGCAGCGCACGGCTATCGAAACCCTGAACCGTAACGACGTGCTGGTGGGCAAGGTGGTTGCCGAACGTCTGAATCTGACCGAAGGCGGCACTATTACGCTTCGGAACCATGTATTTACAGTGGCGGGAATCCTGCCTGAAACCGGAACCGTGGATGATAACCGGGTTTTTGCCCACCTTCACACGGTTCAGGGCATACTGGGAATCGGTTCCCAGATCAGTTGTATCGAAATCATGGGTTGCTGCTCGGCCATTTCCGACGGTCTTTTGGGAAACCTGCGCAATATTCTGCCGGATACGCGCATCACCACCATAGGTCAGATCGTCAGCACCCAGATAGAAACCAACAGCCTGATGGAAAAAATCTCCTTGATTTTTCTGGTCATAATCCTGATCGTCGGTGCAATTTCCATCGGCAATTTCATGTGGGCCAACGTGGAAGAAAGAAAGCGTGAAATCGGCACCATGATTGCCATCGGGGCCACCCGGGGGATCATCTATCGTTTGTTCATGACTAAGGCTCTTGTCCTCGGTGCGGCCGGAGGGTTTTTCGGGTATATCATCGGTTCGGCCGGAGCTATGATTCTGGGTCCCCGGCTGGCAGGACTTGCCGTCGCACCCATGGCTGTATATTTGTTATATGCCGTTTTGATGGCGGTTCTGATTTCTCTGACGGGAAGCTTTATCCCTACCTTCAGAGCTTCGCGTCTGGACCCTAGCCTGATTATGCAGGAGGTTTAATCATGATTCAGATTACCGATGTTACTAAAATATATAACGGCCCCCGAGGACAGGTCACAGGCCTTGACCGGATTTCGATATCCATAACTAAAGGAAGTTTTGTAACCGTCACCGGCAGTTCGGGTTCCGGAAAAACGACATTGCTGGTTACCCTTGGGGGGTTGCTGCGTCCTACCACCGGCAGCGTCGAGGTCGATGGACAGCACATCTATTCCCTGAAGAAAAATCAATTGTCACGATATCGCAATCGTAAGATCGGTTTTATCCTTCAGACATTCAACCTCATTCCCTACCTCAATGCTCTCGAAAACGTCATGATTCCCATGATTTTCGCATCTGAAAACAAGAATGGCGGGTGTCATCCGAGGGCGGAATCGTTGCTGGAAAGGATGGGGCTGAGAGAAAGATCCCTGCATCTGCCCCGGGAATTGTCCATAGGCCAGCAGCAAAGGGTGGCCATTGCCCGGGCACTGGCAAACGATCCGGATCTGATTCTGGCGGATGAACCCACCGGCAATCTTGATCCGGCTATGGCTATGGAAATTCTGGAGATTCTCAGGAAGCTGAACGAGGATGAGGACAAAACCATCATCATGGTCACCCATAGCCCCATGGCAGCGGCATTCGGGACCCATCGGCTGGATCTTCGGAACGGGCGGCTGATTTAATTTTTTTTGATAAAGATAAAATTGTTATCAGATTAATCAAGGGATGAGCAACTTGAATTTTTGATTATAAGGATTGAAGTTTGCTCTCACAGCAAAGGAAAATGAGAATGAAGAAGCAAAAAAAACAGATACAGATTAGTATATAACCAGAGCCTCCAGCGGATTCGGTTTTGCTCCGCTACGCTCCGCAAAACCGAACCGCTGAGCTTGTCGTTAAGGATTAAATTTAAATGGAATTGATATGGTTTTATATTGTCTATGGTATTATTTTTGCTTTTGGTTGTGGTTACTTGGCAAAAGAAAAAGGGAAAAATGTTACTGACTGGCAAATTTTAGGTTTTCTTTTAGGCATTATTGCTTTGTTAATAATCGGACTTAGCTCAAAATCTGATAAAATAAATAATCAAGCCCAGAACCAAGAAATTGATAATGCTACTAAAAAATGTCCATATTGTGCTGAAATAATAAGATTAGAAGCACTCAAGTGCAGGTATTGTGGAGAAATTTTTGATCCATCTGATGTTTCTAAGTCTGTAGAAGAATTCAATTTATACAAAATACGTAATGATGCTGTTGTTGCAATAATTAAAAATGAGAAAAAAACGGTCGATGTACAAAAATACACATGTTGATTCTAATATTGGTAGTGCCTAACAAGTAGTTATTTGTGACGCATTTTATAACTAAAACGTGTGCGTCATACGCTTTAAAAACAAATAGTTATAAATCAAAGCAAGTTTAATGCCATCACTACATGTTGGGCACTACCCCAATTCTTAAGTATAGATAAAAGAGACTTGATTGAATTTAAAAATTATTAACTGAAAATTAAACGGAGTATTTATGGGTTTGTTGTCATCAAGCGTATCTATTGCAAGATACAGGGTGGATGGAAAAATTGAAGAGAATGTTATGGAGATCATACACGCTGGACTTAAACAGAACGCAATCACCACAATTGAAGATGAATATGCTGAAGTTACAATGGGTTGGACACCATTTGAAAGTAACTTTAATCCTGATTTTGAAAAATTTACATTCACCTTTGGAGATTTTTTTCTCTTCTCTTTCAGGATAGATAAAAAAAGCGTTCCTTCAAAGATAATTCAAAAGCATGTTTCAATTGAAATTGAGAAAAAACTTAAAGAAGAGGGGCGTCAGTTTATCTCAAAAAACGAAAAAAAAGAGATAAGAGAGAGTATTACCGACAAACTTATGAGTCAAATGCCCTCTACACCTAATATATATGATGTTCTCTGGAATCATGAATCTCAAAAAGTGCTTTTCTTTTCAACGCAAAAAGCAGCAAATGAAGAGCTTGAGACCTTATTTTCCAAATCATTTAAGTTAAGGTTAATAAGGCTCTTTCCATTCACAATAGTTGAGAGTTCAGATAGTTTTTCTGACGAGGAGCGAGATATGGTTCTTAATTTAGTTCCTGCTAATGTAAATAGAGGTAAGGTAGTTGCGGGTGATTCTAATGAATGATATATCAGTAAGTTATAATAAATATAAGTTTCTTGGTAATGAGTTTCTAACATGGCTTTGGTATCTAATTGAAAACGACATTAACATAAAAAAGATAGCAGAATCTGAGTTTCAAAAAGCTGGAATTGACTGTGGTTCAATAGTTTTCGAGATAGGAAACTGCATTGCCCTTGAAAATTCACTTGGAGATGACTCTGTTGAGAAAATTTCAATTAAAGGTGATGATCCCGGGCTTGAAGAGGGAAAGACAGCCCTTAAAAAAGGGGCAGTAGTAACAGATATGAATCTCATTTTGCGTGTTGATGAAGATGAGTGGAAATTCAATATAAAAGGCGAGAGCATGGAGATAACTTCTCTTAAAATACCTGTTTCAGGAAAAGTAGAAGGTGATGAGGATATAGAGGGGGCTGTACTTGAAAAGGTCTTTCTCTATAACAAAGTCTTTGAAGTTGTTGATACCTTATTTCATTTTTTCATTAAAAAAAGAGTATCTAAAGAGTGGAAAACAGTTGATATTAATGGAATAAAAGAGTGGGTAGAGCTGTAAATAGAATAGCCAAAAATAGTTTTTGACTGGCTTAATGGAGAAAAATTTTACCCATGGATAGTTTAAACAGTGTCCATTTTATTGGCTGTGGCGTCCTTGCACCAGATATTAAAAAAATTGCAGAAGATTTCAACAATAGAGATAACTTTAAGCTAAATCTTAAAATGACCTTTCTTCCAGGAGGTCTTCACGATAAGCCAAATGAGTTGAGGATAAGGCTTCAATCTGCAATTGACACTGCTGCACAAGATGAGAGTTGCTCTCGAATTGTAATTGGGTATGGAATTTGTGGAAGAGGAACTGTGGGGATTAATGCCCCGCATGTTCCTTTATTTTTTCCGCGAGTGCATGACTGCATAGCAATGTTCATGGGAAGTGATAGTGCTTATAAAAGAGAGTTTGCCAAGTATCCCGGAACATTTTATCTCTCTACTGGTTGGTGCAAAGAGAAAGATAACCCAAATGATAAGCTTGATAGAAAAATATGGATTGGTTCAGAGTCAATGGGTTATCTTGAGTTAAAAGAGAGATATGGAGAAGAGGGTGGTAAGACAATTATAGATTTTTTCAGCAGTTGGCAAAAGAATTACCAAAGAGCCGCCTTTATTGATACTGGACTTGGTAATGCTGAAAGATATGAAAAACAAGCAAAGGAGATGGCAAAAGAGTATAATTGGAAATATGAGCATATTCAGGGAGATAACTCCTTAATGAGACGACTTTTGACTCAAGAACACTCTGATGATGCTATTTTAATTGTTCCGCCTCACCATTGCACAATATATTGTGCGTTTAAAAATGGCTTAGATTCTGCACCAATTATTAAAGAGTCCGCAGAAATTCTTAATGATTTTGCCCCTGTTCTTAATAATTCAAGCCCTAAGGAAGAGGTTAAGAGTCAGAGCCGAGATAAAAAAGATAAGGCAGTTAATTTTTTAAATGATGATAGTGCAGTTTCCAATATAGATGATAAAAAGGGTAGTGAGAATTTAATTGATAAAGAAAAAGATTTTAAGGGGCTTTTAATCCATTATGGACTTGGTATTGATGCTGGTGGAACATATACAGACGCTGTAATTTATAATTTTCACGATAAAGAGATAGTTTATAAAAACAAGGCTCTTACCACTAAATGGGATTTTTCTATTGGCATTGACAATGCTTTATCAGGGTTAAATCAAGATATTCTCTCTAAAGTTGAGTTAGTCTCTGTCTCAACAACCCTTGCAACCAATGCAATTGTTGAGGGTGAAGGGCAAAAGACTGGATTAATATTGATGAACAGTGCTGGAATGGTCTCTGATGATCTAATTTCTCACACACCAAAACGAAACATAAAGGGATATATTAACATAAGTGGTGAAGAGATCGAGCCTGTTGATGAAGATGAGGTAAAAAGGGTTATCAAAGAGATGATCTCAAATGATAGCGTAACTGCATTTGCTGTATCAGGCTTTGGAGGCTCTATCAACCCTGCCCATGAGTTAGTTGTAAAGAAGATTATCGAACAAGAGAGTAGAATGATAGCATGTTGCGGACATGAACTATCTGATCTCCTTAATTTTGTTGTCAGAGCACAGACCGCAGTTTTAAATGCACGAATTATTCCACGAATGATAAAATTTTTCAGTGAGATTGATGCTGTTCTTAAAAAACGAGGAATATCTGCCCCTGTTATGGTGGTAAAAGGAGATGGAACTCTAATATCTTCTGAAGTTGCAAGAGAGAAACCAGTTGAGACGATTCTATCAGGACCTGCGGCAAGCGTTGCTGGAGCAAAGATATTGACAGGTTTAACTAATGCAATGGTTGTTGATATGGGCGGTACCACAACTGACACAGCAGATATTTGCGATAACATGGTTGCTGTCTGCGAAAGTGGGGCAAGTGTTGGAGGGTTTGTAACCCACGTCAAAGCTCTTGACATGCGAACTGTTGGTCTTGGCGGAGATAGCCTTATAAAATGGAAACAAGGTGAATTCATAGTTGGACCAAGACGTGTTGGACCAATTGTATGGGCTGGTGAGATGTGTCGAGCAGGTTTAGATAAAGCACTGTGCAAGATGGAAGGGCGTGAGCTTTCTCATTTAGAACAGGTGGTTTTTGTAGCTATGGGTGCTAATAAGCAACTTAAATCTTCAAAAATTAACCCAAAAGAGTTTGACTCACATACTGATAAAGAAAAAAGATTCCCATTTAAACCAACAAAGCAGGAGATTCAGATATACGATTTGTTGACTATTCGTCCACATACACCTGAGGAGCTTGCAAAAGAACTTAATACCCTTTCAACACTATTTCTACCTATGGAGCGTCTTGAAGAGAGTGGTCTTGTTCAAAGATGTGGATTGACTCCAACTGATCTTCTTCATGTAAGAGGAGACTTTATAAAATGGAATCCTGAACCTGCTCAAAAATTGGTTAATATAATGGCAGAGTTCAGTAAAAAAGAAGTTCCTGAATTGATTGATGAGCTTCTTGAAAAGATAGAGAAACAATTAGCGTCAGAGCTTTTAAAAAATTTAATTTTCAAAGATATTGAGTATGGGAAATTTGGATATACAGACAAACAACAGATGCAAAAGAAAGGAAGAGATAAAAATCGAATTAACAATCGCAATGGACAATTTGAAAATGAATTTGAAAAATCTCCTTTAGCAAAACATCTTATCTCTAATATGCTTGATTCATCTTTAAGTTCACGCTATCGGATAAAGGCAGAGTTTAAGTATCCTGTAATTGGAATAGGGGCGCCTATCCACTATTTTCTCCCAAAGTTGAGTGAGATACTCAATGCAAAGGTGGTTGTTCCAAATAATGCTGATGTTGCCAATGCAGTTGGTGCAATCACAAGCCATATTATGGTAAGACAGAAAATTGTTATCAGACCAGATAGTATTGGCAGGTTTGTTATAGAAGGAGTTGCTGGAAATAAAGGTTTTACAGATATAACAGAAGCTGAATCATGGGCAGTCAAATATTTAAATAAGAGCGTAAAAGATCAAGCCATAAAAGCTGGAACAAGCAATAAAGAGGTTTCTATTAATATAAACGACCGTATTGTCAATACTGGTAATGGACTCTCCCTTTTTCTTGATAAAACAATCACAGCCACACTTACAGGAAGTCCTGATTTTATCTTAGCCGAGCGATAAATCGCACGGCTATAGTGTAAAGTCTCTGCTTAGAACCAAGACCTATGACTCCAGACATCTTGCTCTAAACTCTTTTTATCTTCTTGTAATTTCAAATACATAGAGGCATTTTGGATAGCAAGACCTCCTTGATGACCTAATGCTTCAACCATCATAAGCAGATCATTTGCGAACTCTCTTTGCTCTCCGCTATAAAGTCTCAATACCCCAATTGCCTGCTCTCTTGCCATAATCGGGGTTACAATCATTGATTTGATGCCCTCTTTTTTCATCTCTTCTCTAAATTGCACTCTATCATCAGTATCTGTATCGTGTACAATTACGGTTTCCCCTTTTAATGCACGTATTGAAGTATTTGTATTTATGTTGCCTATTCCTCGCGCAAATTCATCACTTAAACCATGACTTGCTACAAGTTGTAAAGTTTGGGTATCTTCATTCAAGAGCCTTATTGCAACGCCTTTCATGTTAAAGGTATCACAAACTTCTTCTGTCATGTTTTTCAAAATTTCATCAATTTCAAGAGTCGAGTTAATTGAAGAGGCAAGTTCAAGAAATAGTGTTGAGTTCTTTTCAAGTCTTGTAAGCAAACGGTTGTTGTGAATTGCAATTCCCCCTTGATCTGCCAAAGCACATAGAAAAGCTATCTCTCTTTCTGAAAAATCACGTTGAGTTGCTGTATATATCGACAATATTCCTATAGTCTTATTTTTTGTACGGATAGGAAGAGATATAATAGAGGCAATTCCTTCTGCTTTTTTAGCTTCATGATGCTCTAAACGAGGGTCTATTGTAGCATCTTTAAAGAGCAGATACCCATCTTTTTCAATGGCTTTAACAATTGTTAAGGCTTTTAGTGGGCTTGCATGGAAATAGTTTTCTGATAACCCCTTTTGTGCAACTGGTATAAAAACATCACTTTTAGGATCAGACAAAAAAAGACATGCAGCTTTTGCGTCCATTGATTCAATTGCATTGTCAACAATAAGGTGAAGTAGCTCATTTTGAGTTGCTGCTGTGCCAAATGCTCTGCTGATTTTGCAGAATATATCAAAATAGTCGTTCTCCCGTGTCATATCTTAAATCTCCTATAAATTTTTTTTTATATTTTTAGCCGAAGTTGAAGACGTCGTTTTAGTAGAAATTTTCTTTCCTTTTTCAGTATCTTTATTAGTTGGGGTAATTTTAGCATTTTGAGCAGCCATAAATGGATTAATTGCCTTTACAGAAGTCAATTTTTTTTCTGTCTGAACACTATCTTTACTATCAAGTTTGCTATCTCTATCCAATTTATTTTCCAAAATATCCAAAGAAGAAGGTCTCTTTTCTGGCTCTTCATCTCTTTGTTTTAGCCATGATGCAATTTTGGGGGCAAATGCCTCTTGGCATTTAGAGCTAACATATATTCCAATATGTCCTGTGTTAAGGCAAATGTCTTCTGTATCTTTACTTCCAACTGCCTTTACAAGCTGGTTGCACGCCTCTGGTGGAACAAGATGATCAAATTTTCCGTAAATGTTTAGTAATGGCATGGTGATATTTTTAAGATCAACGAGTCTGCCACCAACCTCAAGTTTACTCTGGATAAGTTTATTCCCCTGATAACACTCTTTGACAAATTGCCTAAAAACTTCACCGGGAAGATCAGGACTATCAAAAATCCACTTCTCCATACGGATAAAATTTTCAACAAAATCTCTATTATCCATATTTTCCATGAATCCAACATATTTGTCGATCATAAGTCGAGCAGGATTTAAAAGCAAAAATCCAAAGTTCATCATATCAGCAGAGAGGTTGCCATAGGTATTAACAACAGCGTCAACATCAAGGTTTCTCATCCAAAGATGCAAAAGCCCTTTATTGGTGTCAAAACTTGTTGGAGTTACTGTGGTAACAAGATTTCTTATCTTTTCAGGGTGGAGTGCTGAATAGATAACGCTGAATGCACCACCCATGCAGATACCCATGAGGTTTAACTTTGGCACATTGTTCTTTTCCCTAATAAAATCAATGATATTATCCATATATCCATTGATATGGTCATCAAAATCAAGAAATCTATCTTTTCTGGTTGGGTATCCCCAATCAATCATGTAGAGATCAATCCCGCTATCAAGAAAACGCTCAACCACACTCCTTCCGGGCTGAAGGTCAAGCATAGTCTCTCTATTAATTAAAGCATAGACCACCAGCAGAGGTGTTTTATATTCCGTCTTTCTTGTTGCCTTATAGTGTTTCAGTTTGACCCTGTCTTCTTGATAGACAATGTCATAGGGAGTTTGGGCAATATCAGTTTTAAGATTAGATAAGAGTACCTCTGAGGCTTCAGTCGCTTTTTTACGTGCTTTTGTGGCATCGGAAGCCACTTTGGACATGATAAGATCAATTGGGACTTTAAATTTAGTCATATCTTACCTCCTAAATTTTTTTTAAGATAGCGTATCTCTTTTTTTAGTTGATGAAGCTCTTTTGCCACATCATCAATCTCTGACCTGCTGGCAATTGGAAGGCTTTTTAACATATCTTCAACAACTTTTTCTCTTGCATTTGTAAATTGACTCATTGACTCTACTGTCTTTCCCAATGTTTCAACATATTCAGGTGTCTGAAAAAGGGTCATAAAGTGTCCTTCAAGAATTTTGAGCCACATCTGGTAGTAAAATTGTGGGTCTTCTGAAAGCTCTCCTTTTTCAACAATTTTGTCAATTTCCTCTTGCATTACAAAGGCTGATCGCTGAAATGGAAGATAGAGAAGACGCATAAATTCTGACATAGTTGTCTGGGCTATGTTTAATTTATCAACCATGTCGTTTATCTTTTCTTGATATTCCCTATTTAAACCAAGTTGTGGAACACGCAAGAATTTTCTAAACTCCTTTTCATAAATGTCTGCCCAAGCCTGAAAAATATTCTCATCTATATCGTCAAAGTTATAAGCCTGAACAGATTGACTCATTCTAATGACACTTTCTGCCATTTTTTGATGAATTTCAGTCATGCCAGAGATTGTAGATTGGGCAATATTGGTTAGCATCTCTGGCATTGTGCCAGCACCTTTAAAAAGAGCAGAGGTAAATTCAGGAGAGGTCATGGCATTTGTCATTGTCAGCCAATTTTTCATGGCATTTGCCATTGCAGCCATTACATCTTTACGTTTTTTTGTTGTGTTATCTGAACTATCTCCTCCTAAGTTATTATTTGACAGAAAAGAAGCCCAGTTAAATTGATTTTTGTAAGATTCACCACTAAAATCTGAACTAAATGGTTGCTTAAACATGATGTTAAAAGGAGACTCAAAAGCGTTAGAGTTGAATGGTGATTGAAATGGTTGAGTAAAAAAAGTAGATAGCATCTGTGAGATGTCTCCCTGTTTTTCTTGACTTGCCATAAGTTCGTTCATGGATTTTGTCCATGTCTTGATCATTGACTCAATTCCTAATGGATCATTTGCTGTATCGACCATACACACCCCTTATAAATTTGTATTGGTATTTGCCTGTCTGCTATCTTTAAAATATAGCCTCTAAATATTATATTATTAATCACGCTAAATATCTATATTATTAATCATGAGACAAAAAGGTCAATCTGTTTTTTTATTGAAGTAATATTAGTTGGATTTGGAAACGCTATAGGCTACTTAAAAAAATTCTGACACGCATCTAAATCCTACAGTATTTGATGTATATTGTGGTTTGAAAAGATGTCTTTCGCCAATGCTTATGTTATTTCGTGAGGTCCAGCCACACCCTTTAGCAACATGAAATTTCTGTTTGTTATCAGATATAAATGGATTTGCAATAATGTCAGATGTCCACTCCATAACATTTCCAACCATATCTGTAATATTGAAAATGTTCTTATAGCTCTCATACCTATCTACAGGAGTTGTATCAGAGATTGAGCTTTTTTCAATATTGCAGCTATTCTCTTCCCATTGATTTCCCCAAGGATATTTAAACCCCATGTCTGTTCTTGCGGCTGCTTCCCATTCAGTTTCAGTTGGTAGGCGTCTTCCTATCCACGAGGCAAATGCCCAAGCATCATCAACACTTACCTGAACAACTGGGTGATTTCTCTTGTTGTGAAGAGAGCTTCCTTCCCCCTCTGGTTGATACCAGCAGGAATTTTTTACATCGGCACTTTCAATGCCCTGCCTCCATTTAGAGATGTTTTTATCTCTTTTAAATCGCCCATAAAAAACAGTTCCATATCCCTTTTTCTCTGCTGTTGTAATATAGCCTGTCTCTTGAATGAAAATTTCAAAAAGTGAATTGGTTACAGGATATTTTGCAATGTAGAGTTTTTGCATCTCAATTTGTTGAAGTTCAAGTTTATTTTTTGTATTTCTAATGCTTCCAACAGTATATATTCCTGCTGGAACAACAACATAAATGTTGTATTTTTTATCGGCATCTGCAAGAAAATTATCAAATTGACGAGCAAGCTCTTTGTTTTTCTGAAACTCTCTAAACTCTTCAAGCTCTTGATCGTCCATTAAAATTTCTTGGCTATCATCAATCTCCACTTCTTCAAAAATGTCGTCTTGGTCAGTTATATCCCCAACTTCCTCAAATACCTCTTCATCATCACCAATTTCTTCTAAATCTTCAACCTCATCAATCTCTTCGTCTTCTACAACTTCCGTTTCTCCGTCATCTATCTCTTCAAACTCATCATTTTCAACTTCATCAATCTCTTCATTATCAACAATTTCAGTATCTTCATCTACCTCTTCAACTTCTCCATCTTCTACATCAACAATTTCGGTATCATCATCTACCTCCTCAACTTCGCCATCTTCCACATCAACAATCTCGGTATCTTCATCAACCTCTTCAAGTTCGTCATCTTCAACATCAACAATCTCAGTTTCATCATCAACCTCTTCAAGTTCGTCATCTTCTACATCAACAATCTCGGTATCTTCATCAACCTCTTCAAGTTCGCCATCTTCGACATCAACAATCTCGGTATTTTCATCAACCTCTTCAAGTTCGTCATCTTCAACATCAACAATCTCAGTTTCATCATCAACCTCTTCAAGTTCGTCATCTTCTACATCAACAATTTCAGTGTCCTCATCAACCTCTTCAAGTTCGTCATCTTCTACATCAACAATCTCGGTATCTTCATCAACCTCTTCAAGTTCGTCATCTTCAACATCAACAATCTCAGTGTCATCATCTACCTCTTCAACTTCTTCATCTTCCACATCAACAATCTCGGTATCTTCATCTACCTCCTCAACTTCGCCATCTTCCACATCAACAATCTCGGTATCCTCATCAACCTCTTCGTCTTCTACATCAACAATTTCGGTATCATCATCTATTTCTTCAACTTCTGGTTCTTCTGGCAATACAGCATCTGAAATTGAGAGTAGTTTATTTTTTATCTGCTCCAAAGTGTCTGTGAATTTTACATTTTCAGCTCCTGCTTCCGTCTCTATTTTAGAGATCATATCTGTAATGGTTTTCAAAACATCTGAAATCTGGCTTAAATCTAAATTACCGTTTCGTGCAACTTCAGAAAAAGAGTTAAGAAGGCTACTTTTAGCCTCTTCACTCATATCAAATATATTTTCTGCTGTTATTGTAATTTTATCTGGATTTTCAGTTTCAGTTGATAAATTTTCAAGATCACTGATAATTGACGATCTGATGCTATAGAAATTTCGCCGTTTAGATTTAATTTTTTCAGTATCATCACCTGTATCCCAGATAATTTTTATTAATTCACCTGTATCAATGGATTTTAGTCGAAATAGTGCCTCTTCAGACTCATAGTATTGACGTATTGCAAGGATAAATTTTTTCTTTAAAGAGTTATCTTTATATTTAAGGCTTAAAATTGCCTGATCAATTCCTTTTTCTGTAATAGATACATTAGCCACAACAGCTATCTCCGCTTTTTCTATTTCAATTGATTTATCTGTATATCTGTTTTGTTGTTAAAAATTGAGATTCTTATATCAGTTTTTTGTTTGCATGATTGAAAAAAAAAAAAAATGGTGTTACGGTCATTAAAATAGTGGCATTTACTTAGAACCTAACAAAGTAGAACTAATAAAAATAAAATATACACCAAATCCAAAATATGAAAATTACAAGTCCAGAGACTATCCAATCAAGTGAAAAAGAGTTTATAGACTTTATAAATGCAGAACTTGACTGGGGTTCAATAGAGGAGATGATCCTCAAAAAACATAAACTCCAACTTCAAGATGAGGTGGTTTATAAGCAGGGAGATATTATGGTTTATGATAACCAGATTGCATATAAACTTGATTTTGATATAAAAGTCTCTCTCTCCCTTATCTTCAATCGTCAAGGTGATTGTTTAAATATAAAAACTCCAGATGGTGAAAATTTAGAAGAAGATATTTAGAACATTTAGAGAACCAGATTTAGAAAAAGAGCTGTATTTGCAGAGATGAAATTCAAATTCACAATAGCACACAATTTGTAGGAATAGGATTTGCACAGACAAGTGGCATAAAATATCGCGAAAATGATAAAGAACATTAATCAGGATAGCTAACTATGAATAAAATAATACTTGTTGATAAAGAGATGGAACCCCAATTTATCAGATCGCAATTTGATGAAATTCTTGTAAGAGAGATAACATCATTAATAGAGATTGACTCTGATACTGCCATGCTAACCTATAATCTATCTACAATCTCCACAATTATAATTGCTGTGGAGCGTGAAAGAGAGATAAGATCATCTATTGCTGCCAAAAATATGCCACCTCTAAGATTCACCTTTGACACATTGGTGAATGAGCTTGTTGATATAGGGCTTTATAGAGATGATGCCATGTTAAAATCTGTTAAATCAGTTATGGATCAGGGCTATCTGACTCAAGATTCTCAAGGTGATCTTAAAGCTGAAGCATCAGCTTACACTATAGTTGGGTTTCTTGATAAGATGTTTCCGGGTATGCAAGGAATTCAGCTTATTGCTTTTGTTATTCAGATGACTGACGAGGTTCTATCTGAAAGAAAAACCCTTGACTATGCTAAAGAGAGTTTTGCAAGCACTCTAAAGAATAGTGGTGTTGCAGTTACAAGAGAAAAAGCAGAGAAAAAAGCTCAAGAGCTTGCCTTGGATAATTCTGAAAGTCGCCACATGAGAGAGGTTGCTTTAAAGTTAAAAGAGGCAAATATTAAACGTCTTGCCCAGCAAAGGTTTAAACAGAAACTTGAATTAAATAGAGCCGCTGGCAAGCCTTCGTTTCACTTTGATGGTGGGAGTAAATTAGACAAAGTAAAGATAACCTCTGTTTTTGATCGCGGTCCTTCAGAAGAGGAGATTGAAGCTGAAAAAAGGGCTAAAGAAGAAGCCCAAAGAAAACTAATAGAAGAGACTAAACAAAGAGCAATAGAAGAGGCTCAAAGAAGGATAAAAGAGGAAGCTGAAATAAAAGCAAAGGAAGAAACTGAAAGAAAAGCAAAGGAAGAAGCTGAGATAAAGGCAAAAGAAGAGGCTGAAAGGATAGTCAAAGAGGAGATCGAAAGAAGGGCAAAAGAGGAAGCAGAGAAAAGAATAAGAGAAGAGCTTGAAAAAAAGGCAAAAGAAGAGGCTGAAAGGCAATATCAAGAAGCTCTATTAAAAACTGCTGAGATTGAAGAGCGTGAAAAAAAATTAAGAGAGGCAGAGGCTGCTGCAAAAGAGATTGAGAGAAAAGCAGCAGAGCTTGCGGCTAAAGAGCAGGCATTAAGAGAAGCTGAAATGGCTGCTTTAAAACTTGAACAGCAACAGGCAGAACTTCGGGCAAAAGAGGCTGAGATGGCTGCCCGTGAAGCGGAGATAAAACTAAAAGAGGAGCAGTTAAAAGCCTCTGTTGTAGATGATGATATTGAGTCGCGTATTAACGCAATCTCTGGTGATACCGATGACATTGAGTCCCGTATTGCTGCTTTTGAAGCTGAATTGACTATTCCTTGTCCTCTTTGTAAAAACGGCACTATCAAGAAAGAGAAGACCCAGACAGGTAAAGATTATTTTATCTGTTCTGATAAAAGCTGCCGTTTTGTAAGCTGGTCTCAACCTTATAACTTTCCATGTCCTTTGTGTAAGAATCCTTTTCTTGTTGATGTTCAGACTCCAACTGGTGCTAAAGGTCTAAAATGCCCAAGGGCATCTTGCACATTTTCACAGAACCATCTATCTGATCCAGCAAGTTTGCAAAACATACCTTCTCAAGCTCCTGATTATGCACATCAACAAACAGGTTATACTCCTCAACCTCCAGATTACCAACAACACAGTTCACAACAGCCGCCTGTTGCTGGTGGTCTCTATCCACAACAACCAGTTGGTTATCCTCAACAACCCGCATCTCAACCAATTGGCTATCCTCCCCAACAACAACCCCCAACAGCAGGATTTGGCGGGGCAGAACCACCTAAAAAGAAACGTCTTGTGAGACGTATTAAGAGATAAAACATAAGATTTTACAATGCAAAACTTAAATTCTAAACATCATTTACCCAAACAAGAGGATTTGAACCATTTTAAAAAGGTGGCAGTGGGCTTAAACTGTTCTACAATTTTTTCCAAATAGATTCTTTGTGTTCCATTTATTGATTCTTAAATCCTTAAGCAGCTTTTTGCATAGTTAGGATAGTTTCAATAGTAAGTGGTTTTGAAATAATACCAATTGCGACAGCTGGAACTTTTCCAGTCGTCCAATGAGGTCTAACAAAATTGTGTATAATCTGATGAACATCTAAAGTGCGTTGTAAATCTTCTTTTGTCTTG
>JADGBE010000055.1 GCA_015231615.1 Desulfamplus sp. | reverse complement strand
TAACTGGACACGGCACAATTGAAGCCGCAGTAGATGCCACAAAATCTGGTGCATTTGATTTTCTCGAAAAGCCACTCTCAATTGACAGGGTTATTGTTACTATCAACAATGCCCTTAACTTCAGAAATATCAGAGATTCCATACACCTGACTTATAAGAGTTCTTATAAAAAGCTCGTCCTGACCAATAAAGGTTGGTCTTTTCATCTCTGAACCGCTGAACTCTGTAGAGCTCGGCACATTTTTACCATCTTCAACTATGGATAAAGAAAAAGCCATGCGTGCAATAATATATTTCTCAAGTCTTGTCTCAAGGCGTAAGGCACTTAGAATCTCATCTGTCTCTTTAGTTGTGTATAACCTGTCAGCCATATCCTACTCCTCCCAAAAATAACCATTTTTCACTGTGGTAAGCTCTTGTCTTAAGTCAAATTCAAGTTTTGCAGACCCTGCAAGATATGGCTTTAAATTCTTGTAATAATTTGTGTCAATCTCTGTATCTGTTGATAAAATTATCACCTGTTCCCCTGCATTAGGAAAATAGTTATTTACAATGTTGTCTCTATGAGTACTGTCAAGCCTTGAAAGCGGAGTATCAATAATAATCGGCAGTTTAAGCTGGCTTGTCTGTGCAAGCCCCCAAAGAAGAGATATTGCAAAAATCTCTAATCAGCCTTTTTTTTGAAACATGGTGTCTTTCATAGAAATTTTCAATCTCCTGCTTAAGCGTTTTGATTTTCTGCTCAATAGTCAAAATATCATCTTCAACAATACGAAGCTGCTCTGTTTGTCATTTATCAGCAAAGATATTGAGTTTTATAATTAAGACATGATTGATGAATTAAACTGCACAAGACTTTCCCAGTTGATTGATCCATTACCATCACAGAACTGTTTCCCAAACTCCATTGTAAACTTGTTTATACGTTTTGAATACGCCTGAACAAAATCATCGTTTCTTTCTTTTGCTTTGTGTCCTAATGGTTCTATGATTTCTCTATATAGTTCCAAATTTCCTGAGATAAACTCCCAAAATCTTTGACCGCAGTGTTTGAAATAATCTCCTTTGTCAGGGTTATTATCTCTTCCATAGCAGCAGCCGTTGACGCACACTATGGATAATTTTGAATTACTTGTCCGCAACGTTCTTTGAGCAGTTTTAAAGTCAGCTTTCATTTTTGCAATTTGACTACTGTTACCCCAATTAGGGCCAGATTTTATATTCACAATGTACCTGATATCATTATTATCAAATTCTAAGTCAATACCTTTTATGCCAGATTTCCAACCATTATAAACCTTATTGTTTTAATAAAAACAGCCAGCCCTTCCAACCAATCTCCAAATATTGTTTCTTCATTAGAAGAAATATGAGCATCAACTAACCCTCTAATAATTTGTTCGGCTGTTAAAACGTATTTTGCTTTAAATAAGTAGGGGTTCTTTCTTTTAAGAACGCTGCTTAGTTTTAATGAATCTAAGCTCGATATCCTTTTAGCATGGAAAGAGCCGATATTATCCTCGACATATTTTACAACATCGTTCAATTCAAGATTGCCCATATTTTGCCTTTTCTTCAAATAGATATAGTTCAACAGGTGATATCTGAGATTTCACCATTTCATAATAATCTGAGACAACTTCTATCCCGATAGAATTTCTACGCATTTTATTAGCAACTATGTTAGTTGTCCCTGACCCCATAAACGGGTCCATAACCGTGTCGCCGACCTGAGTAAAAAGTTTTATAAACCATTCAGGCAGACCCTCAGGAAAAGCCGCACTGTGATTTTTATTGTTGCACTCCGTGGCTAAATGCAAAACATTTGTTGGATATGCCTTATCTCTTGTAAGCCAGTTTGATATATTTTTGCCAAATCCGCTTCCAACCTTTGACACATCTCTTATTTTATCTGTTTCACTAAGGTTTTTTAATCTTGTTTTTGCCCAATCACCCATAGGTACCATGACCTCTTTTTGATACATATTAAATTTTTTACTTTTATTAAATTGCAGCAGACGCTCCCAAGCATCTCTAAATCTGTTAGGCCATTTGCCGGGATAACAATTTTTTTTATGCCATATAAATTCTTCTGTCCATAGCCATCCTTGTTTTCTCATAGCAAGAATCAATTCCATAATATAAGTGCTTCTTTCGCCATTTACTACTTTTTCTTTGATATTAAGAACAAAAGTCCCAGTTGGTTTAAGAATCCTCAACATCTGCTCAGTTTTTGGCAAAAACCACTCTACATAATCGTCAGGACGAATCCCGCCGTATGTTTTTTTTCTTTGGTCTGCGTATGGAGGAGAGGTAAAAATCAAATCCACTGAATTATCAGGGAGTTTTTTTAATACATCTTCACAATCGCCAAGGTATAAATCGTGTTTTATTTCCATTTTACTCTTTTTATCTAAAATATTTTTCTGTTTGGTTTTAAAGCCCACTAAATATAACAATACTCAAAAAATAATTATTCCACCTCCCCAAATCCGCTTAATTCCGCTTCAATCTCTTCTATGCTTGGCAAGCTGGATTTTAGATTTTCAGGCAGGGAGCGGGTAAGTTCATATTCAGAAACTCCGATTGGTTTGTGAATATCACGCAGGGCATATTCAGCAAATATACGATTTTTTGATTCGCACAAAATAAGCCCGATTGTTGGTTTGTCGTCAGAGTGTTTGAGAATGTCATCAACAGCAGAGCAGTAAAAATTCATTTTCCCTGCATACTCAGGCTTAAAATCACCTCTTTTAAGTTCAATCACAACAAAACAGCGGAGTTTGACATGGTAAAAAAGCAAATCAAGATAAAAGTCCTGATCCGCAACACTCAATTTATACTGCCTGCCTAAAAAAGCAAAACCAGCCCCAAGTTCAAGCAGGAACTTTTCAAGATGTTTTACAAGCTCTGTTTCAAGTTCTCTTTCCTGAAAAGGAGTTGTAAGGGTTAGAAAATCAAAGATGTAAGGGTCTTTTAATGTCTGTTTAACCAAGTCTGATTGAGGCTGTGGAAGAGTGGTTTCAAAATTATGAGTGAGTCTGCCTTGACGTTCATGGAGTTGATTTTTTATCATAGATGCAAGATTATCACGACTCCAGCCGTTTTTAACAATCTCTCCCATATACCAAAATCTAACTGTTAAATCTTTAATCTTCTCCATGAGTAAAATGTGGTGTCCCCAAGGAATACCAAAGAATATTGATGGTTCTGGTAATTTTGCCACAGCCTGTGGCAAAATTGCTTTAGGTTCGCCATACTCACGGTAAAAGGCAATCATCCGCCCGATATTTCTTTCAGAAAATCCTTTTATTTCAGGCAGTTCATTATGAATATCTCTTGATAGCTTTGGAATAACACCTGCTCCCCAGCCTTCTTGCTGCTGTTTTTGTGCAATTATTTTTCCAATATCAAAATACATTGATACCATCTCTGCATTTACAGCAAGAACAGCTTTTGATTGAGCCTTTTGTATGCGTGATTTTATCTCTGATAAAAGCTGCCCGTAAAATATTAAATCTGTCACGCCTCAACCCTCCAGAAATCAAAATTGTTCTTTTGGGCAAATCTGACAAATGCTTCAGCAATACAGAGCTGGTCATCTGTTATTTCTGCTGCATTTTCAAGCTCTTTTGCAGTGAGATTATAATTGACCAAATCTTGATTTATGACTGGCTGCCCTTCTTGCGGGTGGTTTTCAGGAAACTCCACCAAATCACCGTTTTTATCGTGCATATACTCATAATCGCCAGAGTTGTTTTTTCCGCCTCTCTCACTTACAGCCATGAAAATTGGATAATCTAATCTTTTGGCAATCTCTGCGTCAATCCAGCGGTTTTTCAATGCACCAATAAGATCGCTGTCTTGAAGAACAATCTCAAGCCTGCCTCTGTTGGTTAGAAGTTTTAGCTCATATTCTGCTTCTGGTATGGCTTTTTCTAAAGATTTAATCTCTGCTTTTAGCTGTTTTTGCTGAGTTTTCTGTTTATCTTTTAAGGATTTTAACTCCTCTTTGTATTTAGTTTTTATTTCTGCTTTTTCGCTTTTTTGAGCAACTTGAAGCTCCTGATCTCGTTTTAATGCTAATGCTTCAAGGTCAGATTCAAGGTTGATAAGTTTATGTTTGGCTTTAATCAGGCTGTTTCTAAGTGATGATATTTTTTCATAAGCTGCATCAATTTTGTCTTGATTATCTAAACTTTCAGAATCGTCATCAGAGCTTTCTGGCTCTTCTGGTGAATCTTTTTCTCTGTTTTTATCTTGTGAGTCTGACTCTGTTTCACTATCTGAATCAGTCTTATCAACATTAAAATTCTCCTGCATAATCTCAAGAACTGCCTCTGGAATCTTATCTTCAGAAATATCATCATTTTCAGATAAATCTTGCTGATCTATATTTTCTATTGACTGGCTCTTTTGGGTGTTTGAAATAAGCTCTTTTATTATGGTCTCATAGTCAGGGCAGTTTGAAGCAACTGTATCTTTTATCTTTTCTATGTTTTTGAGCTGTTCATCTGTATATTTTTGGACAAACAGAACAGAGGTTTTTGTGCCTGTGTGGGGTTTGAATGTGTTGCCGTGAAGTCCGACAACTGCAAGCAGGCGGGCTTTTCTGAGTATCCATTCACGGATAAATGCAAGAGAAGAGTTGTTAAATTTTCCTTGAGGAAGAACTATTGCAGCACGTCCGCCGGGTTTGAGCCATTTTAGAATCCGCTCAATAAAAAGAACATCACGCTCCTCTTTTGGCTGTTTGTCTTTTGCCCGTTTTAGTGCTGGTTTTGCAAGATCGTAGTGAGATAGCATCTTTTTGTCTTTCATCTCACCTGCAAACGGAGGATTGGCAAGGATTACATCAAATTTAAGCTCATCAAAATATCTCCATGCAAGGTCTTCATCTTTTAAAAGGTTAGGTTCATCTGCTGCACTTATTTTTTCTTTTAACAGCTTGGCATCTTTTAAACCTTGCATCAATTTTTGCCCTGAAGATGTGCTATACCATGTTTTAGGGTCAAGGCTGCTTACATCAGGACCAAAAATATTTGAATGACCATCACCAGCAATGAGCATTAAAGCACGGGAGGTTTTAGAGGCTCTTGTCTCAAAATCAATCCCCCAAAGATATTTGGAAGCATAACGGTGTTTTCTAAGTTCTCGATCTTCATTGTTTTCTGCTGGATAACACCAATCCATTGCATGAAGTAAAAAACCTCCTGATCCGCAAGCTGGATCCATGACATATTCGTTTCTTTTGGGGTTTAGCATTCTGACGCACATCTCTACAACGTGGCGGGGAGTGAAGAACTGTCCTTTCTTTTTTTTTGCCTCTGTTGGCAGAAGATATTCAAAAGCATCATCCATAATACGCAGATTAGAACCCATGAGAAGAACAGGTTCCATTGGTCCTACGCAAACATTAAGATGATCTTTTCTAAGTTTTATATTTTCATTTTCATCAAAAATGCCCTGCCACTCTTCAGTTGCTCTATGAAACAGCATGTTAATGCGATCATAAGTGATTTCAGGGTCAGTAGATTTACGAAACTCAACTACCTGATCTTTTCTATTCTCAGATGCCTCTTTTTCATCCCATATTTTTGCAAATATCAGCTTAAAAATTTCATTGAATTCATCAGCACCACTGTCAGCAAGAACCAGCTCTTCAAGGTCTTGAATTATTTTTTTGAAATTGAAATTTCTGTTAGCTTTAAGATGTCCAATTGTTTTTTTTGCTTCTAATACATCTTTAGGATTTTGACCATGGCGTGGAATATCGGAAAGTGTATCATCAAAATCTTTTGGATAAGGTCTATAAAGAATAATTCTATCGCTTCCATTTGACCAAAGACCAACTGGTGAGCCTTCTGCATTCAAATAGCTTTTAAGCTGTTCAATGCCGTTTTTCCGCTTAGGTTTCTTGACCTCTAAAATGATTTTAGGGGTTTGTTTGGCTGCATCGGTGTAAACAACAATATCAGCAGCTTTTGCGTTTATCTCTGTGCCAAAGTGTACGCTTTTTTCAAGTTCAATTTCTTCTGGCTTGTATTCATAAACATTTATCAGTTTATAAACCCAGAGCTGGCGGACAATCTCTTCAGGGTTTGATTTGCCTCCTTCTGAATATACGTGGATTTCCTCTTTACCGCTGGCAAAAGGAATAAGGCTTTTCATAAAGTATTTGGTTTTTCCTGCTTCCCGACCAGATTCAACTATTTTGGGATAGATAGAGATTATTTCATGGATAGGCTTACCTAAATTGTCAAATTCTGTTAGTTCATGTTTTGTTGACGGGTCTTTAAAAACCCGTTCAATAATTTCTTTTGTTTTCATTATCACCTTTATTTTTATAAAGTTTGAAACTGCATCAAGTAAAAGTTATGGGGGATTATATGTGGAGGAATGACCGCAACTATCTATAAAAAAGTGGCCCGGTGAATGTCAAATACTACGAAATGCATATTCAGCCAGTCTATCAAAGTATGCAATTCTTACGATACAGGAAGTTCAATAATAAATTTTGCCCCGACAGGTTCATTATCTTGGACCCTTATCATACCTTTATGGTCGGTAATAATTGAATTTACAATAGCAAGCCCCAACCCCATACCAGATTTTTTTGTTGAAAAGTAAGGTTCAAAGAGCCTTGTCTTTTCATGGTCAGAAATTCCTTTACCATTATCAGCCATTTCAACTCTTACGAATTTTAAAATTTTATCATAGGTAATATCAATGGTAATTGTACCTCTTTTATTCAAGGCAGCAACAGCATTGTCAAAAAGGTTTATAAATGCCTGTTTCATCTGCTGACGATCAAGTTGAAGTACGGGCAGATCATTAGGGGATGCAAATTTTATATCTACATTTTCAAGACCTTCTTTATAAAGGGCTATTGTCTCTTGAATAATAGCTTCAATTCTTGCTGAAACTATGTGGGTGTCTGGAAATTTTGCAAAAGTTGAAAATTCGTTCACAAGATTTCTAATAAGATCAACATGCTCTACAATTGTGTCTATACATTGATCAAAAACATCTTCTTGAATATCTTTTGAATATTTACGTTTTAGTCTCTGAGCAGAGAGCTTTATGGGGGTGAGAGGATTTTTCACCTCATGAGCAATACGTCTTGCAACTTCACGCCATGCCACCATTCGCTGTGCTTTTTCAAGTTCTGTTACATCATCAAAAACCATAACAGTTCCAATATTTTGACCAGCACTATTTATCTGCTTAACATTTATAGTGCTATTATCCAAATCAATTCCAATTTCGCCAACGGTTTCGTTAATTCTGTTAGTTTTTGGATTATCAACTGTCTCAGCCTTTAATGCTGTAAAGTGGGCAAGAAAATATTTAGGTGAGCCATTTATTGGAAGAGTTAGTGGAAGTTGGACATGATTTAATGAAGAGGGCATCTCTTTATATATTTTTTCAGCAAGCAAAAGAAGTTCGCCTTTCAATGTCTCTCGATAGTGACGATTAAGAATATCATAGCTAACAATATTTAGCATCTTTTCAGCAGCTTTATTTATAGTTGTAACAACACCCTGATTATCAACTGATATAACACCAGCCGAAATGTTTCTTAGAACAATCTCCATATATTGCCTGCTCTTTTCAATCTCCTCATTTTGCTTCTCAACCATCTTTTTTGATGCAGCGAGCTTTTCTCGTCCACTTGCAAGTTCTCTTGTCATGGAGTTGAATGAGTCAACAAGAGTTCCAATCTCATCATCTCCTTCAAAGTCTATTGTATAGCTTAAATCTCCTTGTGTAACCCGTTGGGTTCCTTCTGCAAATTTCATAATAGGAACTGTAATTGATCTGGCAAGTTGCAAGCCAAACCATACAGAACAAAAAATAACAAGAAGTGCTACAATTGAAAGTGCAATATAATTAGATATTTGGACTGGTCTTTTAATCATGGTCAACTGTTGATACTCGTCAACCCCTTTTGAAATAGATGCAAGATGAGAAGAGAGTTCTGTGGATATGAGAACAGATGCCACAAGAAAACCACGAGCCTTTTCTACGGTAGAGCCAGATGGTATAGTAACAACCGTTTTCATTATCTCGCCTACAGCAAGTTGTTCTGAAAAGGTTCTTGTGGCAGTTACATGGTTGACTTGGACAAGCTCGTCTATCGTCATAGTAGTTAATGCACTTGATAAATCTATTTTATCGGAATTCAATGATAAAGAGGAAACTATCTTTTTGCCACTTTTTGTATAGATTTCCAAAGAGTTAAAATCAAAAGTTTTACGAAGAACATCGCCATACAAATTTAATGTCTGTTTTTTTTCAGGAGAGAGTAGATTGTCTATATCTATATGGTCAACAGCCTGTTTTGCAAAATATATATTTTTCTCCTCTAAATGTTTATAAAGAAGTCTTCCAACAGATAGAGAATTTTGAAGTGTCTTATCTATTGGGGCATTGAACCAAAAATCAAGGCTTGTAGTTATAAAATGTATTGAGAAAAAAAAGAGAACACTTGTTGGTAAAAGAGAGAGTGTAATAAATGCGGCAACCAATTTTGTTCTAAATTTTGTGCCAAGTATTTTGCTCTTTTTTTCATAGTAGAGTTTTGCCAAATTTCTAAATACTAAAAGAATTAGGACAAGTAGCAAAAGAAGGTTGGTATTAATAAGGATAAACATCAACACAGCATTGGATACAGGAATAGCATCTCCAAGACCTGTGATTTTCATTTCAGCAAAGGTGAGAATTGTAACGGTTAAGAGAATAATAACAATAATTAGCCAATCTTTCTTTTGTCTATATTTTTCTACTAATTTTGGATTATTCATAGCCTTGTATATTTGAACTCCTGTAAAAATTAGAACTTGATTTTATTTGGATAAAACTTAGTTTAGCAGGAGGTGTATCATTAACCATAAAACTATAAACTATCTTTCAAAATCAAAAAGGGTTATGGAATTAACCATAACCCTTTGATCTCTATGGCGGGAGCGACCGGGCTCGAACCGGCGACCTCCTGCGTGACAGGCAGGCGTTCTAACCAACTGAACTACGCCCCCGCAAAAAAATTATCTTTTTTGGTGAGTGGTGGGCGAGACAGGACTCGAACCTGTGACTTCAACCTTGTAAGGGTTGCACTCTACCAACTGAGTTATTCGCCCTCACCTCAAAAGTGAGGGCTTATTTAGCAGTATTAGAAATTGATGTCAAGCAAAAATCAAAAGGTGATATAAAAATATTTTTATTAATTGATGTTACGCAGTGAATGCACAAAATCAATGGTTCTGACATTTTGATAACCACGTAAAGCCCATATTTATCAAGTGTTGGCATAACATGATTATCAAAATTTTTAATGTTTGAAACTTCTTTGACCTGTATAGACCATAGTTGCCCCATTTTCGTTACACGCCTCAATAACCTCAAAGTCGTTCATTGAGCCGCCGGGCTGAATTATCGATTTAACACCTTGGCGTAATCCAACATCAATGCCATCTCTAAATGGGAAAAAGGCATCGCTTACCATAGTTGAGCCAATAAGCCCGCCTTTTTGAGCTTCAACATCAGCCTTTATCTCTGCAATTTTTTCTGGGTCTTCTAAAATATTAAATGGAGTTTGATACTTTTCAAACGAATATCTGTCCATAAGTTTACGGTATGCCTTATCAACTGCAATTTCAGCTACACCAACTCTATCTTGCTCTCCAGTTCCAATTCCTACAGTTACACAATCTTTAACATAGATCACAGAATTTGATGTTATTCCAGATTCCACAAGCCAGCCAAAGAGCATATCTTGGTAATCCTGCTCCGTAGGCTCACGATTTATCCGATATACTTTACCTTTATATTCGCTTTGGGCAATCTTCATATCATTTTTTGAAAGTGTAGTTGGAGAAAATGATAATTGTGCCACAACTCCTCCATCAATAAGGCTTTTAAAATCAACGAATCGCTCACCAATAAATGTTTGAAGTTTATGAATATTATCTATTCTAATTACCCTTAGATTTTTTCTTGAGCCAAGAATATCTAATACTCCATCTTCAAAATCAGGGGCAACAACAACTTCTGCATACTGTTGTGCAATGGCTTGAGCTGTTGCTTTATCAATTGAGCGGTTTAATGCAATACAGCCTCCAAAAGCTGCAACTCTATCTGCCATATATGCTTTATGGTAGGCCTTCTCCAAAGTATCTGCAATTGCCACTCCACAAGGATTGTTGTGTTTTACTATCACAACCGCTGGATTTGTTGAAAAATAGCGAAGGATGTTTAGAGCGTTATCTGCATCTGTAAGGTTAGTTTTTCCCGGATGTTTTCCTGATTGAAGTAGCTCAATATCAGAGACTAAATATTTGCCATGCTTGATGGTTTGTGTTGCCCCTAAGATTAAATTACCATTGACAAGGCGATAGAGTGCCGCCTCTTGTCCCGGATTTTCGCCATACCTTAAACCTTTCTGAACCCCGTCAATTGTCCATGAAACCTTTTCGTAAAAAAGTGTCTGACGTTTTCCATTATCAACAAACGTTATCTCCATTGAGGGGCTAAAATGATCGTCCATGACCGTCTTATACATCTGTTTTAAATCTTCTGCCATTTAGTTAATCTCCTTATCTTCAGTTTTTTATTAATTTATGAACTTATCACATTTTCTGATTTTTATTCATTGCTTGTATCAATAAATTCTGCGACCGTTAAACCTGATGCCCGAATAAGGCTTCGCAAAGTCCCTTTTGCAACTTCACGATGCTCTGGAACTGATAAAGTAGATATTTCCCCATCTTTAACCATAATTATATGGCTGCCACTCTGCCGAGCGACCTGCCAACCTAGAGATTTAAATAGACGTACAACCTCTCGTCCGCTTAAAATTGGAAGAGAAGGAGCCATTTATGCTGCCACCTCAATCTGACAGGTTTCTATTGTCAATGGTAAGCCTCGTTCTGAACGCACCTGAAGACATTGATAAATTGCATCTCTAATGTTTTCCAATGCCTCATGCTTAGTATAGCCTTGACTCACACAACCAGGGATAGATGGACACTCAACAACCCATACGCCATCTTCATCACGTTCAATTGTTATATTAAATCTCATTTTTTTATCTCCACACTAAAATTCACTATGAAAATTTCATTTAGATAAATCGTACGCCTAATTAAGAAAGTAGAGAGTCATGGTAGTAGTCTCTACTTAAAAATATAATTAAAGATCAGGCATTCCACTATAACACAATTTCACACGCTCAAACTCTATGTTGTTAAGATAATCCGCAATTGTTCTGTCATATAAAGCAGTATGCTCAAATGCTTTTTTCGCAAGGCTAAACCTTTTTTCAAGGCTCAAAGTTCCATTTAACTGTCTCATATCGCTTAATATTGTAGGATAATCAAAAGGATCAACAACAGAGGCAACTCTAATAAAATTCTTTGCAGAAGCACGAATCATAGTTGGGCCACCAATATCTATATTTCCCCGTGCTTTTTCATAGGTTACATCGCTTTTTGAAATGGTATTTTTAAATGGGTAAAGGTTTACAACTACCATGTCAATTGCTACTGCCCCAACTCTTTTGAGATCATTTTGGTGAGACTCGTTGTAAGTTTCGGTTAAAACTCCTAAATAAATCTTAAAGTCGAGAGTTTTAACAAGCCCTCCTTGAGTTTCTGGTTGCCCTGTGTAATCAGAAACTTGCTCAAGCCATACCTGTTCAAGAGTTTTATTAGCGAGAATCTCTTTTATTGCCAAATATGTTCCACCTGTTGATAAAATTCTTATTTTAGAATTAATATCAACAAGACCTGAAATAAATTCACCAAGACCTGATTTATCTGATACGCTCACTAAAATAGTGTTTATTTTTACTAAATCATCAATCTTATTTACAATATTTTTATCCATTATCTCTCCTTTATCCTTTAAGCTGAAATTATTTTTGACTTACGGCATTTTTATTATTTTGTCTAAACTACGCCTCTGGCGGTGGATAGTCCGAATCAAGCAATTTTTTTACTTTATAATTGTAGCACAAACAGAACAAGTGCCAATCTTTTTTTGAACTTGACTTGAAAAATTGATATTGTTAAATGTAAAGATATTTTATAAATTTTAAGATAATCATAATAAAGAATTACTAATTCCCAATTAAAACAACAATAATATAAAGAGCAGCCATGACACAACTCTACAGAAATACAATCATGCAAAGCGATAGACACAAGGTGCTAATTGTAGATGATGCAATCGACAATATTAAGATATGTGTCAATTTATTAAGCAAAGAGTATGACACTTTTTTTGCTAAAGATGGAAAAAAAGCACTTGAAATAGTTTATGAGAACAGGCCAGATATTATTCTGCTTGACATTATGATGCCTGAGATGGATGGCTATGAAGTTTGTAGGCGACTCAAAAGCGATAGCAAAGTATCAGATATTCCTGTAGTTTTTATATCTTCAAAAAATCAGGTAGAAGATGAGACAAAAGGACTTGATCTTGGAGCTGTAGATTATATAACAAAACCGATAAGCCCTCCTATTTTAAAAGCAAGAATAAGAAATCACCTTAAACTTAGTCATGCTATGCAAGAGATAAAACTTCTTTATAGCATGGCATTGGATGCAAGCCCTCTTACTGGACTCCCGGGTAATAACAGTATTGCAAAAAGGATAGAATCAGTGCTACAAAATAATGAACAGATGTGTGTAGTTTATTCTGATCTTGATAACTTTAAAGCCTTTAATGATAAATATGGGTTTGCAAAAGGAGATCAGGTTATTCTCTTTAATGGCTATGTTATGCAGATGGCTTTAAAGGCAAATGGAGCTCATAATAGTTTTATTGGACATATTGGCGGAGATGATTTTGTAATGGTTGTACCTATAGATAAGCTCCAAGATGTTATACAGAGCGTTATCTTTATGTTTGATGACGGTGTTATAAAATTTTACACCCCTGAAGATGCTGAGAGAAAGAGCATACTCTCTTTTAATCGTCAAGGAGAACAACAGACATTTCCTATTATCTCAATAAGTATGGCAGGTGTTGATTTAACTTCTTCAAAATATCACAAATACATTGAAGTAAATGATGCCTGTTCTGAAACTAAGAAAAAGGCAAAAGCTATTGATGGTAGTAGTTTTGTTATGGATAAGCGTGGAGTTGTTTAAGAAAAATTTAAGGGAACATAAGATAATGAAAATATTTACCTATCCATCTGAATCGGGTGAAGAGCGAGTAAAAGAGATTATTCAAAGAGGACTTGGCTTTTCAGATGATGATTATAAAAAGGTTTGTGCATATATTGACGATGTAAAAAATCGTGGAGACAAGGCTGTTGTTGAATATACAAACAAATTTGACTCTAATACTGTTACAGAGGAGAATCTACAAGTTACTCCGCAAGAGTTTGAACGGGCAGAAAAAGAGGTAAGTTCGTCATTTTTAAAAGCTCTTGATAAGGCAGTAGAGCAGTTAAAAAGATTCCATGAAAAACAGAAGAGAAATTCGTGGATAGATAACCCTCGTGATGGAGTTATGGTTGGACAACTTGTTCGACCTGTAGATGCTGCTGGAATTTATGCACCCGGGGCAAAAGGTGGTAAAACCCCTTTAGTTTCATCAGTTTTGATGGGGGCTATCCCTGCAAAAATTGCTGGTGTTGAGTCAATTACCCTTATGACACCACCTATGGAAGATGGAACTATTAATCCAAATATGCTTGTCGCAGCTAAAAAAGTTGGAATTGATAAGGTTTTTAAAGCTGGAAGTGCATGGGCTATCGCAGCACTTGCTTATGGTACAAAGCAGATTCCAAAAGTTGATGTTATTGTAGGACCTGGCAATCTCTATGTAACGCTTGCAAAAAAAATAGTCTCTGGAGTTGTGGGGATCGATATGATTGCGGGACCAAGCGAAATACTTATAATTGCAGATAAAGATGCTAACCCTCAATTTCTTGCAGCAGACCTTTTATCTCAAGCAGAGCATGATGTTATGGCATCTGCGATTTTACTCACAGATTCAGAAACGCTTGCTAATGAGACATCAAAGGCACTCATAAGTCAGCTTAAAGTTTTGCCAAGAAAAGATATTGCAGAAAAATCTATAAATGATTTTGGTTCAATAATGGTTGTTCCTGATATTGCAACAGCAATTGTCCTCTCAAATCGTCTTGCCCCAGAGCATCTTGAATTGGTTGTAAAAGAGCCGTTTGAGTATATTGGACGTATTAAAAATGCAGGGGCTATTTTTGTTGGACCATATACCCCTGAGCCTGTTGGAGATTATATTGCAGGTCCTAATCATGTTTTGCCAACTGCTGGAACAGCTCGTTTTTCATCAGCACTTTCAGTTGATAACTTTATAAAAAAGACAAGCCTTATAAATTATTCACAATCTGCATTTGAAAAAGAGGCGCAAGATATTATAGCCCTTGCAGATATTGAAGGGCTTGCAGCCCATGCCAATTCAATAAAAGTAAGAATGGTTGATACTTAATTTATAACTTTATAATTGATTGCGGTGATGATTTATTTTACTGATTGCAGTAAGGATTTTGTTCGCTGCAATCAGGACACTCCCAAGTGATACCGTTACAGGTCATTCCCCATTGATTTTCATACATGCAGTTTTGGCATATTGAGAAACCACATTTACAATTCCAGCAAAATGAAAACTCTTTGCTACAGCAGTGGCAATTTTTTATCCTCTTTTTGCGTCTATTCTCTTTACGTTCGTTTGTATTCATAAATAGTCCCCTTGAACTGTTTTTTTAAAATGAACTCTCTTTTGATAATAAAACTTTTGATAATAGAATATTCGATTTAAGATTGATAATCTTTGCAAAGTTGTCAAATCTTAAATGATCGAATGGAGATGTTAAAAAATGAAAAACCCGAAGATTTACCTTATTGATGGAAGTGCATATATATATCGTGCATTTCACGCAATACCCCACCTTTCTAACTCAAAAGGATTACCAACAAATTCCGCATTTGGCGTAACAACAATGCTTTTAAAACTTATAAAAGAGCATCAACCTGTTTATGCAGCCATATTTTTTGATGTTAAAGGAGAGACATTTCGCCATAAACTTTACGAGCAGTATAAAGCAAATCGTTCAGCCATGCCAGACGAACTTATACAGCAAATTCCATATATTAAAGAGATAGTTAAAGCATTTAACATTCCAATTATAGAGAAAGAGGGTTTTGAGGCAGACGATCTTATTGGAACATACTCCCGAATAGCAAAAGAATATGGCTGGGATATTGTAATGGTTACTGGCGATAAAGATTTTATGCAGCTTGTAACTGATAACTGTGTGATATGGGATCCTATGAAAGATAAGGTTATCAATAGAGATGTTATCAAAAATGAGTTTCAAATAGAGCCTTGGCAAGTTGTTGATATGTTTGGACTTGCTGGCGATTCATCAGACAATGTTCCGGGAGTTCAGGGAGTTGGTCCTAAAACTGCGATAAAACTTATATCTGAATTTGGCTCTATACAGGCTATTTATGATGCTATTAATGCAAATGAAATTGAACCTGAAAATACAAATAAAGTTGAATCTGACAATACAAATAGAGTTGAATCTAAAAAGAGTAACTCCACCAATCAACACAACAGCTCAATTAGTGAAAAGGTAAAATCTCTTAAATCAAAAAAATCACTTTATAAAAACTTAACTGAAAATAGAGAAATGGCTTTATTAAGTCGCAGTTTAGTAACTATTAACCAATTTGTAGATGTTAGCAAATTTTATGAGATTATAAATTTAGAACTTAAACCCTATGATAATCAAAAACTAACTGAAATTTTTAAAAAACTTGAATTTAGAAAATTGCATCAAGAGTTTTTTGAGGCAAATAAAGAGCGAATAGAAGTTAAAAAAGATTATAGATGCCTCAGAGATATAAGAGATATTGAGAATCTTGTAAAAGAGATTGACAATGGTGGTTTTATACTTGCAGTTGACACTGAGACCACCTCGGTTAACCCAATGTTAGCAGAGCTTGTTGGAATTTCAATCTCATTTAAACCTCATCAAGCATTTTATATTCCAGTTGGTCATCTAAACCCCAATAACTCTGCATCAGATTTATTTGATCAAAGCATAAAGCCAGAAAAAGAGTTTGTGCAGCCAAACAAAGAGGCTGTGCTAAATATCCTAAAACCTATTTTAGAAAATCCATTAATTGAAAAGGTTGGACAGAATATAAAGTATGACTACGTAGTTTTTGCGAAAAATGGTATCTACATGCAAGGAATAGCGTTTGATACCATGATAGCATCATACTTGCTCAATCCTTCAGGTAGAGGACATGGACTTGATCAGATTGCCCTTGATTTATTAGGACATAAAAACATCACATACAAAGAGGTTACAACGCAAGTTTCTCAATCAGATCAAAATGGTTTAATCAAAAGTGATTCTGAACGAGCTGATTTCAAACAAAAGGAATCAGGCAAAAGTCGAGCTAAACAGCTTATTTTTAATGAAGTATCTATTGAAAAAGCTACAGATTATGCGTGTGAAGATGCTGACATTACATTGCTTGCATACAATATTCTAAGAAAAAAAATTGATGAAAACAACCTTGATAATCTTATGCAAACCATTGAGATGCCACTGATTCCTGTGCTTGCAAATATGGAAATGAAGGGCATAAAGGTAGATAGAAAAAAATTGCAAACACTCTCAAAGGGATTTGAGCAAGAACTTGAGAAAATTGAAAAAGAGATATTTGAGATTGCAGGTGAAAGTTTTAATATAAATTCATCGCAGCAGTTGGGATATATCTTGTTTGAAAAACTAAAATTACCAACTCAAAAAAAGACAAAAAAAAAGAGTGGTTACTCAACTGATATTGCTGTTTTAACAGAGCTTGCAACCCAACATCCTTTGCCAGAGATGGTTTTGCGATACCGTTCAATTGGTAAGTTAAAATCTACCTATACAGATGCCTTGCAAGAGCTTATCCACCCTCAAACTGGAAGGATTCATACATCATTTAATCAAGCAATAACAGCAACTGGTCGATTAAGTAGCTCAGACCCAAATCTCCAGAATATCCCAATCCGAACAGAAGAGGGCAGACGAATAAGAGAGGCTTTTATTCCTGAAAAAGGGTGCAAAATTGTCTCTGCTGACTACTCTCAAATTGAGCTTCGTATCCTTGCCCATTTTGCAGATGATAAGATATTAATTGATGCTTTTCAAAATGATGAAGATATACATGCAAGAACTGCGGCTGAAGTTTTTAATGCCATACCAGAACTAATTGACGATGAGCTAAGGCGTCAAGCAAAGGCGATTAACTTTGGAATTGTTTATGGAATGGGGGCTTTTAAGTTATCAAACGAACTCTCTATAAGCAGAAAGATGGCTCAAACTTATATTGATAACTATTTTTCAAGATATTCTGGCGTAAAGCGATATATTGATAACACTATTGAAAAGGCAAAAGAGAGTGGTGAAGTGATAACCATTCTTGGCAGAAAACGAAAACTTGATGATATACGCTCTTCAAATGCAAATATTCGGGGAGTTGCTGAAAGAATGGCAATTAATACCCCGATTCAAGGGAGTGCAGCAGATATTATAAAACTTGCCATGATTAAGATGGATAAAGCACTAAAAGAGACCATACTACATAATGGAAAAAAGATGGCTACAAAAATGCTTTTATCTGTCCATGATGAAATTTTGTTTGAAGTACCAGAAGATGAGTTAGAAGAGCTTAAAATAGTTGCAAAAGAGGTAATGGAGAGTGTTAGAGTTGTAGATGGTTTGTTTGAGCTAAAAGTACCTTTGAAGGTCAATATTGATTCAGGAGATAATTGGGCTAAAGCACATTGATTGTTTGCGGCAGACTCTTTTGTTTTAAGAAGTAAAATAATCTATAGAGCCTGTCTAAATATTCAAGTTCTATAGATTATTTTGAATCCCTTTTATTTAGAACCTGATCTTTCAATTAATTCCGAGTCTGTCTCATGTGCTTTAACAGTCTCGTTAATGGTAGCGTAAATATCTCTAAATGACTCATGGATACTTGACGGAGATAGCCTCCCCGTTTCAATGAATTTGACTACAATCTCTTTAGTTGCTTTTAGTATATTTTCGTCTATTGTTTTCATAATGTGATTACATATCAAAGAATGTGATTAAGGTCAACTGTCAACAGCTTAAATTTTAAGTTTGAGATGGATGTAAAAATTTGTTTTTTATACTGCAAGCGGTCATAAATTCAGTTTTTATATTCTCATTTTTGTTTTGATTTGCTAATGTGTGTTTCTGACAATAGAACTTGAATTCACATCAGAAATAATAGAAGAGATAAACTATGAACATTACCATCATCTTGTCCCGTGGTACAGCGAAGGATGAAAGTTCTATAAAAATATAGTAATAAAAAGGAATTATGCGAGTTAAGCACTCTTTAATCAGGAGCATCCTCCTGAAAATAATAGGTTTATCTACTGCCGTAATTACTGGCATTGCTTTCTTCTCCTATTTTCACGTTTATGAAATAGAGACAGAAGAGCAAAAGGCACTGATCAAGCAATACGTTACCGAGAGAGTCAGGACTGATAGCGAGATATTTAGATTGGCAAAGGACAATCTTGAAATCTTCAGTCGAAAATTTCTACAACTATACCACTCAGATTTTCAGGTTACAGATGAAGAGTTCTGGTCTTACTATTTCGTGGATTCTGAAGGTGCAACACGAATGAAAAAAGTCTATTTTGATGGCATATTAACCTCTTATGGGCAATATTTCTATGGTCTCTCAAGTTTTATTGGCAACAATCAGAAGGTCGATGATCCTGATTTCAAGCGTAGGCTTGTTTTGGCGTTCAGGGTGCTCTCTGAACTTGGACCTGCGTGGGTAACCCATTTTGCAAATACCCATGTTGTCTATCCTGAAAATGCGATCTCTCTTTTTTATCCTACAGAGCCGAGGGGTTTAAAGGCACGAGCAGATTTACCCATGAACGAGCTGGGCGTTATCCGATCGGTGAACAAAAAAGAGAACCCAGAACGAAAACCTGTCTGGTCAGGGCTATACTACGATGAAACTGCCAACAAATGGACTGTTACTTACTTGTCTACTTTAGATGAAGGGGATAAGCATCTTATTACACCTGCCCATGACATATACATGTCAGACCTTATTAATCGATTGGTGGAAAATAGCCCAGATGGCATCTACAACTTCATTATTCGAGAGGACGGGTATCTTGTTGCCCATCCTAATCCCCCTACTGATGAGCAAAAATGGGTTGGACAACTATCTCTGGACAAGATTGATATACCCATAGTTAAAGATTCTTATAAATTGATAAAGGAGTCAGCAAAAGAGTTCTTAGAGGTTGAATTAATCGAAAACAATGTTAATGACTGCTATTTAGCTGTTAAGAAGCTCGATGGTCCCAATTGGCTTTTTGTTAGGGTACTTCCAAGAAAACTGATCAGAGCGGAAGCTCACGCAGCAGCCTTAAAGGTCTTTGTTGAGGGTATGCTGATACTCTTCTTTATTCTTCTGATTGTCTATCTTGTTATGAGAACTCAGGCGGAAAAATCGCTGTCACAGTTGACCGTAGCTGCTGAAAGAATAGGGTTGGGCGACTACGGAGCAGTTGCTGATCGCTCTATACCGTTACCGCTTGATGCAGAAAATGAGATCGGTCTATTATCATCTCGTTTCGTAGAAATGGCGACAAATATCCGAGACTCTCAGAAAAATCTGGAGCGAATAGTTGAGGCTCGGACAAGAGAACTCGAACAAGCAAACGCCAATCTTATGGAGCTTAGTCTTTTAGACGGTCTTACGGGTGTCCACAACAGGCGAGCTCTTGATCGAAGTCTTCTCCGTCTCTTCTCTGATGCTGAAGCTGGGCTGGGCGTATTTTCCATAATGATGATTGATGTGGATTTTTTCAAACTCTTCAACGATACCTATGGACACGCTGAGGGAGATGGCGTCTTGAAACAGATAGCCCAAGCCATAATGGAGACTATCCGAGATGATGACCGAGTTTTTAGGTACGGGGGAGAAGAATTTATGGTGATATTTACCAACGCAGATATAGCGACTGCCTCCTTAGCTGCTGAACGCATTGTCCAAGCAGTTCGAGATCTCAAGATTGTCCATCAAAAAAGCACTTATGGAACGGTAACCATAAGTGCTGGTGTAGTACAGGTCGGTAAGCATGAATCTCCAGATGACCTGATTCAGGAAGCTGACAGCAAACTCTATCAGGCAAAAAGTAAAGGGCGAAACGGCATTGTGGTTTGATAGTTAGGAGAGTTATTGGTTATCTTGCTTTTGACTAAGCCCCTGATTTAAAAGATTAAAAATCCCCTCAATTACAGGTAGAAGGCTCTCAACCTTTGAAGTATCTAACTCTTTTGCAGCTATCTCCATATCAGCAGCAGCATTTTTAAGTGCACTGCTTCCAACTATTGAACCTGCACCCTTTATTTTATGGGCATTTTCAGCAATTTCGCTAAATATATTTTTTTCAACTGCTATTTTAAGCATCATTATATCATTTGAGGTATCTGATAGAAAAATTTTAATAATAGATGTAGCAAGCTCCTCATCTCCCATGACCCTATCCATAAGCTCTTTGTGGTTATACATATCAAGACTTAAAGGCTCTTCTGAATATGATGGCGTTGATTCAGATGGTTTATCAGCTTTAGTTAAAGGATCAAGTTTTATATTAAAACCACTTATAATCCACCGCTTGAGCACCTTTTTTAAAATATCAGGGTCAATCGGCTTTGCAATATAATCACTCATTCCAGCAGCTATGCACCTCTCCCGATCTCCCATAATAGCATTTGCTGTCATTGCAATTATGGGAATATCTAAATTTTGCTTGCCTGCCAAACCAGCCCTAATGCTCTTAGTTGCCTCATAACCATCCATCTCTGGCATCTGGCAATCCATAATAATCAGCTCATAAAAGTTACGATTAATAGCCTCAAGAGCCTCTTTGCCATTATTTGCAACATCTACCTGATACCCAAAATTATTGAGCATTGCGGTTGCCACAACTTGGTTGGTGATATTATCTTCAACCAACAAAATCTTTGCATCGCTTCTACCATCTGAGCCAATTTGTCTTGTTGGGTTAACTGGATTAATGGGGGCAGTTGGTATCACTGGTGTAATGAGATCAACATCTTTAAGGCTCTCTGACTCCAAAATTTCAGATGGCTGCCCCAATTTGACTGTAAACCAAAAGGTTGAGCCTCTATCTACAACACTCTGAAAACCTATCTGTCCGCCCATCATATCTACAAGTTTTTTTGATATGGCAAGTCCAAGACCAGTCCCTCCATACTTTCTTGTTGTTGAGGCATCAGCTTGGGTAAATGGGGCAAACAAAAGAGCTTGACGTTCAACTGGAACTCCAATACCGCTATCTTGAACCTCAAATTTTACTATTATATTGCTGCTGTAATGATCTTCGCCAATCAATGTTGAGGATACTTTTACATATCCTTTATGGGTAAATTTAAGGGCATTGCCAACAAGATTTAAAAGTATTTGGCGAAGGCGATTTGCATCTCCATTAAGAAAAGTAGGAAGAGCTGGGTCTATAAAAGATGTTAGCTCTAAAGTTTTTTCTTTAGCACTTGGGAATAAAAGCTCCACTATATTATCAAGTAAATTTTTGGGTTTAAAATCAATATATTCAAGCTCTATCTTTTTAGCCTCAATCTTTGAAAAATCGAGAATATCATTAATAATAGAGAGCAGAGATTCAGCACTTGATAAGATTATCTCAGCATAATTTCTCTGCCCATCTTGAAGTTGAGTCTCTAAAAGTAGCTTAGTTAGACCAATCACCCCATTCATTGGGGTTCGTATCTCATGGCTCATGTTGGCAAGAAACTCGCTCTTTGAGGCATTCGCCTTTTTAGCCTTTGTAGCCATCTCTTTTGCGATTTTTGTCTGCTCTTCAAGCTCTCTATTTAAAAATTCAAGCTCCTGTTTTTGCTTTGCAATTGTTAGATGGGTCTTTATTCTGGCAAGCACAATTGATCTGGAGATTGGTTTTGTGATGTAATCTACGCAACCTACCCTAAACCCCTCAGCCTCATCTTCAATATCGCTCATTGCAGTTACAAAGACAACTGGAATATGAGC
>JADGBE010000054.1 GCA_015231615.1 Desulfamplus sp. | reverse complement strand
CTGAACAAGAGAAGCTATCATACTTTAAAAATATAGATATACAGGTACAGCAAAGTTATTTCTAATAAAAGACTCTTTTAAGGAAATGAAATCAACAATATTACTCCCTCCAACCATCCATATCTGGAAGAAAAACATTACCGAAAATCCACGCAACCAGCTTTTCTTATATTTGTTCATGATATTATTCTCCTGTTTAACAAATTTTAGTTAGAAAATAAGTAGAGACACCGTCCTTGTGTCTCTACTTAAATATAAAGACTCAATTAATGCCCGATTAGAGTATAGATTGAAATTCCTGAACAAGAACAATAAAATAACGAATCACTCCGACCAAACAGGCGGATAGATCGTCCGATATTTATTCCACATGCTCATGGTAAATGGCGTAACTGTTTGGTGTTGCTGTGCCCCGCCAGTAATCCCCATCCATCTGTCCACAAAATCAAACAGTGGGTCATGGTTCCAAGCCTGTTTCTGCCCCATGATATGGGCGGCAAGGACAAACCCCGGATAACTGCATGTGGTAGTTGCTCTATATACGGCATTCCAGTCCTTATCGTCCATATACGGATCAGTAGCGTGCCTTATCCCCCATTCAGGCAGACCAATATCGGATGTTTCATAAGGTTCTGAATTGTTTCGGTCATCAGGATTCCATTGCGGGCTGTGCGTTCTGTCAACATCAGCCTGTGAAACGTAAAAGGTATTTCCATCTTCTTGGAAGAGTGTTGACCATGTTCCGACACCTTGCATATGGGCATCGTTGAGCATTAGCCCGGCAAACAGGATCGGCCATTTCCGTCCTTGGTTGAAACCTCCATTAGGACGCCAGAAACCGCCATTGTCAGCTATTCCCGCAAGGTCTATTCCAAGTTGGACAAATTCCATCAACAACTTGTCTTTGGTTGGGTTTCCCGGTAACTCTGCAAAGTTAAGATTAAGCATTAATGCTGCATCTCCGATTTTTTTTGCAATTTCACGGCCATAATGATCCATGTGTTCCGATGGATGAACGTATGAGCCTAAATAATCGTTGACATGATCGAGCCATACCCGCGCAAAGTCATTCTCCATGCTCTCCACCGCGGGAATAGATGATAATCCGCTTGTGCCTAAATTCTCAAGCTGGTTCGATTGGAGCTGATCAACGTTAAACCTGACAGATTTATCAGTGCCAACATAGGGCGGGCGGAAGCTGCCGCTTGCCGCAGCCTCAGTCAGGCAGGTCAATACGGATGCTGCCCTGATGACCGGACGCGTCGTTTGTGTAGTTGCATTGAATGTGGGACAGCCCGGCTCGGTATCTGTAGCGGAACGATAAAGCCAACTGACCGCAGATATGAGCGTCTGATTTGTGTCCAATAACAGGGGATTGCTGGCAGAAATGGGATAGCCGTTGGGATAGGAGACATTTAGGATGGCATCATATGAAGAGAGCGATTTGTCATAACCCTGTTTCGTGTTCGTGCCGGGATTTATCATTGAACCATCTTGACCCTGTAGAGGGGTGAATCCATGCACATGATAATTATTAGTGATAGCAATGATGTTTGCGGGGCCTACAACCCAATAGTCGCCATTTGCAAACTGGCCGACTTGATACGCCCGATCCAATGTCCATGTGATGCCGTTTTGGGTGATGGACATGGGTTTTTCATCCCCCTGCATCATAGATAGCATAGTGATCTCTTCTAAACCTAATGCCCTGTCATAAATCCGCACATCATCAAGATTCCCTGCAAACGGGTTTGGTCCTAAAGGATTGGCACCGAGGGTGGTTTTCTGATTGGCCATAACGTTCATCTGCCCACTGACACTTAACCGGCTCTCTTCTTTACCGTCCATGTAAAGGATCATCTCTCCGCCCGCAAACGTCAATGCGACATGATACCACTGATCAGGCACCAGCATGGATTGTCCGAACAGGTAATGGGTGCCGGTCGTGGTTCGGATGCAGGCACGGATTCTTTTGGATTCAATCCGCATCATAAACGGATATACATAGCGACCACGCTGGATAAGTACCTGTGTCAAGCAATTCTGGATCACCGCAGGTTTCACCCACAGGGCTGTAGTTACTTCATCGGTCAGTCCAAAGGCATTGTTTCCCGCATCTACGTAATCGTTTACACCATCGAAATGCAGACTCCCTTCAACTTTTCCCGACTCCCAGACAGGACCATTAACAAGTGAGGCTGTATTGCCAAGACCAGAAGCATCAGATGCCACATTGCCGTTCTCTTCGTCAAATTCCCAGTGGGCCACAGGAATAGTATCTGATGACGCGGCCTTTGTCTCCACAACCATGCCCCATATTCCTCCAAGCATCAATAGCTGGAAGAGAAACGATAACAGAACCATGTTTATACACTTTTTTTGCGATTTCATTTGCTGCCCCCATTTATTATTATTGTTAAACTTATGTTGAATATTGATTGCAAAAAGCCAGCCAGACAACAAAAGAAGGGGGACGCCGAATGTTAGGTTTCAGGAAAACTTGAATAAAACCCTTGATTTTACTGGATAAAAAATTGGTTTTGGGGAGGAGGTCGGTTGTGGGATTGAAATGGTGATATTTGATTTTTTTGTCGTTGGTGATAGTGAAATATCCCCTGAATAGCAATATTTCACTATCATATTATGGTGGCTGTTATGTAAGATTATCTTGTGCGTTGGTCTGACAACACATCAAGAACACTACCTAAAAATCCTTAAAAACTATCATCCTCATCAAAGGGAATCACCTGGTTCGACCGGACATCTTTTGTTTTGTGAGCCAGCAGAGTCTTTTTTGGTTTTGCAATGGCTTTGGAAGCTTTTCCTTTCAAAGGCAAGGTTGTCATGTGCTGTCTATCCATAAATCCACCAGCCCGATGGCTGTTTTCGCCCTCTACAATTTCCAGCATGATTTCGACCTTGTTATTTAGTTCAGCGGCTTGAGAAGAGAGTTCTTCTGACCCTGCCGCATTTTGCTGAACCACAGAATCCATTTCAGATACAGCTTGTGAGACTTGGGTGATTCCGTCTGCCTGTTCTTTGGATGCAGAGCTGATATCGGCAATCAGAGAACCGACCTTTGTCGAACTGGCGGTAACCTGTTTGAAGGCGTCATTGGTTTTTCCCACAAGACCTGCACCGTCATTAACCTTTTTGACGATTCCTTCGATTAGGGTGGATGTCTCTTTTGCAGCCGTTGCTGCACGCATGGCAAGATTTCTCACCTCATCTGCCACAACAGCAAAGCCAGCTCCGACCTCTCCAGCCCTGGCTGCTTCAACTGCCGCATTAAGGGCCAGCAGATTGGTCTGGAAGGCTATTTCATCAATGATTTTTACGATCTTGGAGGTTGCTTCGCTGGCTTTGGATATTTCCCCCATGGACTGGGTAAGTTCTGTCATGGATTGGTTTGCATCAATAACCACACGATTGGTATCCAGCATCAATGTGTTGGCCTGATTCGCACTCTTGGCGTTATTGTTGGTCATGCTTGAGATTTCTTCCAGGGTTGACGAAGTCTCTTCAAGGTTTGCAGCCTGCTGGGAACTGCCCGAAGCAATTTCGCTGCTGGCTTGATACACCTGGAGAGAACCTTCTTTCATGCCCTCAATCACTTCCTGAAATCTGAGTCTTACGCTTTCAAGCTCTCCTGAACTAAAGGTTTTAAGCCCTTGGAAGATAGCTTTGAACGGTCTTGCAACTGAATTGGCAAGGAACAAGGAGACTGCCAATGCAAGCACGATGGCAATGATGATGCCGGCAATTATCGTAAACATTGCATTGCTGGCCGTTTTATCAGCCGCGGCCTTTCTTTCGTCCATTAGTTTTTGCTCTCTGCCGATAAAGGTGGCAACCTGGTCGCGGAATTTATCAAAATACGTTTTTCCTTTAGCTTCGGCCACAAGACGGGCCATGTCATCCATGGTCTTGGCGTCCCCGATGTCTCGTCTCAGTTTGATTTCGACCTCAGTTACATCTTTTTGCCAGGCATCAATATTGGTTTTTATTTCGGATAAAAGCTGAACCTGTGCAGGGTTGTCGCCCACTGTCTTTGACAGGGAGACCACCAATTCCTCAAACCTTTTCTGACCGTTTTTATAAGGGTCAAGAAACTCCTCTTTTCCTGCTAAAAGATATCCTCGCTCTCCTGTTTCCATGTCAACGGCAGCGGCAATAATCTGGTTGGCCGTGGCAATGACGTTATGGGTGTGTTCCACCCATTTGACGACATCAAGAATTTTCTGGCCAGATTCATTTTTTTTCAGGGACTCCTCTAATGATGCCCGCCGTTTTTCCATCAATTCTGTTTCCCTGTTGATAAATTCTGCCACCTGTCCCCGGAATTTATCAAAATATTGTTTGCCCTTGCCCTCTGCCACGATTTTGCTCATATCATTCATGGTCTTGGCATTTCCGATTTTCCGCCTGAGTTCGATTTCAGGTTCTGTTACATCTTTTTGCCAAGCATCAATGGTAGTTTTGGTTTCCGATAAGAGCTGAACTTGGGCAGGGTTGTCATCCACTGTTTTGGACAGGGAAGCGATAAGTTCGTAAAATTTTTTCTGTCCGCCTTTGTACGGGTCAAGAAATTCCTCTTTTCCGGCTAAAAGAAACCCTCTTTCACCGGTTTCCATGTCAACGGCAGCGGCAATGATCTGGTTGGCCGTAGCAATGACAACATGGGTGTGATCCACCCAGGCATTAGTTTTAGTAAGGGATTTGTTGGCATCTATGCTGACAATGCCCAATACAATCATCAGTACGAGCGTTACACAGCTTCCCAGAATAATCTTAGATTTTAACCCTATGTTCTTAAACATTTGAATTTCTCCTTTGAATTATACTTTTCTTGAAATTGAGTAATCAGCAAGCAACATTAATATCTCTTTAGCTTCACACTCTTGAAATAGCTCAAGGCTTTTTTTTGCCTGTTCAACATGGTGTTTTGCCAGAAACTCTGTGTATTCAATACCTTTATATTTATTTATTTTCTCAAGCATCAACGGAAAGTTATCCAAGCTATTATTAAAATCATCTAACTTACCGCAACAATTTATGATGATATTTTTCATAACTTCGCTATCTTCATTATTGGCTTTTGAAAGTGCGTGAATAAGAGGGAGTGTAAGTTTTCCTTCACGAATATCAGCCCCTGGGTTTTTGCCAAGTGCGGTAGCATCACCTGTGTAATCAAGAAGATCGTCAGCCATCTGAAACGCAATGCCAAGATGGTAACCATACTTATCAAGAGCAGATATATTTTCTTTACCTGCATCGGCAAGAATTGCACCGCTTCTGCACGCCCCTTGAATCAACACAGCAGTTTTACGCTCAATAATCTTTAAATATTGAGATTCTGTTAGATCAACTTTGCTTTTATATTCCATCTGCTCAATTTCGCCTTGCGACATATCTTCAGTGATTTTCGCCATTATAGCTATTATTTCAGGAATCTTTGTTGCAGCAGCAAGGCTAAGTGATCGTGCAAGCAGAAAATCACCAGTAAGAACAACCTTAGGGACACTCCAACGAGAGTGTGCAGAGGGTTTGCCACGCCTCATCTGAGCTTCATCAACAACATCGTCGTGAAGAAGAGTTGCAGCGTGTAAATATTCAAATATGGTAGAAAATTTAACCAATAAGTCAACTGAATTTCCACTTGGCAACTGTTGTATTGTTGAGGTTTCTAAATCAACCTTTTTTGGCAATTGTTCTTTTGTTGAAGTCTCTAAATCAATTTTATCAAGAGTTTGAGTGCATAATCTTGAGCTTAACAACATCAAAAGAGGACGTAGCCTTTTTCCGCCGCTAAATAGTAAGTGTCCCGCAATTTCAGATACAAGAGAGAGGTTTGGAGTTAAGTTATCGTGAAGAGCTTTTTCAATATCTGCAAGGTCAGTGCTAACTTTTGAGAGGATTTTATTTTTTAGTTCATTGTGGGGCATTATTTTCAAAGTTGGTGCATTATAAGTTGATTGCGGTGAGTTTGTGTTTGTAGATGAATTAGATGGTTCAAACTCTTTTGGTGTTTTTTGATTCAGCAGATGGGTCATAGCTTGAGTGTTCTCCAGCAAGGTCATATTCATGTGTTTCTGTAATCTTTATATCAACAAAGTCGCCAATTTCAAGGTTTGACCCATAAATAAATGTGATTCCATCAACTTCTGGTGCTTGAAAGTATGTTCTACCAAGATAAATTCCTTCATCAGGATTTTCTTCCACAATCACTGTCAAACTCTTATCCATATATTTTTTGTTTATATTTTCAGATATTTGTGATTGAGTTGCCATAATAATATCAAGCCTCTCCTCTGCAATTTTTTCATGAACATGGCTCTTTAAATGGTGAGATGCAAGGTCTTCTGAATCTGAATAGGCAAAAACTCCAAGATGATCAAATTTTATATCTTCAACAAATTTAAGAAGAGTTTTAAAATCTTTATCTGTTTCTCCGGGAAAACCTGTGATCAGAGTTGTTCTTAAAATTGCTTCAGGGGCAACTTGTCGTATCAGTTCAAAGAGACGATAAAGATGCTCTAAATGGTAATCTCTTCCCATTCTTTTTAATATCTTTGAGCTTGCATGTTGAACAGGCACATCAAAATAGGTGCAAAAATTTTCAAGAGATGCGATTTTTTCAATCACCTCTTTTGTAATTGAAGATGGATGTGTGTAAAGCAAACGCAGCCATATCTTTTCTGCTGATAGTTTATAATTAGATAGAAGTTTATCTACTTCTGCTGAAACGGCCTCTAACAATTGCGAAAGGTCACTTTTTAAAGCAAGGTCAATGCCATAATCTGTGGTGTTTTCCCCAACAAAAATAAGCTCTTTCACACCATTTTTTATAAGATGGACGGCTTCTGCTGTAATATCGTCAATTGTTCGGCTTCTTTGTTTGCCACGAAGTTTTGGAATGATGCAGTAAGTGCATTTGCGATTACATCCTTCTGATATTTTTATATATGCAGAATAATTCAAGGTAAGAAGGCGTGGAAGAGGATACCCTTGAAATTGCCTTGCAGATGGATCAGGAAGAATAATTAATGGAGACCCATCAAAACATACACCATTTGTAATTAGCGAAGAAGTATCAAGAGATATATTATTAGAAGCAAAATTATTGTCTTTATTAACAGGCGATTTTGTGTATTCAACTGCCCGCAAAATATCATCACAAGCACCAATTCCAAGAAACACATCAACCTCAGGCAGAGCTTCAGTCAAAGTATCATCACGAAAACGCTCAGGCAGACACCCTGTAACCACAAGACGTTTACAAGAACCTGCCTTTTTGTATTCAGCAAGCTCCAAAATTGTGTCAATAGCCTCTGACGAGGCAGAGGCTATAAAACCGCAGGTATTGACGATAATAACTTCAGCTTCTGAAGGAGCATTGCAAATTTCATGGTGATTAGATGCAAGCCGTCCTAACATCACTTCACTGTCTATCTGATTTCGGCAGCAGCCAAGGCTTTCAAGGTATATTTTCATATTATTATAATTAAGACTTTATTTTATGAGTAAACCCTACTGTAGCAAGGTTTGTAATGATAACCGTAATATTTATTGATTGGCTATAAAAAAAGATTTGACAACTTTTTAAAAGTTGTCAAATCTATACAAATATTAGCAATATTCCAACCAGTTATATTACCCTATAAAACTTGGCTAAATAGATTTTGCCATAATATCGCCAATAAGCTGGCTAAATCTTGCTGGATTATCAATTTTGCCGCCTTCACTTACAACTGCAATATCAAGCAAGAGTTCGCTGTAATCTTTTAAAATTGGGTTGGTGGTGTCGGTCTCAAATATGTGCTTCATCTTGGCAATTAATGGATGGTTTATATTAAGTTCCAACGACCTTTTTTGCACAGGTGCGGTTTGACCTGTGGCTTTCATAATCTTCTCCATGTATGCACTCATTCCGTAATCATCAGCAGATAGACATGCAACAGAATCTTTGAGCCTATTAGAGATTTGAACCTCTTTGACCTTATCTTCAAGTTTACCTTTGATAAAACCAAATAGAGCTGTGTATTCACCCTTTTTAGTCTCATCAACCTTATCAAGCTCAAGGTCTCCTTTTTCCGCACTTTTAAGTTTTTTCTCCTTATATTCGTGCAAAGATTGGGTAACCCACTCATCAACAGGATCAACCATTAAAAGAACCTCATAATCTTTTGCCTTTAAGGTCTCAAGAAGTGGACTGTTTATAAGAGCATTTAAGTTTTCGCCAGTGATGTAGTAAATATCTTTTTGACCCTCTGGCATTCTCTCAATATATTCGTTTAAAGTAACATATTTTCCGTCTGATTTTGTGGTTTTATATCTAAGTAAAGATGCAATACGATCTTTGTTTTCAAAATCAGTTGGAATACCAGCTTTAATAACTTGACCAAACTCATTATAAAAAGATTCAAATTTCTCCTTGTCCATCTCTTCAAGAGTTGAAAATATCTTTTTAACCAAATTTTTGCGGATATTTCTAACAAGTCTATCTTCTTGGAGAATCTCACGACTAACATTGAGATTTAGGTCTGGGGCATCAACAACACCTTGAATAAAGCCGAGATACTCAGGCAAAAGTTCTTTGCAATCGTCCATTATAAATACACGCTTGCAATAGAGCTGCATACCGTGCTTTCTCTCTTGACGGAAAAGGTCAAACGGAGCTTTTGAAGGGATAAATAGAAGTGAGTCATACTCTGTTACGCCTTCAAATTTTTTGTGGATTATCTCAAGAGGTTTATCCCAATTGTGGCTAATGTGGCGATAAAACTCCTCATATTCTTCAGGTGTTACATCGTCTTTACTTTTTGCCCAGATAGCCTTCATTGAGTTTAAGGTCTCATCTTTTCTAACCTTTCGGTAACCATCACCAATTGGCTTGCCGTCAGCCCCTTTAATTCTATCATTTTCAGGAATTGGCTCGCTCTTCTCAACATTCATAATAATTGGATAGGTTACAAAATCAGAGTGTTTTTTTACAACATGGCGGATAGTATATTCATCGGTAAAATCTTGTTCATCTTCTCCATGCTCTTTTAGCTCAAGTGTTATTGTTGTGCCTCTTGAATCTCTGTCAATCTCTTCAATTGAGTATGTTCCTTTTCCATCAGAGACCCATTTAACACCTTTTTCAGCCCCCGCCGTTTTTGTGATAAGGGTTATTTTATCTGCTGCAATAAAAGCACTATAAAAACCTACACCAAATTGACCAATCAACTCTGGAGTTAAACTACTCTGCTCTTTTGAAGTTTGGATAGCCTCCATAAATGCGGCTGTACCGCTCTTGGCAATGGTTCCAATATTTTCGTTTACCTCATCATAACTCATACCAATTCCATTGTCAGAAATCTCAAAAATTCTCTTCTCAGAGTCAGTTGAGATTTTGATGTGGTAATTGTTATCTTTTTCAAATAAGGCTGGCTCTGTTTGCTCTTTAAATCGTGCTTTGTCTATTGCATCAGAGGCATTTGATATAAGTTCGCGGATAAATATTTCGCGGTTGGAATAAAGAGAGTTGATAATAAGATGGAGCATCTGCTGCACTTCGGTTTTAAATTCACAAGTTTCTTGTCTGTTACTCATTTTTTTCTCCTGATATATCTTTAGTTGATTCATTAAAAAATAGTTGAATTAAAATTTTATTTGTTAATTGATACTGAAGTTAGATGTTTTTCAGTATCAGAAATAAACACTAATTAACGTCAACAATAATTGATGCAAAATTTAGATTGTCAAGTAGAGGTGTTCTAGCCATGAAGAGATTTATCTAACCCTTCTACCTCTTTTTCCACATCAATTCTGAATCCAAGACTCTTTTCAACAACAATACAGATAATCAGAGTTCCAATAGATACTAAAAGAATAGTTGCTGTTATTCCAATAAGCTGAACAGCCAACTGATTCCAGACTGTCCAGATACCAGTTGATGAAGGCTACGGTCTAATAAGAGCGGATTAGCCATAGCTTTATTATTTTTGATGTTGTTGTCATAGCTGACTCCTTATAAATCATAAACACATCAATTTTAATTTTAGCATTGTGTATGACAATACTTTGATTTTTTGAAACCCTGAAATAAATTTCAGGGCTAAGATAAAAAGAAGTCCACTAAAGTGGACTTTATTGCACCGTAGTGTGCGATTTATCACTTAGGCTTTTTCAACACTCACAAAATGTTCCTGATAAGCAATTGCACCTCCTGCTTGATCCCAAATATCCAAGCCTCCTACCATAAATTGATTATCGGCAAGACCTTTTCCAAAAGCCCGACTCTCAATTGGGATTTTATGCCCAAAACCATGAATCAGAAACACAGCCTCAGGGTGAATTATATCAGTTACTTTTGCCTTAATTAATTCTGAATATCCATTTGCGTTATTTTCTAAATTTTCATTGGTAATATCATCTTGATAACCACCTTGGGTAACTTTAACATAATCACCATCATTTATGTTGAGCTTTTCAGCAGCATGGCTGTTTATCCACAAAACATTTTCTGGCATCTGCTCAAATAACATTGGATTATTAACAGTATGACCCTGTGTGTGGATTGCACAACGACCAAATGTAAGCCTAAATTGACCATTTGGGGGTGTTTGAGGAGATGTATAAGGCTTTAAAGATGGAATACCAGATTTTTCCAATTTGTTTGAAATAATCTCAATTTTACCGCTATCGGTTTTAAATTTAAAAGGGGCGGACTCTGTAGCTGCAAAATTATTAGAATCAGAAATAGACTCAGGATTAGATTCAAGAGAACTTAGATTGTTAATCCCTAAATCTTTGTAAATTGGCTTATCTACTAATTGAACCATTCCAGTTTTCTCAAAATCTTCAATTTTTATACCTGTGCCTTGAAGCTGAAAATTCCACAAATCTTCAATAGAGTCAAAAGATAGTTCAGGCAGATTCATTCGCTTTGCAAGCCCTCCTACAATTTCCCAATCTGCTTTTGTATCGTAACGAGGCGATAATGCCCTTTTACGCACAAAAAAATGTGGTTTTAATGAGGTATTTGTGGCAATTATGCTCTCTCTTTCAAGATAAGGAGATAATGGAAGAACAACATCAGAATACCACGCAGTATCAGACCAACTAAAGGTTATTGAGACCAAAAGATCAAGATTATCCCATATTTTTTTTAGTCTATCAGGGTCAGGAAAACCCATCAAAGGGTCATGTCGATAGGCAATATAACCTTTAATTAGATATGGTTCGCCCGTCTCCATTGATTTATATAGAAGATGGGCAAGACCTGCACCCTCTTCAAAATGTGGATATTTCCACCCAACCCCATCAGCTCTTTTCTCTTTTGGTTTTGGGTAGATGTTTATAAAGTCTTTAAGCCCTTTTTGATTTACATCAGAAGGTTTGCTTACAAATGGCAATCCTCCTTTTGCACCGTAACTACCAAGAAGGGCGTTAATGATATAAATTGTGCGAGACATGTAAAATGAATCTTTATACCTTGCTGTCATCCAACCCGGGTGCCAAATTACAGAAGGTTGTGCTGATGCTAACTCTTCAACAAAATCAGATATGTGAGATGCAAGAATACCTGTTTCTGACTCTGCCCATTGTGGAGTATATTTTTCCACAAAAGCCTCAAGTTCGGAAAATCCTTCAATATACTTATCAACAAAGTTTTTATTGTAGAGTTTCTTGTTAATAATCTCATGTATTACAGATAGATTAAGGGCATAATCAGTGCCGGGTCGAATCTGCATATAACGACTTGCCTTTGTAGCAGAGATATTTGCCCTTATATCAATAACAGTCAGCTTACACCCATTTTCTAAAGCATCTGTAAGATCATTTACCTCTTGAACATTAATAGCTTCAAAAATGTTTCTTGTCTGTAAAACAACATGGCGGGCATTTTTAAGATCATGTTTAACAGCTTTACGTCCCATGCCAGTAAGAGAAAGAGCAGCGTGCTGAACGTTTCTGGCACAAGATGCGTCATGGTTGCAGTAGTTTGGCGTTCCTATTCCTCTTAAAAATGCACGATGTAGTTCTATAAATGGTCCACCTCTGTCTGACAGGGCAATCGCCCTGTTGCCATACTTTTCTATGATGCTGTTAAGTTTCTGAGTTGTATAATCAAGAGCTTCGTCCCATGAAACTTTACGCCATTTCCCTTCTCCTCTCTCTCCTGTGCGAATAAGCGGAGTTTGAGGACGCTCATCATCGTTTACTAACGCCTTTCCAGCAGCCCCTCTTGGGCAGACAGCACCTTTCATTGAAGGGACATGAGGATTGCCTTTAATAAAGTCAATTTGTCCATTTTTAGTAAATACCTGTATCGGGCATCTTACAGTGCACATGCCGCAGATACTGTAAACAAAATCTTGTGTCATAATTTGCCCCCCTTAAATTTTAATATACACCAAGCAGGTTAAGGGCAAGGAGAAGAAGACCTACACATGCAATACGTTTAACAACTAATGGACTTACACGCTTTGCAATCTGTGGACCTATGTATCCTCCAAGAAGTGCTGCTGGAAACATTGCAAGAAAAAATATAAGGTCAAAATTGCCAAACTGATAATGACGCATTGTGCTTATAGTTGTATTGAAAAAGATAGCAAGAAGCGAACTTCCTACAACAAGATACATTGGAAGTCCAAGTGCAACACTCATAAGAGGCACCATAAAAGGTCCTCCACCAAATCCGAACATAGATGCCATAATTGCGATAAGAAAACCGCCTGCACATCCTACCCACATATTAACTTTAAATTCTTGACCCCAAAATTCTACTTTCATATTAAAAGTTCTCCCTAAATATTCAAAATAGTTAATTTTTTATTATTCTGACTTCACGTAATGAATAAATTGTTTATATCAATTGAGCTTTTGCGTATTAGTTAATTATATTTTATTTTTAATTTGCTGGCTTGTATTTGCATCAAGGTTATTTTGTTGCATCTTGAGCACGTTTTTTGAACTCATTAAGAATTGACTGCTCTTTTTTGTTCTTTGCAATGTAACCGGGTGTTGTCTGCCAAAACATTAAACCAGCAAGAACTATAAGAATCCAGCCAAATGCAAATTTAAACTGGTCAAGCGTAATCATCTCTGTAAGTTTAGGTCCTATAAATCCTCCAAGCAACATTGCACAACCAATACCAGCTCCAAGTTTCCAGCTTATAAATTTTATTTTTGAGTAGTTAAAAATCCCGCTACCTTGTGAAAAAAGAACTGTTGGGGTTACAGTTCCAGCAACAATTGTGTGTGGTAAGGCTGGAAAAAGGGTAATAAGAAGTGGATTCATTATAAAGCCTCCACCAGCACCCATAAGAACTCCAAATATTGAGACAGCAAGAGTTAAAACAAATGGATATATAAGATTCATGCTTGTGCCAGCATTGCTTAAATAAACCGTAGGTAAGCTAATTATATTTTCAAAAGTTACTGGTTGACTTTTCAACTCTTTTGATGAAACTGCAACTATTTTATATTGACCCGGAGAAAGCCCTTTGCGAACTTTTATATCTGCTGTGTAAGAGCCATCAGGGGAGAGGTTTACCTCAGCGGCTATAACATTTCCAATACTTCTAAAACGTGATTTAACTAACTGCATTGAACGCTTTTTATTCTCTTTTGCGTCCATTGGTTCTAAAAGTTTTCCACGACTTCCGATAACGCTTGCCATAAGGCTTGCCTGATACCTCTCAATTTTTGCAACTGCTGGAACACTGTAGGCAACATCTGCACCAAGCTCTTTTAGAAGCTCTGAGTAGCTCCATTTATTGCCCTTCTTTTTTGCTTCATCAATTTTAGGCTGCATATCTTTGGGAACAAAAATTTTGTAGTAAGCTGGCATCTCTTCAGTGATATAGAAAATATAAGGAATTTTACCAGTCTCTTTGTCCTTTTCGCTGTCAAAACGATTTGATTTTACCGTATGGTCTGCTGCCCAAACTTCAAGATAAAGTGGCATTCCAACTGATGCTTGACCACTTACTTTAATAGTTCCTCCATTTTCAAGGGTATTTTTATCAATGTTTATTGTAGGTGGAATGGCTGTGGGAAGCGTCTCTTCAGCTATTTTAGGTTTATCTGCTTCACCTGCCGCCATTGAGGTTATTGGAATTGCCAATGTAAAAATAGCCATGAACGAAACAACACTTAAACAAAAAATAATTTTTCTCATACATTTCTCCTTAATTTTAACTTTCAACATTGTCGTCATAGATTTGACAACTTTTTAAAAGTGGTCAAATATTAATAATTTATATTTCAAGCAGGCTACTTGATGAGCCTCAAACAATCCTGCGGCAATCTATATGTTCCCACACCCTCAAGGCTTACCTCAATAAGAGAGTCTGGGTCGTTTATTGCAGTATCAGGGTCTGTAATCATTCCATGAACCCCAATAAACTCATCCATGTATGATTCCCATGCCTCATCTTCTGATTTTTGAAAAACCTCAACCTTCTGACCTTTACGAAACCCCATCTTTTGTCTCCTTTAGCTTCTTTCTACGAAATTTCATCTTCTTCCTTCTTTATCTTCTGCTCTCTACATCTTCTGTTTACTACGAAACCCTATTTTCTGCCTTCTTTAAATTATAGATAGACACTTTGCTTGCGTAAACATGCACCGCATAATCTATTTTTTTGACCATCTTTTTGCTGATGAACCTTAACTATATTTAGAGTTTTATTATCAACATAATCAAGGTATTTAGCAGGACCAAGAACAGCACCGCATGAATTACAATATAAGAGTTTTTGCCTATTTAGTATTGTGCCACAAAGTTTAAGAAGTCTCTCACCATTTTTCTCTTCAATTACAATCGCCTCATTAGGACAATTTGCAGCACAGGCACCGCAAGTTATACAGGTTTCGGAAGTTTTCCTGAAATCTGTCTCTTGAGGGTTATCAAATTCCATGTAGCCAAACTTCAATGCACCAATACCCATTTTATCTCGGCAAATCTCAATACATTTTCCGCATCTTCTGCATATATCACACCTTAAACACCTTCTTGCCTCTTCTCTGACCATATTTTCAGTGTAACCAAGCTCTGCTTGCTGAAATGTAATTCGTCTTCTATCAATATTTAACGTTAACATCTCTGGGCGTTTTAAAGACATTTTAGTAGAAGCTGGCATCTCAATTGGTTTTTCACGGTGATAACGAACTGGGACTTTTGGTATTCTTGGTTGAGGAATATTATTAAAATAGCGATCAATTGCCTCTGCTGCACGTTTTCCACCACCAATTGCCTCAATTACAGTTGCAGGACCAGTTACAGCATCTCCAGCAGCAAAAACTCCATGTTCAGAGGTCCCCATACAGGTATGTTTAACCTCTATAGTTCCTCTTTTTGTCCACTTTATTCCAGTAAATGCCTCCATTCCTTTAATGTCAACAAATTGCCCAATTGCACTGATAATGGCATCTGCCTCAATTGTGTAGTCACTGCCTTCAATTGGCACAGGATAAAGTCTGTCGCCCCCTTCTTTTTTGATAAGTTCGGCTCTAAGAGCGTTTAGCCCATTAACCTTGTTGCCATCTCCCTCAATTGAAGTTGGAATTGTTAGAAAAGAGAAGTTGACACCCTCTTCCTCTGCTTGTTCAACCTCTTCTATATCTGCTGGCATCTCTGAGCGTGTCCTTCTGTATGCAATAGTTACAGATTCCGCACCTAAACGCAAACTTGTCCTTGCTGCATCAATGGCAACGTTTCCGCCTCCAATAACTATAATTCGCTTACCCGGAACTCTTCTGTTGCCCAAAGCAACATTTTTCAAAAATTCCACAGAATCAAGAACACCTGTTCCTGATTTTTCAGCATCACCTAATCTTTCAACATCACCTGATTTTTCAGAATCAATAACTTTTTTTTCTGATGATTCTGGTTTTATTAGGCTATAACCGCTTTTTCCTGAATAAAAATCTTCTCCTTCTATCCCAAGTTTGTGAGACTTATGGGCACCTATTGCGATAAAAAAGGCTTCAAAACCCTCTTTTCTTAGAGAATCAAGAGTAACCTCTTTTCCAAATCTCGTATTATAACAAAACTCAACACCAAGAGATTCAATCATTGCAACTTCTCTATCAATCACCTCACGAGGCAAACGGTATCTTGGTATTCCAACCATTAACATACCACCTGCAACTGGAAGTGATTCAATAACCCTCACCTGATACCCCATCAAAGCAAGATAATAAGATGCAGATAAACCAGCGGGACCAGCACCAATTACACATACCTTTTTGCCGTTTAAACTCTTTTGTGGAGGATTTAGGTAATGACCAAGAGACATTGCACGTTCGGCAGCAAAAGCCTTTAAAAACTTTATGGAAACAGGCGTATCTATCCTTCCACGCACACACATCATTTCGCAAGGTCTGGTGCAAACTAAACCACACACCCAAGGTAACGGATTATCACGCCGAATCACCTCAATTGCCTCAGCATCTTTGCCTTCACCAATAAGGCTTAAATATGTTGGAATATCAATCCCAGCAGGACACGCCATCTGACAAGGTGAAGGAGATAGTCTAATACAATCCATTGACGCACAGTTGCCTGTCTCAAGGTGGCTTTGAAAAATCTCTCTCTCTTTTGTTAAAACAGATTTAAGATATTTACCTATCTCTAAATCATACTTATTTGAATCAATAGTTTTATCTAAATTATTTTTAAAGTCATTTTGAGAATCATTTTTAAAGCTATTATTATCTTCAAAATATTCATCAACAAGCTCATCAATTGCTTTTAAATGCTCACTTCCTGCATGTCCGTTTGATATTTCTTCAAGAAGATGCAAAATCTGCTCTGAAATACGTCTGATTCTTGGGTTTTTTACTTTTCCTGAATCAAGCTCTTCAGAGAGATAAAGTATTGTTGAGTGAACAGGACAGGAGACCTTATTAACAATACTATTTGTTTGTATAACCATTTCGCCTCCTTAAATTTTTAAAATGCAGAGTTTTGAAGTGATGCAATATGCAGGGCATGACGTTCTCTCTTTATCTGGCTAACCTCTTTAATCTTGCCAAATTTGAGGCTTCCTGTTGTGCAAGTTGTAACACAAGCTGGTTTTAAACCTTTGTCAATGCGATCTTTGCAATAGTCGCACTTTTCAACTTTTCCAATTTGAGGATTCCATTGAGGTGCTCCCCAAGGACATGCGGAGATACAGGCTTTACACCCCACACAAATAGATTTGTCAATAAAGACAATTCCATCGCTGTGGCGTTGCTTCATAGCTCCTGTTGGACAGGCAGCAACACACCAAGGATTTTCACAGTGAAAACATGACATAAAAATAAAAGATGCACGAGGCAGACCATCTATCAACTTTGGACCTACTTCAATAATTTGGCATGGCTTTGGACCAGAAGTAAGCTCTTTATTTGATTTACACTGAATTTCGCATGTGTGGCAACCAATACATCGTTTTACATCTTGGAACAGATAATATTTGCTCATTTAGTCCTCCGTAAGCAGGTAGATTCTTCTGCTTTTTTGTGGGAATTAGCTGATACAGTAAAAAAAATGATGATGGAGTAAAGATAGTAATTTTTACCCCATTATAATCTGAAAAAAAAGAAGAAAATGATCTTTTTTTGAGATTAGGCTTATTATCCATTTTTGTTCTATTTATAAAGTATATTGTCATAAAAACTCTTTTGGAATAAAATATAAAACTGACTTAAAGGTTTTGACTCAAAACCTTAACTCATCTATCTTTTTAAAAAATACCATGAAAATATTTGCCAAAAATATTTTCTCTATAAAATAACCCAAAATAAGGAGTAACAGCAATGAAACAAAAAATTAAGATTTTGTCATTAACGCTGGCAATGGTTGTTTTTGCATTACCATCGTTGTCTTTGGGAAGTATTACTTTAAAAGATGGACTGGTTGCCTACTATCCATTTAATGGCAATGCTAATGATGAGAGTGGTAATGGAAATAACGGAACTGTTAATGGAGCAGTTTTGACAAAGGATAATCTTGGTAATGCAAACAGTGCATACAGTTTTGACGGAGTGAATGACTATATTTCAGTTCCTTACAACGTTTCCAAACCTCTTTTTAGTTTAGAAAACAAATTTACATACAGTTTATGGTTTTATGCTAATGCTTCTGGCGATTTGACAAACAACCAGCCTCTAATTGGGAGGCAACAGTGCCAAAAGGCCTTCCCCTCAGCTGAGCTTGATCTTCTAAAATCAGAAATAGCTTTTACTCTCAATTATCAAAATTCAGCAACACATTCACAATTCATACCTTTACAAACTATTACTCCAAATCAATGGACACATATTGCAGCCACATACGATAAAGATACCAATCAGGTCAGCGTCTATCTTAATGGTAAAAATATCTTGTCTGAGAGCTATTCGCAAACTATCTGGAAGCCAGAAACATCGTTCTGGATAGGAGGTATTCCAAAACCAGCTAACAACTCATCTTGCTGGGAAAATTTTTTTAAAGGCAACATAGACAATATCCGAGTTTACAACAGATCACTTTCTCAATCAGAAATAGAGGAGATTTACAATTCAGAAGGGGTTAATGTATCGGGAATTGATCCGCCTAAAGGAGGTTCAGTTGTTGATTTTACTTCAAAATCTTCAACTGCGCCTGTTTATATGGGCAGTGTTGTAACAGGCGGAGATCAGATGGAGTTATCTATAAATTTTCCAGCTTATAATAAAGCAGTAGATGTATGGGTATTAATATCTACACCTGACGGAAAATCTTACTTTGTGGATAAATCTGCCAACTTTTTTCCTATTGAGTCAGGAAAGTCTGTTCCGATACTTAAAAACATATCTGGTGTAAAAAGTGAGAAGCAAATCATAAAACCGTTTGATGTTACCTCTTTAGGAAATCTGCTTGATGGAAAGTGGACAGTCTATTGGTTCATTGCACCTTCAAACAATGGGGATATTGTTAAAGCTATTGAAAAAGGAGATTATCAGCTTGGGTTCTATACGTTTCAGGTAAATAACACTAATACGCCAGATGACCCTACTGACCCTAATGTTCCTGATGACTCTGACGATCCTAATAATCCTGATGAAAATGCTATTGAGAGTAAAACTACAGAGTCTAAAGATGGGAAAACAATAACTATAACACTTAATGATGGCACTGCGGTCTCTATTCCTTCACTTAATGGAGGTTATGCCGTTAAGCTTGAAAAATTTGATAATGAGTTGGCTGCCACACAATCAGTTGAAAATAGCACTACTTTAAGAGCAACGGGATTTATGAGGCATCTTTATGTTACTGGCTCTGACGATCCTTCTTCTTTAAAACCAATAATAACAATCCCTTCTAATGATGTAGGGGATATTGATCTTAATACAGTAAATATTTTGAGAGTTGGAGACATCTTTGTAAATGGAGAACTTGTTAAAAATTATGCAACAACACTTCCAATATCTGTAGATGAAAAAGGCAACCTAAAATTTGTAGATTCACTTATGCCTGACGGAATGCTTCTGCCAGAAGAGAGTTCCTCATCAAAACATAAAACCAATAGAGAGACTACTTCAAAAAGAGAATGGGTAGGCAATGCTTACTATATTGTAATGAGTTTTAAAGATGATCTTAATTGGGTGCGACAGCCTCAACTTGTTCGTATGGTTATTGATGAAACGGTTGGTGAGAGCGGAGGATACCGCAGACCAGCCACTTCAGAAGAGTTAGCAAAAATGGCTAAAGAACCTATATGTAATGTCATTATTTTAGTTCATGGACATAATGAAGAGGAAAAAGAAGGTAGTTATACTCAATCAGAAAAATCTCCTTGGCTTTTTAGCTATAAACGCAGAGTTTGGGATTTATTGTATAAAGAAGCCTCTGCAAAAGATATTAATGGAAATGCACTTTATCCTTATCAATGTACAGCTTTTTATGAATTTATATATCCAACTTACAGACCTATATTTTCCCCAGTTTCAGATAAAAAAGGAGTAAGTATTGAAACATTAGGAGAATCTTTAGGACGGCTTATAAAAGAGGAGACAACAAACAATGCTCAAATTAAAGCTATGTTAGGATTGAATATGCCTTTTAATGCTTTTGTTGTTTCACATTCACAAGGAGGTTTAGTCGCTCGTTCTTCTTTTCAAACAATTCCAAGCAATTTTAAGCAGCATATAAAACGCTTTATATCTTGGGGTTCTCCGCATCATGGTGCAGCACTTACAACATTGAGATATGCTCTGCAGGCAGGGCATGATATGGTTGTAGATGGAGTTAAAATACCTCTTCAGAACTTCCAGAAAAAAGCGTCTAATGAAGCAAAAAATCTTGCCTTAGATACACCCGGTACCCGCGATCTTAGATGGGATTCTTCTAAGAAATCTATGCTCAATATAAGAGAAATTTTTCCAACCATAAAAGATGATGCTACAGAAGCACTTATAAGTCCCTCTCTATATAATGAGAATCTTCCTATATTGAACCAGAAAGGAACTCAAGATATTCCTCATTCTCTAATTTATGGCATAACAACCAAAAGTGCAGAGTTAGAGCTTGCAGATGTAAATGGCGGATGGTGGTGGCAATATAGAAAACAGCAAGTCTATAAATTCTTAGCAAGCTCAACACCTATAGAACAAGGAGCTGCATTAAATAAACTAATGATGAAAAGCGGTTACACCCCAAATGATGGTGCAGTTCCTGAATATAGTCAAAAAGCAGAAGGAATTTATGGTCCAGATAAAATAAACATGGGTGATATTTCACATGAGGAGTTTTATGGAAGCGAGCCTGCTGAACGTAATTCCTCAACAATTTATAAAGGAACATTAACAGCACAAAAAACTTTTAGTGAAACAGAGATTACTAAGCCGAGCCGAAGCTGTCCTTCAATTGAGACTAACAATAACCAAAAAGGAGATAAAATATCAATATCTGGTAAAGTAAGTTTTCAAATTTATGACTCTCAATCTTTAAAAGTTGGGCAATATATAACCGGAATTGAAGCCAGAGAAGGGGCAAAAGATGGAGATGTTATAGATAGTTTTAGCTTTACTTTTGAAGATGATGGCTCTTTTGAAGGAGAAGCTCAATCATCAGATGTACCAGCAGGAACAATGTTTATTGTTGGGATATTTAAAGATGGAAGCGAAGTGTATAGCACTCCTGATAGCTGCTCTTTAGAAGAGGGCAAAATGTTTACAAGTTCAAATGTTGTTAGAGTCTCTTTTAAAGATTGCAATAGTTACAATACAATACCAGCAGACATTCCTTTGCCTTTCACACTTGGAGCAAATGGAAGCATAATACCAAAAAATCAGTCAGCACCTTATGGTTGGAAAATACAATCTTTATCAGGTTCATGGAGTTGCAATACTATTAATCTTACTTTTACAGTCGAGTTAACCTATAACAATCCATGGTTTATTAGCTGTAGGAATAGCTCTTGCAACGCTATACTTACATTTACTGGTAATGCAACTTTGACCACAGATGCAAATGGAGATATTATAAAATCTGGGAAGTCAGCAACAGGGAAAGTCTCACAGCAATATAATAACAGTTATGAGCCTAAAACAAGTTGTGAAACTTCTTTTAGTTCAAATTAAAACTAAACCAAGATTCACAAAATTATAACAATAGGTAAAAATAAGGAGGTAAAAAAGCCATGAAGCAGAAAATTAGAAATCTTATGTTGCGTTTAGCATTAATGCTGGCAATCGTTGCTTTGGCACTACCATCATTATCTTTTGGTAGCTGCGAAACTGAGGAGTTTATTATCCACAATCAATATCTTGGAGCTTGCGGTCATACCCAAACCACATCATTTACTCTTGATAAAGATACCAATATCACTAAAATTAGAATATGGTTTGATACAAGTATAGCTGGCAATACTATTTTTGCCATGCTCTATGGACCAGATGGATATAAGAACTCTTTTATCCAAACTACTAATAGCCCATGTCAAGGAAGCTGGTGTGAGGCAATGTGGAGCATTAACGACGTGCTTAAAGCTGGCACCTACGAGTTAATGGCAGACAGTAGTTCTATCTGTTCAAATCCATCTGGTCAAACAACACTGATACTATATGGTTGTGAAACTAAAGCAGACGATATACCAGATGCTCCACCGGATAATTCGACAGAAGGCATTAATCCTCCTGACGGTGTCTCTGTGGTTGATGCAACTTCTAACCCTGCTTCTGCCCCTGTTTACATGGGAAATATCGTCAAAAGTGGCGGTGTTGCAACTCTAAGCGGAAATATGGAGTTATCTGTAAATTTTCCAGCTTACAATAAGCCAGTGGATATTT
>JADGBE010000053.1 GCA_015231615.1 Desulfamplus sp. | reverse complement strand
ATACGCCTTTAATACTTTTTCTCTTAAATCGTTTGAATATACTTTCATAATCTCTCTCCTAAATATCGTTAGTAAGGAAGGAGATAATAGTATATATTAGTCATCTAATCAATTGAGAGACGCTATATTGCTTGTCTCTGAAAAACAGTTACTGCAATCTTTGCAAATATATAGGTATCTTGCACCATTGTGAATTGTCTGATATTGTTTCAATATCGATGTTGTGGGGGAACCACACTTGGGGCATTTAATCTCTGATATTTTTTCTATAATTACAAATTAAAACACAAAATTTTTATTATTAAAAGAGATAATCTATGGTGTGAGCCTAGTGCCGATGATATTAGAGCTGACACGGTTATGATGCTTCCCTGTTCCAAACATTGCAATTACTATTGAAATCGACATTATTAGTTCAATGGTTAATAACGTATTTCATTTTTCTTGCCGCCTTCATATAATAAAGCATAGAGAATAATTCCATTAGTAACCATCAGCCTGAATATCTCTGCAACCTCTGACACCATAAGCTCATTGGCAATAGGACCTGAAATAAGATAGGTGGTCTGAAAAAGAAACGTGCCAAGAATAACATGGACAATGTCGGTTTTTCTGCCCATGCTGCCTCCAACCAAAATAGCCGAAGCTGCTGGAAATGCCATCATTAAAGGAGCATCATAAAGCTCAAGAAATCCGTAACTCTGGGCATAGACACAGATACCAATAGCTGCAATTATTGTGGAGAGAATAATTGCAGCAGTTCTTACCTTTACTATATTCACTCCAGCAAGAGAGGCGTATTTCTCATTTTCGCCAATTGCAATCATTGCCTTTCCAAAGGTTGTTTTAAAAAAAAGAGCTATCAGAAAACAGAGTATGAAAAAGAATAACAGCAGTCCCAAAGGCAGATTAACTCCGTAAATATCGACTATCCAAAGATCATTTAAAGTTTTTGCAAAATAGCTTTTTAACCCAATTACAGGACGCATACCCTGTCCACCAATGGGCCAAAGCATCGCAGGATTAGAAAAAGGTGCTGTTGCCCAAAAAAAGTTCATAAGCGGAATAAAAGAAAAACCTACAAATGTGGCTGTTATCTCTTCCCTGCCTTTGACTCTGTTTAAAATCATGGCATAAATAAACCCCAGAACCACAGCAGCAGGCACTGCAAACAGCATTGATGCAAATAGTCCCCAAATCCCACGAATGGTAAAGTTTACAGATACGCACATACCGATAAGTCCAGCAACCACACCAACTGGCAACCCAAAATTGATACCAACGCCAGCTTTAAGCATTGGCACAAGAGATAGAACCAAAACTCCGTTCATAACAAGCCTTATTAAAGCATCGCTTATAATCCAGTTCATCGGAATATCAAGATAAAGAGCTGCAAATACCATAATGATAAGAAACATGATTATGAAAAGTTGGGGGATTTGAATTTTTATGGTCATGAAACTAAATTTCATTTAATACAGTGTTCCTTATTCTACTCTTTTTTGTGGTTATCTCACAAGTGTGTCTGGTTATCATCCACGTCGAGCAAAATAGCGTTAAAAATGTTGACAATATTTAGAGACGGGCAGAAAAACAAATGATGTGGATACACATAAACCTGAACCCATATCCTAAAAACAAAGATATAGTGTTCCTCTTTTGACTCCTTACGTGTCAGAGAAACTATCATACTCCCTGCGTCTGATAATTTCTTGCTGGTGATCTGAATCAAGATCGACAAAATAGTCGCTATAACCCGCCACTCTGACAAGCAAATTACGGTATTCATCAGGAAATTGCTGTGCTTTTTTCAAAGTCTGGGTATCCACAACATTGAACTGAATATGGTGTCCGTTTAGCTTAAAATAGGTTCTGATTAGAGATGCAAGTTTGTCCAAATCTTCCTCATTTTTCAAAATATCTGGCAAAAATCTCTGGTTAAGAAGTGTTCCGCCAGATTTAAACTGATCCATCTTGCTTAATGATTTTATAACAGCGGTTGGTCCATGTCTATCAGCACCATGAGAGGGTGAAGTGCCGTCAGACTCAGGAAGTCCTGATAAACGCCCATTTGCTGAAGCTCCAAGCATTTTTCCAAAATAGACATGACAGGTAGTTGATAGCATATTCAGATGATAAACACTCCCTTTTGTGTTAGCTTTGCCATCAATAGCATCAAATAAAGAGGCATATACCTTCTTCATAATATTGTCTGCATAATCATCATCATTTCCAAAAAACGGGGTCATGTTCCACAGTCTCATTCTCAGAGGCTCTTCACCTTCAAAGTTATGGGCAAGTGCTTTAAGAAGCCTCTCCATAGTAACGGTTTTTTCCTCAAAAACATGCTTTTTTATTGCAGAGAGGCTGTCTGTAATAGTGCCAATTCCACAGCATTGAATGTAGTTGGTATTATATCTTGGTCCGCTGTTATAATAATCACGCCCTTTTTCTATGCAATCGCGTATAACAACAGAGAGAAAAGGTGCTGGCGAGTAAGTTGCAAACATACGCTCAATATAATTATTTACCCTTATTTTAATGCCAACAATATAGTTAAGCTGTTTTTCAAAAGCATTGTAAAGCTCATCGTAAGTGGTAAAAGCTGTTGGGTCTCCTGTCATTGGTCCTATCTGACGGTTGCCTACAGGGTCAAAGCCGTTGTTAAGAGCAAGTTCTAAAATTTTTGGTACATTTAAATATCCTGTTAAAATATAAGCCTCTTTTCCAAAAGCACCTGTTTCAATGCAGCCAGAGCAACCGCCTTCTCTGGCATCTTCAACAGTTTTGCCAACTCTTACCTGTTCCATAACTACAGTATCAGCATTGAAAACAGAAGGGTAACCATAACCTTTACGAATTACGCGGCAAGCAGCTTTTAAAAAACGTTGAGGAGTTCTATCGCTTATTTGGACGTTACTTTGTGGCTGAAGAAGTTTTAACTCATCAATTATCTCAAGTATCATATATGAGATTTCATTTGTGGCATCAGAGCCATCGCGTTTTAATCCACCAAGATTAATGTTTGTAAAATCATTGTATGTGCCGCTCTCTTTAGCAGTAACTCCAACTTTTGATGGTGCTGGATGGTTGTTTACCTTAATCCAAAGGCAGCTTATAAGCTCTTTTGCCCTATCACGATCTATTGTTCTATCTTTAAGCTCTTTTTCATAAAATGGGTATAGATGCTGATCAAGATGTCCGGGACTCATTGCGTCCCAACCATTTAGCTCTGTAATGGTTCCAAGATGGACAAACCAATACATCTGAATAGCTTCCCAAAGGTTTTCAGGTTTATGGGCAGGCACTTTGCGACAGACTTGGGCAATTTTAAGAAGCTCGTCAGCCCTTGAATTGTTAGCTATTTTTTTTGCAGGCTCTTCTGCCCTTGAATTGTCAGTTATCTTTTTTGCAGGCTCTTCTGCTCTTGAATTGTCAGTTATCTTTTTTGCAAGCTCTTCTGCTCTTGAATTGTCAGTTATCTTTTTTGCAAGCTCTTCTGCAAGTTCAGCGTGCCTATTGGCAAAAATGATCACGGCATCACAAGATATATCCATAGCTTTAAGCTCTTCTGCCTTATCAAGAGCCTCTGGATCGTTAAGGTAGTCAAGCCTTGCAATGTGATCTGCAATCTCTTTTTTAAAATCAACCATACCCTTTTCATAGATTATGCCGTCAAGAGTGGTATGCCCTGGCGCTCTTTGCTCCATAAACTCAGTAAAAAGTCCTGATTTATAAGCATTTTTCCAATCTTCTGGAACATGCTCAAATATTCTATCTCTCATTGTACGTCCACGCCAATAGGGTATTACCTCTTCTGAATATCTTTTAATATCTTCTTTTGCCACCTTAAAAGGTGTCATAGGACGGCTGTTTAATATCTCAAGGTCTTCAACAGAGTGGCAGTTTAGCTCTGGAAATGTTGATGTAGCCTTAGGAAAAGGGCCTCTTTCACCAACAATAAGCTCATCATCACCTATGTAAATGCTCTTTTTTTCACAAAGATTTTTGAAGTTTAATGCTCTTAATACTGGTATTGAATATTTGCCGTAATTATCTTTATAAAATTGAGTCTCTAAGATTGCCCTTTCAATTGAAATTGATGGGACAGCCTCAAAACTTTTCTCTCTTAATCTTTCAATTCGTCTGTTCATTATTGTTTTCCTGCTGTGGGTTTTAAAGTAATCCAATAAGTTATACTTTGCATACTCATAAATTGAATTTTTATTCAATCTTTTAGCCGATGGTTAAAACCATCGGCTAAAGTTAAAAAAGTCCTCTTAAGAGGACTTTGACAATTCAGCCCTGAGCTTTAGCTCTGGGCTACAAAACAAATTAAACGCTCAAATTAAGACCTTGTTCAGCATAGATAGGTTAGCCTATATTCACAACCAGCCCAAAACTTTCAAGTTTACTTTGGACTGCTTTAATCTGCTCCTGAGTAGGTGGCAATATATTTTGTGCTTTGTAGTCAATCCCAAATTTACGATACTTTGACTCTTGAAAATCGTGATATGGTAATAAATTTACATCTTGGATACCGCCTGATTCTGAACTTATTTGATTATACACTAAACTTGCAATAAATTTACCTGTTTCATCAATATTTATATCATCGTCATTTACACTTGGAATCACAGGAATTCGTATTGTAATTTTGCTTTTTCCAGATGAGACTCTTTTTAGATTTTCAAGAATAGTTTTATTAGAGACTCCTGTATAAAATTTATGTTTATCATCATCAATTATTTTGAGATCAAACAAAAAAAGGTCTGTAAACTCTGCTACCTGTTCAAGAATTGACCACGATACAAATCCTGTAGTATCTACCGCTGTATGGATTTCTAATTTACGGCAATTCTGAAGGAGACTAAGAAGAGGTCTCCACTGACTCAAAGGCTCTCCACCAGAAAAAGTTACCCCTCCGCCTGAATTTTCGTAAAAAGGTATATCTTTTTCAATTATCTCAAGAAGATTTTTAATAGTGTAAATTTTACCTACAGACTCTCTTGCTTTGGTCGGACAGACATCTGCACAAAAAAAGGCAAGGCATTGATCACATAAATTCACACTTGCACTAAAAAAGGCAGAGCATTGATCACATAAATTCAAATTTGCACTATCAGCATAAATTCCGTTTTGTTTAACAGAAAGAGCTTTACGCGGGCAGGCGTCAATACAGAACATACAGCCAATACATCTTTTTTTATCATATACTATAGTTGGGTTGAAATTCAGCCCTTCAGGGTTATGACACCATCTACAAGATAATGGGCAACCTTTAAAAAAAATAGTGGTACGAATACCCGGACCATCATGAATGGCATACTTCTTAATATCAAAAATAATACAATTATCGTAATTTAACATTGTTTTAAATTATATCTCTCAGATAAAGAAATTGGCAATTCCTATTAGCCCCATCCCCCGTCCCCTCCCCAATGGAGAGGGGAATAATTTTACTCATCCCCTTGGGGAGGGCGGGGTGGGGCAAAATAATTATCTGGAAAGATATAGATAAGAAGAATTGCAAAAAGAATAGCGGCTCTGAAGAATGTAGATTCTAAAGCATCTCAACACCAAGTTTGGCAAGCTCTGATCTTACAGATGTCTGAAATTTTATTGACGCTACAAGGCTTTGACCAGATAGTTTGCTGATTGCATAAGCAAGCCCACTTGAGAGTTTATCAAGACGTCTTTTTCTATCGATTTGATCAAGGTCTCCTGTAAAGATAATCTTTGTTCCCATACCAGCACGGGTGATAATAGTTTTCATCTGGTGAGGTGTTAAGTTTTGAGCCTCATCAATTATCAAAATGCTTTTCCAAAATGTTGTACCGCGTATGTAATCTAATGGCTCAATATCGATCTTCTTTTCAAGAAGCATCTTATCAATAAGCTGCAAGTTATCGTTACTTAACTCTTTTAAAACTGATAAATTTTGCCAAATTGGGCGAAGCCATGGATCCATCTTCTCTTTAATGTTGCCGGGCAAAAATCCCATATTATCAATATCTTCTAAATGAACCATTGGACGAGTTATAAGTATTTGCCGATAATCTCGCCTTTTTTCTAAAGATGCAGCAAGGGCAAAAAGTGTTTTACCTGTTCCAGCCCCACCTTCAAGAAATATAAGAGAGAGGTCAGGACGGGTAAGCTGAAACAGAGCTAATGTTTGAGACCAATTTTGAGGCTGATGTTTAGGCTGATGAGTTGAATTAACACTATGATCAGCATCATGATCATGCTTTTCATTAACAAGAGAATTATATTTATCATTAGCAAAAGAGTCATGCTTTTCATTAACAGTTCCGCCATAGGGACGAATACCAAAAGCCTGTATGTTATTTGGAACTATTTTAAATCGATTATCCACTCTCACAGCAACAAATTGTTCGTTTAAATTACAGGTCTCATTAGGTCTTTTAAAATCGCCTTTCCAATCACTTACACAGATAACTCCTTGATTAATTGCTATTTCACCATGTTTTTGTGAATTGTATTGAAATGAAAAATTATGTTTATCAATTTCGTCATTTTTCACCTCAACTCTTGGCATATCTTTATTATCTGTATCTGTTGCTGCCTGATCTTTGTAGTAATCTTCAGCTTTAAATCCAAGCTCTCTTACCTTTATTCTCATCATAGAGTCTTTAGAGATAATTTCCACATTATCAAATTGCTTTTTAACAGCATTGGCTGCTGCAATTATTTTGTGGTCATTTGTGCGATGCTCTAAAAACTCAATCCCTGTCCAATCAGTATCTTTTACGATTTTTAAGTATGGCGAACGGTTACGCCTGAGAGCCTCAAGACTTCTTATCGCTTCTCTTGCATCAAATCCCACATCAGGTCTCTTTTTAAGACCATCAAGCTCCTCAAGAACAATCCAAGGAATACAGGCAAGAATTTTGTTGTTAATTAGATGTTCTAAACATGATGGATCGTGAACTAATGTGCTGGTATCAATCACTTTTGCTTTTTTTATAGGCATGTTTTTTTAATCCTAATTATTCTAAATTATATGGGTAAATTAATATTTTGCCCCACCCCTGTCCCCTCCCCAAAAGGAGAGCGGGGAATGAATATTATAAACCCCTCCCCTTGGGGAGGCGGGTGGGGCAAAATATTTATCTGGAAAACTATAGTTAATCTTTTCTGTTTCTTAAAAGCATCTCTTTTACTTTACTTAACATATCAGAACGAGAAACAGGCTTTTGAAGGGTATCATAATTACTTTGAGATGATATAGACTCTGGTAGCATTCCTCTGCTGTATCCTGTTAAAAAGATAATTGGAATATCACTCTTAATTTTTCTTATATATTCCATGACTTTATCACCTCCGAATATGGGCATAACAACATCAAGAATAGCAATATCTATAGTTTTACTGTTCTTTTCAAATAACTGAACAGCTTGGCTACCGTTCTCAGCAGAGAGAACACGATAATTTGAACTCTCAAGAATTTTTACCATCATTTTACGAATAGACTCATCATCTTCTGCAATCAAAATGGTCTCATTATTTCCTATAGCATTTTCTGTTGATAAGATACCTTTTTCAACGCAGAAAGCTAATTTCTCTGCAACAGGAATATATATTTTAAATGCCGTTCCTATTCCAACTTCACTTTCAAGGTATATCATACCCTCATGCGATCTTATGATGCCATAAACAGCAGACAGCCCCATTCCAGTCCCTTTTCCAACATCTTTTGTAGTGAAGAATGGTTCAAAAATACGCTCTTGTATATCATTTGGAATACCACAACCTGTATCTGAAACGGTCAATACTATAAACTCTTTATGTTCCAATATTGTATCTTGATCATTTTCAAAAATTTTAGAATTAGTTGCTAATGTCGCCTCTGGTAAGCTGTTTATCTGGTTAATCAACTTATAACCTTCTCTCTTTAAGTTGCTATAATCATCAATAACGATATTATCAGTTTCAATCGTGATTTTGCCACCATTAGGCATAGCATCTCTTGCATTTACGCAAAGGTTCATCAAAACCTGCTCCATCTGCCCTGGGTCAGCACAGATACTTTTCAGATTACAAGATGGCTGAAACTCAAGCAAAATATTCTCTCCAATAACACGCCTGACCATCTTCATTAAATTTGCTATAAGATCATTCATGTCAATAATTACAGGCTTTTTGGCAGTTTTTCGGCTAAACAAAAGTAGTTGCCGAACTAATGCAGTTGCCCTTTGTGCTGCCTCCATTATCATGTTTAGATTCTGATGCAGAGGAGATGAAGACGGAATATCGTCCATCATAAGCTCTGTGCAGCCTGTAATTATAAAGAGCATATTATTAAAATCATGGGCAACACCGCCTGCCAACTGTCCCACTGCCTCCATCTTCTGAGCTTGACGAAGTTGCTCTTCTAAATATTTTCTATCATCTTCAGATTTTCTCTTCTCTTGACGAAGTTTGGCTTCACGAAGTTCCCGTTCAATAGCGGGAATAAGGCGGGCAAGATTATCTTTCATCACATAGTCATGGGCACCGCCTTTCATTATTGAGACAGCAGTATCTTCACCAATAGCTCCTGAGACCACAATAAATGGAATATCACGATCCGTTGATTTGAGAAGTTCCAAAGCAGATAAAGCATCAAATTGCGGCATATTGTAATCAGATAAAACAATATCCCATTCACTTTTGTTTAAAGCATTTTTCATCTCTTCATTAGTTTGAACCTGCTCAAATACTAAATTAAAGTCTGCTTTTCTTAGCAGACGGATAATCAATTCAGCATCGCTTCCTGAATCTTCAACAAGCAATAGGCGGAGTGTCTTATCAATTATATCCATCATTACCTCCTTTTGGCGGTGATTCATTCAAAGATAGCCAATATGATCCTAATATGCCTATAGATTCTTTAAATTGTTTGAAATCTACAGGTTTACGGATATAACTGTTGGCTCCATTATCGTAAGCAGCAGCGATGTCTTTCTCCTCTTTGGAAGATGTAAGCACCACAATCGGCAATCGCTTTGTGCGGCTATCAGAACGGATACGCTGTAGCACCTCAAGTCCATCTATTCTTGGAAGTTTTAAATCAAGCAAAGTTAGCACAGGCAATTGTTCATAAGAGTTGGAAGGGTTCAAAAGATAATCCAAAGCATCTTGCCCATCTTCCATCACAATAATTTCATTTTTAATATGGTTCTTTTTAAAAGCCCGCTTCGTAAGCTCAATATCGCTTGAATTATCTTCTATAAGTAAAATTGTTTTAGAGTTCATAACCTATTCAAAATCTCCTTTTGTTAGGTTGCTATTTATAATATAGCCCCTCCCCAAGGGGAAGGGTTATATTATTCTCCTCTCCCAAGGAGAGGGGTTAGGGGTGGGCGAAGTAATCCAATCTACAACGTAAAATAAAAAGTTGCCCCTTTATTAACTTCCCCTTCCGCCCACACTCGTCCGCCGTGTTTGTGGATAATTCTCTGGACAGTTGCAAGCCCAATACCTGTTCCGGGAAACTCGCTCTCCTTGTGGAGCCGCTGAAATGCCCCGAACAATTTTCCTGAATACTTCATGTCAAAACCAGCACCGTTGTCTTTTATGAAAAATATCTGTTTACCATTGTATTCCGATTGAATTTCAGAATTTTGGAGGCTATTTTTCGACAGCTTCCCAAATTCTATTCGTGCTATCGTTTGTTTTCCTGTAAATTTTAACGCATTGCCAATAAGATTTGTCAGAACAATATCCATCATGCCTTGGTCAGCATAAACGGTCAAATCAGGCTCAATGATAAATTCGACTGTGCTTTCAGGATATGACTTCTTTATGTTGTCAGGATATGATTCTTTTATGTTTTCAGAGTATGACTCTTTAAGTTTTCCAGCCACGTTGCTTGCTAATTCAGATATATTTACCTGATTGATAAACATCTCAGATTTTGTAATTCTCGATAGTTTCAGGAGACTGTCAATCAGTTGCCCCATACGCTGGGTTTCTGTTCTTATTCGCTCTATGTATCTCTTTCCCTCTTCACCAATGATCTCTTCAAACTCTTCAACAAGGGCAAGACTCCAACCGTCAATGCTTCTGAGCGGGGCACGCAGATCATGGGAAACAGAATAGGAGAAGGCTTCAAGCTCTTTATTGGTTGCGTTAAGCTGACTGTTGGCTGACTCAAGTTGGATATTAGCTAATTCAAGCTGTTTATTTATTTCTTCAAGCTGATAATTGGCTGCCTCAAACAAGGCGGTTCGCTCTAAAACCCGATTTTCAAGTTCAGCGTTGAGTTTACGAATATCCTCTTCTATCTTTTTACGTTCAGTTATATCTGTATGCGTTCCGCTCATACGAAGAGGACGACCTTCAGGGTCTCGTTTCACAATTTTTGCACAGTCAAGAATCCATTTATAGCTACCATCTTTGGCAAGCATTCTGTATTCGAGTTTGTGCGTATCACTTTTTCCCTCTAAATGATCGTTTATAGATTTCCATGCAGCTTCTCGATCATCAGGGTGGTGTAAGTCAGTCCACTGTTTAACGTTAAGTTCAATTTCAGAAAGTGTGTAACCAAGCATATCTGCCCAACGTTCATTACGCTCAACCTTTCCAGTTGTGATGTCCCAATCCCAATATCCAAGCTGGCTGCCTTTAAGCACAGATTCCAAACGTTCTTTACTTTCCAGCACAGACTCCTCTGCCTGATTACGCTCTTTCTCTCTTTGAGAGAGTTTATTCATCAAATCTTCAAACGTTGTGGATAGTAATTCTAACTCCTGAGTTGGATGAAATAGGGTTTTGGATACTCCAATTTCTATATTTGGAACTCTTTTATCATGTAATGTTTGAATTTTTTGAACAAGTAGATTGATAGGTTTAACAATAGATTTTTCGCAAAAAAACCAAGTAAATCCAAATGATAAGATAGCAAATAGAGCTAAAAGAGAGATATTTCGCAACATCAATTGGTTTGCTTTATCAAATATAACCTTTTTTGAAAATCCAACAAAAAGGCAGATATTATTACTGGATTGTCCAACTGAAAGGTTTTCAAACCAGTAAATTCGTTCGACATTATCGCTATCTATTACAGTAAAATTACCTTTAGATTGAGTAGGCACTCCAAAACCTCTTATTTTTACAAGAGGTTGTCCAAGCAATTCTGAGGTTTTATTTTCTTTAGAGAGACCAGAGATATACAATATATCTTCTTTTTTATCAGTTATGATTATAACAGATTCGGGTGGAAGAAGAATTCTATTGAAAATATGGCTATAGTAGGAGAGGTCAAAAGCTGCGCCTACTGCTACTTTAAGATTTCCTAAATCGTCAAGTATAGGGTAGGCAAAGGGTAAAGAGGCTTTATGTGCTGATCTGCTAATTAAAAAATCATCTATCACAAATTCTCGTGTTTGAACTATTCGTTTAAACCAGCTCCGATCTTTGACATCTATTGGCTCTTTTATTGGAACTGCACAGCAATTAATAACCCCATTTTTGTCTGCTGCAACAATAGTAGAATACTCGGGGGTGTGGCTTTTTACAGTATTTAAAATAGTATTGCATTCACCAAGTTCAAGATTATAGACAGCAGGTATATGAGATAGTATTTCAAGCAATTGGAGAGTAGTGTCAATCATAGACACCTGCTCATCAACAAACAGTTTAAACATCTGCCTTGATTGTTCTTCTATATTTTCTAAACTTTGTTGTCGATCGTCATATCCAAGAAATATAAGCAACCCCAAAACTGGAATGAATATTATAAAAATTAAGATTAACAAATGGGTACGCAGTTTCCACCTATAAACTTGAAAAGTATCTTTACAGCATTGTTTGTTATTTGAGCTTTTCAACATCATAGTGTTTGTATCCTTTTTGTATTTTTAACCGTTTTGATTAAATATCAATCCTCTATTGAGATGCTACTGTTGTGAAAATTCATTAAAATCACGGAATGTTATCTATAAAAGCCTGAATAAAACTTAAACAATCTTCAACAATAGATATATCAGAAAAATTAAAAATAGCGGCATTAGGGTCTTTATTTACAGAAACAATGAATTTTGAATCTTTCATTCCAGCGATATGTTGAGATGAGCCAGAGATTCCCACAGCAAGATAGAGTTCAGGGGATACAATAGCACCAGTAATCCCCACTTGCTGTTCGTAAGGTAACCAGCCCATGTCAATTAAAGGTCTTGAACCAGCAACTGCTGAACCTGTAAAACAAGCTGCCATCTTTTTAAGATACTCGATATTTTCTTTATCTCCAATACCTCTTCCTGCTGCAACAATAACTTTTGCCTCATTCAATTTTGATTTTGTAGTTCGAGAATAGGCTATATCGCCATATTCAATTAAACTAATAGTTGAATCATCTACATTGGAGGGATAATACTCTTCATTAGATATAATATTATTATATTCTTTACAACAATCTTTGATATAAAAACTTCCCGATTGAATAGTCAATAAGGTTATATTTTCAGGTTTTTCAACACCAACTATAGCATTACATTTACCTTTAAACACGAGGCGAGAAAAGAGTATATTAGATTTACTATCCTCTGATTTGCCAACATCAACATATTCAGGATATATTATTTTATTTACACCTGTAATACAGTTACACCCAAGCCTTACTGAAAGACCCGAAGCAACATCAATGCCTTGAGAAGTGTGTCCCATCAAAATAAACGATGGATTAATTTCTCTAATAATTGGAACAAGGGACGATTTATATTTTTCGCTTTCAAGTGGATTTATCCCTTTAACATGAATAACTTTAATTTCAGAAATAGCTTTAACCCCTGAAATATCTTTGGCTTTTAAATCAAAAATCTTTGTTATTTCAATAGCACAGGCGATAAGTTCATCTGTGATAGGGTTTAGTTTACCATCTAAATATTCTGCAATAACTAAAATTGTTTTGGTATTCATATCAATAAGCCCCTCTGTTTTAAAATATTCTTTAGCTCTATAGCTTTATCTTTTGTTGTTCCATTAAGGAGTTTGGCTTCACGTTTTTTTTCAGGATACTCAACTCTTACAACTTTAAGTGGATCAAAAGAGTTGCTACTTTGTGCATCAACAATATTATAAGTTAGAATCTTTTTTTTGTTAGCTCTTAAAATATTTGATAAAGATGGATAACGTGGCTGATTGATTCCAGCTTGTATGGTTAAAAGTGCTGGCAGTTTTACCTTGATATTTTGCCTTATCCCCCCTTCTAATTCTCTTTGCACCTCAATTTTATCTGTTATATCAACATTATCATTTAGGTTATCATCAAATTTGATGTTCACTACAGAGGTAACACAAGGGATATTCAGATATTCTGCCAACATTGGTCCAACTTGTGCTTGCATTAAATCTTCAGACATTATGCCTGTTAATATAAGGTCATAAGGGCAACAAGAATAAGGAGCATCTCCCATTTTTATTATATTTTCAGCTTTTGAAATCTTTTTAATCATAGTTGCAAGCCTTAAAGCTGTAACAGCCCCACTCACATAGCCTTTATCTTCTGTGATTACATGAATTCCATTGTCAGCACCCATTCCCATAGCACGCTTTATGCTCTCTGCCGCTGTTTGGCTACCAATTGAGATAATATCAATATCAACAGAGATGCCTAAAAGAGCAAAACGCTCTTTTAACAGAATCGCCTCTTCAAGTGCATTTTCGTCAAATCTGCTAATGGCAAGCGAAGAGTTGTTTCCTTCCGTAATCCATTTACCCGAATCATTTATATTGATGTCAGATGTTGGTATTTGTTTGATACACACTAAGATTTTCATTGTTTTTAACCTTTTATAGGTCTTTAATAGTTATATATTTTGTATATTGCACGCTATCGGTCTGAATCACGGATTAAAGGATTGCCAGATTACACTGATTTTTAATCTGTGTAATCTCTTAATCAGTGTCAATCTGTGATTCAGACCAACTTTTTATATCTAATGCGATGTGAATAATCAAGTTAAAAAAACGAACGTTCGTTCAAATAATGCTTGACTTCCATTTTTTTTACCTGTAAATATCTTCCTAAAATTAATAATAACTGATGCGTAACCTAATCTAACACCTAAAGATTGGCACTAAACTAAACCACTATTAACTAAAATTGTTAATCATTTAAAACGGGGGATATAAAAACATGGATTTTCAAGTATCAGACAAAATCAAAATTATTGTGGATATGATTAATGAGTTTGTTGATAAAGAACTCATACCGCTTGAGCCAGATTTTCTTAATAAAGATTTTAAGGAGCTTTTGCCAGTATTAAGAGAAAAACAGGCAATGGTAAAAAAGATGGAGCTTTGGGCACCTAATTTTCCAGTTGAATGCGGAGGCATGGGATTAAGCCTTGTTGAGCATGGTCTTGTATCTGAAGCACTTGGCAGATCACCTCTTGGTCATTATGTCTTTTGGTGTCAAGCTCCTGATTCAGGAAATGTTGAGATTCTCCACATGTATGGAAACAAAGAGCAAAAAGAGAGATATTTAGACCCATTGGTGCAAGGAAAAATCAGAAGCTGTTTTTCCATGACTGAAGTTGATATGCCAGGGTCAAATCCTGTTATGCTTGAAACAACTGCTGTAAAAGATGGCGATGAGTATGTAATTAACGGACATAAGTGGTACACAACTGCTGCTGATGGTGCTGACTTTGCCATTGTGATGGCTGTAACCAATCCAGAAGCCCCAACACATTTGCAAGCAAGCATGATTATTGTTCCAACAAACACACCAGGATTTAACCTTGTAAGAAATATTCCAGTAATGGGTCATAAAGGCAGCGACTATTTTAGCCATGGCGAAATTCTCTATCAATCTTGTCGCGTGCCTTTAACTAATATTCTCGGAAAAGAGGGTCAAGGCTTTGTTATGGCACAAGATAGGCTTGGACCGGGAAGAATCCACCACTGCATGAGATGGCTTGGAATCTGCAGAAGAGCTTTTGATCTTATGTGTTCAAGGGCAAATAGCAGGGTCATATCACCAGATGGACAAACTCTTGCAACACGCCAAACTATTCAAAATTGGGTAGCTGAATCAGCAGCAGAGATTGAAGCTGCAAAACTTTTGGTTCTAAATGCTGCATGGCAGATTGACACTGTTGGTGCATCTAAAGCAAGAGATGCAATCTCTATGATTAAGTTTGTTGTTGCAAATACCATGAACAGAGTTGTTGATAGAGCATTGCAGGTACATGGCGGTCTTGGCATGACTGATGACACCATACTTGCATTTTTCTTTAGCCACGAAAGGGCTGCCCGTATTTATGATGGAGCTGACGAGGTTCATAAAACATCATTGGCAAAACGGATTTTAAAGTCGTATCAGGGCAGTAATTTTAAATAATGATAAACATTAGCTAAATGTTGTTTTGCTTAAGATTTGACAACTTTTTAAAAGTTGTCAAATCTATCCATAATCTCATATCAATGGATTAGAAAGAATGAAATACATGGAATTTAAACAGATATTAGAAAATTCTGATGCTGAGATTTACAAAGAGGTTTTTCAGGAAAATCAGGATAATATCCGCATCAAAAAGGAAAAAACAGCGGTAAAGAACTTTGAAAAAATTTTTGATGCTGTGTTTCAAATTACTTATGAAAAGGGATTTCAGGCAATGACAATGCGGGATTTAAGCAGCCGCACAAACATGAGTCTTGGCTCTCTTTACGCATATTTTGCAAGCAAAGAGGAGCTTCTTGCAATTATACATAAACAAGGAAGTTCCATGATTCAAAATGTCTTTGATAAGTTTCACAATCTGAATGATTCGCCTTTAGAGCAGCTTCGATCTGTAATAAAATCACATCTTTTTTTAAGTGAAGCTGCAAGACCTTGGTTCTATTTTACATTTATGGAGTCAAAAAATTTGAATCCAGAACAGATGCAAGCTGTAATTTCAATGGAAGAATCTACTGAAAACAGGCTTGTTAAAATCCTTGAAACTGGAGAAGATAAAGGTCTATTTCGCAAAATAAACCATAGACTTACAGCAAGCATTATAAAGGCGATGCAGCAGGATTGGTATTTAAAACGGTGGAAATATAAAAAAAGAGAGATAACTGTTGATGACTATGCTGATTATGTTCTTGAGTTTACAGAGTCTTTCTGTCTCAATAAAGAATAGATTAGGAGGAAAAAATGACAATAAAAGATGAAGCTGTAAAGGTAAGGCAGGGAGAAGAGCTAAATATTGAGGCAATTGCAAAATTTTTAAAATATAATGTTGCAGGGCTTTCAGATATTTGCAGCGTTTCAGATAGTTCTCATGGTTTAGATAGCTTTCAAAGTTCAAATAACCTAAACCTTACTATTGAGCAATATCCGGGAGGTTTTTCTAATTTAACCTATCTTCTAAAAGTCAAACATTGTCCAATTGAAAATGGTGGGCAAGTTGGCGAAAAACAGATGGTGTTGAGAAGACCGCCAATTGGAGCAAAAATAAAATCAGCACACGATATGGTAAGAGAGTTCAAGATATTGAGTGCTATTTATCCTGTTTTCCACTATTGCCCAAAACCTCTTGCATACTCTGAAGATGAGTCAATTATGGGTTGCTCGTTTTATGTGATGGAGAAGATTCAGGGGATAATTTTAAGAAAAGAGCTTCCACAAGGTCTTACATTTTCAAAAGAACAGGCACATAAGCTTTGCGAAAAACTTGTTGATCTTCACCTTGATCTTCATGCCATTGATGTAAAAGCTGCTGGACTTGATTTTATTGGAAAACCAGAAGGTTATGTTGCACGTCAAGTTCAAGGTTGGTCAGATCGTTATCGTAAGGCAAAAACTCCAGACGCTCCTGATTTTGAAGCTGTAATGGCGTGGCTTGATGATAAAAAACAGCCTGATACAGATCGTCCCGCCCTTATCCACAATGATTATAAATTTGATAATGTATTGTTAAATCCTGAAAAACCAATGGAAATAGTCGGGGTTCTTGATTGGGAGATGGCAACCTATGGCGATCCGCTGATGGATTTGGGAAGTTCGCTGGGGTATTGGATTGAGAAAAACGACCCACCAGAGTGCCAGATGATTCGCTCCATGCCAACAGATATTGATGGAGCTATGACACGCCGCGAAATCATTGAACGATATGGCGAAAAAAGCGGTAGGAATATGGATAATTTTGATTTTTACTACTGCTTTGGACTCTTTCGGCTTGCTGTAATTGCCCAGCAGATTTACAAACGGTTTCATCTTGGATTCACAAAAGATAAACGCTTTGGCTTGCTTATCCATGCAATCAGAGTTTTAGAAAAGATGGCATTAAAGGTTATAGATGATTGTAAGATTTGACAACTTTTCAAAAGTTGTCAAATCTATATACCAAATAAAATTAAATTTTGAAACATAATTATATAAAATATCAAAGGAGCATAACGTGAAAGTAGAAGATATAAAAAAAGTGTTGATTTTAGGTGGTGGAACAATGGGACAGCAGACAGCCCTTATTTGTGCAATTCATGGATATGATGTTGTTATGTATGACATCTCAATGGAGATTTTGGAAAAAGGGTTTGAGCGGCTTAAAAAAAACAGCATAAGGCTTGTAAAGTCAGGTCAATGCACGCAAGAGGCAGCAGAGTCAGCGATTAAAAGAATAATGCTGACAGAAAAAGCAGAAATAGCAGCAGATAATATTGATTTTGTAATAGAATCTGTACCAGAAGACCCAGCACTCAAAGGTCAGATTTTTGGAATGTTCCATAAACTTTGCAAACCAGAGGCAATATTTACAACAAACACTTCAACGCTTCTTCCATCAATGTTTGCCAAAGCTGTCGGAAGACCAGAAAAGTTCTGTGCATTTCACTTTCACGATATTTCAATGACAAAGATTGTTGATGTAATGCCGCACCCAGAAACATCTCCTGAGACTGTTCAGACTGTTAAAGAGTTTGCATACAAAATTGGACAGATTCCAATAATGCTGCACACAGAGAATAATGGTTATGTTTTTAACAATATGCTGATGGCATACATGGAAGCAGCGTTGACTCTTGCCGCAAGAAAAATTGCCTCAATTGAGGATATTGATAGAGCATGGATGGGAATTTTACACACACCACTTGGACCTTTTGGCACTATGGATAGTATTGGTGTTGATATAGTTTGGAAGGTTACAGACTTTTGGGCACAGAAACGTCAAGACAAAAAAGCTCTTGCAAATGCTGCGTTTTTAAAAGAGTATGTTGAGCAAGGAAGGCTTGGAATCAAGACAGGCAAAGGTTTTTACGATTACCCAAATCCCTCTTATGCAGAGAAAAATTTTCTTGAACCAGCAAATTAAAACTCTCTAAATCAGATAACATAATCACTAATATTTAAAACTTAACAAATTCAAATATAAGATTGGAGACCAAAACATGGATATGTTTTCACTTAAAGGAAAAACCGCACTGATTACAGGTGCAAGTCGTGGCATTGGCGAGTCAATTTCTCATCTTTTAGCACAGCAGGGGGCTTTTTGCATTCTTGTCAGCAGAAAGGCTGAAGACCTTGCAAAGGTAGAAAATGAGATTAAAGCAAAGGGCGGCAGTGCCGTATCAGTTGCATGCAATATGGGCGATCTGCAACAGATTAAAGAGTTGATGGGTAATGTTGAGGAAAAATATGGCAAACTTGATATTTTAATCAACAATGCAGCAGCAAACCCATATTTTGGGGAGATGGTAAATGCTGAAGAACGTGCTTGGGATAAAACAAATGAGGTTAATCTTAAAGGCCCATTTTTTATGATTCAATATGCAGCAAAGTTGATGAAGAAAAATAGTGGCGGTGCGATTGTTAATGTTTCATCTGTTAATGGAGTTCAACCAGCACTTTTTCAGGGGATATATTCCATCACCAAAGCTGGTCTTATCACTATGACCCGTGCCTATGCAAGAGAGCTTGCCCCTCACAATATCAGGGTAAATGCACTTTTGCCCGGACTTACTGACACCAAATTTGCAAGTGCAATTACTAAAAATGAAGATATAAAAAATCTTATACTTCCTCAGATTCCAATGGGTAGAATTGCAAAACCAGAAGAGATGGCACCAGCAGTGTTGTATCTTGTCTCTGAAGCTGCATCTTATACAACTGGAATCTGCCTTACCTGTGATGGTGGAATGTTGTCTTAAGTTTTATTCCGTAATCCCCCCGTCTGCTGCGACGGGGGAAAAACAGTACCTAACCCCATACGCGGTTTCTCTTGCATTTGTTCGTTATTTCATACTCCTGTCATATCAATGTCGGCGATGTAAGTATTGGTCGATTCCTCAAGGCTCATAGCAACCTGCACTATGTTTACTCTCACTGCGGAGCTGTCCATTTTTGATTATAAAACCAGATGCATCAAGGTTTCCGAGACTGTCTGTCGGCTGATTTGTTGCATCTCCGAAGTCGATAGCCTCTGAGCTTGGGAAATATGTATAATCGATGACCTTTCCATGTCCGTGTGGAATTATGAATTCTGTCCCCTCGAATGTCCAAGAGAAGTCCAATTCGCCGTTAAAAAAGCCGTTCGTGAAGTAATCAGGTGCTATCCCGCTCCGGGAGGTGATCACTTTGGAACCGTTCATAAGATCGGCTTGGGTTAGGAAAGACCAGACACCACCCGGAGTTGTCAGGACTGACCAGAAGATGTTTCCCCCCTGCTGAACATTGCCGAACCATTCACCGAAACCAGCCATTCCCACGAATATGTTGTTGTAAATTGACAGGCCTGAGCCATCATAACCCGCGGCTACACCAGAGAGCGAGAATGCTGTGCCGTAGTGGAGCGGTCCAGGTTGGGCGTCATATCGCTGCCTTCCCACCAAGATATTATTGCGCACCACGACATTGCTTCCCAATCTATAGAGTCGGAGGCCAGTCTGGTTCTGGGGATCATAGACCAAGTTGTTCTCAATGAGGATGTTGTGATAGGACTCTGGGCAATTTGGATCATCGTATAGCATGAATGTAGATGAAGTTCCGCCATCGTGAAAGATGTTGTTGCGGATGGTAACATCGGAACTGCGTATAGATACGAAGCTTGCATGGTAGTTCTGATTCAACGCCCGCGGACACCAATCTTCTGTCTTAGACCAGTTGCTGTCATAACAGTTATTCCCCTCAATAAGGAGATCACTGCTGTATGCCCCGGAACCGATAAAAGTCGATGTGATGTTGTGGATATGGTTGTATAACACCTTTATACGAGAGCCGTTCTGATAGGTGATACCCCTGACAACACGGTGGATATGGCACCCTTTTATCAATACATCGCTGCAGTAGTTCAGGTTGATGCCATAAGTCGTAAGATGCTTGTTAGTACCTTCCATCTCGCAGTTGATGAACATGAGGTAATCCGAATAGAGAGCATTGACGGGGCTGGCCGTCTTCATATACGTATTGAGTGCTGATTGTGCATATTGCGGATCTGTACTCCCCAAATGGGCAGCCTGCCATTCCGTATTCCCCGCAGGATCAACCCATGACGGTGCAATTTTTATCCCGTAGAAGGCAAGGTAAACACTGCGGCTGCTGTTGAAGCGAGAACTGATGTTGGTGATTATCGGAGTATGCCCCTCATCGTTGATGTAAACAACCCAGTCCGTCCTGCCCATGGTGTTTTCCACATAGGAACCATAATTACCGTTGCGAAGAAATACGCCATCACCGCTTATTACAACCGATTGTGCTTTGGCAAGTGTTTTCCAAGGCAGGTCGTTCGTCCCCTGCCCTGCCGCATCATCGCCATACTCTGCATCCAGATAATAGGTGTTTCCTGTGATCATCGACAAGACAGCGTCACGATCGGAAAGATTTTGCGGGGGCGGATTATCTTGAACAGCCAGTGTAAGTAGTGTTATCTCTTCTTGAGTCAGGGCGTGGTCATAAATCCGCACATCATCGATATTTCCGGCAAACGGTGTTTGTCCTAAAGGATTGGCACCGATGGTCGTTTTCTGATTCGCCGTGATGCTCATCTGACCATCTACACTTAACCGGCTCTCTTCTTTACCGTCCATGTAAAGGCTCATCTCTCCGCCCGCAAACGTCAAGGCAACATGATACCACTGATCAGGTGCCAGCACAGATTGACCAGTCAGGTAATGGGTGCCGTTAGACGTTCTGATGCAGGCCCTGACCCTCTTGGAGTCGATTCGCATCATGAACGGATAGACATAACGACCTCGCTGTATCAGAACTTGGCTCATATTGCTCGTAATTACTGCGGGTTTCACCCAAAGGGACGCGGTTACCTCTCCGGTCAGGCCAAAGGTATTGTTTCCTGCATCCACGTAATCGTTTACACCATCGAAACGCAGACTGCCTCCAACTTTTCCCGAGTCCCAAACAGGACCATTCACAAGTGAGGCTGTATTGCCAAGACCTGAAGCATCAGATGCCACATTTCCATTCTCTTCGTCAAATTTCCAGTGGGCTACGGGAATAGTGTCCAATTCTGCGGCTTTAGCCTCCTCTATCACCATGCCCCATATCCCTCCAACCATCCATATCTGGAAGAAAAACATTACCGAAAATCCCCACAACCGGCTTTCTTTATATTTGTTCATGATATTATTCTCCTGTGTTGTAAAACATTAGCATTCTGAAAATATACTTCACCCTGTAATAAATTTAGCCTTTATATATGCAAAACTCAACTTATGACCGGAAGCAGTATATCAACGATTATTGGCTATTGATCTATTCCATTCCATCCGGCAATTCTGGCAAGCATATACCATGTTGCTTTTCCAAGTCTTACACAAGCGTCCTGAGATATATGACCGCTCCCAAGGCCTCCGTCGTATTCAACGCGATATCCCGAATAGATAATTGGGAATGTGTGTCTTATGCCCTCTCCGTCTATCCATGAGGTGTTGCTGATAGTTCCTGACGGGTTGTGGGCAAGAATATCCGCGTAATCAAACAAAATTCTTTTTGAATCCGCTTTTGCATAATTCCTGATATATTCATGTTTCAACCAATTTTGGTAACCGTTTTCTTCACTTCTATCTGCAGGACCCGTCGTGAATACTATCGCTGTATCAGGATTGTTGTTTATATAATTCTGCATAGCGTTCAAATAGGTACTCATGTTAATCGAATTTCCAGTAAGAGCCGTATCTTCCTTATCTAAGCCCCAGCGCCCATTGTCTGTTGAACCGATAAAGCTTCTTCCAGCCCATCGCACTTTATAAACAGGGTCTATTACTCCTCCGGGAAGGTTGGTTCCTGTCATATCCCAACACCAGCCCCAGCCGAAGACATCTATGTTGTTATTCAGCGTATTCTTACAATAAGAGAAGTGGGTATTTATCCAACTTATCGCTGTTTGACTTGTCCAAATATGCTGTTCGCCAGAACTGTTACTCCAGTTTGGTGTACGAACTGATCTTAATACTCTCAAATATTCGGTTGTATATGCTTCAGGATCCCCACTCCATGAAACTTTTACAGCATATTTGGGGTTAATGAATTGCAGCTGCTCTAATCCATAAATATAAGCTTTTCCATGAGATTCTCCCGGAATATTAAAGAGCATTTTTTTAACCTGATCTATATAATACTCTGGGATGTTGTTAAACATATCAATTGATGTATGATCTACTATAATTTGACCGCCTCCATCACTTTCACTATCAGTTAGTGCATTAGCTCCGTTGGAATATTCAGAATTTCCGCCAGCATTGTATGAATAAATTCTATAAAAATAGAGAGTAGCCGGAATTAAAGCTGAGTCTGTGTATGACATTATGTTTTCGTCAAGTGTAACCAATACGGGGTTACTAAAATCGGCATCTGTTGATCTTTCAAGCTTAAACCCATTTTCATTATCAGAATTATCCTGCCATGTTACGTTAATCTGATTAGATGATATTGCAGCAGCCATAAGATTAGAAGGATCGTTCGGCACTGGATCGGTAACCGTACCACTATCTTGGGTAAGGAGTGTTATCTCTTCCTGAGTCAGGGCGTGGTCATAAATTCTCACATCATCAAGGTTTCCGGCAAACGGGGTTTGTCCTAAAGGATTGGCACCGATGGTGGTTTTCTGATTGGCCATAACGTTCATCTGCCCACTGACACTTAACCGGCTCTCTTCTTTACCGTCTATGTAAAGGATCATCTCTCCGCCCGCAAACGTCAAGGCAACATGATACCACTGATCAGGTGCCAGCACAGATTGACCAGTCAGGTAATGGGTGCCGTTAGACGTTCTGATG
>JADGBE010000052.1 GCA_015231615.1 Desulfamplus sp. | reverse complement strand
CTTTACTCCATCTGTTTTTGATAGTTGTTTATACTAAAATTAGCATTAGCAATTATCCTTCAAAAGCATAGGGTTTAGCAACTATTTTTAGAGTAGTCATATGCGACTATTTAACCTTGAAGGAACACTACCCTCTTTCAAAAAAAACTTCCAAAAGTCAGCAGGCGGTGTTTATTTGAAGCCAGTTGGTTGCTTATTTTTTTTCCATAATCTCGGAATCAGAAAGGGGGTCTGTTTTCGATACTCCTCATAGTCTTATAAAACTTGTAAAGGAAATGAATCCATTGAGAAAAATTGATTTATTGCCTTAAATAACATAAATGGATCGTCTGAGCCTGTAATTTCGCGAATTGAGTGCATTCCAAGTGTTGGTGAGCCTACGTCAACGGTTTTGATTCCTGTGCTTGATGATATAGCCGGACCTATTGTGCTGCCACACGGCATATCGCTTCTCATAACAAAGGTCTGCATGGGTATATCAGCACATCTGCATATATATCGGAACATAGCTGACGATTCACAATCTGAAGCATATCTTTGTGAACCATTAATTTTTAATACAGGTCCATTGTTTATAAGAGGTGCATGATTTGGATCATGGCGTTCATTATGTGAAGGGTGAAGAGCGTGAGCATTATCTAAAGATATTATAAAAGATTTTGCATAAGAGCGGACTCTATCCTCAGTATTGGGAATTAACCTTGATAAAACTGAACTTAAAAAAGAGCCTCTTGCACCTGATGCCGTATCACTTCCAACCTCTTCGTGGTCAGTGCAAACTATCATACAAGGAGCGGCATTATTAGCAGCAGCAACATCATGCGAACTCGAATTGGTAGAAAACTTTTTATCAATAGAGCCATTGGCACTACGGACAATACTTTTAAGGGCAGCATGACAAGAGAGAAGGTTATCAAGTCTTGGGCTTGAAATCATAGTTTGATTAGCTCCTGTAAAAAAAGGAGGCTGTGAATCAGAAAAACTTAGGTCAAAATCGAGTACCTCTTTGATATGTATATTTGAGTGTTGTTTAATGACCTGCTCAAGTAACATCTCCCTAAATTTAATTTTTGCCATGTTTTCGTTTGAACCTCTAATAGTATCTAATAATGGCAGCATATCAAGTTGTGGGTTTAGAACCTTTTTGGTGTTTACATCTCTGTCAAGATGAATAGCAAGAGATGGAATAGTTGCTAAAGGAGAATCATAGTTGACAAGAAGTGTGAATATACTCTCTTTGCCATCGTCATTTAGTGAAAGTACTGTAACTCGACCTGCAAGGTTAAGCCCTCTATCAAGCCAACTGCTAAGGATAAGCCCACCATAAATTTCAACTCCAATACTAACCATTTCATGATTCTCAACGTCAGGTATTGGCTTAACTTTAAGAGATGGGCTATCTGTGTGCGCACCTACAAGTTTGATTCCACTCTCCCAAGGACAATTATCTCCTGTTAAAAATGCTATAATTGAAGAGCCATTGCGAGTAACAAAATATTTGGAATAAGGCTTAATTATCCATTTTTCGCCTTCTCTAAGTTGGGTAAATCCGTTGTTGGAAAGGGTTTTTGCCATATTTGCTACAGCATGGTATTGAGTTGGTGAATTCTTTACAAAGTTAAATAGAGATTCGTTATATTTTTCTTGGTTCATGGCATCTCCTCATTAAATGTTCTTTTTTCTGCTTAAAGTTTTAGCCTAACATTATTGTTATTGTGGGCGGTCTCTTTCTTATATTTAGCCCTGAGACTCCTATACTATAAAATATAAATTGTTTTCCATTGTAAACATCATTTGTGGTTGACATTAAACCCTCTTTAGAGCATCAATAAATTTCATATATTTTTAACATTTTGATTCATAAAAAAATAGAGGAGAATAGAATGAAAATCACAAAAATTGATCACCTTGGCATTGCAGTAAACAGTATTGAAAATGGGAAGAGCTTTTGGTCTGATGTTCTTGGGCTAAAATTTGAAGGAGCTGAAACTGTAGAGACCCAGAAGGTTACAACTGCTTTTTTTCCAGTTGGAGAGAGCGAAGTTGAGCTTCTTGAATCAACATCGCCTGATGGACCTGTTGCAAAATATATTGAGAAAAAAGGCGAGGGTATTCAGCATATTGCATTCAGGGTTGAAAACATTGAAGAGGCTTTGCAGGAGTTAAAGGATAAGGGGATTAAACTAATTGACGAAACACCAAGAATTGGTGCTGGCGGTGCAAAGATTGCCTTTATCCACCCAAAGGCAACTGCTGGGGTTTTGGTTGAACTGTGCCAGCGGGATTAAAAGCTCAATTTTTTTTGTAACTTTAAAAATCTTAAATAATTGGAGTAATAATAGAGTGGAATTACATCAGAATCGCTATACATATTTGGATAACCTAAGAAATTTTCTGGTTTATAATGTTGTGTTTTTTCATATTATTTCTATATACGCTTATCCTTTTATGTTCTGGTGGCCTGTTATCGAAAAAAACAGATCGTCTAAAGGCTATGAAAGTCTTATATTGACAATGGATATTTACCTGATGCCTCATCTTATATTTCTTTCCGCATTCTTTATATTTCTTTCGTTGAGGTCTAAATCTATAATAGAATATATAAAAAATAGATTTATGAGGCTTGTTATACCGTTAATTGTATATATTTTTTGTGCTGGAGATATTTGGCATCAAATCTTATCAAAACGGTTAGAAGTCTCCAATCCGACCTATTTCACGACATTTTTTGATTATTGGCGCGACTTTATGAATTTCAGCTTAATCACTTTTATAGGAAAAGACAAAATGTTGAACCAAGTTTGGTTCAACTTTCATCACACATGGTTTTTATCACTTCTCTTTGTCATGAGTTTATCTGTCGTCTTTTTAAGTATGCTCTTCAGTCAAAAAGAAAAAGTCCAGATAGAAGTTGACAACAGAAAGAAAATAATAACAAAAGTATTTATCTTGTCCGTAATACTCAGCTTTTTTTATACAGTGATTGCAATATTGTATGCTGCTAATAATATTAATTTATTCGCATTTATACGAGTATTAGGATTGGTTCAAGTTCGGGTTGGTCAATTTTGGATGCTTCTTTTTTTATTTTTGTTTGGTTTGTATGCTTATAGGAAGGATTGGCTGATAAGAGGAGATATTGGAAGTTGGAAAATGTGGGGTATGATATCACTGTTTTTTCTTTTTATATTTGTGCTTGTCGTCCATAAGAGCTTTTTGCCTATGGTTGAAGAATTTTTAAAGGTCATGGAACATAATTTTTTATTCTCAAATAAAATACCATTACCTAAAAGTACTAATTCTTTTAAGTCAGCTTATTTGATTATGAATATTCTGACACCGATGACATGCATATTTCTTCTAATGTTTTTTCTTTCTTTCTCGAAAAATTTTTTTGATAAACCCAATAAAATAACGGCATTTTGTTCAACGCATTCAATTAATGTATATATTCTTCATTTTATTCCTGTAGTTATTCTTCAATACAGCTTCATGAATATCTCTGCAGCACCGATTATAAAAATCATACTGATAATAATTATCGTCATCCCAAGTTGTTTATGGCTGAGTCATCATCTTGTATATCCTTATCCCCGAGCTGCTATATCATTTTTTGTTATATTGAAACTGGTTTCTTTGTTTTTAGGGTTTGACTTCTATTATAATGCGTTGTTGGCTCTGCTTTTTATTTGTTTTTCTGGTGCCTTGTATGAATCAGTGAAATTATTGATGTCTTTTAAATCCGCACATATATAGAAAGTAAGGCTTTGTGGCTAATCTAAAGCTGTAGCCGCAGTAGATATCCTTCATAAGATAAATGGACAACAATGGAGAGTAGATCACGATGAAGATTCTTTTGAATTATGGAATACTGCTTTATAATTAGATGAAGAGTTCCAGGATATTGAGGTTGCGATTGCCGATTGGATCAGCAAAAATTGGTGGATATTAATTTGCAAAAAGGATCAAATGACTAAAATAGAAATTGAACAACTCAAAAGCATTATCCAAAGACGCTGGTCTTATCCTCCCAGTGTCAAAGCCCAAAACTATGTAGGGAAGTTTTTTGAACAAACTCGACAAGACACAAAAATCAAAGCCAAGGTGGAAGGGAATTACGGGACTTATACTGTTTCTATTCAAGCTGCTGATACTGGCATTGATGCGGCTTGTAGTTGTTACATCGGAAGTGATGGGTATTGCCACCATTGTGAAGCATTAGCGTTTACTTTCATCAACAATGCGGAGGCATTCAAACTCCTTCCTGCCAAGACCAAAGCAAAAATAAAAACTCTTGAGGATATTCATTTCTATCTTCAAGGTGTTACATTAGATTATTTGCTGAAAGAGCTGCAAGCGAAGGGGATTACTCAAAAATCGTTTGCTGAAAGCATTGGTATGAGTGCAAGGCACTTATCATCCATTAAATCAAGTGAGTTGAAAAACCGTTATTACCATGAGTTGGGAGCGACCAAATTAGCCTGTCTATGGGTAGCGGAACATTGTAAATCAACCAAAAAATGAGGGTATCTATCAGCAATATAGACGCATGACCATGCGTCTATATAGTTTTATAGTTATCGTCAGGATATAACCCTTAATAAAACAATCAGGAGATTTCTTAAAATGTCAAATTTAGACGCTTGGAAAAAGATGGCAGAAAAAGAGCTTAGAGGTGCTTCTTTAGACTCTTTACATAAAAAAACACCAGAGGGGATAACAGTAAAGCCTCTTTATACAGCCAAAGACCTTGAGTCTGTTGAGTTTAAAGACTCTTTACCAGGGTTTGAGCCTTTTGTCAGAGGTCCAAGAGCCACAATGTACACCCACCAGCCATGGACAATTCGCCAGTATGCTGGATTTTCAACTGCAAAAGAGTCAAATGCCTTTTATCGTAAAAATCTTGCTGCTGGTCAAAAGGGGCTTTCAGTTGCCTTTGATCTTGCAACCCACAGAGGTTATGACTCAGATCACCCAAGGGTATTTGGCGATGTTGGAAAAGCTGGCGTTGCTGTTGATTCTGTTGAAGATATGAAGATTTTATTTGATCAGATTCCGCTTGATAAGATGTCTGTATCAATGACCATGAATGGTGCGGTTCTGCCGATTCTTGCTGGATATATTGTTGCCGCAGAAGAGCAGGGTGTAAAGCAGGAGCAGCTTACAGGCACAATCCAAAATGATATTTTAAAAGAGTATTTAACTCGTAACACCTATATTTATCCACCAACACCATCAATGAGAATTGTGGCTGATATTATTGGCTACTGTTCTGAAAATATGCCAAAATTTAACACAATAAGTATCAGCGGCTACCACATGATGGAAGCTGGTGCTGACTCTGTTCTTCAAACCGCCTTTACCCTTGCTGATGGCGTTGAGTATGTAAAAGCTGCTATTGCTGCTGGTCTTGATGTTGATGCCTTTGCCCCGCGACTCTCTTTTTTCTTTGGTATTGGCATGAACTTTTTTATGGATATTGCAATGCTTAGAGCTGCTCGCTTTTTGTGGGCAGAGCTTATGTCAAAATTTAATCCTAAAAGCCCAAAATCTAAAATGCTAAGAACTCACTGCCAAACATCTGGCTGGAGTTTAACACAGCAAGACCCATACAACAACATCATAAGAACAACATTGGAGTGCATGTCAGCAGTTCTTGGTGGAACACAATCACTTCACACAAACTCTTTTGATGAGGCAGTTGGTCTGCCAACTGAAACATCTGCTCGAATTGCCCGAAATACACAAATAATAGTTCAAGAAGAGTCAAAGGTCTGCTCAGTTGTTGACCCGCTTGGAGGCTCATACTATGTGGAGTCTTTAACTCAAAATATTGTTGATGAGGTTCGCAAGATTTTAAAAGAGATTGATGAGCTTGGTGGCATGGCAAAGGCAATTGAGACTGGTATGCCAAAGATGAGAATTGAAGAGGTTGCAGCAAGAAGACAGGCTCGTATTGATCAGGGATTAGACGTAATTGTTGGGGTAAATAAGTATAAAATTGCAGATGAACGACCAATTGATGTGCTTGAGGTCTCTGATTCTGTTCGTGAAGAGCAGATTGCAAGGTTAAAAGAGATAAAAGCCAAACGCGATAACAATAGGGCTATACAAGCATTAGAAAATATTACACAAGCAACATCAAATGGCTCTAACCTTCTTGCTGCGACAATTGAAGCTGTTAGAGCAAGAGCAACTGTTGGAGAAGTATCTGATGCAATGGAAAAGGTTTTTGGACGATTTGTGGCAACAACTCAATGTATTTCTGGTGTTTATGCCTCTGAGTTTGGCGATTCTGAGATTCTTGCCTCATTAAGAAAACGAACAGCAGATTTTCAGGCAAAAACAGGCAGACGCCCAAGAATTTTATTGACCAAAATGGGACAAGATGGGCATGACAGAGGCGTTAAGGTGATTGCTACAGCTTACGCTGATTTTGGGTTTGACGTTGATATTAGCCCAATGTTTCAGACACCAGAAGAGGCTGCACGCATGGCAGTTGAAAATGATGTTCATGTTGTGGGCGTCTCAAGCCTTGCTGCTGGACATAAGACTCTTGTTCCAGCATTGATAAAAGCACTAAAAGAGCAAGATGCTGATGATATAAAAGTTGTGGTTGGTGGAATTATCCCGCCTCAAGATTATGATTTTCTCAAACAAGCTGGTGCTTCTGATATTTTTGGTCCGGGGACTGTGGTTACTGAATCGGCAAATCGCACCTTAAATATTATTGAATTCTGAATCACGGATTTAAAGATTACACGGATTAAAAGATCAGTCCAATCTGCATACTCAGATTAATAAGATATGGGAGGTAAAAAAGATGAACACCCAATTATTGGAGCGGAAGCTCAACGCACTGCCAGAGGAATTAAGGCGAGAAGTATTTGACTTTATTGATTTTATTATGACTAAAGCAACAAATATAGATACAAAAAAATCTGGAAACTTTAATTTTACATGGGAAGGAGGATTATTAGAATATCAAGATAAATATAGCTCTGTTGAATTACAGCATAAATCTATGGAGTGGCGATAATGTATTTATTTGATACCAATATATTCTTAGAAATTCTCTTATCTCAAGATAAATCCGCTAATTGTAAAAGAGTTTTAACAGATAATATTGGTAATATCTCTATATCTGATTTTTCCTTGCACTCAATTGGAGTTATACTTTTTAGGCATAAAAAAGAGCATTTATTTACCGCTTTCGTAAAAGATGTCCTTCCAATAATTGAGATACTTTCGCTTTCAAAAGAATCATATAACCAATTATCGATATTGAAAAATAAATATCAATTGGATTTTGATGATTTATATCAATTTCAAATTTCACAAGAAAAAGGGCTTTCGCTTATTACAATGGACAAAGATTTTGAACGAGTTAAAGGCGAAATTAATGTCATATTCATATAATTACTATATACAAGGCGTTCTTGAAGGTAACCGCCGCACTCTTGCAAAAACAATCACACTAATTGAAAGCGTTCTGCCAGCACACAGAGGAATTGCAGCCCGCGTGATGGATGCACTTATTCCACACACGGGTAATTCAATTCGTGTTGGAATCACAGGAGTTCCTGGTGTTGGTAAAAGCACATTTGTTGAGAATTTAGGACTCACTCTTGCTGATAAAGGTCATAAAATTGCGGTTCTTGCTGTTGACCCATCAAGCCGCAGAAGTGGTGGAAGTATTTTGGGCGATAAAACACGTATGGAAAAACTCTCATCTCACCCAAATACCTTTATAAGACCATCGCCATCAGGCGAAACTTTAGGCGGCGTTGCAGCCAGAACCCGTGAAATAATGCTTGTGTGTGAAGCAGCGGGTTTTGATGTTATTATGGTTGAAACTGTTGGAGTTGGACAGTCAGAAATCACAGTTGCCACAATGGTTGATTTTTTTCTTGCGTTGATGATAGCTGGAGCTGGCGATGAGCTTCAAGGAATCAAAAAAGGGATACTTGAGGTTGCAGATGCAATTGTTATTAACAAGGCAGATGGCGATAACCTTGAGCGTGCAGCAAAGGCTCGCCATGAATATGAGGTTGCAATGCACATGATAACTCCTGAATCGCCTACATGGCGACCGCCTGTTTTAACATGCAGTTCTCTTCTTCCAAACGGCACAGACAATGTGTGGGAAATGGTTTTATCGCATCGTCAAAAGTTGATGGAGACAGGTGAGTTTGAGCAACGGCGAAAAAAGCAATCTTTAGAGTGGATGTGGCATCTTATTGATGAGGGATTAAGGCTACGATTTAAAGAAAACAGACATGTTACAGAACGTCTGCCAGAAATCTCAATGAAGGTTGAGAGGCAGATGATTTCGCCAACAGCAGCGGCACAGATACTATTAAGTTTAACTATATAAATTTATATTTAAGGAAATCGTATGAAAATACACGAATATCAAGCAAAGGAGCTGTTTAGAAAATATGATGTTCCAGTTCCTCAAGGAAAGGTTGCTTTTTCAAAAGAAGAGGCTCAAGCTGTTGCAGATGAGCTTGGTGGATATCCAGTGGTTGTAAAAGCTCAAATACACGCGGGTGGACGTGGCAAAGGTGGGGGAGTTAAACTTGCCTCTTCACGCGAAGATGTTGGAACTCTTGCCAATCAAATTTTAGGAATGACGCTGGTTACACACCAAACTGGACCTGCTGGCAGAGAGGTTAAAAAAATCTTGGTTGAAGCTGGTCAAAAGATAGCAAAAGAGCTTTATTTAAGTATGCTTGTTGATCGCCAGAGTGCAAAAATCGTCATAATGGCAAGTCAAGAGGGAGGCATGGACATTGAAGAGGTTGCAGCCAAAACCCCTGAAAAAATTATCAAAGTTTATGTTGACCCGCTTTGCGGGATTCAGGCTTATCATATCAGGGATTTGGCTTTTGGGCTTGATATGCCCTCTGATGCCATGAAGCCATTTTCTGTAATGGTCAAACATCTTTATACTCTGTTTGTTGCCAATGATTGTTCGCTTGTAGAGATAAATCCCCTCATTCTGACAGTTGACAATCAGGTTCTCGCACTTGATGCCAAAGTTGATATTGATTCTAATTCAATGTTTCGCCATAAAGATTTACTTGCCTACCGCGATCTTGACGAAGAGGATCCACAGGAGGTTGAGGCATCAAAATATAATCTAAATTATATCAACTTAGATGGCAATGTTGGAAATATCGTAAACGGTGCTGGTCTTGCAATGGCAACAATGGATATTATCAAAAATGCTGGTGCAAAACCTGCCAATTTCATGGACGTTGGCGGTGGAGCAACTTCGGAGATGGTTGAAAATGCACTTAGAATTATTCTGATGGATCAGAAGGTCAAAGCCATACTGATTAATATTTTTGGCGGTATTTTGCGATGTGATGTCTTTGCTGAAGGTGTTGTTCAGGCAGCTAAAAAAACTGGAATTAATATTCCTGTGGTTATTCGTATGGAAGGGACAAATGTTGAGAATGGCAGAAAGATTCTTGCTGAATCTGGATTAAATCTAACAAGTGCATTTGACCTTAAAGATGCAGCAGCAAAGATCGCAGCGGCTGTTTGATTATCTGATTACCCTAATTATATTGATTTCTTAATCCGTGTAATTTTTTAATCTGTGGGAATCAGTGATTCAGAATCACTGATTAACCTGATTGCACAGATGGCACGGATTTTTTTAAAGGAGAATAGTATTACATGAGCATATTTGTAAACAAAAATACACGACTTCTTGTTCAGGGAATAACTGGACGTGAAGGACAATTTCACGCAAGACAGTGCGTTGAATACGGCACAAACATTGTAGCTGGAGTTACGCCGGGCAAAGGCGGTCAAAAAATGGATGATATTCCAGTGTTTAATACTGTGAAATCAGCCGTTAATTCAACTAAAGCAAACGCAAGCCTTATATTTGTTCCCCCTGCATTTGGGGCAGATGCAATTATGGAGGCAGCAGACGCTGGTGTTGATGTGATTGTTGCTATAACCGAAGGAATACCTGTTCTTGACATGGTTAAGGTTAAAAATTTTCTTGCAACAAAAAAATGTCGTCTAATTGGTCCAAACTGTCCGGGAATTATAACTCCTGGTGAATGCAAAATAGGAATCATGCCCGGTAAGATTCACAAAGCAGGCGGACCAGTTGGAGTAGTATCTCGTTCTGGAACACTAACTTATGAAGTAGTTGATCAGTTGACAAAGCAGGGTCTTGGGCAGACAACCTGTATTGGCATCGGCGGAGATCCTGTTAATGGCACAAATTTTATTGATGTTTTAAAAGCCTTTCAAGACGATCCAGAGACAAAAGGAATTGTGATGGTTGGCGAAATTGGCGGTAATGCTGAAGAAGAGGCAGCAGAGTATATTAAGAAAAACCTTACAAAACCTGTAGTTGGATTCATTGCGGGATTGACAGCTCCTCCGGGACGCAGAATGGGTCATGCAGGGGCTATTATAAGCGGCAGCAGCGGCACAGGTCAGGCAAAAATTGAAGCTATGAAGAAGAATGGTATCCATGTTTGCGAAAATCTTGGAGAAATAGGTGAGATAGCCAAAAAGGTATTTTAATAACAGTTTGAATAATTTAAAGTTCAGACAAATATTTCAATAAATAAACGGAGGTAAAATGGAGAGTTTAATTATTCACGAAAAGATCAAAAAAAGCAGATTGCCTGCAAGGCTTGATCTTATTCAGAGCGGAACGGGCTTGATTCTTGGACTGTTTATGTGGGTTCACATGATGCTTGTTGGAAGCATTGTGCTTGGAAAAGAGGCTTTTAACTTTGTAGCAAAAACAATGGAGCTATCGTTTCTTTCAAGCACGGGTCATGGTTATCCAGCAGCAGTATTTTTTGCTGTTCTGGTAATATTTACACTTTTTGTTATTCATGCTGCACTTGGTGTAAGAAAGTTCCCAATTTCCTGGAAGCAGCACGCAATTTTTAGAAATCAGATGGCAATGATGAAACATGAAGATACAAATCTTTGGTATATCCAAGTTATAACAGCGTTTATCATGTTTTTCCTTGGTTCTGTCCATCTTTACGTTATGTTGACACATCCCGGACAGATTAATGCAGAACTATCAGCCGCAAGATTTATAACCCATAATATGTGGCCTCTTTATCTTGTTCTCCTGTTTGCTGTTGAGCTTCATGGCACAATCGGGCTTTACAGACTTGCTATGAAATGGGGCTGGTTTGACAAGTTAGAGTGGTTTAATCAAAAAGATCGCGGAGGGGCAAGAAAATATCTTAAAGTGTTGAAAAATAGGCTTACGATATTTTTCTTGGCACTCGGACTCTTGGCTTGGTTGGTTTTTACTGTGATTGGGATAAGGTTGTAATATAAGGAGAATAAATGAAGATAGTATATACAGATTCACTCATAATAGGCGGTGGTCTTGCTGGACTTAGAATCGCCATAGCAGCCAAACAGCGGGGATTTGACAGCATAGTTTTATCGCTCATGCCAGCCAAACGCTCCCATTCAGCAGCGGCACAAGGCGGAATGCAGGCAAGTCTTGGAGCAAGTATAAAAGGTGAGGGAGACAACGAAGATGTCCATTTTGAGGACACCGTAAAGGGTAGCGACTGGGGTTGCGATCAAGATGTTGCAAGAATGTTTGTAAATACCGCCCCAAAAGCTATTCGCCAGCTCTGTGCTTGGGGAGTTCCATGGAGCCGCGTTAGAAAAGGAGATCGTGAAGTTGTAATCAATGGTCAGAAAGTAACCATCACAGAAAAAGATGAAGCACATGGCTTGATAACTTCAAGAGATTTTGGCGGCACAAAAAAATGGAGAACCTGTTTTACATCAGATGGAACGGGACACACAATGCTCTATGCGATGGATAACAAGGCAATCCAGCTTGGGATTCAGGTGCATGAGAGAAAAGAGGCAATAGCAATTATCCATGAAGATGGAGTTTGCCATGGTGCGATTGTCCGCGATCTTATTACTGGCGAATTGATCGCATACGTTGCTAAAGCTACGGTAATTGCAACTGGTGGTTATGGTCGCCTCTATGAGGTTACAACAAATGCGGTTATCTCTGAAGGTATTGGAAATGCAATAGCTCTTGAGACTGGAGTTGCCCCGCTTGGAAATATGGAGGCTGTTCAGTTTCACCCAACTGCTATTGTTCCAGTTGGAATTTTGACAACAGAAGGGTGTCGTGGTGATGGAGGACTTCTTCTTGATAAAGATGGTTACAGATTTATGCCAGATTATGAGCCGGGCAAAAAAGAGCTTGCATCAAGAGACGTTGTATCTCGACGTATGACTGAACATATAAGAAAAGGCAAAGGTGTTCCATCAAGATATGGAGATCATCTCTGGCTTGACATAACCTTGCTTGGAAGGGCTCATATTGAGAAAAATCTTCGTGAAGTTAAAGAGATTTGCGAATATTTTCTTGGGATTGACCCTGTTAAAGAGTATATTCCAGTAAGACCCACCCAACACTACTCAATGGGCGGAGTTCGCACCAAACCCACAGGTGAAAGCCCAACCATGAGAGGACTTTTTTCTGCTGGCGAAGCTGCGTGTTGGGATATGCACGGATTTAACCGACTTGGTGGCAATTCAGTTGCTGAAACTGTTGTGGCTGGCATGATTGTTGGTGAATATGTTGCTGATTACTGTGCTGAAAATCCTCTTAAAATTGACACAAAACTTATTGAAAAGTTTATGGATCGTGAAAAAGAGAAAATCTCAACCCTTTTAAGCCGCGAAAAAGGCGAAAGTTCTTTTGCACTTAAAAAAGAGATGCAGCAGATTATGATGGACAAGGTTGGAATTTTCAGAAACGAGGCTGATTTATCCCAAGCTGTAGAAGAGTTGAAGGTGCTGCATCAGAGATCAAAAAATATAGCACTTAGACATAAAATAGCATCTTCTAATCCAGAACTTGTGGAGGCAATAAGAGTTCCAAAGATGATACGCCTTGCCCAGTGCGTTGCTTACGGGGCGATGCTTAGAAAAGAGAGCCGCGGGGCACATGCACGAGAAGATTATCCTGAAAGAAACGATCGTGATTGGCTCAAGAGAACTTTGACATTTTGGAAAGACGAAAACGCGGACTTGCCAGAAGTTCAGTATGAAGAGCTTGATGTTATGAAAATGGAGATGCCTCCGGGTTCAAGAGGTTATGGAGTTGACAACACCATTCATCACCCAGACACAGAAAAAAGGGTTGCACAGTTAGAAGATATTAAAAAGGCAAATCCATCAGCAGATAGATTTGAAATGCAGCGTCTTTTAAATCCAATAGAGATACCAGACAAATTTAGAGGCAAGAACGAAAGAATCGGAAAGGGTTTTAAATAATTCCAACTAAAGGCTTATGGAGATATTTATATAATGAGTGATGAAAGAATATTGAAATTTCATATATTAAGATACAATCCGCAAGTAAAGGGTGATGTTCCGACCATGAAGACCTATGAGGTAAAAGAGGCTCCGGGCATGACGATCTTTATTGCATTAAACGACATAAGAGAGAACCATGATCCATCATTGCAGTTTGATTTTATCTGCCGCGCTGGAATCTGCGGCTCCTGTGCAATGATTATAAATGGACACCCTGATCTTGCCTGCCGAACTCTTACTTCAAAATTTCCCGATGGAGAGATAAAACTTCTGCCACTTCCCGGGTTTGAGCTTATCGGTGATTTGTCAGTAAATACAGGAAAATTTATGCGGGCAATGAGCGAGCGTGTAGAGAGCTGGATACATGACACCTATGCAGACAGTGTTGATCTTGACAGACTTGAAGAGCGAATGGACCCTGATATTGCAGAGCAGATTTATGAGCTTGAGCGTTGCGTAGAGTGCGGCTGCTGCGTATCTGCATGTGCTACAAAACGTATGCGAGATGGCTTCTTGACTGCTGTTGGCTTTATGCGTCTTGCCCGATACGCTCTTGATCCAAGAGATAAAAGATCTGACGATGAGTTTTATGAAATTGTTGGCGATGATGAAGGTGTATTTGGCTGTATGACCCTTCTTGGCTGCCAAGACTATTGCCCAAAAGATTTGCCACATCAGACACAAATCGCATATCTTAGAAGAAGAATGGCTCTTGTGAAATGATTAATTAAGATTGAACTGATTTTTTTCAATCCGTGAAATCCTTTAATCAGGTTAATCAGTGATTCAGAATCACGGATTAACCTGATTGCACTGATTTTTTAACGAGGAACACAATGACAGAATTTAAATACACAACAATGTTTCCACTTGGGAAAGAGAACACACCATACAGACTCATCACAAAAGAGCATGTTAAATTAAGTCAATTTAATGGTAAAACAATACTTGTTGTTGACCCTGAAGCATTGACAGAGCTTTCGCAGGCAGCGTTTAAAGAGGTTGCCCATCTTTACAGGCCAGAGCATCTCCAAAAACTTCAACATATCATGGAAGACCCTGAAAGTTCAGATAACGATCGTTATATTGCCTTGGAGCTTTTGAAGAATGCAGTGATTGCCTCAGATAAAGTCTATCCAATGTGTCAAGATACTGGAACAGCAATTGTTATGGGTAAAAAGGGTCAACAGGTATGGGTTAGCGAAAAAGTCGATTCAGATAAGGCAAAAATTATTGATGATGAATATGCACTATCAAAGGGTGTTTTTGAGGCATATACTCAAAATTATTTAAGGTATTCTCAAAATGCCCCGCTTACCATGTATAAAGAGAAAAACACAAAAAATAATCTGCCTGCTCAGGTTGAGATTTATGCTACACAAGGCGATGAATACCATTTTCTCTTTATGGCAAAAGGTGGTGGTTCTGCAAATAAAACATTTCTCTTTCAGATGACGAAAGCAGTTTTAAACTCTGAAGAGATTTTGCTTGACTTTATGACTGAAAAGATGAAATCACTTGGAACATCAGCTTGTCCGCCATATTATATCGCTTTTGTTATTGGCGGCACATCTGCTGAAGCTAACCTTAAAGCTGTAAAACTTGCGTCTGCCCGTTATCTTGACTCTTTGCCATTAGAAGGAGATGATTCAGGACATGCGTTCCGAGATAAGAATATTGAGGCAAAGGTTATGGCCCGTGCTGAAAAACTTGGGCTTGGTGCCCAGTTTGGCGGCAAACATTTTGCATTAGATGTAAGAGTTATAAGAATGCCAAGACATGGTGCGTCATGCCCAATTGGTATTGGAGTAAGTTGCAGTGCTGATCGGCAAATTAAAGGTAAAATCACACGAGATGGTATCTTTTTGGAGCAGCTTGAGGAGAATCCCGCAAAATATCTGCCTCTTAAAGAGCCTGAAATGTCAGAAGCTATAAAAGTTGATCTAGATCGCCCAATGAAAGAGATTCTTGCACAACTTAGCCAATACCCAGTTTCTACAAGACTTGTGCTTTCAGGCAAGATCATTGTTGCAAGAGATATAGCACACTCTAAGTTCAAAGATCGTTTTGATAGAGGCGAAGGTTTGCCAGATTATATAAAAAATCACATAATTTATTATGCAGGTCCCGCTAAAACACCAGAAGGTCAGGCATCAGGCTCGTTTGGTCCCACAACTGCTGGCAGAATGGATAGCTATGTCCCTCTATTTCAAAAAGAAGGGGCTTCAATGATTATGCTTGCAAAAGGTAACCGTTCAAAACAGGTTGCTGACTCATGTAAGGAGTTCGGAGGATTTTATCTTGGCTCTCCGGGTGGCCCTGCTGCACGGCTCGGCAAAGACTTTATCAAAAAAGTTGAGCTTGTGGAGTATGAAGAGCTTGGAATGGAAGCTGTCTTTATGATTACCGTTGAAAATTTTCCTGCTTTTATTATTGTTGATGACAAGGGTAATGATTTTTATAGTCAATTTATGTAATATTTAATCATAACAGCATTATAATAGAGTTCCTGCAAAACTTGAATTGCCACTTGGTTTACTGAATAGCAAATGGGTTTTGCAGGAGATCAAATTTTGTTGAAAATGATGTTGGATAAATTAATTTATTAAGTTAATATTTTGCTTCAAACCGCAATTTAGACCGAGTTAGTTAAAAATTCACAAAAATATGGACTTTGTTATTATTTTTCTTGCCTGTAAATTTCTATGTTGATATATTATTATTTATAAAAAATAATATATGTAAAGGTGCGATCTTATGAATGGACAATTAAACGAAGAACTAAACATAGAATCAATTGAGGAACTTGATCAAGACTCTATTGAAATTATGGAGTTAGATGGTGATTCTACAGATAATGTAACAGTTCGAAAATCCTTTCGTATTCCTATACGTGAAAAGAATCGTTTTTCAATTTTTATAAATGGTGTCTCTTTTCCTATTGAAGATATTAATTCAAAAGGAGCTGGGGTACTAATGGTTGAAGATCACTCTTTTTTTAAAGGACAATTATTATCTGATTGTGAATTGGTGCTTGGAAATGAGACATTCAAAGGTATTGAATGTCAAGTTGTTCATATTACCTCTGTTAAAGATTCGCCACCTCTTTTTGGTATAAAATGGCTTAATATAGATAGCAAAACTGCATTATCAGGAAAAAAACAAATTGTTGATATATGTGATGAGTTGAAACAGAACCTGCTTGATGAATGTGTTGAGGATACAGACAAATCTGTTTAAGAAAATGAAAAAAAATAATTAAATATAGAACTAAGTAGCCTCTGAGTGTAAAGTTAAGAATAGTAAATCAACTCGGACATTGATGCAATTTTTAGAAACGTTGAAAGGAGGACAAGTGACTGTCATTGTCTGCCCGAAGTGTGCAAAACAACACCAAGTAAATATTGCTAATATTCCTGCGGGTAAAAGAATCGTTGCCCGCTGTAAATCGTGCGATCACAGATTTCCAATTGTTATGAATCTCCTTACTCAACCTGCGACTGCACCATTATCAGATTCTATTGAACCACAGATAGCTACAGAAAGTCCTGCTTTTACATCTGCGGTAACATCCTCATCTGATACATCAAGCGATCTATCACAAAAACCTCTAATTGTTTCTGATTCATCTCAACAACAAGGGATAGTTGCACCTAATAATCTAAAGGGAGATGAGCTTTTAGGAAAAAAGACCGCTTTTACAAGAAGGATATCAGTATCTTTAAGTAAAGGAGGTGTAGGTAAGACCACTACTTCAGTAAATTTAAGTGCAGGTCTTGCTCTTGCTGGGTTTAAGGTTCTTCTTATTGATACAGATACTCAGGGACAATCTGCTTACAATCTTGGTAAAAAACCTAATGCTGGCCTGACAGAGCTTTTAACAGGTGAACTATCAGCAAAAGAGGCAACTATAGAGGCGCGTAAAAATTTGTGGCTTCTTTCAGGTGGAAGGTCTCTTGCTGGTGTTAAACGTATTATTGACAAAAAAACTATTGGTCAGGAGTGGACACTTTCTGAAGCCCTTACCGAAGTTGATCAACAGTATGATTATGTTATTATTGACACATCTCCGGGTTGGGATTCTCTTACTATAAATGTGATGTTTTATGTAACAGAAGTGCTTGTTCCAGTCGCTTTAGAGGCTATGCCTTATCAAGGTCTTACAGAATTTATTAAGAGTTTAAGCTCAATTCATAAGTATCGTAAAGATGTTGCGTTAAAGTATATAGTTCCGACTTTTATGGATACTCGAGTAAAACATCCTCAAGAGATTTTCAAAAAACTAAAACAACTTTATAGTGAATATATCTGCAAACCTATTCGTTATAACGAACATTTCAGTGAAGCACCATCTTATGGTAAAACTATTTTTGAATATGCCCCGGGTTGCAATGGAGCTTTAGATTATAAAGAGCTTATTCGCAAAGTCGCCCAAGACGAGACTCTCCTATTATAGTTTGAAATTATATAATCGTATAGCTAACTAATTCACATTATTAGATAGTAATGTAATAATGTGAATAACTATTATTCTTCAAAATACTCCACAGTATATATCATAACCTCTAAGCTACCTGTTTTCCACTCATTCTCAGACAAACCTGCCTTACGGCATAAGTTAGATAAAAAGAGTGATTTATCAGGTAGTTGCTGCCACACTTGGGGAAGAAATGTTGCTCTTGCCCCATCTTTTCTTATAATTACACCGTGAACTCCTGATTCAAGTTTTGATAAAAGCTCTTCTTTGTTTTTATAATTCAATTTTACAGGTTTTGAAAGAATACTAACTTCAATGTGAATATCATTGAACTCTTTTGGTGTTAGGCTTGGAAATCTTGGATCATGAAATGCCGCACTTATAGCATTTTGTTCTATTCCCTCTGTAACACTTTGTGTTGACTCTAATGTTCCAATGCAGCCTCTGAGTTTTTTATTTAGATGTAGCGTAACGAAGGTTCCTAATTCATTACTAAATACCTCATCTTGCAATTCAGCTACTATTTCAGATGGTTTTGGTAAGTCTATATTTATCCCAAGTTTGTTAGCAATTGAACTTCGAGCTAATTTAAGTAGTTGCTCTCCATCATTTTTTGAATAAACATAGCTATTTGTCTTTGCTGAACTATCCATTTATATATATATTTATCTCCATATATTGTTGTGAAATCTTAGGTTGGTTGACATTTCTAATATTCAATAATACTTTTTAAAAATTATTCTAAATGGTATAACAACACACAATTTTATTGTCAATGGTATGGATTAACCACTAAATATTTAAGCACTATTAGAAAAAACAGAGTTAAAACATAAAATGAAATCATTTGATATTTTGCTATCTGAATCTGTTAAACAGCATGGACACCTTTGTGCGGGACAAGTCATTGGTGTTAGAATGGCTATGCTTGGGTGTAGTCTTCTTAGGATTGATGATCCAAACTCAAAAGAGCATAGGAAAAATTTGATTGTCTATGTTGAAATTGATAGATGTGCAACTGATGCTATTGAAAGTGTTACTGGTTGCAAATTGGGGAGGCGTTCATTAAAATTTAAAGATTTTGGTATAAATGCGGCAACTTTTGTTAATATAGAAAATGGAGAGGCTTTTCGGATTATCTCTACAGAGAACTCAAGAGATTTGGTGAAAAAATATGCACCTAATGAGATTAACCACTACCATCAGCAGATGAAGGGCTATCAGCTTATGCCAGATTGTGAACTTTTTGATGTCCAGAAGGTCAAGGTAAATATCTCTGAATATGATATGCCCGGACCCTCTGGAAAACATATAGAGTGCAGTCTCTGTGGTCAGATAGTTAGAGACGGAAAAGAGATTATTGTTAATAATAAACCTTGTTGTAAAATATGTAGTGGTGAGAGCTATTTTACAGTCATTTAAGAGCATTATTAATCTAAATATCACTTATACTTCAAACTAAATGTCACTTATACTTCAAACGGAATAAATTAGCTTTTATATATGCAAAACTTAACTTATTTATAGTCGAGAGCCGTATAAACTACATTGTGATAGTTGCCAATTTCTTAACAATCTCTATTGCTGACTCATAAACTGCTGGTTTGAATCTTGATTTTAGGGCAAAATCGAGCATCTCCATTGTGATTCCTTGGTTCTTTCCAGCAATAAACCCAAGTGAAGCTAATGCCCAATCCTGTTTTTTAATCTGATACTCTTTAAAGTCAATCTCTACAACAGTTGCTGAAGTTTCAGGAATAGATACACTCTTCTCTTTTAGTAAAAATGTTGATGGCTCAAGTTTGCTAAAAAGTTTTATCCTTCTTTGAACTCCCTCATCGCTTAATGCAATTACAACGGTTGGCGATTCAATACCTGCATATCCAATCTTTTCAGGAGATAAAATAAGCTCACTTACAGATTGACCCCGAAGAACTGTGATGTTGTAATCGTTTTTCATTGAAGCATTGAATCCTGCTGAAATTGCGGCGTAACAGACCATATCACCAGCAGTAACGATTCTCATTCCAGCACTGCCAAGAATTACAATCTCTTGACGTTTCATATCTTTGAGATCAAATATTTTATCTACTTTGAAAAGTTCAGGAAAATTCTTTTGTTGATTGGCAAGGTTGCGATATTGTTCTCCATATTCAGGACGCTGATTTTTCTCAACAATGCCGCTATAATTTGGAAGACGCTCAATCATCTCATCAATTACTTTAGGAGTAAGTTGATTTCTTTTTGTGTAACGTCCTGTGCATAGTCCTAATGTCTCAACAATTGAAAAACCTTTGTGTTTTATAGCTTCACACAAAATATCAGGCAACGAGGAGTCATGTCCAGAACATCTATTTATCCATGTTGCCCCACCACTTTTAGCAATCTCACAAATATCAATTGGGATCTCTGCTTGATTTAAAAATTCTGAGCCTACAACAGCATCAGATGGTGTTGTTACTGAATATTGGCCACCTGTCATACCAAAGTTGAAGTTGTTAAGAATAATCAAGGTAAGATCAAGATTTTTTCTACACGCTGCAAGAACGTGAGCACCACCAATTCCAAGCCCACCATCTCCCATTGTAACAATGACATTCAGGTCTGGATTTGCAAGTTTTATCCCAGCAGCATAGGTTAAGGCACGTCCATGAAGACCATGAAGAGCATGAGTATTAAAAAAGGTGTCAAACAGACCAGAACACCCTATATCACTTACAAGCACGGTCTTGTCTGCTTCAAGATTTAGCTTTACAAGTGCAGCATCAACAGCTTTTGTGATTCGCTCATGTGTGCAGCCGGGGCAAAATACTGGTGGGCGTTTGGTGTTAAGAAAGCTATCCATTTTGAATTACCTCCATGATTTTTGCAGGTGTGATTAGCACGCCGTTCATCTGTCCATAAAAGACTATTTTCTTTGTAGGCAGTAATCTTGTAATATTTTCAACATATTGACCCATATTCATCTCAATTACCACGATACGTTGATACTGTTCAGATTTTTCACGAATCAGCTTTTGTGGAATAGGAAATAGCGTTTTCAAGGTAAGAGTTGAGACAGCTTTTCCTTTTTTTGAAAGCATCTCGCAAGCATCTTCTACTGCTCTTGAGGTTACGCCATAACTTATGACAAGAGTATCAGCACCTTGCCGATGGTTCTCTTCATAAAGTGTAAGTCTCTCTTCTGCATTAAGAATTTTATTTATAAGCCTCTCTTGGCTTTGGGCAATCACATTTGGATCAATTGTGATATAGCCATCAGCTCCATGAGTTGAAGATGTCTGGCGTACAAGGGTTTTACAGCCAATAGGAAGAAAATCAGGAACAGAGTCTTTGTCAGCTTCAAATGGCAGGTATTTATGGTTAATCTCATCTTTACCAATTTCAGAATATTTTCTCTCAACAATAGGAGGAAGTTCAACAGAATCAAGATCAACACTCTCTCTTGTCATGCCTATCTCTTTATTTGAAGCTATAAATACAGGACACCTTAACTCTTCAGCAAAGTTAAAAGCATGAATAGTTAAAGTGTAGCAGTCAAGAGCATCTTTTGGGGCAAGCACAACTACTGGAAGTCCGCCAGTGTTGCTCCATCTCAAAAATTGAATATCACCATCAGCCCCGCGTGTTGCAGAACCTGTAGATGGTCCAAGTCTTTGAACATCTACAATGACCATTGGAATTTCACTTCCTATGGCAAAAGAGATCTGTTCGCTATAGAGACTAATACCCGGACCAGAAGTTGCTGTTAGCACTTTTCTGCCCGCCATTGATGCACCAATGCAGTAGCCCATTGAGGCTATCTCATCTTCTCCTTGAATGCAGATTCCACCATTTGGTGGCAGCATTGTAAGCATATTTGAAAATATAGTCGATGCGGGTGTAATTGGGTATCCTGCGAAAAAAGAGCAACCAGCAGATATTGCACCCCTTGCAACTGCCTCGTTTCCCTCCATAAATGATAAAGCCATTTTTATCTCCTAAAATATGGTTTAAACAACTATTTTATCTGTAAGATTTTATATTTGATTAAATATTTAATCAAATCTCTACTATTGACTGAAATTTATGTCAAGGATAATATTCTTAAAATTAGAAATGCTGATAGTGCTTGTTAATAACACTGGCATGAAATATTATCAGAAATATGATTTATTTATAAGAGTATAATCTACATTTTCCAAAAAACTTAACATTTCAATAGATATGAAAAACTTAAGGAAACCACTAATAAATGCAGGATATTAAAGAGTTTACAAGAGGTGAACTTGCCAAATGGTTTGAGAAGCAAAATATGAAATCATTTCGTGCTGGGCAAGTGTTTAAATGGATATATTTACGTCAAGCAGACACATTTGATGAGATGACCGACCTTGCCAAAGATGCAAGAATATTGCTCAAAGAGCATTTTTATATCCCAAGGCTCGAGATCGAATCAACTGAATTTTCTGCTGACGGAACAGAAAAAATCCTCTTTAAACTCGTAGATGGAAACTATATTGAAGCTGTGCTTATACCACAAAAAGATCACTATACTTTGTGTATATCATCACAGGTTGGGTGTACCCAAGGTTGCAAGTTCTGTCTTACAGCCAAAGGAGGTTTTGTCCGCAACTTAACCTCTGCTGAAATAATATCTCAGGTAAGAGATGCAAGAAGGCATTTAGCAATAAGAAACTGTGGTCAAAAAGTTGAGCCTTTAGAGCAACCAAAAGAGCGAAATGTGAGTTGTCCAAATTCAGGACAGCTAATTAATATTGTTTTTATGGGAATGGGAGAACCACTTGCAAACTACAATGAGGTTGTTAAATCATTAGAGACAATAACAGAGAGCGACTTTGGACTAAAATTCTCTCCACGCCGTGTTACCGTATCTACTTGCGGTCTTGTGCCTGAAATAAGCCGTCTTTGCATGGATACCGATGCTAACCTTGCTATTTCACTTAATGCCACTGATGATACAACAAGATCAATGCTCATGCCAATAAACAGAAAATATCCAATAAAGGAGCTTCTTAATGCTTGTCGATCTTATAAGTTAAAAGCAAGAGATAAGATTACTTTTGAGTATATTCTAATTAAAGGGATAAATGACAGCGATGAAGATGCAAAACGGCTTGTAAGTATGCTTGGACCAATAAAGTCAAAGGTCAACATTATCCCCTTTAATCCACACGAAAAGAGCGATTTCAAGCGCCCATCACCTGCTGAGGTAAGCCGTTTTGTTCAGATACTTTTAGATCGACAGGTTACCGCAATTGTAAGAAAGAGCAAGGGAGATGATATTTCTGCTGCGTGTGGTCAGTTAAGAGCTAAGATGAAGATGATTACAAGTCAAAGCGATAGCAATTGAAGAGGTGGGTAAACATTACCAGACATTGCCTCAGAAATTAACTCTAAACATATCGTCAGCACCTGAAAGCACTCCGCAAAGCGCTATTGCCACAATGTCTGAGCCTGTAAATAATTCTGTGTAAATGCGATTTATGTTATAGACGAAATCTCCCCTCAAATTCAATTGCGAATCTGTTCATAGCCTGTTTCCATTGATGAAGAGGCATATTCCATTTTTTTGAGGCA
>JADGBE010000051.1 GCA_015231615.1 Desulfamplus sp. | reverse complement strand
AAGCAACAAAGATATGGTAGAAATAGCGTCAACTGCCTTAAACAGATAGTCAAATATATCAGATGGAGATTTCAACATGAATCGGTCAACAATAATTGCAGCGAAGCTGCTTATGTTCTATCCATTGGCTACAAATTTACTTTGAAGAGTGATTAAAAACTCCGTCCCATCTCTTATCTGGCGGAGCATTCATAAACTCCCAAGCTCTTTGTTTATAAATTGAGTAAAGTTTTTTCCTGCCGTTTTGAGTTTCATCAAGTTCTGAGAATATCTCAAAAGCCCCTCTAAAATCTCTGTTTTGATATTGTTCAATTGCATGATGATACCGCCCTAATTCCATTTTTATGGTTTCTAATTCAATCTGTATGGTTGAATTAGAATAATCATCACTTGTTTTGACTGAATGTGCAGTATAGATATTAAGAGGCTCTGTTTTTCCTTTAACTCTCACTCTATCAACATATTGAATTAATATATATTCTACTTCATTTGGTATCATAATTTCACTAAATATAATATCAATACCATAGAATTTAGTTAATCCCTCAAGTCTTGAGGCAATATTTACATGATCACCAATTGCTGTATAGTCAAATAAATCTGCTGAACCCATATTGCCCACACGACAGACACCTGAGTGAAGACCTACACCTGTTTTGATTTTAACACCATACTCTTTTTCAAAAGAGATACTTAACTCTTCAAGTGTTTTAAGGATTTTAATAGCAGCATTTAAAGCCAACTCTTTATGGTTCTCAACATTTATAGGAGCATTCCAAAAACACATTATGGCATCTCCAATAAATTTATCTAATGTCCCTTTATGGTCGATTATCATTCGTGTTACTGGGGTAAAGTAGTTGTGAAGCAATCTACTTACCTGAGATGGAGATAGAGTTTCAGAGATAGATGAGAAATTTCGTATATCAGAAAAAAATATTGTGATCTCTTTCTCTTCACCTTCTAAATTAAATGTTTCTGGTGATTCAATTATCTGATTAACTACAGATTTAGATACATAATGGCTAAATGCAGAGCGATAAAATTTTTTATCTTTTTCAGAGAGTCCATATTTTACAAGGTTTAATATCGAAAAATTTAGCATTAGAGCAAGAAGAGGAAAAAGAGGAGATACCCAAATATGGTTGGTAATAACTCCCCAAACAGTTGTAATAAAAATTATGGTGCTAAGAGAAATCGTCAATATTAAGGTCAACCATGCTCCTGCCCATCCAATTAATAATGTGGTAATAGTTCCGCATAAAATAGTTAGAAGAACTTCAAGTGCAGATGTCCAATCTGGTTTTAAGATAAAATCACCTTTAATTATATTATCAACAATTGTGGCGTGGACTTCAACACCGGGAAAGTTGTGATCCAGAGGCGACATTCTAATATCTTTTAACCCTGCTGCTGAACTACCAAGAAAGATGATTTTGCCTTCTAAATCCTCTTTTCTAAAATCATTTTGCAGTATCTTACCCGCAGATATGTATGGAAAGGTGTAAGCTGGACCACGATAGTTTAATAACATTGAGCCATTGCGATCTAAATGGACTGAGGCATTGTTAAATTGTATTGCTTCAACACCATTTGATGAAATTTTTATAGTAGGATTTGAAAAATTAATTTGATGCCTCTCATCATTTGAATTCAAAAGGGTAGATAGTGCAAGTTGTGGATATATTGTTTCGTTCCAAGAGATAAAAAGAGGCGTTCTTCTCAAAAGACCATCACTATCTGCAAGGGTATTCATAAAACCTGTATTAGTATCTTTGTTGCTTAAAACAGATATGGGAGAAATAGCGTCAACTGCCTTAAACAGATAGCCAAATATATCAGATGGCGTACTTCCAGATTTAGACACAATGTTTGTAGATAGAGGTGAAAGGTAGGGGCGGCTATTATATCCAAAATTTTGTTTACTACTTTCAAGGGCATTATTATTAAAATTAAAATAGTATCCAAGAGTTGAAGATGTTTGGTTAATGGCTTGGGCAAGTAAAATATCGTTATCCATGAGTTTGAGCGGATCAATATTGGTGTTAGAAGCAGGTGCAGAGAGATTAGAGAAGGTAACATCAATATTAAACTCATCTTTTAAAGCCTTTTGAATCTGAATTAGAGATGTTCTATCTGGTTCTGAAAATAGAATATCTATCCCCACTGATGCAGCACCTGCATCATCTATTTTATGGAGAAGTTTTGCAATGTTATAACGAGACCATGGCCATTGACCAAAAGTTCTTAGACTATATTCATCAATATCTACAATAGCCGATGTATAGCTATTTTTACTATTTTGTTTATCATTATCAATAAGATGCTCTCTATTTGAATTGCTTGTGAAAGCAATTTTAATACACAAATCATACAGCCTATTGTCAATTAATCTTAAAAACTCTATATCTGAGATATAAAGCGTTGTTGTTAGAATGGTAATCAATAAGCCTGATGCAATAACTGGAAATCTTAATTTTTTGGCTTTGCCTTCTCGTTTCAATTTATTCATAAAACCCCAATAGGCATTGGAGGAACTCTTTGCCCACCAAGTAGATAGCCCCCATCAAGCCTTAAAATGCTACCCGTCATATAAGGGGCATCTTTGATTATAAACAGCACTGCCTTAACAATATCATCAAGATTGCCAGTTCTCCCAATAAGTGTATGGTCAATTATTGCCTTTTTTTCTGACTCTGTTAAGATTGTTTCCCAACCGCGAGTTCCTTGAGCATGGCGAGTTTCAAAGATTCCAAGCATTATCTCATTTACACGAATAGATGGTGCGCCAATCCTTGCCCATGTTTCAGTAAGTAGAGATACGCCTCTTACAGCAGCAGAATAGCCATCATTAAAAATTGGAGCAACCGCCCCTGATCTTCCAACAACAGCAGCAATTGAAGAGAAATTTATCACTACAGCATCATCTGACTTTTTAAGTAAAGGCAGCATCTCATTAAATATCCATCTCTTAGCCTTGAGGGTTGTCGCCATTTCAAGGTCCCACTGCTCTTCAATATATTCACCATGAACAGCAGGCCAACCACCTCGCTCAATATTGTTTATCAAAATATCAATTTTTCCAAAACGCTCTTCAATCTTTATCTTGAGTTGCTTTATTTGATTCATTTCAAGTAAATTTACATCATAAATTTCGTGTTGAAATTGAGATGTTATCTTGCAGTGTGAATCAGTTGGCTCACCTAAGTTTGAAACATTTTTTAATGAAACAAAATCTTCTTCCATGCTTTTGAAACTATCTGTCCAATCATATCGTGTCAAAGCAAGGTTTACTCCTTGTTCTGCAAGAGCAATACCTATAGCCTTGCCAACTCCTTTTACTGCACCAAGCACAAGAGCAGTTTTACCTTTTAATTCCATATTGTTATCTCAATTCCAAAAAGCATATTTTTAATCCATGCAAGCCCAAGCTCAAGAAGAAGAATGTCATTGGTCGCAATCTCTTCAAGAAAATGTGGAGGCACACTAAATCTACTTAGCAACCCATCTCTAAAAATTTTAACTCTGAATGTATCTAAATCATAACATGCAAGATAAAATCTATCTCCATCTGCACCGTCAAGTTTTCCTTGAATGATTCGATTTTTCAAACTTATTATCTCTACCATTTTATCATTCATCTGATTATGCAACTCTACATCTTGACTCTTCAACCACTCACGCACCGTTAATGTTGGTTTAAGATGGTTTTTCACACCATCTTCACCATCTTGATAAATCTCTTTAGATTCTTTTTTACGGGCATATTTAGACTCTGGTTCACTATTTTTTTGATTGATATTTCTATGAATATATCCATTCTTATGAGTAAACCCACAACAATGAGGCTCTTCAATCAAGGCAAAATGCTCACTTAGTTCTCCTGTTTGCCGAGAGCGGACAATAGCTCTTGCAATAGGATACATTCTACATGATGCTGGTCTATCTTTATATACAGAACAGCCTGATTCTCTTACAAATGGACATGCTAATCCTGACGCTGGGTCTGGTTTAAAGGTAACTACGGGAAGACCAGATTCTGGCCCATTGTGGCGTGATGTATATTTTCTTAAAAATTCATCAGACTTTATGCCAAGATTGTTTTTAAGACGTAAAATGTCATAAGGTGTTAAAAATTGATTTAAGTCCCTACAACACTCATTAAAACAAGATACATCAGGTGAACATTCAAATGGAAGTGGCTCATCAACTCCTATAGGGATCATCTCTTCAGTCATGCTTAAAATTATCCTTTTTCAATATCAGTCTATTTAAATATGTTATTTTAATTATACATCTTCTTCAAAATTGAGATTTAACTGCTTTGCTGCTTCTTTTACAGATTTATATTGCTGTTTTCCTTCATCTATAGGGCTGCTTTCAGTTGATTTTATTTTGAATTTTACTTCAATATCAATCTTGTTTCCACTCATGGCAAACGGGGCAATAAAGTAGTTAAACAGTTCTGTATAATGTTCTAAAGGAACTCTGCCTGAAACAGTTAACGATTTTAATTTTTTTATTGCGTCATCTATATTGGGCTTTACATGGTCTCTATTTGTTGAGATATTTTCTCTTTCTGCAACAGAATTTTCAACCGTTTCTTCGGAAATATCTTTACTCCCCTTTTTATCATCATAATTAGCTCTATCTATATTTGATAGTAAAGGTTGAGGTTTAAGACTTTTATCTACTAACCAATATGTTGTATCGTTTATATCAAAAAATGGGACATTTTCCTTAAAAAAGAATTTTGTAAAATTTCCGTTTTCTCCAGCAGCAATACAATATTCTCCATTATAACAATATTTTAAAATACTCTTAGCAACAGCTTCTTGACCCGTAACCATAGGCTTATCGTCAAAACGGAGAAAAGCATCATAAATATCTTTTGCCTTAATATTATAATCTTGTGTTGGTAAAAGGTTGCTGCTTCTCAACTTATTCAATCCAATTGAATCTAAAAGCCACTCTTCTTCTTTTAATGTTGAAATAAGATCACTATTTATATAATTTTGAAAATTATCTTTAGATTGTTTAACTATTAATGACTCAATTCCATTTTTAACTGAATATTTTACCAAAACAGAGTAAGCTAAAACCAATGAATGCTCACAATCTTTACCTGCATCATCTATTCTTCTGTGTATATCTGCTTTTTGCTCTTTAGTTAATTGAGATGAATAGTCTTGATTGATCTTATTACATGCTAAATAATTTCTAATATTATCCTGCAACTTGCTAAAGCCTATCTCAGAACAGACTAAAAAAATAATAGTGTTGCGATATATTCGATCGTTATTCCCTTTTTTAGTGGCTATCTTTTCAACTACACGTTTAGAAGATTCACTAAGTTCATGTGAATTGGCAAGATATTTAGGACTGAGAATAACTAAGGTGGGTTTTATCTGCTCTGGTATATCTTCTGAAGGATCAACTAAAACATTAAAAAACTGGGCAGCTTTTGTCTTTTCTTTAACCCTTTTTATAATTTCAGCCATGATGTCGGGTTTATTTATATCTCCCTTTGCCTGATTTATAAGGATATTTATATTTGGCGTAGTATCAAACCAATATCGTTTTTGCGATCCAGTTGTGCTGAAATATAAATAATGAGCATTTGCTTCCATACGATCAATAGCATTGTTTATATCATTATGGTTAAAACCTTCTGATGTTATCATACACAACTTAATTTCATCAATGCTAACCCCTTTATTCTGTCCCTTAGAACCAAAAGTCCCTAATAGTATTGTAGAGGCAATACCCTGCGTTATATTATTATTTCCTAACTGTTTAATCTCATTATCTATTCTAAAAGCATTGGACGAAGAGCCTGAAACATCTGCATTAATAACAGAATCCCAGCTTGCACCATTAAGCATTGTAATCTGGCTTGTTATGGCTTCCACGTTTGAAAGAACAACATTAGATGTATGAATAAGAAATTGGCTGCCTGTCAGCGAGTTCTGTCTTTTCCAAAGGTCAGAGACAATAGCTGCCAAAATTCTTAACACGCCTCTTGTCCGCTGAAAATATGGATTGCTTGCCCAGCGTAATCTAAACATATCAATCAATTCTGGGTGGAATGGATAAGATTTTTTTAGTTTTTCAAAATATTCTGATTGCAAGGCATACTTAGGAATTTCAGTAAACATTGATTGATAAAATGCAGAGTAAGCAGATATAACCTCTTTAATCTCCTCCAAATTACCTAAATCTTCAAACAACCTTCTTCTGATTACCTCAAATATCTCATCATCTTCTACTGGTTTAAGATTTGAACCAACTCTTGTAATTCGATGCTCTAATGCTGCTAAAATCTGTGATGATATTGGAGATGATGCAACTTCTTGAGCACTTGCAGGAAGTGTTGCTATCATAACACATTGATCAGTTCCTGAAACAGCTTCTGTCAGCTCCTGCATAAAACTTATTGTCTGATCGCTTAAATTGCTTGCTCCAACTTTAACTGCTGAAGCACTTACGCAATAATCTGCCAACTCATCAATAAGTATTAATGCTGGTTTGCATTGCTCTAATATTTTTTTGAACAGACCTTTGGGTGCAATCTGGCGTTCATCATTTACCTGAATAATCTGATATGCCTCTTTACCGCCTAACTGATATGCTAATTCTCCCCATAATGTTTTAATGGCAAATCCATCTACTTGCCTGCCTTGAGCAGGATCATTGGTTTTGTTGGTAAAAACTGCAATGTTTGCAGAGTCAAAAGTTGGTTCACCTGCAACTGACAATAACTCTTTTGTATATTCACTTGACCCTGCTTTTTTACCCCATTTTGCCAAATGAAAAAGAGAGATAAGAGTATGAGTTTTTCCGCCGCCAAAACCTGTTTGAAGCGATATAACACGGTTGTCAGAATCTTGTTTTCCACTAAGCCCTTGAACAACTCTTTTAGCTATGTTTTTTATTCCAGCAGTAAAACAGGTTTTTTTGAAAAATATCTCAGGATCAGTATAGATTTCTCTACCTCTTCCTTGTGCCACCTCTTCTAAATCAGCCGCAAAAATAGACTCATCTAAATGACCATCTTGAATATCTTTGTGTGGCTTGACAATTTTAAACCAAGGTTTCATGGATTGTTTTTCTCCTATATCTTACGATTAATATTCTGGCTCAAAAAATAAAGTAAAGCCGTGTTCTTTGAGATAATTTTTCAATTTTTTATCTCCTGTCCAGAAAACAGCATTTAATTGCAGCGATAATGCTATAAAAGGAATATCATTCTCGTCAATGTTACGACACAATTCAAATGCCTGCGATTTACATTCCAAAGAGACAATATTCTCAGCAACAAACTCTATTTTCCCAAGTATGCGATAGAATAGTTCATAAATCTCAGATTCTAACAAGGAGGAACATCTCATGATTTTTTCTTTTTTCTCAAAAATCTCACCAATAATGTAATTGGGAGCATAAAAAATGTGTCCAAACTCAAAAAAAACATCACGCATTCCAGCATTTTTTCCCAACAATAAAGAGAAAATCATGCTGGTATCAATCACAATACGCATCAAATAACCCCTCTTAAATAATGCTCTCGATTTTTCTGCCACCAACTCTTCTTAATGTCTGACCCAATTTCAGCAATATCACCCCTAAAATCTGCTTTTTTAATCAACTCTTCAATACGCAGCCGTTCAATCATCTTGTTTAAAGACTCAATATTGACAAACGATAAATCAACCTTTATTACTGCCTGATTGCCAACACATTCTATGCTGAAATTGCTCTTATTCACATTTTCTTTTTTATTTGCTGAAGCAATATTCATTGTTTACACCTCCTTACCCAAAATAAATTTCATTTTTAAACCCACAACTCTGCCAAATCAACTACCAAGCCCTCAACAACACAGCTTATTAAAGTATCGCTTTTTATTAAATAGTCTGGTTTTCCATACTTTACCCCATCAAGCCGATAAACCATTATATATTCTGCATCTGGATTGATAATCCAATACTCTTTAACACAATGTTTTTCATAAATTTTAAGTTTTTCAGTTTCATCTTTGTAAGCAGTTGATAGCGTTCATCTTCAGACCATGCAAGGTAATCTGCATAACTAAAATCAATCATAATGGCTCTTCATTGAAAACATTGTGTAAAAATGCGTTAAGATTGTATTTATCACAAGCCCCAATTTGCTTGTCTTATGTGATTGAAATTAAGAACAGCAATACCTATAGATTCAGCATACTGACTAAGCCTGAAATCATCTGTCAGAAGCAGATATTTTCCTTTGACAAAGTTTATAATAATTGAATCCACCAACCCAAATCGAAAAAACTCATCAGTTTTTATTGCGTCTGTGCTTTTAATGTAGCACTCTTCCATAACTGCAATTGAGTTGGCAAAAACATTAGAAAACTCATTTTTATATTTTCCTGAAAGACAACTTGCAAGGTTGCAAACTTCTGTAAGAATATTTGGGGTGGTTACTATTTTAGGGACGTTATTCAAAAAATTATATAAAAGTTCAAAATCCTCTGGTTGATAGGTTTTTGTCCTCTTAAATTCAGGTATATATTTTTTGTTAATAAGTCCGATATAGAACAACAGCAGTAAATTTGCATCTATAAAAACAGGCATTGAGTCATATTTGATTTGGCAAATCTTTCTCATATTTCCCTTATTTTCATTGATTTAACGTCTCCGTTCATTGCATCAACTTTGAAAATTTTATATTTCCTAATATAATCTTTACCAAATGCGGTCATAATTGGATTTACTATTTGATTGGCTGGTGTTTTTTTTATAGGAAAATCAAAACCAAGTGTAATTAGCCAATATTTTTCATCATCAGTAAGTTCAACTTCTTCCAAAGAGAGATCAAGAAGTTCTTTACCATCATAAAATTCCTGTGCAGCGTTCATTGCAGCCATAACAGCGTTTTTTACTTCCATAATGTTCTCCTATTTCAATTTCAAAAATCTGCTTTTTTAACCAACTCTTCAACACGCAGTCGTTCAATCATCTTGTATATATTCTGCATCTGGATTGATAATCCAATACTCCTTAACACCATGTTTTTCATAAATTTTAATTTTTTCAGTTTCATCTTTGTAAGCAGTTGATTTTGAAAGAATCTCAACTGCTATATCAGGAGAACCAAAACAGCCCCGCTCTTTTAATTTTTTATCATCTATAATTGTTCCCATTCATCTCTGCTGATTCCTATTTGACGTAATAATCGAGATAAAAGTTCTTTCCCTATATCAGATTGATGAGGATTAGGAACTCGTATAGTTAAATCTTCTTTGACCATAAATTGATGCTTACCACCAGAATAAGGACCATTAAATCCTAATTTGCCAAGATACTTTAGAAACTCTTTTCTTTTCACAGGACCAAAAGGCGGCATCACGCAACTTCCTTAATTAAAATTTCAATTTTATCAATTAACGGAAGTGGAAGATTTTTATAAACTCTAAAAAGAACCCATTCTTCTAATACCTGCATCAACTCTTTCCTGCACTCTTCAAGAGTTTCAGCATTTGCATAAACCCCTTTACATTCTTCAATTTCACCATAATAGCTGCCATCATCTTGAAGAATTTCATATTTTGCATGACGCAATGCTGCATTAATATATTCTAATAGCATTTAAGTACCCCCCTCCTTTAATAATTTTACTCAAAACATCTCAGACTGCTCTAATTTAACAACACTCTCCTTACTCTCCCTTATCAGACTCTCTTTATTTGCCAGCAGACCTGATGCCTGTTTATGGTCATCACAGCCATTTGGCAGAACTTCACAAAGAGAGGTTAGCACACGCCAGAAATTGCTCTCTGGATCAGAGCCAGCTTGTTTTATGTATCCAATCAACTTTGCCCTGTTTGTCCCTTTATAAAGAGCCATTGCTAAATGAGCTTTATCAATCAAAAAGCTATCTTCTTTTTCGCCTAATTTCTTATTAGCAGCCACTCTATCTTCAAATGTGCCGAGTGTCTGTTTATTGCCGTTTTTAATGAAAATATTTGATTTGAACAACTCAGCCACATTTATATTAAGCCCAACCCTGCTGAACTTTGCAGCGTCATCAAAATCTGTTTCTGTAAAACTATAAAGTTGAAGCCAGCCGATATAAAATTTAGTCAAATCATCTCCATCAAAACCTTTTAGCAAGGCATTAAAAGCACTCTCTTTAGCCATATCGAGCAATTCAGCAACATCTACAACGCTTCCATCTGCTTTTTCCACACTCTCATATTTTCCAAATTCACTGACTGCCTGACCAAAACAGGCGGTCAATAAATCAGCACCTCTAAAACCCAAACGATAAAGCTCGTCAACTTGGTTGTTTATTGTATTTTGAATTGCTCTTTTAACATCTTTATAATCTCCAATTCCCTCTCTTTGTGCTGGTTTGCAGGCTACGGTTACTGAAGATGATAAAAATGCTTTATTATTTTTTAAAGCGGTCGTAAGTTCAGTATCAACAGTCCAACTACCTGTAATATTCATTCTTGCACCAAGAATAGAATTACAAAGAGTTGTCCACGCTTCTGTGCTTTGATGGGCAAACATAATGCTGACAATATCAGAGGTTTGGTATTCTATGGCATCAAAAATCTGTAAAAGTTTATTTTCAAAATGTGATTTTGCTTTGTCTTTACTGTTTTCGTGGTGATGTTTTAAAGCTGTGCATTCTTCGGTTTTAGGTGTTTGAGGAGTTGCAAAATTCAGAGGATAAATATCCGAGAGAGTTCGTTTTAACCAAACATAAAAGAAATCAGATAAATCTGCATAAGCAATTGCATCATAGTAAGGAGGGTCTGTAACTACTGTAGTAAGGAACTTGCTATCAAATTGAGATTTATCACCACTTGAAGCATTTTTACAATCTGCACTAAAAATATCATTTTCAATGTTAATATAATCAACTATTGCTTTTAGTTGTCCCCATCCACTACCTGATAGAGACCCAAAAGGGTTCATTTCTGGAAAATCAAAAATCATTGGTAAAGCTTGTCGCCCAAATGGATGTTCAACAGTCTCCTGTAGAATATGCCAAATTCCAAATGAGGTATTTCTGGCAACTATTCTGTCTACCAAAATCCCCAAATAAGTTACCACTGCCTTTGAATATTCGTTTTCTTGTGGTTTGAGTTCTGCTTTGATTTCTTGTAATTTGGAGACTAAAGTTTGCATGGATAGGAGTTGTCGCGGGGAGAACATTTGTCCCCATTCAGTTACACCCCAACTAAAAGTATCGCCACCTGCTGAATTTCGCTGCATTTTTTCTGTTGGGCGTTCTGCATTAGGAATTAATCTTACAATATTGATTTCATCGTCAGTTGGCAATCTATATTCTTTAGTATTATTTCCATCAACAATAACTGCTAAAAGTCTTTCACCCAAGCCTCCATTAATGCTTTGCTGTTTAATCTGTTTCACATCTGTAATATTACCGCAACAAGGGCATTTGAGATTTCCCCTTTTATTCCAACCAATCAATTTATCTTCATCATATCTGCCATTCGTTATTTCAAGATCAATCTGTGTTCCTTTTATTTTAGGTTTGAGGTATACCCATTTATTGTGATGGGTGTTTCTTTTCTGTGAGAGATAAAACCCTTTGAGCAAAGGCACTTCTGCTCTGCAACTTGGATTTGAACAAGTGCCGACTCTTGCCCAGTAATAGGCAATTGTGTTATTTCCATTTTCATCTACTGGATAGTATTGACCAATTTCAGCTTCTGCAAGTTTTAAGAGTTTGCGGGCGTAAAATTCCACATCAAACGATAAACGGTTATTTATAGTAATTTGTTCGCTGTTTATGCTTTCCAGTTGATTGTTTGTCTGGTTGTCTATCTGATTTTTGAGAGCCTTGATATATTCATCTTCTCCATAAAGCCTTATAAACTCTGCCTTACTGTAGGTGATAGGTTTACCGTATTTTTGCGGAAATTCTAAACTCCCTTTTTGAATGATGTGGGCAACAGGATTTAAGTCATTACCAAAACTTTGACACCCTAAACGTGCAGCTTCTAAAGGAATTGCTCCGCCGCCAGCAAAAGGATCAAAGACTTTTGGCATTTTTTCAAGAAATGCGTTTATTGCATTTTCTAAATTTTTTGCTTTACCTCTTGAAAGCTCAGAATCAAGATGACGGTCAGACAATGAGTAAAAATCTTTTTCAGCTTGTTTGATATTTCCATAAAGCAGATCAAATTGAACCAATAACTCTTGAGCTGAAAGAGCAGCACTGTTTTGTGATGATTGATAACTTACAAAAATAAGTTTTCTTGCTTTGTTTATAATCTCTTCATCGTTCTTGTTATCCCATTTGATAAGAGAGTAATCAGAAAGCATTTTTCCAGCCGCAGGTTTTGGGGCATTGCCTTTAAGATGTTTTTGCATATCATCTGAAAATTTACCAATAAACATCTGAAGGCGGTTTCTTGGATTATCTTCCATTGGGTCAAAAATGGTTGTCCAAGGAATATCAGAATATGGCTTGTATGGGTCGCCTTGATTGTTTACTTTGCCAAGAAGAATATCAACAGCATCTTTAAATGGTTGAGGACAGTTTTCATCAAGCGGATCAGGCACAAGGCTTGCAAATACCACAGCACGGCAGACAGGCAAGGGTCTTCTCGCCCACCACAAATGAAGGGTTGAAATATGACCATGACGAATGGATTTATCACGCACACTTTCAGCAGAAATTTCTTTTATTGGTATAGCAGCTTCGATTAGTTTTTTTGGATTATTAAGCATACATCAATTTACCTTTTGGTTCAGGGATATATCTATTTAGAGAGATTGCGGTTTCTATCCACTCATTGATTATAATTTCAACATTTTTCAATGCTTCTTCATAAGTTTTACCATCAGCCATACACCCAGCCAATTCTGGCACTTCAGCAATAAACGCTTCATCTTCCTGACTCCAATATAAAATAATTTCATATCGTTTATTCATGTTTGTTATCTCCTATTTTATATTTAAGGAAAATATTTCTAATTTGTTTCACTTGATATATTTTTGCTTTGCCACTCTTTGGTTGAAGATTCAAAATCTCTTCAACATCATTTCTTGTAAATATGTGATGATCACCGTTTATACGTTCTTCAAATCCCAAATAATTTAAAATATTACATAATTCAGAAAATAGGATATTAGCATCTGATCTTCCAGTCATAAGTTTTAATAAAAATTTTTCAATTTTACTCATATATTTTTGCTATCCACTCATCCATTGGCAGAAAATATTGAACCCCTTTTGATTTGAGTTCAAATTTTAAACTCTTTGCAGGATTTTGGATTCTGCAAAGTTCTGGTTTGCTTTTACAATTAATAACAATATAAAGCCATGCTGAATCTCCCAACTGTGCTAATCTGTTCATCTCATTTTCACTGACCATGACACTGCCATCTGATCCGCTTCTGCCTTTTACCTCAATATATCGTTTTATATACTCTGGGCTGATGCTGCTTATGTCATAACCTTCATTGTTGCAAGATACATCTTCTGGATTCCAACCTTGTGAGGTTTCATAATCCATTGCTGTTTTCATGGCAATGGCTTCAGCTTCATCATCACGGCTCATACCATAATGGCTATGATATTCTATTTGAGTCAACGGAACAACGTATGCACAACCCAATATTTCAGGAGGTTTGGGGCTTAACTGGGATATAAGCTCTAAATTTTCCAAACGGCTTTTTTTCTTTTTTTGGATTTCTTCTAAACGTTCCTGCTTTTTTTTAAGTTTTTCAGATACTTTTGGGTCAAAGAAAAGTTTACCTTGTAGATCATTAATCTGCATACTTAATTCAGTAATCACCTGTGTAAATGCAGTTTCTAAATACCTTCTACGGTCTGAAATATCTCTTTGCATAATGGTTTTAGCATCTTCAAACTGTTTTTGAGTAATGTTCATATAGCTCCAGTTTACAACTTCATCGTTATTAACTGGAATTGGCGGAAAAATCTCTTTTGCAAAATGGACAGGAGCATGAAGATCAATAAACTTTGCTGGCGAGGTAACCTGAAAATCGCTGTTTTGTTTTTTGGCAACTATTAAAAGACGTTCATCAGTAACACTCTCATCTTTTTTACTTACTCTGTTATCAACAATCTGGGATTTAACAAAAAATGCAAAATACTCTTCTTTATCATCTGGCGAAATAAGAATCGTGCCTTTTAGCATATCTTCCCGATACTTGTTACGCACAACTTTAAGCAGGCTATCAAACAGAGGATTACCCGGATTTATGTAATGGACTTTACCTAAATCGCCTATATTTTGATAATCTAAGAAAACCTGTTTATCAAAACAAAAGAGAACTGAACGGATAGTATCTGAAAAGATATTATAGTCACGGCTAAGAGTTTCAGAAACAAGCTCAGGAAGTTTATCTATTTTAAAAATATTTGCTCTTAACTCTGTAAATTCTCCGTTTAAATTTCTAAAAGCCTTTTCAAAAAATAGACGGATATAAATTGGCTGCAAACGGGTCTCGTCAGAGAGTTCTTTTAATATCTTTGCATCTTTGTAATCAACTGTGCTGTGAGCTAATTTTTCCTTTTGATCTTTTATCTTTTCAGTGAATTTTTGTTTTAGAGTCTCATTATCCTGAGCTAAAAATTCATCTAATTCAGATTCTTTACCATTAAAGACAGAATTAATAATAGCATCAAGACTTATATTTTCTAAAACATCTTGAATAACATCATAAACGCGGTTGTCGCCTATACTTTGACGGATAATATCAAGTTTTGTTAAGAGCCTCTCTAAAACCTTACCCTCTTTAGTATTGCTTGCTACCATATTAAAGACCAACACATCTTTTTTTTGCCCATATCTATGAATACGTCCCATGCGTTGCTCTAAGCGATTTGGATTCCAAGGAATATCCCAATTTATAAGCAATCTGCAAAACTGTAGATTTATCCCTTCTCCTGCTGCATCTGTAGCAATAAGAATCTGAACATCAGGTCTGACAAAAGCCAATTGAGCTTGCCTGCGTTCATCAACCATCTTGCCTCCATGAATGGTTACTACGTTATAACCTCCGCTTTTTGTAAGACGATCCTCTAAATAGATTAAAGTATCTTTATGCTCGGTAAAAATAACTAACTTCTCACCATGATCCAAAACACCATTGGATTTAAGCAGCTCCTGCAGCTCTTGAAACTTTTTCTCTTCCTGTTTACGGTTATAGAGTGCTTCAGCCATTTTAAACAGTTTTTTTACCTCTTCAGCCTCTTGTTGAATCTCCTGCAAACTGTTAGCCGTAGTAAACAGCTTGAATTTACGCGGGTCTGAAAGGATATTTTCCAAAGCATCTCTTGCGTCATCTTCTAATTCGTCATACTCCTCAATACTATCAATATCAAATTCCTCTAATTTATGACGTTGTTTCCATAGACTGGGATTCTTATTTACCTCATCAACTATTCCTTGTAGAGCCTGCCAGCGTCTATTTAATGTATTTTTTATGGCAAAAATTGAACTTGCAAGCCTTCGCTGCATAACAGTTAAAGCTAATGAAACATGGATGTTCTTTTTTTCTGATGCCTCCTCTTTTCTCTTGGATAAGTATTTAGTTACAGCATCATATAGCTCTTTTTCTTCTGGTGTTAATTGATATGCAACTGTTTTGGTGAATCTATCTTTAAACAGAGGATTTCCCTGCCAATCTTTCATATCTTCTTTAAGTCTGCGGATAAAAAACTTATTGATGCCATTATGTTCTAACTCTTTAATTCTTGTTGATGCAATTTCATTAGTTGCAAAAATATCTTCATCAAGAATTTGTAATAGCTTCTTAAATGTGTCGGTTCGCCCTCTGTGAGGTGTTGCTGTCAGCAGTAAAAGGTGTTCGCACTGTTGAGATAAAATCTGAGCTGTCTTATATCGTTTTGATAAATACTGTTTTTTCCCATAGTCATAAGCAGAAAGTTTATGGCACTCATCAAACACTATTAAATCCCAATTAGAGTTGCTTGCAACATTCAGCACATCTTCTTTAGATATAAAATCAATGGAGGTAATTATCTTTTGTGCAGTATGAAAAATATTAGGATCAGAGGAAAATAGACTTCGGTTGACCAGAGTAAATGGAAGATTGAACTTTATTCCCATCTCATCTTCCTGCCACTGTTTTGTTAGACCACCGGGGGTAATTATTAAAACTCTTTCAACCAAACCACGCATGATAAGCTCTTTAATTAATAAGCCTACCATAATGGTTTTTCCAGCACCTGTATCATCAGCTAATAAAAAGCGTATTTTAGGTAGTGGTAAAAGAAACTTATAAACAGCTTCAACTTGATGAGGCAGAGGATCAACAATACTGCAATTTACAGCAAATAATGGATCAAATTGATATGCTGAATTTATACGTTCTGCCTCTGCAAATAGTGCAAATATTACAACGGCACAAGGGCGGGTATTACCCCAAGCTTCGCAATAAATATATTGTGTCTGCTTGAGAAAATAGGTTTGTGAAATTATAATGGTGTCTGTTAATAAAGAAGTGTTTTAAAATTTATCTAACAAGGGCTAAAAATAGGTCTTGATTTTGTAATGTAGAAGTCTAAAAATAGCCTTTATAGCTTTATAATAAAGTTTAATGACATAAGGAAAATAGTTTTTATGATTCAGGTAGTTAAAATTGAAGATGCGATTGGTTATCCGTTGGCACATGATATTACAGAAATAAGAGTTGGAGAGTTCAAAGGGGCGGCATTTCTTAAAGGACACACTATTACATGCCGTGATCTTGAGATTTTAAGAAGGCTTGGAAAAGATCACTTATATGTCATTAGACCTGAAGAGAACGAAATACATGAAGATGATGCAGCAAGGCTAATTGCCAATGCTCTTTGTGGTTATGGAGTGTTTTGGGATAAAGAGCCTTGTGAAGGTAAAATTGTTCTTAAAGCTAAGAGAGACGGGTTACTTATAGTTGATGTAGAGGCTTTGACACGATTTAATGAGATAGGTGAAGTGATGTGTGCAACTCGTCATACAAATACAGTTGTAAAACAAGATGATCAGGTAGCAGCCACGAGAGCCATTCCTCTTTTGATTGATAGCTCTACCCTAAATATAGCTATTACAATAGCAAACGATTCTAAATCTGGTGTTATTCAAGTAAAACCAATGATGTCAGCCCGTGCAGGTGTTATGATTACTGGAAGCGAGGTCTATTATGGTCGTATTGAGGATAAATTTGAACCAATCATAAGACAAAAAGTAACTTCTATGGGTGGTGAAGTTTTAGATGTTATTATTCTTCCTGATGACGATACTATGATAGCACAAGCTGCTCTTAAATTATTGGAAAGAGGGGCAAATCTCTTGCTTACCACAGGTGGAATGTCAGTTGATCCTGATGATCGAACTCGATTTGCTTTGCAGCGTGCAGGGGCAAAAGATATTGTTTATGGTACACCTGTTTTACCCGGCTCAATGTTTATGATAGCATACATTAACAATATCCCTATTCTTGGGATTCCAGCTTGTGCTCTTTTTTCACCTATAACAATGTTTGATCTGATATATCCAAGGGTGTTAGCTGGAGATAAAATTACAAGAAAAGAGATTGCTGCTACTGGACATGGGGGGCTTTGTCTTGGATGTAAAAGCTGTTCATTTCCAAAATGTTCATTTGGCAAATAGTAATAGACGTGTTGCGTGATAAAATGTTCTGAAATAAATACAAATAGCTTTCTATTATCGGGAATATAAAAAATGAGTTACTCAATAATTGATTCCATAGGAAATACCCCATTAGTTGAAATTAGACGACTTAATCCTGTTAAAGGGGTCAGAATTCTTGCAAAGTTAGAATATCTTAACCCAGGTGGTTCAATAAAAGATAGAGCTGCACTATCCATGATTGAAGATGGCGAGAGAAGCGGTAAACTAACTAAAGATAAAATTGTTGTTGAGGCAACAAGCGGCAATACTGGAATTGGTCTTGCCATGATCTGTTCTGTTAAGGGTTATAAAATTCTTCTAACAATGTCAGAGTCTGCAAGTGAAGAACGGAAAAGTATTCTTAGAGCAAGAGGGGCAGAGATTATGCTGACTCCTGCCCATAGAGGATCAGATGGTGCAATAGAGGAGGCTTATCGCCTTGCACGCGAAAATCCTGATAAATACTTTATGACAGACCAATATAATAACGAGGCAAACTGGAAAGCCCATTACAACACCACAGCAGTTGAAATATGGAATCAGACAAACGGAGAGGTTAATGCCATTGTAGCAACGCTTGGCACAAGCGGAACTCTTATGGGGTTATCAAGACGGCTTAAAGAGTTTAACCCCAAAATTCGTATTATTGGCGTTGAGCCATTTTTAGGACATGGAATTCAGGGACTTAAAAACATGAAAGAGTCCTATCGTCCTGATATATTTGATAAGAAACGGCTTGATGAAAAAATAAATATTGAAGATGACGAAGCATTTGAAACTGCAAGGTTGCTTGCTCGTGAAGAGGGGCTATTTGTTGGAATGAGTAGCGGGGCAGCTATGGCAGTTGCACTAAAAGAGGCATCAAAAATAGAAAACGCTTTGAGAATACAAGAGGCTTTGAAAATAGAAGATGCCCTGAGAATAAAAGATGTGTTGAGTGCAAAACATAAAACCTCTGTTGAACCTTTATCCCTTGCATCATCATCAGGAAAGGGCGAGGATTATCCTCCTATTTACACAATTGTGGTTATTTTACCAGATAGCGGAGAGCGTTATCTTTCAACTTCTCTATTTAAGTTCAAAGATAATATAACTCTAAATATCTTTAATACCATTGAGCGAAAAATTGTGAAGTTCGAGCCTCTTGTTCAAGGTAAAGTCTCTGTTTATACATGTGGACCAACCGTGCACAGACCTCTTGATCCCGCACTTTTTAGAAGATTTGTCTGTGCTGATCTGCTTTGCCGCTATCTTGAATATAGGAAACTTTCAGTTAATCATGTTGTAAATATCACGGATATGGACGACAAAACTATTCAAGGTTCTGAAAAAGAAGGGCTGACTCTTTCAGAGTTTACTGATAAATATATTAAGCTGTTTAAAGATGATTTAAAACTTCTTAGAGTAAGAGAAGCTCAATCATATCCAAAAGTTAGCGACAATCTTGATTCAATGGTCAACCTTGCATCAACTTTAGTTGAAAAAGGGTTTGCTTACGAAAAACTCAATTCTCTCTACTTCAATCTATCTGCACTTTCAGATTATGGAGAACTATCAGGCGTTGATCTTGATAAAATCCGTGTTGGGGCAACAGTTGATTTAGATGATTATGAAAAAGATCACCCAAGAGATTTTACTTTACTGAAAAGAGTAGGTTTGTCTGAGCTTAAACGAGGAGTCTGCATTAATACTAAATGGGGAAATGTGCGTCCATCTTTGCATCTGCAATGTGCGGCTATAACCAAATCATCTCTTGGAGAGCAGTTTGATATTCACACTGGAAGTCGTGAGCTACTCTTTCCGCACCATGAAAATGAAGTGGCAATATCTCTTGGTGCAACAGGTAAATCTCCAGCAAGATATTGGATGCACTGCGAATCTGTGCAGTATGACGGAACTTTAATTGAAAGTGAATTTTCAAATATTAATACTTCATCTGAAACAGAAAACAAAAATCCCTTTTTTGCAGATAAACTTGAGAACTTTACGTTGAAAATACTTATGGATATGGGTTGGAGACCAAGAGAGATTCGCTTCTGGCTTCTATCTACCCATTACCGTAAAATTTTAGTTCTATCTAAAAAGGCTCTTCTTGACGCAAGGCGTTCTCTTGATAAGTTAGATCGCTGTGTTGGTGCATTATTAGAGATCAAAAATGGAAATTATTTTAATGATGATAATAAGTTAGATAAAAACAGCCATGATACGTCAAATCAAATTAATAAAGAGAATTTAAATCAAACAGGTAAAGATTCTCAATTAAAATCAATTGAACAGCCTCTTGAGATAAATATTGATATAGAGCAGTTGATATATGATCTAAAACATGGTTTTGGTCAGGCAATGGATGATGATTTTAAGGTTACAGATATATTTGCCTTAATATTTAAAACGGTAAGAACTTTAAATCGTATGATTGATAACAGTAAAATTAATGGAAACGGTCATAGGTTTAATAAAAATCATGCACAAGCTGTTTTAGATATGTTCAACGAGCTTGATCAAGTTTTGCAGATTTTTGATTTTAATCAAGGTAGAGATACTTCTGCTTTATGGCTCTCTTCACCTGAGATAAAAAAACTAATTGATGAGCGAGAGGTTGCCAGAAAAAATAAGGACTGGAAAGAGTCTGACCGAATCAGGGATAAATTGCTCTCAATGGGCGTTGAAGTGCATGACGAAAAGATATGACATTTTGATAACTACGTAAAACACATATTTTTGCTATAATCTAAAATAAACTTTATTAACAAATGAGGTGCTAACATGACTGAAATTTATATTTATATAATTGGAATTTGGAATAAGGTATTAGCATGAAACCAATTTTTTTTCCATTTACATCTTTAACTCAATTTGATGCTGAGGCTATTATAACCTACTTTGATTCGTTTATTTATCTTAGCACATCATCTGTTGATGAGCTTCAAACATCTGAATCTGATTGGTTTAACATCTTGTGGAGAGAGAAAAATGTTATTGAGCCAATCACACTAACTCAAGAAGAGTTGCAACCTTTGCTGAGTTCAGTTAAGTCGTGGAGAGCTTGGGCAGATGCAAATTATGGTAAACAGACTAAAAAGGGTTATTTGCAATCTATTTTTAGGGAAAATCCATATTTCACAAGTGATAGTGATATTTTTGCAATTAGATCACAAATAGAAAAAGGGCTTAAATCTAACAATCAGAAAAAAATTGATCAAAGAGGGTTTATTGGAGATAACTTTAAACAAAATATTGATAATGCCCTTCTTTTTTTAAGGCTTGCAGCTATTGCAGATAAAGATAATGAAGATGTTGATCAAAAGTTGTCATCAATTAAAGAGCTTGAGTCAAATATCTTTGCAGAGCTAAAAGGAGATATTGAAGATAACTATACTACCCAAAATATCCTTGAACCTAATACCCATTCACTCGACGAGAGTCAGACATTAAATGAACAGATATTGACCAATCAGCCTTTGATTAAAAATAAAATTTCATTGATGACAGATAGGGGAGAATTGATGACCGAGCAGAGAGTTCGCTCATGGCTATCTTTTTTTCTTTCAAAAAAATCCATTGCTGATGAGTTATCATCTAACTCTTTTATTACAACGAGTAGAGCTGTTGCCGATTTTATTATATCTATCAGCGAAAAGAGTAAATTGATGCTTGACATTGATAATTTAAAAATGCACAAAGAAAAAAAATCAACTTTAAATTCTGATTGTCAATTATTCCAAATCTCTGGTCAGATTATGGAGCAGATTATAGCCATAATATGAGGTATTTAAGAAAACTTGATGGGCTACTGAGAACTACCTTTTAGTTGTAATTGCTTAACTATAAAATATATAAAATACTTGATTTGAGTTTTTACCTGTTATAAAGGCATTTTTTTATTGTAATGATATTGGTTATAACTTAACTGTAATACTGGACAGGGATTCTTTCTGCCAGTTAATTTGTGTTGTTTTATTTTTTTATCTTAATTATTTTTTTTATTCCTTAGGAGGATTTTAAAGATGGCGTTTAACCCAATTGTTGATGAGTCAAAATGTGTAGGTTGTGAAGAGTGTGTTGATGTATGTCCTGTTCAGGTTTTTGAGATGGAAGATGGGAAATCAGTTGCTGTAAATGCTGAAGAGTGCATGGGTTGCGAAAGCTGTGTAGAAGTATGTGAAGAGAATGCTATTGTTGTAGAAGAAGATTAAAACATTTTCTAATGTTGTTCCCAATACCCCTTTTTACAATGATCCTTTAGGGTTGTGGTAAAAGGGGGTTTGTTGTTTTAAACCTGCTAAAATTTTCGAGTCCCTTTGCATTTTTTTGCTATAATCTAAAATAAACTTTAAGTGCCATCTATAATATGCTCCATGATAACTTTACAGTAATTCTTGTTGAACCTCAGGGACCTATAAATGTAGGGTCTGTATGCAGAGTTATGATGAACTTTGGCTTCAAAAACCTTAGACTTGTAAATCCCTGTAAAAATTATAGCTCTCTACAGGCAAGAAAGATGGCGTTAAATGCCCAACATCTGCTTATTGATGCAAAGGTATTCAATACACTTTCTGAAGCTCTTGCAGATTGTCATGTAGCGTTTGGCACCACTCGGCGTTTTGGGAAATATAGAAAAAACTTTTTCACCCCTGAATTTGCTGGAGAGGCATTTGCAAAAGTTGATGATGATATGAGATGTTCACTTGTTCTTGGTCGTGAAGATAATGGCTTAACAACTGAAGAGCTTACCCTTTGTCAACATTTTATTACAATTCCAACTGACGATGGCTTTCCATCTATGAATTTGTCTCACGCCTTGGGGGTATTGCTTTATGAGATAGCCAAAGCCATGAAAAAACGAGTGGTTAATCAATCTATTGAAACAGCAATTATTACTACACAAATAAATGACGGTAATAATCTTACGAATCAAGAATCATATACTACGGAAGCCTCCACAAAAGAGACCAAACCACCAGCTACGATTATTGCAGAAGCCTCCACAAAAGAGACCAAACCACCAGCTACGATTATTGCAGAAGCCTCCACAAAAGAGACCAAACCACCAGCTACGATTATTGCAGAAGCCTTCGCAAAAGAGACCAAATCAACAGCTACGATTTACGCACTTGAGCAGATGTATGAGCATACTAAAAAGGCTTTATGTGAAATTGAGTTTCTTGATCCTCAGAATCCTGACCATCTTTTAAGAACTTTTAGAAATATCTTTGGAAGAGCTGGATTAACAGAGCGTGATGTAAGAATTATAAGAGGATTGATGAGTAAAATAGAGTGGGTTAATAGTCAAAGAAATAAATAGGAAAAATAAATTAGGAGTAAGCTTAATGTTAAAAAAATTCAAATTCATAATATATACAAAGCCATTTATTGCTTTTATCTACTTTTTTATCAGACTTTATGCCACGACATTTCGTTTCAAAACTGTAAATGAAGATAAATGGCAAAATCTTCTAAAAGAGGGAAAGACCGTTCTTCTTTGCGTATGGCATCAGCAGTTTTTTTCCGCAATCCGCCATTTTAAAACTTATGCCCACTTGAATCCCGGCCTTATGATAAGTCAAAGCCGCGATGGCGAACTGATTGCAGGAGTTGCTAATAGAACAGGGTGGCACACTGCGAGAGGCTCATCTTCAAAGGGTGGCAAAGAGGCTATGGTTGAGATGATAGAGCATCTGAAGCGTTATCACCTTGGATCCCATATACTTGATGGTCCAAGAGGTCCAATAGGAAAGGTAAAGGCTGGAGTTATTAAAATGGCAAAAGAGAGCAATGCAATTATTGTCCCTTTCTACACATTTGCTGATAAGGCGTGGTTTTTTAATTCATGGGATAGATTCATGGTGCCAAAACCATTTGCACAGGTTACACTCTTGTTTGGTGATGAGATATGCTTTGAACCAGCTAATACGCCTGAAGAGTTTGAAGCTCAACGTCAACATCTTGAACAGGTTATGACTCCAAGACTTTTTACTCAACATTAAATAGTTTAAACAGTAAAGACGCACGCCGTGGTCTTTAGAACATAAGCAGCTTCGCTGCAATTATTGTTGACCGATTCATGTTGAAATCTCTATACTATGAAGATGGAGACGATCAAAAGCAAAAATATATCCATCCGCCAGATATTCCTGTGCCGCAGAGCAT
>JADGBE010000050.1 GCA_015231615.1 Desulfamplus sp. | reverse complement strand
TTTTGTATAGATATTCATATAGTCCAAATAAAAATATCGCAAATTGTTTTAAAAATAACATGAAAAAAACGGCAGCAAAAACATCATTTTTTTTAGGGACAGGCGACAACTTCCTTGACATTCACCGCTAAGCTTAAGTTGTTTTTTGGAGTTTCTGTGGGGCATGGCTGATGGCTTATTGTTTCGCATACGAAATCAAAATGGAATGTAAATATCGCCATAGCCTAATACAAGATGTGCTATAAGAAAGGATAAACTGCTATGAGAAAGCTAAAACAGAAAATTTATGAGCTTCTTTTAATAGATGATGAAGAAAAAGCAATATCTGAACTACTTGAAATTGCTCCGTCCCGCTCAATAAATCATCTCTTTTCGTTTATACAAGATACAAACGAAAATATAAAATGGCGAGCAGTTCGAGCAATGGGAAAGGTTGTAGCGGCTATGGCATCTGAAAATCTTGAATCTGCAAGAGTTATAATGAGGCGGCTTATGTGGAGTCTTAATGATGAATCTGGCGGTATTGGTTGGGGATCACCAGAAGCTATGGGAGAAATTATGGCCAAAGATAAAAGACTTAAAGATGAATACTACAAAATTCTATTGTCATACGTAAATGAAGATGGAAATTATCTTGAACATGAACCACTAAGAAAAGGGGCTATATGGGCAATAGATCGGGTCAAATCTGGTTACGACTTGCAATAAGAGAGCTAAAAAAAGATAAAGGATTCTCATTTTTTTTTATTCTAAACCTTGCTATTGGGCTTGTAGGGTTTATCGCCCTTAACTCATTTAACAACTCTCTTCAAAACCACCTAAAAGATAACCTAAAAGAGATATTAACAGCAGATATGGTTATCACCTCTCCAAGAGCTTTAAATGATAAAGAAAAAGAGCTTATTCGATCAGTTGTTGGAAATGATAAAAAAGAGTCTCAACAAATATCTTTTTTTTCAATGATTTCTGGAGAAGAGACCTCAAAGAGTGCTAACACAACTTCAAAACTTGCAAACATTATTGCAATTGATAACTCTTTCCCACTTTATGGTGAAATGATTTCTGAAATTAATAAAAAACAATTGTATTTGCAACAAGGCTCTTTAAAAGTCTGGATAACTCCAGATATTGCGGTCTCTATGAACTTACAAGTTGGCTCAAAGATTAAAATAGGAGACAGGGCTTTTTTTGTTGATAATATTGTTTCTCCGCCACCTGATGCCTCTGTAACATCTTTTCAACTTGCCCCTAAAATTTATATTGCTCTTGATGACGCTGAAAAGACAGGACTTCTAAAATTTGGTAGTAGAGTAAGTTTTAAACGCTACTATAGATTCCCATATAAGACAGATATTAGCTCTAAAACAGTTGAGCTACGTAAAAAAATAGATACCCTTTTTAAGGGCGCCCCAATAATAAGCGTCTATGATAGTGAAGATGTAAACCAAAATCTTAACAAAATTTTTGGATATTTTACAGGATACATGGGGCTTATAGGAGTTGTGGCCTTATTTCTTGCAGGTATTGGGACTGCATATCTTTTTAGAGGTTATCTCAATACAAAGATAAAAGAGATTGCAATTCTTATGACTCTTGGGGCAAGTAGAGTTGATGCCTATCTAATGTTTATGTTTCAAGTTATTATTCTTGGGGCAATATCCACTATTGTTGCGGTTATACTCTCCATTTTTATTCTCCCCCTATTTCCAGAGGTGTTGCAAGGTCTAATCCCAAAAAACTTTAATGCTAACGCAGATATTAAAAGCATAATTACAGCATTTATACCCGGAATATTTGGAAGTATAATATTTTGCTTGCCAGTGTTTGCAACAGTTTATCAACTTAAACCTGTTATATTGCTTCAAGGAGCTAAACATTTTGAATATATTAACAAAGTAGAGATTATTGGGTTTAGATTATTCTTGAGTAAATTAATGCCAAGATTATTGAGTTTTGTGCCTGCAATTTTAACATTTTGGTTTTTATCTGCTTATCAGACCCGATCTTTTGAACGGGGAACCATATTTTTTATTGGCTCTCTTTGTGTAATGGCTACATTCACTACAATAGGGTGGTTAAGCCTTAAATTATTAAAAAAACTCTCTTTAACAAAACAGTTTATACGCAAAATTGCATTTAGAAATTTATACAGAAACCAGATAGCGTCTATATCTTGTTTTGTTACTATTGCAATGGGTGCATTTTTGATAAATGTGATTCCACAGATAAAAAACGGGATACAAGATGAGATAAGTCAACCTAAAGGTATTAAGATTCCGGGTTTTTTTCTTATTGATATTCAACCAGAGCAGTTAGATGGACTTAAAAAATTTCTTGAATCAAAGAGTTATTTTTTGACCAATGTATCGCCAATAATTAGAGGAAGGATTCTTACTGTAAATGGAAAAGGTTTTTATGAGCGGCTTGATAAAGAGCTTAGCAAAAAAGATAGAGAAGAGACCTCATTGAGGGGAGAATATAGACGAAGAGAGTTCAACTTCTCATATCGTGAATCACTTGATAAGTCTGAAAAAATTGTGAAAGGCACGCCATTGAGTCAAATTTCTTGGGGTTCTCAAAATAACGAACCTTTAACAAACTCAACTCAATACCAATCACAGCTTGATAAATTTATGGAGATTTCAATTGAAGAGGGTTTTGCAGATCGATTTGATATAAAAATAGGCGACATAATGGCATTTGATATTCAAGGAGTTGAGTTTGAGGGAAAAGTTGTAAATTTAAGAAAGGTAAGATGGAACAGTTTTCAGCCAAATTTCTTTATTTTATTTCAAAAAGGTGTGCTTGACGATGCACCAAAAACTTTTTTAGCATCAATTCCCCAGATGAAACCATCTGAGAAATCAGCTCTTCAGAACTCATTAGTAAGAGAGTTTCCAAATATATCGGTAGTTGATGTAAATCAGACAGTAAATCAGATACTTACAATTACAGATCGCCTATCATTTTCCATCAATTTTATGGCAACTCTTGCTATAGTTGCGGGTTTAGTTGTGCTCTTTTCAATTGCAAGGTATGAGACTCATGCACGTTCGTGGGAGATAAATCTTCTAAAAGTTTTAGGTGCTGGATTTAAAGATATAAGAGAGATAATTTTATTTGAATTTGGTTTTCTTGGGTTTATGGCAGCACTTTTTGCAACATTTCTAAGCCTTATGGTATCATACTTGATTGCATGGTTTTTCTTTGAAAGACTCTGGTCATTTAGGTGGGAATATAGTCTGTTTTGCTTGATTGCCATAACGTTAATCTGTATTGGCACTTCATTGGCTGCAACAGGAAAGGTAGTCAAGCAGAAGGCTGTGGAACTTTTATCTTAGAGCCATTTAATTCTTAATTAGAAGGTATGTGCTTGAAGATTAAAATAATCTGAAATTATGGTCAAGATTCTTAAGTCAGACGACACTCGAATATTCTCCTTAATTTTTTTTCAAGTATATTGGCAGTAAAAGGTTTGATAATATACTGAGCTACACCGAGACTAAGTGCATTGGACACAATATTTTGATCCGAACGTCCCGTGATCATTACAAAAGGGATTTTGCACAATGCACCATCTTTTTTTACATGTTGCAGAAACTCAATGCCATTCATACCCGGCATATCATAATCGGAAATGATCAGGTTGACTTTTTCGGTTTCTAAATATTTAACCGCTTCCACTGCACTATCAACCTTGATAATATTTCTGTAACCCAGATCCTTTAAAAAACCTGCAATAAGGCGTCGCATCATTGCATAATCGTCAACCACAAGAATACGAAACGAATCATTGGCATTTTTATCATCATCGCATATTTCCTGAACAGGTTCTGCTATGCTGTATTGGTTTGGAAGCCTTATGACAAGTGTAGTTCCCTTTTCATCATCTGATGTAAAAGATATTTTTCCACCCATTGTCAACACAATTAAATGAGCAATATATGTGCCAAGCCCCTCCCGATTTTCCTTGCCGTATGTGCTTTTTTTCTCAAAAAATGAATCTCTGATCTCATTAGGTATGATGCCCCGATTATGCACAAGAATAAGATTTTCCTTTTTTTGATTTTCCAGTGCAACGTTAACCTTATTGTCTTCGTATGAGGCTTCTACAGCATTTTTGATAAGATTAAGGAGCAAAGAATAAAACAACGTCTTTTCTCCAAGAACTTCAAAGGAATCTGTCATAACAGCCGGAATACCAGCAATGGAAATGGTAAAACCTATATTGCCAGCCATTAACATATTTCTGATATCTTTTTTAATTTGATACAAAATTTTAACCAAATCCACTGGAACAGGATTGAATTTATATGTCTGATCTTCCATTTTATACAAATCTATGGAACTATTAAGATTTCCGATAACTTTAGAACCGGCTGATTCAGCTTTTTTCAGTATCATTTTCTGCCTGTCGGTAAGGTTATCATCCTTTGCCAACAACCTTGGAACCTCCATTAAATCATTTAAACCTGTTTGAACAGCATCGCCGGAAAGTTTTTCAAGAAGTACCTTCAACCGGACGTTCTCTTCTTGCAGCATTTTTTGCATCAAGAGTTGATCCCTTGCACTTTTTACATAAAGATGGGTTCTAATTCGGGCTTTGAGGATAGAAGCACTTACAGGTTCGTGAATATAATCCTCGGCACCCATGACTAATCCTCTGGCTTTCTCTGAATCTTCCCCCTGTTCTGAAATAAAGAGAATTGGAATCTCAACAGTACATTCATTTGCCTTGAGGCGCCTGCAGAGTTCCCGACCGTTTTTTTCAGGTTGCTTCATGTAGAGTAAAATAAGATCTGGGGGACAGATCGTGATCTCTTCAATGGCTTTTTTTCCATTCAAAACAAGTTGAGTTTCATATTCTTCGTTTAATATATTCATAACAGAATCAATATTTATATCTCTTTCATAGACAATCATGAGATTTTTTTTGGTTTTGTGTGATTGAAGTTTCATTGCCATTTTGATTTGATCCCCTCAAGTAAAAATTATGCTGAATCATTTATAGTGTTCTAAAGCGGCAGTAATTCTAATGTCTATTTATAACGGATTTGGGGGACAAGGTAATATGCTGAAATAATTGTACCAAATCACGCTCCAAATTTCTTGATTCTTAAGTTGAATTTGCATTATGGCATAACTTTTTAATCAAGATAGCAATTTCAACAAAAACAAGTTTTTAGTAATACAATTTGTTTTACTCCAAATCCGTTATATTTAGTTGGAACTCAATTTATGATATTGAACAGTATAAAATTTACAAACATTTTAAATATCAAAGCCCAGTAATCACAGCCTTATTTCTGGGTGGTATTCTGTGATAGTTAAATTTTGGATAACCTACCATCATTGCACCGTAGCTTACGTTATTTTTCGGGAGCCCCAATGCAGCCTGCAATGGAGGCCAAAACATAGCAGCAGCATTAAAATATCCGCACCAACAACCACCAAGATCAAAAGCTGGTAAAGCAAGCTCAAGCCATGTTAATGCAATTGTACACGCTGTCGCTGATGAAAAATCTCTCTTATCGCCGTGGGCAATAATAAGATGTGGTGTTTTGCGGGTAATGTTGTCAATACCTGCTTCATATCCTGCAACCACAAGCTCAAGCTCCATTGATTTTGCCATTTCAGGCTTCTCTTTTATCATCCATTTCATCCAGTCAATCACATGACCACAAAGCGTTGTAAGCTCTTCACGTTCGTAAACAACATGCCACTTAACAGGCTGGCGATTATGTCCAGAAGGTGCATAGCTTGCAATTGAGAGAATTTTTTCAAGCGTCTCCTTGGGAACTTGTTTTTTCTTATAACTTCTTATTGATCTGCGATGCTTTAAGAACTGCTCCATCTTTTCTGGATCAGGCAATAGCTCTTTTTTAATCTCCATACAATCTTCTGGTGCAAATTTTGTGTGAGATAATGCAGCAGTTGGGCAAACTGCAACACAGTGTCCGCAATTGATGCAAAAACTTTCCGCCACTTTTGCGACTTCTGGAAATCCCTCTTTAAGATTAATAATTAAAATAGGGCATTCTGCCGCACATATTCCATCTTTGACACATTTTTCCTGATCTACTGTTATTAAAGACATTAAAATCGTTTTCCCCTCTATTTTTAAATGAAGTTATTAAATTATTTTCTTCTAAACAACCATTTATATTCTATCAATATATTTGGAGTTCACTCAACAGGTGGAATAACCATAACTGGAATTTTGGATTGCTTAAGAACTCCTTTTGCAACTTGCCCAAGTGATGTATTTGAAGAGAAAAATCCTTTGTGTGATCCAATAATAATGAGATCGCAATTTTCTTCAAGGGCTGTATAGATAATCGTGTCAACAACATGACCATCTTTGACAAGGATTTTATCTACTGTGTAATCGGAGTCAATTGTTCTTACATCTTTAGAAAACGCATCTATTGCTTCATGGATCATGGTTTGATTATTTTTTTTACCAATCAAAGTCATTCTTGCATCATTTTCATGCTGCTTATGGAGAGTTTCCCATCTTTCTTTACCTATAAACCCTGTAATCATTGCATCAACACTATCAGGAAGTGACTCCATGACATGAAGAAGGGTAATTCCTCCGCAATACTTTGAAGATAGACTCGCAGCATAGGTAAAAGCATGACGGCAATTATTTGATAGGTCTGTAGCAAACAAAATTTTTTTTATATCTCGAACCATTTTTTTCTCCTTTGATTAAAATTTCAATTTTCCTTTATTAGCACTCTTACTCAACAATTTTTTAATTAAACTCTATTTATGGATTTGTGGTGTCTAATAGAAGAACTCACCCCATTTATCATACTTACATTACCAAAACAGAAATATTTTATAAAATGGGACTCTTTTAACTTTAACGATCTGAAAACTTCCTTTTCAGGTAATCCTTTTTTCCAAAGCTCAATTATGTCTCCATAGAGATTTTCTAAAAAATTAAGTTTTAAACAGATATGTTCCTTACCTTTTTTTTGCTTAGGGTTATGACCACAAAGCAAAATGTCAAAATCAAGATCGACAAGTTTTTTCAAAGATTCGATCTGGGTGCCAATATCTTCATCAGCTCTGAAAAATTTTATTCTATCGCCAAGGTAGAGATCACCTGAAAAAATAATTCCCTGATCAGGAAGAAAGAAAACTGTATGATCCTTTGAATGACCCGGGGTATGAATTGAGATCATTTTACCAAGCACTGTCTCAATCTGTTCAGGGAGAGGCTTTAATGTAAGTGGAGTTGTCTTGCCCCATACATATTTTTGATAGGGTAAAATGGAGTAGGGGATTTTTAATTTTTCTATGCTTAGGTGATGACCAAAAACATTAGCTCCAGCAAGTATCTGAATTGCAGCCGCATTGCCTGAATGATCTTCATGGTGATGGGTCAAAAAAATTTGTTTTATCCTGTTATCACAAGCTATTGATACAACTTCTCTCCCAATATGGGATTGCCCTGTATCAATCATTGTATCTCCAAATAGATAACAGTAAACCGTCATTAAAGGAGGTCCTGCCAAAGACCAACCCAATTTAAGACCTGTTATACCGCTATTAAATTGATATGTTTTACAAAGACGCATTTAGCTCCTTAAACTACCTGCCATTAGTTTCTAAAAGTAATTTTTCAATATCTTTTTCAATATTACTTGGTGCATCTTTAGGAGCAAATCGCTTAACAGGATTGCCGTTTGCGTCAATAAGGAATTTTGTGAAGTTCCATTTAATTTGAGGTATTAAAAATCCTGTAAGAGCCTGTTTTAGATATTTAAAGATAGGATGTGCATTTTCTCCATTAACATCAATTTTTGCAAACATGGGAAATGTAACTCCATAGTTTATATAGCATGTCTGTTTAATTGACTCCTCATCACCGGGTTCTTGATTGGCAAACTGATTACATGGAAATCCTAATATTTCAAATCCTCTATCTTTATACTTATCATATAACTCTTGCAATCCCTTATATTGAGGGGTTAAGCCACATTTAGAGGCTGTATTGACTACAAGAACTACTTTGCCTCTATAATTCTCCATTGAAATCTCTTTATTGCCAAGTGTTTTAGCTTTAAATGTATAGAATTCGGTCATTATGATTAATCTCCTTAACCATCATTATAATATTTATTGCCTATTATAGTATTTTAACTTTTTAATGCCCTGAAATAAATTTCAGGGCTAAAATAGAAGAAGTCAGCTAAAGCTGACTATTATTTAGTCCACTTTAGTGGACTTTCTTTTATCTTTTGTCTTTAAGCAATAATCTCTCCTCTCGCACTTATAACAACTTTTGTAATTGGAACTGTTACTCCAGCAAGCTCCATTCCTTTTTTTATAATCATTGGAAGCCCTGAACAACATGGAACTTCCATTATTAGAGTAGTAACGCTTTTTATTCCAGCAGTTTTGAAAATATCGGCAAATTTTTGAATGTATGAATCAGCATCGTCAAATTTAGGACAGCCTATCATAACAACCTTTCCCTTGAGGAATTCTTGATGAAATGATGGGTATGCCACTGGAACGCAATCTGCTGTAATCAGTAAATCAGCACCCTTTAGAAATGGTGCTGTTGGCGGAATAAGCCGAATTTGCACAGGCCAATGACCAAGAGTTGACTTACATGCTCCAGAAGCCTCACATTTTAAATCTGATGGTTTATTGGCATCAGAGCATGAGCATGGAGAATGTTTTGTATTGGTATCAGCTCCTTTATGAACATTTGACATAGGAAAAGTCTGAAGATGGGTTGAAGGGCAGCCACATGCTAAAGTTGCAGAGGGTTTTGATTCTGAAGTTGCTATACTTTGTGAAATATCTTTCTTCTGCTCAAGCTCCTTTAGATAATTTTCAACCGCTTTTTCATCAAACTCATCAGCTTCTCTTTCAATAATTTTAAGTGCGCCTTGAGGGCATTCACCTATACAGGCACCAAGACCATCGCAATATTGATCCTTAACAATTTTTGCCTTGCCATCAATTATCTGAATTGCACCTTCTGCACAAGAAATAACACAATTTCCGCAGCCATTGCAGAGTTCTTCATCTATTTGTATGATTTTTCTTTTAACTTTCATCTCTAATATCTCCTAATATTTTAGTTAGTTATAATAACATATTCTCTATTTTAAAGTTTTCAAAATCCACACATTTAAGGATAGATTTTCATATTAGCACAGAGGCTGCTTTGATTTTTCCAGACTCAGTTAAAAATGATTTTGAGATAATTCTCTCAAGCCTATCTTTGCTTATCAACTCCTCATTTTTCTCCTGTTTTTCCTTCTGCTCCTCTTCAAGATTTGTGATGAGATCTGCATCATAAAGCACCTTAAAATTTAGAGTCTCAATCTCTCTTGGATGGTGATGGTGTCCAACAATATCGCACACCTCATCAATTAACTCTGGCTTTGCACCAAGTTTTTCAAGAATAGAACGCGCAATTGGAGGACCTTCAAGCTCTTGATATTTTGGAGCATTGGAGTTGTATTTTCTCTCTGACTCTTTTATTCCAATATCATGCAAATAGGCAGCAGATAGAATTACAGCAAGGTTTGCCCGCCCTTCTTTTGTTGAGTTAGCCTCTTTTTTCAATTCTGTTTCATCTGTGTTATCACTTTTTTTATCAAATCTCTTAGCTTGCCAATCTTTTCCTATATGTTCTGCATATCGAGCGACCCTCATAGCATGACCAATGCGTTTAAAATCTGATTTAAAATATCGCTTCATCTCTACGGCAACTCTATCTTTGAGCATATCTTCCCTCTGACTAACAAACTCTTCTGGAAGGTTGGATATGCACTGATCCGCATACTGGCAATATGAGGCACAGCCAAAATCCATTTTAGGATTAACAATCCTTTTGCCGCAGCTTCTACATCTTCTTGATGTGTCATCTTTGAAAAACTCCATATCAGCACCGCACTCTGGACATTTTGTGTCAAAAATAGCATCTTTTTTCCAGTATTGTGTCTCTTGACCCGGACATTTCATAGTTGCCTCCTTAATTCTTTGCGATTTTTATTTATTATCTTTTCAAATAAAATGTTATTTTCTTCTGTCTCTTATTTATCTGTAATATAAAGCATGTTGAAAATAAAAACATTGATCTGAATCAACTAAACTATTTTTTAAGAAGATAATTTTGTAAAATTCAAACTTAAACTCAAACAAATAGATATTTATTGGAGACAATTATCTTGACATTCACCTCTTTATAATATTTCTTAAATATTAATAATTTTATCCCCTGCAAAACTGTGATTTGACCATTGATTTTACTGGATATAAATTGAGTTCGCAGGAAGTCTATTAATTAGAAACATAGTTTTTAAACACAAAATAACTCAAAATGGGGGCAACTCTTGTATTCAAAAATATTGATTTTACACTTTCCACCAGAAGTGGCTCAAAAGGCTGTTGTATGTTACCTTACAAAAAAATTTGACCTGATTTTTAATATCTTAAATGCAAAAGTCTCTAACCGTAAAGATGGCTACATGGTATTGGAAATTTCAGGAACAAGAGATAGTTTTAAACAAGGTGTGGAATACCTTAAAAATCAAGGGGTAAGAGTCAGCTCTGCTGATCAAGAGATATGGAGAGATACTGAAAAATGTACACATTGCGGCTCTTGCACTGCTGTCTGTCCATCTGGTGCATTATCAATCAAACGTCCTGAGATGGAGGTTATATACGATAAAGATAAATGCACTGTATGCGAATTATGTATTGTTACATGTCCCTCAAGAGCTATGGGGCTTTACTCAAAAAATACTGAAGATATGGTCTCTTAAAAAGCTATAAAATGACTGAAAACAATGACTGAAAATAAAGACAACATAGCTCTTACATCAAATGATGCGAAGCGAAATAATAGAATTAAGAGATCAGTTGTCAAAAAAGTGGCTGTTGCTTTAAGCGGTGGAGTTGACTCTTTGGTAACAGCTTTTCTTCTAAAAAAAGAGTATCCTAACTTATTTGGTATTCATTTCACAACGGGCTATGAAGAGAAGATTCATAGTAATGAATATCTCAAGGAAGAAACTTTATCGTTAAAAACAAGTTCAAACCATATTGTTGAGTATTTAAAAAAACAATTAGATATTCCAATTTATTGTGTCGATCTAAAAGAGCAGTTTGAAAAAGAGGTTGTCTCATATTTTATTGAAACATACAAAATTGGAAAGACCCCAAATCCATGTATTGTATGCAATAAAAAGATAAAGTTTGGTATATTATTGAAAGCTGCGGGTGAGTTAGGAGCTGATTTTTTAGCAACTGGTCATTATGCACGAATTGGCTTTAATAATCAGAACTCAAATCTTAATGATTCTGTGTCCCTCTTGAGAGGAAAAGATTCACTAAAGGATCAATCATATTTTCTCTCCATGCTTTCACCATGGCAACTGAAACAAGCGATTTTCCCTCTTGGAGATTTTACAAAACATGAAGTTGTAAATATTGCAGCTCAAAACAGAATTACTCCGATACATAAAAAAGAGAGTCAGGATATTTGTTTTATCCACGAAGACTCTTTTGCCAATTTTATCTTATCAAAATGCACAAATTCACTTTATCAAGATAACAACAAAGAGTTCAGACCAGAAAACATACCATTTACATCTGGAGATATTGTAACCACAAATGGCAATATTGTTGGCAGACACAGAGGACTTTATTCTTACACTATAGGACAACGAAGAGGATTAAACTGCCCAGGACCTGCCCCATACTATGTTAAAAAGATTAATATAGAGCAAAATAGCTTGATTGTTGGCTTTAAAGAAGAGCTTTTTGAGAAAGAGTGTACCGTCAATCATATCAATTGGTTGTCCAATGAGCCTTATTTGGCAGATTCATCTTTAAGAGTTACAACTTGCATACGCTACAGCCATAAGCCTGTGCTATCAACTCTTATTCTAAATAATGCGGAATCTACTACAAAAGTGATTTTTGACGAGCCTCAACTTTCCGTAACACCTGGACAGTGTGCTGTTTTTTATGATGGAGATAGGGTTTTGGGGGCAGGATTTATCCAATGAAGAAGTTTTATATTGCAACTCTTGGCTGTAAGGTGAACCAATACGAATCAGATGGCATAGCCTCTCAACTTATAGAAAAAGGGTGGCAAAAAGTAGATAAAGTTGAAAATGCAGAGTTCTGCATTGTAAATACCTGTGCTGTAACCTCAAAAGGTGCCATGCAATCTCGCCAGCAGATAAGAAGTATTGCTAAAGCTAATTTAAGCTCAAAGATTATTGTAACAGGTTGCTATGCCCAAACTTCACCTGATGAGATTAGAAAAATTGAAGGAGTTGATTTAATTGTCGGATATGATGATAAATTCCGACTCTCAGATATTTTAATTAAATCAGTTAATAATATAGTATTTCAGATAAATAAATTGGCAATTCCTATTAGCCCCACCCCCCACCCCCTCCCCAATGGAGAGGGGAATAAATACTCCCTCCCCTTGGGGAGGGTTGGGGAGGGGCAAAATAAAATAGAGATAGAAGATGGAGATATAAAAGAAAAAGAAGTTGTAACTCCTTTTTTTAAGCCCGCTGTTACAGGAGATAAAACTCGTGCGTATCTTAAAATTCAAGATGGCTGCAATGCTTTTTGCACCTACTGCATAGTTCCATATTCAAGAGGAAGAAGTAGCAGTATGCCACCAGATGATGTAATTGAGCATCTTTTGCATCTCTCATCAAAAGGATATAAAGAGGCAATTCTTACAGGAATTCATGTCGGAGCTTATGGAGTTGATTTTAAAGAGAGTTCATCTATTATCAATAAGCATGATAAAAATAACATTGAAAACGTAGAAGCAGATAAAATAAACTCGCCTCTTACTCAACTTTTGATAGAAATTAATCGCATAAAACCTATTCATAGAGTCCGTCTAAGTTCAATCGAACCAAAAGAGTTGACAGATGAGATTATTAATCTTGCTGCAAAAAACAGTATTTTATGCGACCACTTTCATATTCCTCTTCAAAGCGGAGATGATACTATTCTCAAACGTATGGGAAGACCATATAACTCTGATCTATTTTCCAATTTGATTAATAAAATTTACAATATTCTTCCAAATGCAGCTATTGGCGTTGATATTCTTGTAGGGTTTCCGGGAGAATCTAATCAGGCTTTTGAAAATACTTTGAATCTCATTAAACAACTTCCTATAAGTTATCTTCATGTTTTCCCTTTTTCACCAAGAAAGGGAACAAAAGCCTATGACTACCCAGATAAGGTTAATAACACGATAGTCAAGGAAAGAAGTGCAATAATTCGTGAGCTTGGATTTCAAAAGAGAAGAGATTTTGAGGATAGATTGATAAATCAGAACGCATATTTAGAACACCATATAGAATCTGTTGTTCAAGACAAAAGGGATGATAAAACTGGCAGGTTGATTGCCATAACATCAAACTATCTTTCAGTTCTTGTAGATGGGAATGATGAACTAAAACGGCAAGTCGTTAAAATCAAACTTGAAGGAAGAGACAAAGAAGGCAGACTTATAGGTAGAATAATCAGTAAATGAAAGATAGACTTCTATTTCTACTTTGTTTAATATCAGAGATTAATCCCGACCTTTAATCTTGAATGGACAGTAGTGGTTTGTAAGACTTACAAATAAAGATATTTCGATAAGGAAACAGCGAATGGCTTTTGAAGATTTGAAGAATACGGTATTTATTAAATGTTGTGAAACGTATGATCGTGATGTGCTCAAAAAAATTATTGCTGATGGAATGACAGCGTTAAATTACAAACCTGCTGGTAACGTAATGGTAAAACCAAACGTTGTTTTCGCCTATAACACAGACACTTATGGCAATATGGCCTATACTGCAACCTCGCTGGTTGGTGCCTCACTTGAGACACTTGCAAAATCTTCAGGAGTCAATCGAGTCGAGATGGGGGAGAACACAGCAATAGGGTTTCCCACCCGTCTGTGTTATAAAAATGCAGGTTATTACGATGAAGTAAAAAGGGTTCAAAAAGAGGCCCTATGCCCTATCGGCATTTATTGCATAGACGAAGAACCACGTGAATCTGTATTTATTGGAGGAATGATACATGACAATCTGAGAATATCGCGTAAAATGGCAAACGCTGACTCAAAAGTTTATTTGCCCAAGCTTAAGTGTCATTGTGTCAGTGCGATGACTGGGGCGGTTAAACTTAACATTGGTATTTGTTCTGACGATGAACGGTCTATCCGTCATGACTTCATGTTGAATGAAAAAATAGTGGACTTGCTTGCTGTAGGCTATCCCGATTTTGTTATCATGGATGCTATTGATGTGGGGGTGGGTAATGAAGCCTTTCCCACTGCCCGCAAACTCGGTTTGGTGATCATGGGTACCAACCCGCTGGCTGTTGACATTGTCGGGTCAAGGCTTCTGGGTCTCAGTGTGAATGATGTCCCATATCTGAAGGCTGCTGTTAATCGTGGTTATACACCTAAAGGTATTGATGAAGTTAAGATTAGTGGCGATCTTAACAGCATCGAAGAGCTTGATGAACGTGCAAAACGATTACTTCCCTATGATGATGAGTTTTATCGCTGGCAGGACATCGAAAAAGAGTTAGAGCGTTTAAAGTCGCCCATACGTTTTTATTGGGGGGCCTATCGGCACAGCAACGACCAAAAATGCCTGACAGGGTGTGTCATGGGGCTGAAGATGTTTCTCAGTGCAATGGAACTGTTTGCTGGGAGTGAAGCCTTTGCTAAATCGAAACCCGTATCTTTTGTGATTGGTCGATATAAAGAAACGATCGACGGTAGGGGGGAAGAGGTTTTTATGCTCGGAAGTTGTGCAAAAGCAGAGATCAAGAATGCAAAAAAGATTACGCATATCGATAAGTGCTTTACCACAGCCGCAGATATGAATCTATCCTTCGCTCATAAACTTGGATTACCAGCTATTACCCGAGATCCGAAATTTTTATTTGATATGATGGGTTCTATGTCAGCCAGCATAATACGTAAAATATTCAGTGGGCGGTATTTTCAGGACATAGGTTATTTTTTGACCAAAGGTCTTGTGCGAAAGATTTGAATAGGGTAAGTCTTTAACAGGTTCAAAAGCTGTATCAAGGTTCAAAATATAAATCTGACATAGAAACAATGAAGAAACGTATTGTATGGAGGTGTCATGAGCAATTATGATAAGTGGGACTGGGATACCAGCAAAAAAAAGGTGGCAGATTTAAGTGCATGGAGAGAAAGATTCCCATATATTGAGGAATTTCGTGTAAGCCACGATGGTGAAAAAGTTGCAGCAATCGTCAAAAATGAAGATATGGAATTTACGGTCTGTGTTCAAAGTGAAGACAATGAGCCTGAAACGTGGGAAAACGGTTACGACAAAGCATGGAATTTACAATTTGGTCCTGATGACCGACTCTCAGCATTAGTATCTGACGCGGGAGAATGGAAAGTCTCTACAGATGACGAAACATGGGAAAACGGATATGACTTTATCTGGAATATGAAATTTAACTCTAACGGAAATATAGCTGTATCTGCTCAAAAAGAGCTTTTATACTCTGTTGTGAATAATGACACACCTTGGGAAAATGAGTTTTCAAGGCTTACTGATATGGTTATAAGCCCAGATGGAGATAAAACCGCTGCTGTTGTTGAATCTGTCCCTGTTCTTGAAAGCGAAATTTTTAAATTCAGGCAGGGTTGTTACTCAATAGCAGTAAATGGAGAGACATGGGATAGAAATTTTATGAATGTTTGGAATCCATCTTTTTCTGACGATTCAAACCATATTGCAGCGTCAGTTAGAACCTCATACTACGACTACTACATTGTAGTTGATGGTAAAACATGGGATAAATCGTTCTCTTCAGTTTGGGAACCTCGTTTTTCTCCTTCTTCAATAGAAAAAAGTTCAATAACAGCTCCTAATGGAGAGTTACTTAATAAAGAGTTACACCCTCACAACTATTCAGTTACAGCACCAGTTAAGAGAGGTGGAAAATGGTATTTGGCAAAAGATGGTGAAATCTTTTGGGATCGCCCATATTTCCAACTTTGGCAACAGTTTTACTCTCCTGATGGAACAAAGATAGCAGCAATTGTAGCCCCTGAGTTTGGAAAATGGACTATAGCTCTTGATAACACTCCTTGGGAGATAAGATTTTCTGACTATCTATCTGACCCTTTATTTAGCCCTGACGGAAATGGAGTTGCCTGCCTTTTCAAGGATAAAGGAAAATGGGGTGTAGCTGTTGATGGTAAAGCGTGGGATTGCCTATTTGATATGGTCTGGCAGCCTGTTTTTAGCAACAATGGCTCTCACCTTGCTGTCAAATTTAAAAAAGATGGTTTTTACCATATCGCCCTTAATGGTAATATAATTGACGAAAAATATGATGATTTAGCAAATCCTATATTTAGTCCTGACAACTCAAGTATCCTTGTAAGAGGGTTGCAGGGAAGTTCATATAATAGAAAAGTTATCAAAATATAGATAACTTATAGTTTTACTGAAGTTATTACCACAACCCAAACTATCAAGCCTATAAAACAATTAGAATAAAATAGGAGCATTAAATTATGCACAATTTTTACTATTTTGCTACAGGACCACTTGCATGGATTGCTTTTTTGGTCTTTATTGGCGGAAGTATCTGGCGTTTTCGCTCACTTTTGGAGCTTGCAAGGAGAAAAGATAGCATCGTATTTGAATACATGGATACTAAATTTGCATTACGTTCTATCGTCCATTGGCTAATACCCTTTGGCAGCAGAAGTATGAAGATAAACCCTACCATGACTGTTGTAACTTTTTTATTTCACATCTGCCTTTTTCTAACTCCCCTGTTTGTATTTGGTCATGTGATCCTTTGGAAAGAGAACTTCAATATCAGTTGGTTTACCCTTCCTAACGCGGTTGCTGATATTATGACTTTCATTGTTATTGCCTCTTGTCTCTTCTTTTTATGGAGACGGATTAAACTTGCTGATGTTAAATATCTGACAACGCCCTTAGATTTTATTATTCTATTTATAGTTGCAGCCCCTTTTATTAGTGGTTTTTGGGCTTATCATCAATTTCCGGGATTTGCTACTATGACCATTATCCACATCATTTCAGGAGAAATAATGTTAATGGCAATTCCATTTACAAAGTTATTTCACATGTTTTTATTTCCATTTACACGAGGATATATTGGCTCTGAATTTGGCGGTGTTCGTATGGCAAAAGATTGGTAGTGGTGGAGGAGGGTAAAACCCTTCATTTCTTGGGTTGTCTAAACAATGGACGGGTACTGTCCCTACTTTCATATAAAATATAAAGAGGGTTATATGAGTGAATATAAATCGGTCAACGAGATTAAAAAAGATACTAAAAAAAATGAAAGCAAAAAGATAGAAGATCGAGGAATTTTAAATGGCTTAGAACAACTTACCCCTGAAAAAATTGAAAGTGTAATTAATCAGGTTATAAATGATGAAACAGGGGCAAGACTTAAAGTTTATGTTGATACCTGTGTTCACTGTGGAATGTGTAGCAAAGGGTGTCATTTTTTTCTTTCACTTAACGATCCTAAATTTTCTCCAGCAGGTAAGGTTAAGCAGACTCTTTGGGAGATATTGCGAAAAAAGGGCAAAGTTTCAACTGAATTTATAAAAGATGCTGCAACTGTTGCCTATACTCAATGCAATCTTTGCAAAAGATGTGCTATGTATTGTCCGTTTGGGCTTGATGTCGCTTACGTCATGTCAGTTATGAGAAGAATCTGCCACAAACTTGGAGTAGTTCCGCTATACATTCAAGATACTGCACACAGCCATTCAGCAACCATGAACCAGATGTGGGTAAAAGATGACGAGTGGGTGGATACCTTAATGTGGCAGGAGGAAGAGGCACAAGAAGCAATGGAAAATTTAAGAATTCCATTGGACAGAGAGGGGGCTGATATTTTCTATTCTGTAATCGGTCCTGAGCCAAAATTTCGAGCCCAGCTTATATTTCAAGCAGCAGTAATTATGAATGCTGCCCATGAAAATTGGACAATGCCATCAATGCCGGGTTGGGATAACAGTGATATGTGTATGTTCACAGGCGACTATGAGATGATGGAACGCCTTAAAAGACGACATTTTGAATCAGCTTTGCATTTAAGGGCAAAGAGAATTGTCATGGGAGAGTGTGGTCATGCTTTCCGTTCTGTTTATGATGTTGGAAACCGTGCTTTAGGTTGGAAAATGCCACCAATCGAGGTTGTTCATGCAATTGAGTATTACAATGAGCTGTTTGAGCAAAAGAAGATAAAAATTAAGAAAAAATTTGATAGACCCGTAACATTACACGATCCTTGTAATATCTCAAGAGGAAGAGGACTCCATGAGATGGCAAGAAATATTGTTAATGCAACCTGTTCTGAATTTATTGAGATGACCCCAAACAGAGAGCATAACTACTGTTGTAGTGCTGGAGGCGGAGTCATTAACTGTGGACCTCCTTTTAAAAATGCAAGAGTAGAAAGTGGAAAAGCAAAAGCTAAACAGCTTTTTGCAGCAAAGGCAAAAGGGGCAGAAGTTGTTATCGCACCATGCCATAACTGTCATGGCGGTCTTGAAGATATTATCCACCACTATGGTGTTGAAATGGAACTCAAATTTTTTGGCGATATTATTTACGAAATTCTTGAACTGCCTGAATCATAGAGGAGAGAAGAACATTATGAACAAATTTATATATTCTACTATTATGCCTTCAATTGCCATAGCCATAATATCTATTGCATTAATATCTGCATTAATATCGGTTTCTATTCCAGCAAAATCTTATGCTAACGACTGCTTTACTATTAATGGCGAAACTATTGACGCCAACACAAACACAAGACCTTTTGTATGTTTTCAGCATGATACCCATAATGAAAAAGCTGGAGTTGAAAATTGCGATAGGTGTCATCATCTATATGATGAACAGGGTAAACGTCTTGAAGGTCAAACTTCGGAAGGACAATCATGCTCAGAGTGTCATGCTGGTAATTCATCTTCTAATAATGGCTCATCTGCTGGTTTAGAGAACTCACGCAAGCTAAACATTGATCTTGCTGTAAAATATCATAAACTTTGCAGAGATTGCCACCTTGCAGAAAAAAAAGGTCCTGTTGTATGTGGTGGATGCCACAAAAAATAGAAATAACAATATCATCTTATCTAAATATAATAATTACTTAGCTTATAGCATGGAGGATAATAGGATGGCAAAAAAAATACTTGTTGTCGATGACGACCCTGCAATTGTGAGATACCTTGTAAACATATTTAATGATAATGGCTACGAGACATGCACTGCAAATGATGGTGCTGAAGCGTTTGAAGTTCTAAAACAAGAGACCCCAGACCTAATCACCTTAGATATTGAAATGAAAGGAGAGTGGGGACCTAAATTTTTCAGAAGATTTTCTAAAAATAAGGATTGGAAAAATATACCTGTGATCGTAATAAGTGGCATGGCAAGCAGACACCTTTCAATTGAGAAAGCCATAACGTGGCTGCCAAAACCATTTGATCCTGAGAAATTGATTGGAATTGTAAAAAATACAATCGGCTGAAAAATTTGACATCCTGCAAAACCCATTTTTATCCACTACAATCAAGAGATCAATTCAAGTTTTGCAGGAACTCTATTCGGATTATTCATCTCATTAAGAGAGCTTCTCTATAGGTTTTCCAAAAGGGGCAACAGATTCTTCAGCTTTTTTTCTTGGCAGGTATATTTCAAAGCACGTTCCTTCTCCCAAAATTGATTCTACTTTAATCTCTCCTCCATGTTGTTGAATAACATGATTTGCAATGAAGAGTCCGAGTCCAGTGCCTTGAGAACCTTTTGATGTAAAAAATAGCGTAAACATCTTGTCACGAGTTTCCTGATCTATGCCCATACCATTATCTTTTATAGATAGACAGACTCTATGGTTGTTATCTTCCCATAACCTAAATTCAACTTTATGGTTCTTATTCTTTGCCTTATCGTAAATACATGCTTCTACAGCGTTTTCCGAAAGGTTTACCAATGCCGCTTGTAGCCAATTTGAATCAATATCCATATCCCCAAGTGAATCTGGTATATCAATTTCAATTTGAACACAATTTTTTCGAGCAAGATTAGTAACCGTGGATATAACTGTCTTAAAAATATGCACAATATCTACTGTTTGGTATTCGAGTTTTCTTGATTTTGCATAATATAGAATTTGAAGTACCATTTTTTTGATTCTATCTGCCATCTGCTTGATAAGATCAAAAGCCTTCTCAATCCTTTCAGGATCATTTTTTTGCAATCCTGACGACATCTGATAAATGCCTCCATCTAAAGCTGTGAGCATACCTTTAACACCGTGAGACATAGAACCAAGCATAAGCCCAAGTGAAGATAGATGTCCTTGAAGCTGACGTATCTGAGTAATATCAGTGGCTATCTCCATAACCTGAGTAATTCCACCATCATCATTAAATATTGGTGCGGTTTGAGTCAATACATGATACTGCTGCCCAGAAAGTGCTGTTACAACCTCTTCTGTAGAGTGTGATTTACCATCTGCAAAGGTCTTTATAACTGGACAAGTTGGACATGGAGATGTTCTATGTTTGTAAATCTCATAACAATACTCTCCAACTTCATTTCCAAAATCTTTCTGAAAAAGAATATTACTACCAATAAGCCGCATCTCTTTATTTTGTATAGAGATATAGCAAGGAACTTCGTTAAACAGTTGGTGATAAAGTGTTCGGTCATGCTCTAAATCAGCTAATCTTTCAGAATATATCTTAATTCTTTTGTCATTTGCGATACACTTTCTGGCATGGAGTATGGCAAGGTTCAATGCCTTGCTGTTCACAGGAATTTCAAGAAAATTAATAGCGTGTGTGCCTACTTCATCCATTGCCTGATTAAGATTTTGTTTAATACAAAATATGATAACCTGAAGTAAAGGGATGCTGTTTTTAAGCTCTTTTATCTCCGAAGATATGCTTTTGCCATTCAAAAATGGATTGACTAACAGAATATCAAACTCTTTTGTTCTGATCTTTGAGAACATCTCTTCGGTTGTTGTTCCAATGGAAATAGTTATCCCACTGCGTTCAAGATAGAGTTGTAAAGCAACAGCATGTTCTGCACTATCTTCTATTAATAAAATATTCTCAGCCACGTTAATTCACCATTATAAACAGGTTTATTAAAAATAATTATATTTTAGACAAGATTAAACCAATTAAACAATATTTTCTTTGATAATGTTCAAAAGCTCTTCCCTGTCAAATGGTTTGCTAAGTGTTGCTACGGCTTTACTGATTGCATAGTCATTACCAGATAGTCCGCTAATTACAATTACTGGGGTATTTTTTAACTCGTTATCTTGTGAAAGTTGTCTGTAAAACCTTGGACCCCACTCTCCGGGCATTTCAAGATCAAGAGTTATTAAATCTGGTTTATACTCTTTTGCAATCTTTAGACCATCACGAACATCAATCGCTGTGTTGGTTGCATACCCATTGTCTTCAAGAAGAGATACAAGATAATCTCTGATATTTGGATCATCATCAACGATAAGTATTTTTTTCATAATTAACCTCTTGTTTATATCTTTAATGTCAGTTGGTTACGTTGATATTGCGGTGTAATTTACTCTTTTTGCCACTAAATCTATTTTTTAGAAGTAGAGTTAAGTTCTTTTTTTTGCTATTAACGGTTCACACTTATAACAGGGCAGTTTGCTCTCATAATAACCTGCTCCATATTACTTCCAATCTTAGGTCCATCAGCATCTAATTTTCTTGAATTGTGAGCCATTATAATCAGATCCGCCTGCTTTTCTCTTGTATATTTTACTATCTCAACGTATGGAATCCCCTCCCATACATTCATTGAGTAGTTCTTAAAATCTTTCATTTTAGAAACATACTTTGAACGGATCATCTTGTATGCTTCACGAATTTTATGATCAATTTCGTCCTGCGGCATACTCATACCCATATTTTTGGGGGTAATATCAAGTGCGTGGAATATATGAAGTTCGCCATTAAGAGAAGCTGCCATTTTAAAAGCAAACTCAAAAGCCTTGTCTGATGCTTTAGAAAAATCTGTTCCAAATACAATATTAGATAAACCACCCCAAAAAGAGGCTGCTGGTCTATTAACAGCAAGTATTGGGCATGGCGATGCTTTTGCAACTCTTTGAAGAGTTGAACCAGTGCTTGCTTTATATACAGAGTCCTCTTCTGAACCAGTAGTACCGCCAAGAACAATCAAATCTGGTTCAATCTCTCTTGCTTGTCTTAATATCTCTCTGTGAGGAACTCCTACAGAGGCTTTGATTGAACAGTTAGCACAATTTGCTAATTGATTTGCGTAATAGTTCTTTATCTCCTCTTCAACCCAAGAGATATATTCACCATCAACAGCAACCTCCTCTTTAGTTTTTACATCAAGGACAACTTGGCTAAAACCTCGACTAGGAACGCCAAGAACATGGAATATGTTAAGCGTTGCCCCAAGTGTTCCAGCCATATTAAATGCCACTCTTGCAGCATGATCGCTTGCTTCAGTTGCTGAGGTGGCAAACAGAATTTTTTTAAACATAATAACCCTCCTTTCAGGATGGTATCTATCAAGATTATTTATCTTAGATAAACGTTATAAGATGTCTTATTTTACAATTACCTTAAAATATTATAGGCTCACTCTTCTGGTTTCATGTGGTCAGGAAGTTCGAGCATACTAACTACAAGTGGTTTAAGAAACGACCATTTAATCCCAATTTCAAACTCCTCTTCTAAATCACGAATAGCGTCCCAACAGTTATGACAAGGGGCAATAACAAGCTCTGCACCAGTTGCAAGAATTTGGTCTCTTTTAGTTATTAGCCCTTTATTTCTCTGGGGTCTAAAAAGTCCGATACCATTAAAACCACCGCCGCCACCGCAGCAAAAGTTATGTTCGCGGTTTGGAGACATCTCGCGATAATATCCGGGTTCAACAATATAGCTTAAAATTTCTCTTGCGGTATCTCTTAGTCCGTGATTTCTTACGTAATTACAAGAGTCTTGAAGAGTTACAGGTACCTTAATTCTTCTTTCAGGATCGATTTTAAGTTTTCCTTCTCTTAAAGCCTCTGCAAGCCATTCTATGTAGTGGATACACTCAACAGGCGCTTTGCCATCTTTTCTTCCAGCCCAATATGGACCTTCAACTACAGTTGCCCTGTGTGCATGACCGCACTCTGTTCCAACCATACGTTTAGGTTTGAGTCTCTCCATTGCTGCATAGACATTTTCGACCTGCATTTTGCAAGCAGCCCAATCTCCTGCAAACATTGCAAGGCTTGTCTGTTCCCAGCCTTTGCTTGGAATTGTCCAATTTTCGCCAGCAGCATGAAACAAAATAGCAGCTTCTGCAAGGTCTTCAGGATAATGTTTAACTTCTCTTGCATTTACAGTGTACATAATGTCTGCATTTTCAACGTCAACAGGCACTTCAAGACCCGGATACTCTTCTTCATTCTCTTCAACCATCCACTGGAATGTCTCAACAAACTCCTCTTCAGATACATCCATCTGTGCACGATATACCCTGTGCATACCAGCACCAATTTTAAGTTCCCAAGGAACAAATCCTTGCTGATAAAGAAGCCCTCTTAGATATCCAAACATAACTCCAACATCAATACCATGAGGACAATAGAGTCCGCATCTATTGCAACAGGTACATTTTGCCCATGCAGTCTCCATAGCCATGTGCATAAATTGGTTATCAACATTTCCTTTTCTTTTGATTATCTCACCAAGTGTTGATTGAATCTTATATGCTGGCACCTGTTTGGGATCTCTGTCATTAACCAAATAGAGAAAACAACTATCTGCACACATGCCGCAATGGGCACAGATTTCAAGCCATGTTCTGATTCGGGATTTACATGTGTTTTGAATAGTTGTCCATAAGAGCTTTGTATCAACATCAAGCTCTTTCATCTCTTTATAATATTGTGTCCCGCTGGTATCTCCAAGTTTATGAGCGAAGGATAGATTCATATCTGCGGCTGTGGTAAAGCACTTATCGATATGCGTAATCTTT
>JADGBE010000004.1 GCA_015231615.1 Desulfamplus sp. | reverse complement strand
TCTGTTGAAAAATTTAACAATTTTAGGAGGATATAATGGATCCTGTTTTTCTGTCTCGGCTGCAATTTGCTGTTGCAACCATGTTTCACTTTCTTTTTGTTCCTTTAACACTTGGGCTTTCCATAATCATTGCATGGATGGAGACTCAATATGTCCGAACAGGTGATAAGCTCTATCTTCAGATGACAAAATTCTGGGGAAAACTTTTTCTTATCAACTTTGCATTAGGTGTTGTTACTGGCATTACGCTTGAGTTCCAATTTGGAACAAACTGGTCAAGATACTCTGAATATGTTGGCGATGTTTTTGGCTCTTTGCTTGCTATTGAAGCATCAGTTGCTTTTTTCTTAGAATCTACATTTATAGGAATATGGGTATTTGGTTGGAAAAGACTCTCTGCTAAAGCTCATGCTACAGTTATGTGGCTTGTTGCAATTGCAGGAAACCTATCTGCTGTCTGGATTCTTACAGCAAACGGATTTATGCAGCACCCTGTAGGCTATGCTATCCGCAACGGAAGAGCTGAAATGACAGATTTTTTTGAAGTTTTGTTCAATAAATTCAGCATTCTTGAGATTTTGCATGTTATTCCTTCTGCCTGCCTTCTTGGTGCTTTTTTTGTGATGGGTATAAGTGCTTGGCATCTCTTGAAAAAACAGCATGTTGAATTCTTTACAAGATCATTTAGAATAGCTCTTGTTTTTGGTCTTGTCTCATCTCTTGTTACTGGATTTACAGGAGACCTTCATGGAACTCATGTAGCAGAGGTTCAGCCAGCAAAACTTGCAGCAATGGAGGCACATTGGGAGACACAGACTAAAGCTCCGCTTATTATGTTTGCTATTCCTGACCAAGATGCTGGTAAAAATATCATTGAGATAGGTGCAATTCCGGGACTTTTAAGTTTTCTTGGGTATCACGATTTTAACGCAACTGTCAGAGGATTAAACGACTTTCCAAAAGATGAGATACCACCTGTTGCAATAACCTTTATAGCATTCAGAACGATGGTAGGTCTTGGAACTCTTTTTATACTTCTTATGGTTTACGGCTGGTTTAGAAGGGATAAATTGATGGAGTCTCCACTCTTTCTTAAAATTATGCTCTTTTCCATTCCACTTCCATATATTGCAATTGAGATGGGCTGGGTAGTTGCTGAAGTTGGTCGTCAGCCATGGATTGTTTATGGATTAATGAGAACATCAGATGCTGTTTCACCCGTTGCTGGTTATCAAGTTATGGTATCTTTAATAGCATTTATTGTAATCTATGGGCTTCTTGGTGCTGTTGGATATTATTTGATTGCAAAACACGCCATAAAAGGACCTGTCTCTCTATTGGCTGATGATTCAAAACATTAATGTAATTCTAATATAAAAAATAATAAGGAGTTTTACGATGGAGCTACAGACAATATGGTTTTTTCTTTGGGGTCTTTTGTGGGCAATATTTTTTATGACAGATGGCTTTGATTTTGGTGTTGGCACACTTTATCCTGTTCTTGGAAAATCTGAAGAAGATAAAAGGGCAATGATTAACTCAATTGGACCATTTTGGGACGGTAACGAAGTTTGGCTCATTACTGCTGGTGGTATAACCTTTGCAGCTTTTCCAAAGGTTTACGCTGTAATGTTCTCTTCACTCTACACTCCACTTCTGCTTATCTTGTTTGCCTTAATTTTAAGAGGTGTTGCATTTGAATTTAGAGGACAGATTGAAGATGCTGGTTGGAAAAGGGTGTGGGATTTATGTATATTTATTGGTAGTTTTATTCCAGCCCTGCTTTTTGGAGTTGTATTTGCCAATATTTTCAGAGGCATTCCATTTGACGGACAGGGAATTTATCACGGAAATATTTTGATGCTATTGAATCCTTACGGAGTTCTTGGCGGAATTTTATTTCTTTTGCTATTTATGCTTCATGGTGCAAATTGGCTTGCAATGAAAACAGAAGGCGATCTTAATGAGAGAGCCTCTGCAATTGCAGAAAAAATATGGTTAGCTCTTGTGCCTGTTGCAGTTATATTTCTTATTGCCTCTGCATTTGCAACAAATCTTTATAATAACTATATTTCAAACCCCGCATATATTATTGTGATTCTTATCTCTGTTCTATCACTTCTTACAATTAAAGTTTATCTTGGTAAAAAAGCCTATTTTAGTGCTTGGTGTGCATCTGCCTTAACAATTGTGAGCTGCACTTTTTTTGGCATAATTGGTCTTTTCCCAGTTCTATTTCCATCGCTTTTAGATGCCAAATATAATCTGACAGCCTTTAATAACTCATCAAGCCCAATGACCTTATCAATTATGCTTGGTGTTGTAGTTGTATTTATCCCTATAGTTATTGCGTATCAGATGTGGACATATAATCTATTTAAGGGTAAAGTGGCTAAAGAAGAGATGGAGTATTAAAAATAATAGTGGTATTGATTTTAAAGATTTGACAATTTTTTAAAAATTGTCAAATCTATCTTAATTTTGTTTAATATTTTTTTTAAATTAAAATGTTTAAATTGCAATTGCTTAATAATAATAGTTAGTTAAGGAGTGGAACAAAATGAATATTGACAAGATAGTTTTTGCATTTGCTGGTAGTTTAGTTCTTTTGAGTGTAATTTTTGCAGTTTCACATAGTATCCATTGGCTATGGCTAACTGGCTTTGTAGGTGCTAATATGATCCAAGCTGCTTTTACGGGATTTTGCCCACTTGCTTATGTTTTAAAGTCAATTGGGCTTGATTCTGGTAATGCGTTTTGACTAAAATTTTAAACATTAAATTAAAAGGAGAGTGTTAAGTATGGATAAGTATGTATGCGATCTTTGTGGTTATGTGTATGATCCCGCAGTAGGTGATCCTGATAATGGAATTGCTGCTGGAACAGATTTTAATAGCCTTCCTGATGATTGGAAATGTCCTGTTTGCGGTGCTTCAAGCGAGGATTTTTCTAAAGAGTAATAAGTAAATAAAATACGGCGACTTCGCCGCAGCTGCGGGTATTAAACCTACAGCTACGAAAAACCCTGAAATATAAATATATCTCAGGGTTTTTATGTTTCTGCTCAGAAATGTCAATCAAACTTAAATTGTAGAGACGCATGACCGAAAGTCTCTACTTATTTCTATACATTATTGAAACCTAATTAATACACCTAAGCTCTTTTTTAAGCCAATCTCTTACTTCTCCTTCAACTGCAAATACACCTTTATGTTTTCCGTTTGATGCAATAAATTGATTTTCAAGTCTTTCTGGCATTCTAAAGGTTGAAAGTTCTTCAGAATCAAAACCTTTACGTCTCACAAGTGAGACAGTTGGAGGATTTTTCCAGTTGTTTATTGAAAAATATACAGTTTCATTATTACTGTCTCTATAATAATTTAAACCTCTTAGCTGTCCCCACTCAAGATGAAGTGCAATTGCCTCTTCAGGGGTCATATCCCAATCAACAGAATTTACAATATTAAGATTATTTTTTATATCTGTAAGTCTCATAGTATTACCTCCATTAATTCATTTAATTAAATCAATACTGACTTCAAAAATATTAAAAGCAATATTAATGCCAATTAAAATATGTAGATGGACTCTCTCAAAATAGTTTCCTATTATTTTTATTGACATTCTTCTGGAGTTATAGGCAATATTTTTTTCGTATTTTTTACATACATATAAATTATGCCCGATAAAAGAGAATTCACTGGAAAAAATAAGATGACAACTATAAAAAAAATATCAGACATTCGTGGTATTGGAAAATTAACGACTGAAGCAGTTCGTGGAATTACTTATCTTGTAGAGGATTTGCATCAAACAATTTTGAGCTTAAACGGTATTTTGGATTCCCCATACAAGCAACATACGACAGGTGTTACAGGTATGGTTTATCGGAACATAAGGACAGTAACAGAATTAGTTGGAAATGAGATGGATATCGCATTAAATAAAATTATTGCTATGATTGAATCAAAGAACTCTGACCCGCTCTCTCTTCCAATTTCTATACCTTTATATGAGGCTTTTATATCAGCTCTAAATGGTATTATTGGAGATCATCTTGTAGCTTCCGAAAACCCACTTGCCATTAATATGCGGCTTCGTCAAAATGGAGTGGCATTATCTATAGACAAAGAATCTTTCTCTGATGATGATGCTTTGTTAAATCAAATAATAGAATCTAATGGCAAAATTGCTCTAATGGTGCATGGGTTATGTATGAATGATTTGCAATGGAACAGGCAGGGACACGATCATGGAGCAGAACTATCACGCGATTTTGGATATACTCCTGTCTATCTGCATTACAATACAGGTCTCCACATTTCAGAGAATGGCAAGGCATTCTCTGAAATTATGGAGAAATTCATTAATCAAATATCTAATAGCATAATGGATAAACCAATAGAGATAGTTATAGTTGCACATAGTATGGGTGGACTCGTCTCCAGAAGTGGCTTTTATTATGGAAAACTTGCTAATCATACATGGTTAAAACATGTGAAAAAACTAATCTGTCTTGGCACGCCGCACCATGGCTCTCCTTTAGAACGATTTGGTAACTTGATCGATATGTTCTTAGAAATTAATCCATACAGCTCACCTTTTTCTCGTTTAGGAAAAATTAGAAGTTCTGGAGTTACTGACTTACGTTATGGTAATATCCTTGAAGATGATTGGAAAGAGCAAGGCAGATTTGAATATTCAAATGATTCGCGTCTTCCCGTCTCTCTACCAAAAGATATTGACTGTTATGCTGTTGCTGTTACTACAATAAAAGATTCATGCACAATAGCTAACAACCTTGTTGGAGATGGTCTTGTCCCATTAAATAGTGCTTTGGGTTATCATGAGAATCCTGATTTCAATCTTTTATTTCCTGATAACCATAAGTGGGTAGGTAATAATATGAACCACATGGACCTTCTCAACGGTCAGGAAGTATATCAAACAATAAAACAGTGGGTTGCTATTAAGGATTAAACAAGACCTTTTTTGTTTGTGCATATCTGTTGCAAAAACAATGATTTTTTTGTAGGTTAAATCACTTAAGACTGCAATGCAGCTATACATACACTTATAAAAAAAAGGAGCATTCGTACTATGAGACTTTTAACCCGTTCAGATTTTGATGGTTTAGGATGTGCAGCACTTCTTAAAGAGAAAGGAATTATTGATGACATTAAATTTGTTCACCCCAAAGATATTCAAGATGGAAAAATCGAGGTAAATGAAAATGATGTTCTTGCCAATATTCCTTATGTAAAAGGATGCGGTCTTTGGTTTGACCACCATTCAAGCGAGATGGAGAGACAGGCTTATGGGCAATATAATGGAGTAAGTATCCCTTCGGCTTTAAGTGCTGCCCGTGTAATTTATGAATATTATGGCGGAGAAAAGGTATTTAATAATTCTCATCTAAATGATCTTGTAACCGCTGTTGACAAGGCAGATTCAGGTAACTTTACAGCAGATGAAATATTAAATCCAAAAGGGTGGGATTTACTCTCATTTGTAATGGATCCAAGAACAGGACTTGGAAGGTATCGCGATTATCGTATTAGCAATTACCAGCTTATGATGGATATGATTGAATATTGTCGTCAGAAAACTGTTGATGAGATTCTTGAGATTGAAGATGTAAAAGAGAGAACTCGCCGCTATTTTGAACAAGATACTCTTTTTAAAGATATGGTGAAAGCAAACACAATAATAAAAGGTAATGTTATTGTGCTGGATTTAAGAGATCAGGAAGAGATATACACAGGAAACCGTTTTATTCTTTACAGTCTATATCCAGAGCAAAATGTTTCCATTCAAGTTGTATGGGGATTTCAGCGTCAAAACATCGTTATGACCTGTGGATACAGTGTTATAAACAAAAGTTGTACCACTGATATTGGCTCATTAATGCTTAAACATGGCGGAGGAGGTCATAAAAAGGTTGGCACCTGTCAGATTCCTGTTGAAAATGCTGAGAAAGTTTTGGCAGAGCTAATTGAACAGATGCAAGAAAAGGTGATTTAATATGAAAAAAGTTACCCCTTTCTTTATAGCTATCTTTCTGATTGTAGGTTTTTGTCTGCCTTCTCAATCTTTTGCTAAACAGATTCGTATAGTAGGGGGTAACCCTGTAGATGATCCATCAAAATATCCGTGGATGACAGCTATAGTTGATAGTGCTGAAATTCAAGAAGATATTAACTCTGGGCAGTTTTGTGGAGGCACTCTAATAGCTCCTCAATGGGTGGTTACGGCTGCCCATTGTGTTTGCGATTCACCAACAAATATTATTGATATTAGCAATATTGATGTTGTTTTAGGAGCTGTTGATTTAAAAGCAGCCCCTGATACCTATGAGAGAATTGAGGTTTCAAGAATAATTGTCCATCCTGACTATGACCCATCTTTGACAGATAATGATGTTGCTTTGATTAAACTTAAAAGAGCATCTGCCCAGACTCCAATTGATCTTATTGCAACCCCAGATAGCTATCCTTCACTAAATATCTCATCATCCTCTGATATTACAACGATGGCGACCGCTATAGGTTGGGGTGATACTGAAGCTCAAAAACAGAGAAGTTTGTACCCAAATCACTTACAGGAAATTGTTCTTCCTTTATTATCTAATCAAGAGTGTGGTAACTTTTTTGGAGAAGGTGAAATAACGGATAATATGCTCTGTGCGGGATTTGCAGAAGGCGGTAAAGATGCCTGTTTTGGAGATAGTGGTGGACCACTTGTAATTCCTTATCAAAATGGTGGCTATAACCTTATTGGAATTGTAAGCTGGGGTAATGGTTGTGCCCAGCCAAACTCCTATGGTGTCTATACGCGAGTCTCAAAAATGAGGGATTGGATATTTGAGCAGATTAGATTGGCAAACGCTCCTATTGTATTAACAGATAGTAAACTAATCACAATTTACTCTGGAAGTGAGCTTACTGTATATGGCTCATCTGGGATAAACTCTCTTTATATACAAAAAAGTTCTAATATAAAACTTATCAACTTTCAGGAGATTAGTTTTATAGCAATTCAAGGAGATTCATCTCTATTTTTAGTATCACGGTTGGGTGCAACAGTTACTTTAAAAGATAAAGCTAATGAGACTACAATTATAATGCCAGCTACAAAGAATATTAAACTTATTATGTTTGAGAATCTAACTACGACACTCAAAATTCAATCCAATAAGGTGATGCTTGGGAATCAAGAGGTTAGTAAATCAGAGCAGATAGTTAATCCTATTTGAACATTTATTTAAGGCGGGTTGGGTTTAATGGTTAATGGTTTGTGATTTGACAACTTTTTAAAAGTTGTCAAATCTTAACAACATTCATCTACAAACTTACAAACTCTAAATCTTAAACTTACTTACAGTTGTCTTCATCTTTTCTGATATTTCAAAAAGCTCACGAGATTTACTATTGAGTGTTGTGCTATTTTTTGACATCTCTTGAGCAGAGCGGTTTACGTCTGAAATATCTCTTGCAATATCTTCAGACACAGCAGATGTCTGAGATACATTCTCATTTACCTCACTTATACCTTGAGAAGCCTGCATTACATTCTCCGCAATTTCACGGGTAGTTCTTGACTGTTCATCTACAGATGTTGCAATTTCAGATACGGTTTTGTTCACACTATTTATAACGCTCGAGATTTCTTCAATATCCTTTACTGTCTCCATAGTTGATTGTTGAATATCATCAATCATCTGTTTAATTTCGCTTGTAGCATCAGATGTCTGTTTTGCAAGGTCTTTTATCTCATTTGCAACAACAGCAAAACCTTTGCCAGCTTCTCCTGCCCTTGCTGCCTCAATAGTTGCATTTAGAGCCAAAAGGTTTGTCTGCTCTGAAATTGTACTTATAGCTTCTGTTACCTTTCCAATTTGAGTTGCAGCTCTTCCTAATTTGTCAACCCGCTCAGAAGCTCTTATAGCCTGTTTTACTGCCTTATCTGTAATCTCTCTTGCTTTGTCTGAATTACGAGAGATTTCATTTATATTGCGGGTAATATTTTCTGCTGAATTTGCAACTATACCTATGTTTGTTGAAGCCTGTTCCATTGCAGCAGCAACTGAATTCATGTTGGCACTCATCTCTTCAGCGGCGACTGCTACAGTATTTGCGTTCATTGATGTCTTTTCAGAGCCAGAAGATAAAGAATTAGCAATATCTTGGATTCCACTTGATGAGTTAAGAAGTATCTTAGAGTCCTCAGAGATTTCAGCGATCATCTTTCTTAAGTTAGCAGACATTGTATTGAGATTTGATGACATCTCCCCAAACTCATCTTTAGATTCAGATTGAATAGATCGAGTTAAATCACCTTTTGATATAGCATTAATAAACGAGCTTGACTCCTCAAGGGGTTTAACCACATTCATTCTAACCAATAGCCATACAAACATGCTAATTAGAACTAAAATAAGTACGGTCCAAAGAACAATAGATTTTTGAGCCTCCCAAACCGCCTCTTTTGCCTCTTTAAGTGAGCCAATAATTTCAAAAGCACCATGGATTTCTCCCTCTTTCCAACCTTCCATTATACCACCAGTAGGATCAGTTTTGCCTTTTGGATCACCATGACAGAATAGACAATCTTTGGTTAGGCGAACAGGTTTGAAATATCGAATTTGATCCTCTTCAACTACAATTTTTTCCTCAAGATTTTGCTCTTCAAGCTCTTTTAATATTGTTGCCTCAAGTTCAGTTGGCTCATTTTCAGGATTTCTTGGACTAAATTTTGGAACCCTAAACTCATAACCTGCTTTTTCTGCGTTTATTTTTGCCATGTTAATAGCCGTGATAACAGGCACCGCCTCTATAATATTGGACTTATCTAACTCAGCGAATGGTTTTATAATCCCTTGATTAAGTTTGTCTGCCATCTCATTTCTTCCAGCTTCAGCCATAAGAACAACAGCACGACTCTTCTCAATTGTTGATTTTTCAGCCCACTCTTTAATATTGTTTATATCCTGAATTGCAAGAATCAGAGACACAACAAGGGGACCTATCAATACAATCCCAAAAATTTTCCACTTAATACTCAAATTTTTAAAACCCATCTGTTTTTCTCCTTAATTTTATTATTTTGGTTTTGTCTGAAACGTGGTCTCTCACTATATCTATAATTCTCTTCCCATACTACTTTGACAACAAAAATTCATCATCTTTTTACGACCTCCTCTTTGAGCATACAGCAGGCTATTTTATAACATGGTGTGCCATCTAAATTATAAGATAAATTTGCAGGCTGAATTAATTTATTCATAACACACCCTTCTGAAATATTTAGTTCAAAAAGATCGCTTTCATTAATTTTTGAGGTTGGCAACATTAAACATTGCTTCTTAACAATCTCATTAGCATTGATGTTATTATTATTTTCTTTAGAATTAATATTTGGAATTTTTATCTCTAAACTGTGAATAGGGTAATCTTCGCATAAGGGACAGCGATAGACTCTACCATTTGGAAAGATAAAGTAGTTATTAGCAATAAGACCTGCACATTCAAATTTTTCACCATTTTCTAAAAATACCTTTGGATAAGTTACAGCGATCCCAAGCTGTGCAACTTCTTGGGCCACCTTTGGCACAATTTTAATCCACGCATCTTTAGATACCTGACGATTAATACTACTTATCTTCTTGTTTTGATCTTTATTGCTATCAGACTCATTTATGCTAATTGAACTTTTATCTGCTGATGCCCCACGAATACCAACAACTTGTATAAAGAAACGCTCAATTCCAGCATCTTGGAGTAAAAGAGATTTAAGTAAATTTGGCATAAGTGCAAGTTCATGCAAATTATCAGAACTCACCGTATAGATCATTGATGTGGAAAACCCCAAATGGACAGCCTTTTTTATACCCTCTAAAACAGTTTTATAGCTGCCTTTTCCCCTTATAAAGTCATTGGTCTCTTCGGTTGCCCCATCTAAAGAGAAGCTAATAAAATCAACTTCATTTGGTGTTATCTTTTCAAGTATGTTGTGGAAAAGATAACCGTTAGTATCAATAGTGATTGATTTGACCCCAAGCCTTCTTGCCTCTTTTACAGCAATAGATAAATCTGGGTGTAAAGTGGGTTCTCCTCCAAGAAAGATAACATTAATCTCTTCAGATTTTTTAGAACTCTGAACAAATAGATAAAGCCACTCTTTTATAGTATCAATACTTAGGGTATTGTTCCCATGCTGCTCTGGATTGATGTAACAGTGACGACAAGATAAATTGCACTTTGTAAGAATATGAAAAAATATATTTGATGAATTTTTTGAAAATGCGACTGTTTGTTTTTTCATGGTGCAACCCCTAATATTAAGACAGGAAGATCAATATTGGATACACCTCTGTTTTTTAAATCCCATACAAATTGCTCAAAATAGCTTACGCCTGTTGACATCTCGTCTGCTAAATCTTTGATAGGAACGATCTCTACTCCAACCTCTATACCAGCCAGTTTGCTGAAAATAGTCATTTTTGCACATACATTATAAACCATAAAGGCATATTTTCCAAATTGTACCTCTACACCAACCTTATCTTTTACAAAATCCATATCTCTATAAGGAATTTTACCAACAGATTTTGGTTTATAACTTCCGACATAATGTTCATTAGAATAATCACATGTTACTTTATAATTATGCCAACCTTTTGGAGTAAAGTATTTTTTAAACTCTTTATTTAAAGCTACAGGGCTATACAACATCTTGTTAGCCATAGTTTTTTTTTGCTTATTTTATTTTTACAGATCATTGCGTCAGTCAGATTTATAACATCTATTACTTCGGATAGATAAAGGGAAAATTTATCTTCAATAAGCTCTTTACCATGATTAAAAGAATATTCAGCAGCAATAATCATATTAATAGCTCCTGTTTATATATCTCCCATTCAATGGGTTTTTGTGACACTTTTTCCCTTCCTGTAGGTTTATGAATAGGTTTTCCCAATGGTCTTTTTTTTAGAGAGCCTTTTTTAAGATAGTCTATTCTTGATTTTGTAATCTCAAAGTAATCTTTCTCTTTCTCAACTCCAATTGTTTTTCTATTGTGTAATAAGGCAGCCAATAATGTTGAACCAACTCCCATAAATGGATCTAATACAACTCCATCTTTATTTGTCATTGATAAAACTAACCTTTCTATGAGTTCAATTGGATATTGGCAAGGGTGAATGGTTTTTTCAGGGTGATTTGACTTTACATTTGGAATATCCCAAAGGCATGTATCAAAATCGTTAATAATAATATCCCATATATCAGAGGGATTTTTACCATTTGGATTACATGAAGGTTGACCCTTTTTATCGCCTTTAAAATGGCGTTTACCGGGATATTTTGAAGGAACTCTAACTGGATCTAAATTAAATATATAATTATCAGATTTGGAAAACCACAATATTGTTTCATATCTACCAGAAAATCGTTTTGAAGCATGTAATCCATGCCCAAAATACCAGATAATTCTGTTTCTCAGTTTCATATTAAAATCAAACTTAAAAATATCATAGTAGTATATATCAAGAGGAAAAACCTCTCCTTTATCTACGTAATTACCAACTTGCCAGCAAAAATTACCTTCTGGTTTTAATGTTCTATAACACTCTTCTATAACCTGTTTTTGAAAGCCAAGATATTCTTTAAAATTTTGCCTGTTTTCGTATGATTTACCTAAGTTATATGGAGGAGAGCTAACTATTAAGTCAACAGTTTCATCAGGTATTGTCTTTAATAAATCTAAAGTATCGCAATTGGCAATTAGTGCGTCAAATTGAGAGACAAATTTATTAGATGTAACTAAATCAATTTGTCTATTCTCATGTTCATTTTCAAATATAGATAACAAAGCTCTTTCCTTTACCCCATACACTTTTTTGAAAGATTAGGATCAAAGGCAACTGGATATGAGCCATCAAAACACGCCTTACAAAAGTTGTTTTCAGGATTTTCAACACCACTTGCCTCAAGCATTCCATCAATTGAGAGATAATGTAGCGTATCAAGTCCTAAAAAATGGGTAAGCTCCTCTTCGGTTTTTGTTGCAGCCACAAGCTCTCCTTTTGTTGAAAAATCAATACCATAATAGCAGGGAAAACGGTGCGGAGGGCAGCTTATACGCATGTGAACCTTTTTTGCTCCAAGATCACGCAGAGCCTGAACCCTTGTTTTTGCAGTGGTACCACGGATAATGGAGTCCTCGATAATTATGATCTCTTTGTCTTTTATTAGCTCTCTTACAGGATTGAGTTTCACCCGCACTGCAAAATCTCTCATGCTTTGGGTTGGCTGGATAAAACTTCTTCCAACATAGTGGTTTCTAATCATTGCCATCTCAAACGGAATGCCAGACTCTTCAGCATATCCAATTGCAGAATAGTTGCCTGAATCTGGGAAAGGCATGACAAAATCAGCATCAACGTGAGACTCCATAGCAAGCTGCCGACCAAGTGCTTTTCTCATCTGATAGACATTTTTTCCGCAGATAGTGCTGTCTGGTCTTGCAAAATAGATATACTCAAATATGCAAAGAGATCGTTTTTCAGGAGTATTTTCAGCTTTTATACTCTGAACCCCATCTTCGTTAATAATTACAATTTCTCCCGGATCAAGCTCTCTTACAAATTCCGCCTGAACCAAATCAAATGCACAGGTTTCTGATGCAAGCACATAATGCCCATTAAGTTTTCCTAAAGCCAAAGGGCGGAATCCATGCGGGTCTTTTACTCCAATAACCTCACCTTTACAGGTAAGAAGCACAAAGGAGTAAGCACCTTCAATTTTTGCAACTGCTTTCTGGATAGCCTGAATAACATTACCCTGTTTCAGATTTTTGATAAAAAGATGAAGAAACACCTCACTATCCATTGTGGTCTGAAATATTGAGCCGTTCTCTTCAAGCTCATTTTTTAAAATATGAGCATTAACTAAATTTCCGTTGTGGGCAACTGCATAGGCTCTGCCTCTGTGTTGCACAACAAATGGTTGTGCATTTGTAAGGTTTGAATCTCCTGTTGTAGAATAGCGAACGTGACCAATTGCACTGCCTCCACCGCCCTCTATCTTTTTTAAATCGTCCATCTCAAATATGTCATGGACAAGCCCCATGCCTTTATGGGAGAAAATTTTATCCTTCTCCCTTGCAACTGAGATTCCTGCACTCTCCTGTCCTCTGTGCTGAAGTGCATAAAGTCCAAAATAGGTCAACTGGGCAGCTTCTGGGTGTCTGTAGATACCAAAAACACCGCACTCTTCTTTTGGTCTTTCAACACCGCATTCTTTCCATAGCCCTGCAATTCCACAATCTTTATTGGGTCTTTTATTTTCAATCATCGTATTTTTCCATTCTGGCATGATATTCCTGTATTGATTTTACAGTCAGAGGCTCTTTTTTCAATGCCCTGATTGCCTTGCAAATCGCCTTTGCTCCATCAGTTGTGGTTGCGTAGGGGATTTTGTATCTTATTGCGGCACGTCTAATCTCATAGCCGTCCCTTTTTGTTTGTCTGCTTGCACCTGTGTTTAAAATAAGCTGAATCTCGTTATTTTTAACAGCATCAACAACATGGGGTCTGCCAGTAGATACCTTTTCCACAACCTTTGTTGGAATTGCATTATCTTTGAGAAAAGTTGCGGTTCCTCTTGTGGCAATAAGCTTAAAGCCCATCTCATAAAAATCTCTTGCAACCTGCAAAGCCGCATTTTTATCGCTGTCTTGAACACTTATAAAGACAGTGCCAGAAGTTGGAAGATTTTGACCCGCCCCAAGCTGGGCTTTAGCAACTGCTGCCCCCAGATCCATGTCAATTCCCATAACTTCGCCAGTTGATTTCATCTCAGGACCAAGCACGGGATCAACCTTATCAAACCTGTCAAAAGGCATGACAGCCTCTTTTACTGAATAGTGTAAAGGCACAACCTCTTTTGTAAGACCAAGCTCATCAAGCGTTTTGCCAAGCATCACCTTTGTGGCAAGTTTTGCCAAAGGAACACCAGTTGCTTTGCTTACAAACGGCACTGTTCTTGATGCTCTTGGATTGACTTCAAGCACATAGACTTTATTGTTCATAATGGCGAACTGGATATTCATAAGCCCTATAACTTTAAGCTCTTTTGCTAAAGCACGGGTAGCATCTGCCATCTCATTAATTAAATTTTCTGGAATGCTGTAAGGTGGCAAAACACAGGCAGAATCTCCAGAGTGGATGCCAGCCTCTTCAATATGCTCCATCATTCCGCCAATTATGGTTCGCTCTCCATCACAAATTGCGTCAACATCAAGCTCAAACGCATCTTCAAGGAATTGGTCAATCAAAACAGGGTGATCAGGGGAGGCTGATATTGCGAGGTTAAAATACTCTTCAAGCTCTTTTGGCTCATAAACTATCTTCATGGCTCGCCCGCCAAGCACAAACGAAGGTCTTACCATCACAGGGTATCCAATCTCTTTTGCAACTTTTTGAGCTTCTGGAAAATTTGTGGCAATGCCATTTGCTGGCTGGGCAATATTAAGTTTTTTAAGCATTGCCTGAAATAGGTCTCTATTCTCAGCCATATCAATACTTTCAGGGCTTGTACCAATAATTGAGGCACCTGCTTTTTGTAAAGCAGTTGCAAGATTTAAAGGGGTTTGTCCGCCAAATTGAACAATTACGCCATCAGGTTTCTCTTTTTCTATAATATGCAAAACGTCTTCACGGGTTAGAGGTTCAAAGTAGAGTTTATCTGATGTATCGTAATCTGTGCTGACGGTTTCAGGGTTGCTGTTGACCATTATGCTTTCAACACCCTCTTCTCTTAAAGCAAAAGATGCTTGAACACAGCAGTAGTCAAACTCTATCCCCTGCCCTATTCTGTTTGGACCACCACCGAGAATCATAACCTTTTTGCGAGAAGAGACCCTTGCCTCACACTCTTTTTCGTATGTTGAGTAGTAGTAAGGGGTTGTTGCTCTAAATTCTGCGGCACAGGTATCAACAAGTTTATAGACTGGCACAATACCAAGTTTTTTTCTGTAGTTTTCAATCTGCTCTTCTGAAAACCCTGTTAAGTGTGCAAGCTGTCTGTCTGAAAATCCCCATCTTTTTGCCTTTTCCATCATTTCAAAAGAGATATTGATTGTAGCCGCCCCAATCCCGCCCGCTGAGAGGGTTGCTAAAAGGATATTTTCCCCTCTCCCCTGGAGAGGGGGCAGGGGTGAGGCAGGAGTTGCACGGGTCAGGACAATTGTTTTTTGAAAATCCACAATCTGCTTCATCTGATATAAAAACCATGGGTCAATGCCAGTAAGCTCGTTAACATTCTCAATAGTCATGCCATTTTCAAGAGCATATTTTATATAAAAAATTCTCTGTGAATTTGGAGTTGCAAGCCTATAATCAAGTTCTGTTCTTGAAACAGTGCCAACAGCAGGGTCTTTTCCATCTGCACCAAATCCGAATCTGCCAATCTCAAGCGAACGCAAACCCTTTTGCAAAGCCTCTTTAAAGGTTCTGCCAATTGACATGGTTTCTCCAACTGATTTCATAGCAGTTGTCAAAATATCATCAGCTTCAGGGAACTTTTCAAATGTCCAGCGTGGAATCTTTACAACGCAATAATCAATTGATGGCTCAAAACAGGCAAGAGTCTCACCTGTGATGTCGTTTTTGATCTCATCTAAGGTAAAGCCAACTGCAAGTTTTGCCGCAATCTTTGCAATTGGAAAACCAGTAGCTTTGGAGGCAAGAGCAGAGCTTCTTGAAACTCTTGGATTCATCTCAACAATGATCATTTCTCCATTAACAGGATTTATGGCAAACTGAACATTAGAACCTCCAGTATCAACGCCAATCTCTTGCATAATTGCAATTGAGGCATCTCTTAGCATCTGGTATTCTTTGTCAGAAAGAGTTTGAGCAGGGGCAACGGTTATGCTGTCTCCTGTGTGAACGCCCATTGGATCAATGTTTTCAATAGAGCAGATAATAACGACATTTCCAGCGTGATCCCTCATAACCTCAAGCTCATACTCTTTCCAGCCAAGAACTGACTCTTCAAGCATGACTTGACCGATAAAACTTGCATCAAGACCTCTTTTTGCAAGAGTAGAAAGTTCTTCAGGATTATAAGCAACGCCTCCGCCTGTTCCGCCAAGTGTAAAACTTGGACGCACAATTATTGGAAAGCCAATCTCTTCGGCAACCTTCTCTACCTCAAACATATTTGTTGCAAACCCGCTTTGGGGAATACGCAAATTGATCCGATTCATAGCATCGCGAAAAAGCTCTCTATCTTCTGCTTTTTTAATTGCTTCAACTGAAGCTCCAATCATCTCAACATTATATTTTTCAAGAACTCCTCTTTTTGCAACTTCAACCGCAGTATTCAAGCCCGTCTGACCGCCAAGTGTCGGCAAGAGTGCATCTGGCCGCTCTTTGGCAATAACCTTTTCAACTGTTTCAGGAGTTATTGGTTCTATATATACTCTGTCTGCTGTATCAGGGTCGGTCATAATTGTGGCGGGATTAGAGTTTATCAAAACAACCTCATAACCTTCCTCTTTTAAAGCCTTGCAAGCCTGAGTACCTGAGTAATCAAATTCGCAAGCCTGACTTATGATGATCGGACCCGCTCCAATAATAAGAATTTTGTTTATATCTGTTCTTTTTGGCATGTTGTTTTATTGTTCCTTTTTAACTTTTATTGAGAAGCCCATGATGAGAAGTTCCTGTAAAATATTGCTATTTCTGGCATAGCTAACTCCTCATCATATCCGAAAACTGCTTAAAAAGATATGCTGCATCATGGGGTCCAGGCGATGCCTCTGGATGATACTGCACAGCAAAAACTTTTAATGAGTCATCTTTAATTCCTTCGAGCGATTCCTCATTAAGGTTTATGTGGGTCATAGCTGCATTTGGTGCTGAACACTTCAGCGATTTAATATCAACTGCAAAGCCGTGATTTTGTGAAGTTATCTCAACCTTATTAGTTGCAAAATTTTTAACTGGCTGATTACCTCCTCTGTGTCCAAATTTTATCTTATAGGTCTTTGCACCCATTGCAAGACCAAGAAGCTGCATTCCAAGACATATTCCAAAGATCGGCTTATAACCTAAAAGTGCTTTGATTGTCTCAATTGGCTGATGCAGAGGCTCAGGGTCTCCTGGTCCATTTGATAGAAAAATTCCATCTGGCTCAAGACATTTTATCTCATCAGCAGTAGTTGACGCTGGAACAACAAGAACCTCGCAGCCAACCTCTTCAAGACACCTGATAATATTATATTTAATTCCAAAATCTAATGCCACTACTGAATGTTTTTTTCCTTTGTGTCTCCATAATGAGGCATCAAATCTATGTGTTGAGTAAGGTGATGTAGAGACGCACGACCGTGCATCTCTACTATTAGGCGAACCTTCTTCTAATTTGGGATTTATAAAATCTAAACTGATAAACTCAGGTCGGTTATTGCTCCAAAAATATGGTCTCTCAGTGCTGACTTTCTCTGCTAAATTACACCCCTCCATTTGTGGTATCTGCTTTGCCCTCTCTACAAGCGAAGCAGGGTCAAGGTCTGATGTTGAGATTACAGCTCTCATTGCCCCTGCTTCCCTGATATGACGAGTCAAAGCTCTTGTGTCTAAATCTTCAACACCGAGAATTCCCTCTTTTTTTAGGTAATCTGCAAGTGAGCCTGTAGATCTCCAGTTGCTTGGGAAATCAACATATTCCCTAACAATCAAGGCTGATGCCTGAATTTTGTCAGATTCTATATCTTCTGGACAAACTCCGTAATTACCCATCATTGGATAGGTCATGGTAACCATCTGACCATAATATGATGGGTCTGTCAAAATCTCCTGATAACCTGTCATGCTGGTGTTAAACACCACCTCTCCCATTGCCTCCCCTGCCCCTGTAAAACTCTTGCAGGGAAATGTTCTACCATCTTCAAGTGCTAATAATGCTTTCATTTTAATATCCTTAATATCGTTTTTTTCTTATTAAGTTTGCAAAATCCCTGTTTCCATGAATTTACTCATAAACCTTCTTGATTATTGTTTTCGTTTAGAAACTAAACAATAACAGAATAAGTCTGTTTTTTCAGCTTAAAATCATTGTTCCCCCAAATCCGTTATAATCAAAATATCTTTAAGTTTTGCTGATAACTCTTTTTTGGAAAAGGGCTTTTGAATAAAATTAACTTCCTTACTCAACACCCGCCCCTGACCTGAAATAACATCTGCTGTGTATCCAGACATAAACAATACCTTTACATCAGGGTATTTTGAAATGATATTTTTGGCAAGCTCATAACCATTCATTTTTGGCATAATCATATCAGTAATAAGAAGGTCTATTTTTCCATCATGCTTTTGGGCAATATTAATTGCCTCTGATGGTGAATTTGCAGCAAGAACGTTATAGCCCTCTCTTGCAATCATAAGTTTTGTAAGTTTTAAGATTGCTTTTTCATCTTCCACAAGAAGAACTGTTAAGGTTGGGTTATTAGAGGCTTTAGTTTCAAGTTGAACTAAAGAGAGTCGAAACGTCTCATCATCTTTTTCATCTTCAATATATCGGGGCAGATAGATATTGAACGTAGCACCTTTACCCAATTGGCTTTGAACATCTATAAAACCTCTGTTTTGTTTTACAATCCCATAAACTGTTGCAAGACCTAAGCCTGTCCCCTTTCCAACCTCTTTTGTTGTGAAAAAAGGTTCAAATATATTTTTCAACGTGTTGCTATCCATACCGCAACCATCATCGCTTACGGATAACAAAACATAATGGCTATTAGAAACCTGCGGATTATCTATTGAGTTATCTATCGGGTTATCTATGTAGCAAATTGGATAACAGCTCTCTTTTTGGTCTCTACAACAACTATTTCCTGTGTAGCCATTTTCATTTAAAACAACATTTTGAGTTTTTATGGTTAGATTTCCAACACCACTTATAGCATCACGAGAATTTACAAATAGATTTGCTAATATTTGATCAATTTGAGAAGTGTCCATTTTAATTGACCACAAACTATTTTGCGGCTGCCATTTAAGGTCAATATCTTCTCCAATGATGCGTCTTAGCATCTTTAGCATCTCTTCTACTGTTTCATTAAGATCAAGAACCGTAGGGGTAATGGTCTGTTTTCTTGCAAATGCAAGAAGTTGACGGGTAAGATTTGCAGACCTTTGAGCAGCATCTTTTATCTCTTTTAGCTCATCAAATATAGGAGCAGAAGGGTCAAGATTATCCATAGCCATATCTGTATTGCCAAGTATTACGCTCAACATATTATTCAAATCATGGGCAACCCCACCAGCAAGACGACCAATTGACTCTAATTTTTGAGATTGAGTCAATTGAGTTTGAAGTCTCTCTTTTTCTATTTCTGCCTCTTTTCGCTCTGTAATGTCAGTATGTGATCCCGCCATTCTAAATGTAGCACCAGAATCATCTCTGATAGCAGCACCTCTTGCAAGTATCCAGCGATATGTCCCATCTTTATGCTTCATGCGAAACTCTATGCTATATTTCTCAAACTCACCTTTTAAATATCGTTGAACATAGTCAATGACTGCTGGTTTATCATCTGGATGCAGGTTATTTTCAAATGTATTGTATTCATTAACTAATTCATTATCTTCATAACCAAGCTGCTCTTTCCATTTAGGTGAAATATAGAGAGCATTGTCTCTCAAATTCCAATCCCAGATACCATCGTTTGAACCATTTACAGCAAGTTCAAACTGTTCTCTGCTAAGTTTTAAAGCATCTTCTGCTTTCTTACGCTCAGTTATATCGGTGAAAATACAAGCAAATTGATTTTTGGCAGGTCTAAAAGCTGTAACCTCAAAATATTTATCTATTTGAGCAGAGTAGTTATCAAAGAGTGCTGGTTCACCTGTTAACGCAACTTTGCCGTAGGTCTCTATCCAATATTTTTCTATAAGCGGTAAAACTTCTAAAATTCTTCTTCCAATTACATCTTCGGCTTTAAAACCTGTCATACGTTCAAAAGCTGGATTTACAGCTAAAAATCTATAATCTATAGGGGTGCTATTTTGATCACAAATAATCTCATGCAAGGCAAAACCATTCAGCATTTCATTAAAAAGTGTGTAATATTTCTCTTCACTTGCTTTAAGCTCTTGAGTTCTTAGCTCTAATAAATCTTCAACAAGCAATAACGAGCGTTCACGCCTTGCTTTTGTGCATAGCTCAATTAAATATTCAGGTTCAAAAGGTTTTCGGATATAAGCAGAAGCTCCCCGCTTTATCCAATCTAATGCTAACTCTGGCTTTGGATCATTTGTCATCATCAGATATACACAATTTAGATTTTGGTTGTGAAATGAATCAAGAAGAATGTCGCCCATGTTATCTGGAAGATGGTAGTCAATAATTGCAACATCGTATTTAGTGTTTGAAAAATATTTTGCAGCATCACGAGTATTTAGAGCAATATCTGCACGATACCCTTTGGATTGAAAAGCCCTTTTAAGTATTCCAGCAATAGTTGGGCTATCCTCAACAATAAGGACAAAAGGAGTATCAGTAAACTCTGAACTTTCAAGCATCTCAATAACCTGTTTAGCAAAATTTCTACTATCTGCAACCATACCACCCCTCCTATCTCCTCTTTTTAATCTTTCAGCCGATGGTTAAAACCATTGGCTGCAAAACAAATATTTATGCCGTTTTAATACCTGCGTGCATCTCTATCTTTCCAATAATCCAATCTGAAATAACAGAATCATTTACCGATTCATCTATTTTTTCTGCTCCGAACTCTTTTGCAAGGTCTTCCATTTTAATCTCAACCCTTGCCATAGTGCGGTGTCCACCAGCAGAACCAATAAAATCAAAAGCCTCTTTTACAGCTTTACCCGCACTTTTACGCAAACCATCATTTCTTACTATAATCACCAACTTTTTATCATAAATACCAGATACAATGCTCCAATTTGCATTATCAATTTTCATAAAAAAATCTGCTGTAATAACGCACTGATCAGGATTTTCAATTTTGCCAACAAATGAATATACTCTGTTGTTACTAATCTTTTTTCGCCTGATAGCTTTTGCAAGAAAATCAAGGTCTTTTTCTCTTAATTCTGAGTTCTCAATTCTTGCAATCAAAGATGGATTTGCAAATCTGTAAAGATATTGAAATGCTCTCACATCTTCAAGTGCTGTATGACGCAAAAAGCCTTTTGTGTCGGTCTTTATTCCCATTATTAAAGCAGTTGCAAGGTGTTCTGACGGCTTAATATCGGCAGCTTTTATGTATTCAGTCATCATTGTTGAACATGCACCATATTCTGGACGAATATCGTTAAAATCTGCACAGTCGCACGAGAGTGGATGGTGATCAATAATTGCGTCATACTTAAACATTCCAAAACATTCGTGGTGATCGGGCTGGGAGTCAACAACCACAAATTTATCAAATTTTCTTTCATCAATTTTGTTGATTGGGATTATATCTATATCAAGGACTCGCAACATTGTCAGGTTATCTGGTCTTCTTATTTCGTTGAAGTAAGTAACTTTAACTTCACTTACCTTTCTCCACAAAAGACGTTTTACTGCTGTTGCACTGGCAATTGCGTCAGGGTCAGCATTTATAACAACAAGAACTTTGTTATCTGATGAAAATAGAGAGAGGAACTTCTCAAGTCTATGTATTTGGCTCATATTCTCTCTCCTTTATTTATATTACTAAAAAAGAGTGTAAGAACAATAAAAATATAACCAACAATAGCCATCAAAGCGATAAAGGGGGAATTTCCACCAAGCGGGGCAAGCACAAGGGCGGTTAGCCAATGGACAGTTATCACAATACCAGAGTGTAATTTAATAGGAAAGTCGTTAAAACGACAGATTACAGCAAGACCGCACAAATTCCACCCATAAAGCGATACAAATATATGAATTCTAAGAAGCCACTTTGTGTCAACTGGATTGTAGTTAGGCGACATTTGGTAAAATATATAGGCGATTCCTGATATTGCAGTTGCAATTAAAAATCCAATACCAGAAGAGAGAAACTGCTTTTGCTGCATCTGTTGCCCAAATTTTCTGTAAAGGCTAAAGACCGTTATAACAGCAATGAAAAGAAGCGATGTAACGACAAGTTGTGGATAGAATTTTTCAAACAAAATAAAGATAAAGAAGATGATAACGCCAAGATTTATGGTCCAAAAGCATATTACTGAGACAACGCGGTTTGAAAAAATATTTTTAATGTAAGGTAAAATCTCACCATGTTTTAATGTGTGGGGGAAAGATTGTAGGCTGAAGCTCTTTTGAGAACAATCTTGAGAAAAATCTCCATCTTGAGAGCCATCTCCATTTAATCTTATCATGGAGAAAATAACAGAGAGTGTGATAAGCGAAAGTGGAAACGAAAAGCCAAGAAAAAATGTGTTTAAAACTAATTTGTCCATTGTTACTACATGAATATACTCATTGTTGATTATCACTGCACTTGACATAAGAAGCCCAATTGATAAGCATAAAAGAGATGCTTGATGAAATTTTGCTGAGACACTCTCTTTCATTGTGAAAAAATTTGATGGAAATATTGAAAATCGCTCAATTCTTAAACTTTCGACAATTGAGGCTAAACCTAAAGATAAAAATATTGTTATTGGATATATCTTAAAAAATGCAGATAAGGCATAAAATAGAGATAAGATTAAAAAAGAACCTGTGCGAACAGAGAGACGCCCTATCCCTTCTGTAAAGTAGAGGATAATTGTGCCTCCTGTGCAGAGGTTAAATAGAAAAATGTGAAGTCGCTCAAAATCGTAATTGTCGAGCGGAAAATAGATAGCAGCATAACCAAAGCAGAGAGCAACTATCATCATTATGCTAAAAAAAAATTTTAAATTTTTGTTCATCAAAAATATCTCCTTTTATAATCTCAATTATCATACATTTCGTTATTATTAAATCCTTGAATCTTAGGCGGGTATAAGATTTGACAACTTTAAAAAAGTTGTCAAATCTATGGCTAATCTGTTTTGTTGAAAAAATACGCTTTTTTTCCAACAAGATGCCTTAACGCCTCTTCAAGTGTTGGGTAAGAAAATTTAAAACCAGACTCTAAAAGTCTTTCTGGCATTACTCTTGTGCTTGACAGCAGAACCTCTTGTCCCATTTCACCCCATACCATTTTGATAAGCGAAGCAGGCAATGTAAAGGGGGCGGGTCTTGACAACACCTTTGCAAGAGTTTGTGTAAACTCTTGGTTTGTTACTGGGTTTGGCGAGATCAAATTGACTGCCCCACTAATGGAGCTATTGGAAATCGAGCTACTAACTATTATGTGGTGTAAAGAGTAAATAAGATCGTCCATGCTAATCCAGCTCATATACTGTTTGCCGTTTCCAATTTTTGCCCCAAGCCCAGCCATAAAACCCGGCAATAATCTCTCTAATGCTCCACCTGCTGGAGTTAGCACAACACCCATACGAGCAAAAACCGTTCTAACTCCCGCATCTTCAGCTTTTTTAGCACAATTTTCCCATTCACGGCAGACCTGAGATATAAAAAGATCGCCGCTACAACTATTTTCATCAAGGCACGCGTCTCCACAATCACCGTAAAAACCTGTAGCAGAGGCTGAGATGAATAAATCAGGTCTAATATTTTGGGGCAATGACGCTATCTTTTCCGCAAGCAGCGTTGTAGATAAATTTCTGCTTTTAATAATTATATCTTTTGTCTGCCTTGTCCATCTACCTGAACCAATGTGGTAACCATTTAAGTTTATCACTACATCAATTTTACACTTCTCACTTCTATTATCTATCGCCCTACCCTTACCGCTTTTTTCTTCTTTTGATGATTTTATCTCATCTTTTATTGATATTTTTTCAATTGCCTCTTCAAGATCAAGCTCTCCTGTGTAGGGATTCCACTCTATCTCTTCTATATTTTCGGTATTAGATATATTTTTAGTTTTTGCTCTACGTCTTACCAATTTTATAACTCTATGACCGCCAGTGGTTAAAAAAGGAATAAGAGCGTTTCCAACGGGTCCGCTTGCCCCAGATATTAATATTGTTAATGTTTTTGGGATTTGTAAGTTTTTTTGGATTTGGCTATCTATTTTGTGATCCAATTCAGAGTTGTTTATAAATTGAGAAGTTTTGTAATTTTGCTCAAAAATTTTATGACGTTTAAGGTCATTGACCATTACAGTATGTCTATAGTTAAATAAACGATAAAGCTCTTCTTTTATGAAGTTATGCCAATTATCTGGAATATGAAAAGGCAAAGCATAATCAATTCTATCTTCAAGTCGTGAAAGCCCAAAGTTTTTTGAAGGAAGAGCTTTGCTATTTAAAGGAAGAGTCTTGATATTAGATACTGTAGAGTGTTCTCCAATATTAAAGATGCCAAGAGGTAAAAACTTATGGGTGTGTTCCCATTTTGAGAATATTCCACCATAAAGCCTATCTTTAAAAAAATCATTCTTCTCATAAGCAATATGTTCTGCCCTTATTGGAAATGGAATACCCGCAAAAGATATATCCATACTAACTTTTGCCCCTGTTTCAATACCATTACCGCTTTTTTGTATATTTTTAAGTCTCATCCAAGGAGGTGTTAATCGTTCAAAAGCTCCGACTTTTTCATGCCAATCAAAAATTTTTTCCACTGGTTCATTAACATCAATCTGTTTTATAAAATATCTATATTCCATGTAGAACTCCTTAAATATTGCTATTGGTCATAATTTGTGATTATTTAGAAGATTATATATAGTTATAAAATTGCATTTAATTCAACACTTTCCTCAGCTATTTTAATATTAGAGTTGCTGACATTTTCCTAAGGATTTTTCAAGTATTGAGAGGAATAATAATGTTTAAAAAATTAAAACTAAAAGCAAAGATGCTTTTGACACTCTGTTCTGTAGTTTTTATAGCTTTTGCTCTGACCATTACATTTATTGCTGTAAAATCTGGCAACATGGCTAAAAATAATGCTTTGGATAAAGCTGTTGAAATGGCTTACAAATATAGCAATTTTGTTAAATCAAAGATAGATAATGCTATGGATTCAACTATGATTTTAACTCAAACCATTGAAGGAATCAAAAATAGCAATCTAAAACCTGACCCATTAATTTTAGATAATATGGTAAAACAGGTTCTTGAGAAAAATAGTAATTTTCACGGTATATGGGTTATGATAGACCCTGATACTCTTTATAAAGAGCTATCTTACTACTCATGGTATTACAGAGAAGGTGATAAGATTGTATCTGACACCTCTTTTACGCAAGATCAGTATAGTAGCTATATGGAAAATGAATACTACGTATTACCTAAAAATTCAAAAAAAACGGTTCTAATTGAACCTTATGAAGATGAAGATTTAAAGATTTTGATGACCAGTGCTTGCGTGCCTATTATGGATAATGGCAAATGTATTGGAGTTATAGGAATTGATATAACTCTTGAAGATATAAGCAAAATGGTTATGGAAATCCACCCGTTTGAGACAGGAGATGTAAGTGTTATATCTAATAGTGGTAAATATGTTGCCCATACAGATAAAAGCAAAATTGGTGCGGATATTATAGAGTCGGCAAAAAATATTGTAAAATCAGATGATGACGCAAAATTAGATAATAACGCCTCTTCTAATAAAGAGAATAAAAAAGGCGAGGTAGTTGATAGAGAGCAATCTTATAAGAATTGGGAAACTGCTATTGAAGCTATTAAATCAGGCTCACTTTTTAGTATGCTCAACTATTCCGATACATTAAAGAGTCAAGTTCAAAGCATTTTTGTCCCAATTAAGATAAACAATAGTGATGCCCCATGGTCTTTTGTCGTCAATATACCTATAAATAAAGTTCTTGAAGATACTCATAAAATTACTGTCTGGTGTATTGTAATTGGTATTATATCAATTTTTATTACTGGTATTGCAATTACCTTATTTTCTGGAACTATTATTAAACCCATAAACTCTGCGATTAAACAGATTGGAGAGACTGCCAAAGGCGACCTAACTATAAGGCTTAAAGTCAAAAGTGAAGATGAGATTGGAGAGTTAGCAGTTCAATTTAACAAATTTGTTGAGAACCTTCAAAACATCATAAAACAGATAAGCCAGCACTCAAAGATAATGGATAGTTCATCAAACAAACTTCTTGATATTGCAACCCACCTTTATGCTGGCATTGATCATACTTCATATATGGCTGGCAATGTTTCTGCATCTACTCAAGTTATGAGTGAAAATCTTAATAACGTGGCATCAACTATGGATATATCTTCTTCAAGTGTTGCCGCAGTTGCTTCAATGGCTGAAGAGATGGCTGCAACAATAAATGAAATTACACAAAATACGCAAAAATCAAAATCTATCTCTGATAACGCTGTATTTCAAAGTAGAGATGCTGCTAATAAAATGGCTGAGTTAGGTAAGGCAACTCAAGAGATAACCAAGATTGTAGAGGCAATCACAGAGATTTCTGCACAGACAAATCTTTTGGCATTAAATGCCACAATTGAGGCAGCAAGAGCTGGGGAGAGTGGAAAAGGGTTTGCAGTTGTTGCGGGTGAAATTAAAAATCTTGCAAAACAGACAGCAGAGGCAACTTTAACAATAAAAGAGCAGATTCAAGAGGTTCAAACCTCAACAGCTTTAACTGTAAAAGAGATTAACCATATTTCAGAAGTTATCACTGGGGTCAATGAAATTGCATCAATTATTGCTATTTCAATTGCAGAACAGGCTTCAACAACAAAAGAGATCGCCCAAAACATCTCTCAGACAGCAGATGGTATTGAAAATGTTAATATTACAGTGAGTAAAACAACCAAAGTTGCTAAAGAGATCACCAAAGATATTGAGAATGTCAACATTGAAGCTAAACAAATGGCAACCAATAGCACCAACATAAAATCAAGTGCTGAAGGGTTGAAAAATATGGCAGAAAAACTAAGTCTAATTGTTGGTGAGTTTAAGGTTTAAATTTCAGTATTTTTTATACTTGAGTTTTTATTCAATTTTTCTTTCAGCCGATGGTTAAAACCATCGGCTAAGTTAAAAGAAGTCCTCTTAAGAGGACTTGGACAATTAAGCCCTGAGCTTTAGCTCTGGGCTGCAAAACAAATTAAAAGCTCAATTCATGCCCTTTTAGAGTATAACATCAGAAAGCGATTGCAAAAGTCTTTCTTGTTCGTCTAAAACCTCATTTAATATGGTTATGTTTGTCATTGGATTCATAATAACGCTACGTAATACCACAACCTCATCACCGCTTGGTCTGTAGGTCATTCTTGTTCTTGAGACAAAACTTTTACCAGCTTCTCTTTGTTTCCTCTGTATAGCTATATTTATATTATCAAGCTGTTGGTTAAGAATCTTTATTTGAGTTGCATCTGCTGTTTTAAGGTGTTGTTTTATCTCTTTTGGCACCATTCGGTAGGTAAGAATATTAAGTTCTGGTTCTGTGATAAGCTCAAACAACTCCCTTCTTTTAATCTCATCAGCAAACTGTTTGGCTGTCTCTATTCCATGATCAATCATCAAGGCATAGCCCCTTGTTCCCATTATTTTAAGTGAGCTATCAAGAATAAGTGAGTTTGCCTCTCTTGATCCTTCAAGCGTCTTTATTCCAAGATCAACACTTCCCTGACGATTTACGTAATTTGAATGGTATGCTATGTGGTTCATAGCAAGTGGATCGCGAAAAAAGACCATTCCGCAGGTCATTGGCATAAAAAACTGTTTATGTCCATCAATAGTAACTGAATCTGCCCTCTCAATACCTTTAAGTTTATAGCCATACTTTTCTGATAGCATCACGGGTCCCCCCCATGCTGCATCAACATGAAAGTGGATTCCGTATCCTTCACAAATATCTGCTATATCATCAAGAGGATCAATAATGCCTGTTTCAGTTGCACCAGCAACACCAACAACTGAGATAATTCCAGTTCTACCCTCTTGTTTTATATCTCTAATGGCTGCTCTTAATTTTTTTACATCCAATCGACATTGAGCATTCACATCAATAGGGATAACATTGTTATTACCAATACCAAGAATTCCCCCAGCCTTTCTAAGGGAATAGTGTCCCCTCTTTGATACTAACAAAACAGCCCTATCAAGCGAATATGCTTTGAGTGCTTGAGCAAAACCTTCTGCCTCAATGCCATCAAATTTTTCAACCCTATCAACTTTTTTAGACTGTTCACTAAAATTATGGAAAGCTAAATCACCAGATTGAGGTGGAAATAGATTGTCAAAAGGTTTAAAAAAACGATTTCTTGCAACCCACAAGGCTGTCAGATTTGCTGTTGTTCCGCCAGTTGTAAAAGAGCCAAGTGATGTATCTGCATTTTGAACGTGTGTATTGTAAAACTCTTCGGTAAGTCTTAAATCTTTGCTAAATTTTTCATTTTCAATCAACTCTGAAGTTTTACTAAATCCTAACCTTTCATTAATTCCACTATTTGAACCATATATTAGCCTATGAATCTTTGCTAAGACCTGTTTTTCTAAAACTGATAGAACTTTTGAAGTTTCAAGTTTGATAACATTTTGGTTAAGTGCTGCCACAATAGCTTTAAGATGAACCATAAAAAATGGGATTGCAGCGGTCATGTGTCCCACAAAATAGGGGGAAGCAACATTCACGGCTTTTGGTGCTATTTGGTAAATAATATCTGAGATTACATCGGCAAGCCTTTTTTCTGGTTCAGGGCTTATAAGAGTCTCATTAAAACTTGATGTAAGCTCTTTAAGACTTATCTCTTCAGTAACTCCAACATTTTTGTTTATAAATTCGTGCAGCCCAAAGAGAATCTGCTCCATATATTTTACAAGAACCTCTTTGCAATCATCGTCTTCAGGTCTTATAAATATTCGCTCAAGGCGTTCCCAATCTGCAACTAATTTTGATTGTTTAGGTCTATTCATTAAAATCTATCCTAACTACTATTATTTGGAATGCTTAAATTCAATACTATTAGTCAGCTCTTAAGTAACTACTATTAGTTAAGCCCTTAAATAACTATTATTATTTAGAATGATTAATTTAAAGGCTAAACACTTATTAAATATTATCATTTTGACGGAAATATTGAAAGATGCAAATGGGCGAGAATGATGAACTTAGGATCAACTATCACGATTATTAATGGAACTCCCTGTTCATATTGATAAACTGAGGGGTTGCTTTCACATAAAAAATATTATAATTATTATCCATAGTAATTAAGCTGTTAATTGGCATTACTCATAGCACTATTAAAAAAGTGAGCTATATTCAAACAACATTGATAAAAAGGAGTCTTTTAATGAACATTATTTTCTTTGGTCCAAATGGAAGTGGTAAAGGTACACAGGGTTCAATTCTTAAAGATAAATATAATATAGCCCATATTGAATCAGGTGCTATATTCCGTGATAATATAAAAGGTGGAACAGAGCTTGGAAAACAGGCAAAAGCCTATATTGATAGAGGGGACCTTGTGCCTGACGAAATTACTATTCCAATGATCCTTGATAGACTAAAAAAAGATGATTGCAAAAAAGGTTGGTTGCTTGATGGATTCCCAAGAAACAAAGTTCAGGCTGAAAAACTTGATGCCTCACTTAAGGCAGAGGGGATTAAACTCAATTATGTTATTGAGATGATTCTTGACAGAAAGATTGCAAAAGACAGAATCATGGGTCGCCGTCTTTGCGAAAACGACAATAACCATCCTAACAATATTTTTATTGATGCTATTAAGCCAAATGGAGATAAATGTAGGGTGTGCGGTGGTGGATTGACTGCAAGAGCAGACGATCAAGACGAAGCTGCTATAGATAAGCGTCATTCGATCTATTACGATACTACAACAGGCACATTAGCATCTGCATATTATTTTCGTGATTTAACAGAAAAAGATTCTTCCATTAAATATGTTACTCTTCAGGGAGAGAAAGACCTAAAATCTGTTACAAACGAATTGCTTTCAAAGATATAATGCTCCTATGTGTTATACTGTTTCATATTTTTTTTACTTGCCCCATATTTGTAATCATGTTATAAAATTTTATTAATATAAAAACACAAATTAACCGTCAATTAAAAACTGGCGGCAAGAAAGGGGCGATGAATTTGAAGGAAATCTCTGTCAAGGTTATTGACAATGATGTTGAAAGAGCCATGAAAATTTTGAAAAAAAAGATTCAAAATGATGGGCTTTTTAAACGTTTAAAGTTGAAGAAGAATTTTGAAAAACCAAGTCAGTATAGACGCCGTAAGATGAGAGAAGCTATGAGAAGACAAAGAATAGCAGCATCTCGAAGAAAATAACCTTAGAAGTCTATTTTAAATGTAAATTCGGCAGATTTTAGTCATATTTTTTGACAATGTCTGCCGTTTTTATTTGGAAATAATTTAAAACATGGAAACAATTTCATACGCAGAATGCTTAAAAGAGATGTTTGCCCTTGGACGGTTTGGAATTAAGTTAGAGTTAGAAACTATTGCTGATATTCTTAAAAAACTCGGAGAGCCTGAAAAAAAATTTCAATCAATTCACATTGCAGGGACAAATGGCAAAGGCTCTATTGCCTCATATATTGCCTCCATTCTTAGCTGTTCAGGATTTAAGGTAGGATTATACACATCTCCCCACCTCATAAAATTTAATGAAAGATTCTGCATAAATGGCAATATGGTATCCAACGAAGATGTTGTAGAGGCGTATCTTGCTGTAAAACAAGCAGACATTGGAGAGAGAAAAGCCACCTTTTTTGAAATATCAACAGCAATGGCGTTTTATCTATTTGCTAAAGAAAATGTTGAATGGGCAGTTATTGAGACTGGAATGGGAGGCAGATTAGACGCAACTAATGTCCTAAAACCTGAGGTTACAGTTATCTCTAATCTATCAATGGAACACACTGAATATCTTGGAGATACTCTTGAAAAGATTGCAGCAGAAAAAGGCGGAATCATAAAATATAACACCCCATTAGTTACTGGTGTAGCTCAAGAGTCTGCGATAGAAGTGCTTAAAAATATTGCCCAAAAAGAGTCATCGCCTATTTATATATATGGCAACGATTTTACAGCAATTAAAAGTTGTGAAGTTGAGTTAGGAACAAAATTTACCTATAATGGTATGGGTGTAGTTTGGGAAAACATGGAGACTCAGCTTCTTGGAGAGCATCAAGTTCAAAATTCTGCTATTGCCCTTGCTGTGTGTGAACTTTTAATGAACAAACAAAATCAGCAAACAAATAAAGATATTCATATTATAGATAAAAATAAGCGGTTGACTCAAGAGAGCATTAGAAAAGGTCTTTCACTGACAAAATGGGCAGGAAGGCTTGAATATATTTTAAAGAAACCTTTAGTTATAATTGATGGCGCCCACAATCTTGATGCAGCAGAAAACTTAAGTAAATACCTTGCAAAACAGCACTCTTTAACCGCTACAAATAATCCTTCAAAACTTACAATGATAATTGGCATTCTCAACGATAAGCCCTACAAAGAGATGTTAAAGTATCTATTGCCAGTCGCTGATCAGATTATATTTACACGGGCAAATATTGACAGAAGCCTTGATCCGATAGTTTTAGAAGAGTTTGCAATAACTATAGGCAGTGTTAAAACTAAGGTCATTGAAAATGTTGATAACGCTGTTGAATATGCTATTAAAAATGCAACAGAAAATGCGTGTATATGTATTGCAGGCTCTTTGTACGTTGCTGGTGAAGCAAGAGAGAAAATTTTAAAAGATTTTATTTAAGAGCAATTCTAATTTTGACAATGGTTCTACGATAATTCTTGTAGCTATCGGTAAATCACCTGCTACTTTCATTGTTATGTTTAAATTACTGCAAATAGATAGGTCTTGATTATTTTTTATAGAGAATGTATTTAATCCCGTCAATGCGCCCGTAGCCCAGTGGATAAGGCATCAGCCTCCGAAGCTGAAAATCGCTGGTTCGATTCCAGTCGGGCGTACCACCTAAATCCTATCTATAAAGCCTACCAAATAGAAATTAACTCTTTAGATTTCCCGCATCTTGAATTAATCCCTTGAGTTTATTAGATATAAAATGGGTTTTGTGGAAGATCATTTATAATACCAAGTATATGGATATAAAATATTACTATTACAATAAGTTGAAATGACATAAAATAAGGTGAAAATTACTCTACAATGCAAAGCAGACTTAAAATAGGACTTATAAGCTATAGGAGCAATCCCCATTGCGGTGGTCAAGGTGTTTATGTAAGAAATTTAAGCCGTGCTTTGACAGACCTTGGACACCATGTTGAAGTCATTGCCGGACCTCCTGATCCCCTGCTTATTGGTGATGCAAAGCTCACCATGCTTCAAACTCTTGATCTATATAATCCTAATGATCTTTTCAGAACTCCAAAACTTCACGAACTTATTGATCCTATTAGTTTAATTGAGTGGTTAGGAGTCTCAAGCATGGGATACCCTGAACCTCTTACATTTGGCATGAGAGTTAAAAGATATATTAAAGAGAATAACAAGTTCAAAGGATACGACATTATCCATGACAACCAATCTCTTGCGTATGGCATATTATCACTATCAAAGCGTCTGCCTGTAACAGCAACAATTCACCACCCAATGACTGTTGATAGGCGAATTGCTGTTAAAAGCACAAAATCTATATACCAAAAATTCAAACAGTTAAGATGGTATTCATTTATTGGGATGCAAAAATATGTTGCACGGCGACTCTCAAAAATCATAACTGTCTCTGATTTTTCAAAACAAGATATTTCTCGTGAATTTTCTATTCCTGAAAAGAGGTTTATCACTATCCCAAATGGTATTAACACTGAGCTATTTCGCCCTTTAGAAAACATAAAAAGAGAGTCAAACCGTGTTATTGTTACTAACAGTGCAGACACTCCGCTCAAAGGTCTCTATTATCTTCTTCATGCAGTAAAAAATATCTCAAAGTTAAGACCAATTAAGCTAATTGTAATTGGCTCGCCAAGAAAAGATGGCGGTGTTGAGAAGGTTGTCAAAAATCTTGATCTCAAAGATACAGTTGAATTTACAGGAAGAATAGACGATAGACGATTCATTGAAGAGTATGCAAAGGCAACGATTGCGGTTGTTCCATCACTTTATGAGGGATTTGGTCTTCCAGTTGGGGAAGCTATGGCTTGTAGAATACCTGTAATTTGCACTGCTGGAGGGGCACTTCCAGAAGTTGCGGGAGATGCCGCCCAAATTGTTCCGCCAGCCAATGCAGATGCCTTAAAAGATGCTATTATCTCTCTTCTTGATAATCCTTCTCAACGCGAAAAAATGGCTCAAGCTGGTTATGAGAGAGTTATGAAAAGCTACACTTGGGAGACAACTGCTATCAAAACTGTTCAGGCATACAGGGAGATAATAAGTGCTTACCGTTAAAATAAGTCAAACCATCGTTCCCAAATCTGGCAACAGTTTAAACATTATTATATAGAGAATGGAACTATAATAACCACAATGATCACAATTGACTTTAACCGTCTTGATTTAAAATCTGGATATAAAATCCTTGATATTGGTTGCGGTGAAGGAAGGCACACTGCAAAGGCGTGGGAATTTGAAAATACATTCTGTGTGGGTGCTGATATGTGTTATAAAGATTTGGCGGTAGCAAAAGAAAAAATAGAAACACACGAAGAATTTATAAAAAACTATTTAGAATCAAAGAATAAAACAAACTTCCAAGGTCTTAAATCACAAGTTGCTGAATTTCAAAGTGCTGAACCGCAAAATTCTCAAGTTCAAAGCTCTAAATTGGAAGATTCTGACTCTAAATGTTCTGACTCTCAATGGGTGCTTTGTAACAGCGATATTAACCTTCTTCCATTTGCTGACAACACTTTTGACATAGTTATCTGCTCTGAAGTTATGGAGCATATTCACCAAGAACAAAAAGCCCTTGAAGAGTTAAAACGGGTATTAAAACCAAAAGGACAACTTGCATTATCAGTGCCACGATATTTGCCTGAAAAAATATGTTGGAAGCTATCTAAAGAGTATTGCAATACAGAAGGCGGACATATTCGTATCTACAAAAAAAAAGAGCTACTTGAAAAAATTATTCCATTAGGATTTCAGTTTTATGGTAGCCATTATGCTCACAGTCTCCACACCCCATTTTGGTGGCTCAAATGTTTAATGGGTTGCCCCAATCAAAGTGTTTCAAACTCTAATTTCAACATTATTAACCTCTATCACAAGTTGTTAGTGTGGGATATTATGGAAAATCCATTTATCACAAGATTTATAGAAAAATTACTAAACCCTATAATTGGCAAGAGTTTAGCTCTATACTTCATCAAAAATACAGATTCGATAAGTGGTAAAATGCAGATTAGATAAGCGGTGTAACTATTGGTCTTTGCAAAGTTCCAGTTATCTTGAACGAAATCCCTTTTTTTGCAGACCCAGACAATAGCTTATTTAAAGATGATAAACCAGAAAGCCCAGCAATAATAGAAGTTATATTAGCAGATGTTGGTTGAAATTCCCCTTTTAAATCAAGAGTACTTATATCTACAGGTTTTTTAAGCAAAATTTCTCCTGCTAATTTAATTTTAATATCAGAACCTTTTGCATCAAAAACAGCAACATTAACTATATCTTCACTCTTATCCCATTTAATATTAATATCTGTAAAACTTACCTTCTCAATACCCATCTGCTTGAGAAATATATTATCTGATTTTACAACACAATTAGATAGGGCTATTATACCATTTCCATTACCGCTAACATTTCCACCCATTTTAGCTTTTAATGTGCTGTAGTTTAGCTTACCACTCATTATGAATGAAGAGAAAATATCAAATTTTTCTACAGTATGTTTTAAATTTTGGATGTTTAAATTTTGAAATGTTATTGCCACATTAACATCATAAGTTGACAATGGTTTTGCTAAATCTTTAATTTTTCCTGATTCCGTAACTTTTCCTAAATCAATAACTCCGTCAATATTTCCACCGTATGCTTCTGCTTTTACATCTATTTTTTTAATAGACTTGTATAGAGATAAGATTTGGGGGGAGAGAATAATAGAATCTATTTTTACCTCATTGCCGTCATTAAGAAGAATAGATGTATTAATAGCCTTAAGACTTAACGGAAATGAAGGAGCAAGCGATTGCATAACAATCTGTCCATCTACAAATTTTGAGTTTACCTTTTCGCATACAATATTTGCCACCTTCTCTTTTGGAAAAAGGAGAATTAAAAAAATAAAAAACGCTGCAAAACTATAAGCAGCGTAAAACAAAATATGTTTAATTCTCATATTTGAAAATCCTCTTCTATTCGCAGTCCAATATATTGTTTGTATATAGGCTATTATTTTATCTGGAGATTTTAATTTTCTGGTGCAACGATAGTTTCAGCTTCAATTATGGCACTTAATTGACCATTTTCTCCTGTTCGTGAAAGAGATAACGATGAGATATATACAAGATTGTTTGAACTCTCTATTTTATAGATAAAATCAACAACCTGTCTCATTACAACCTCGTCTAATTTTACTTTAACACTTGAAAAAGCAACCTCGCTATTCTCTGATTGTCTTTTAAATGGCTTCATGTATGAAACATTATCTTTAACATTGCTCTCTTGTGCAAGTCTGTCTAAAAATGAAAACAGTGTAAATGATTTATCTCTTTTCATAACCAATATCTTTTCTGCCATAACAGAGCTTTGTATCTCTTGATAACGGCTTTCAAGCTCTACCATCTCTTTTAGAGCATCTTTTTTTGCATTAACCTTATTTATAAATGATTGACGCTTATCAAGAGTTGGTAATAGGATAAACTGAATCAAAATAAACAATATAACTGCCACACTCCCAACTGATACCACATCTTGTTCACGACGAGAAAGACTTGAGAACATTTCATAATCCTTTTCAAAGCTCATTAATAAGATATTCGTAAGCATCGTGATCGCCTATCCAAAACCATGTTACAGTATCTGATTTGAACAGCCCTAATGCCCTATATGATAAACCAATACGCACTGAATATATTGGCTGACTCTCTTTTACTCGTTTAAAACAAATAGCTGGATGTGCAGGATTATCTCGCCATAATTTATAAGACTGTATCGCCTTTTGTCTAATTAACAGAGGTAATCCCCAATAATGTTTCCAGAAAGATTTTGTTGTTCGAGAATTTATTTGCATTCAATAAAGTCGCCATTTTTATTAAACATTGGCATAGTGGCACCTTTATCTATCTCAGTTTCAACCAATTTTACCAAATTAGCTAACTTGTCATCAGAAGTTTTTGCAAATTGAGATTTCCAAAGCTCTTCATCTATATTTATACTATCAGATACTTCTTCGTAAGAAGAAACTCGGCTCTTTAGAATAAGTGCAAATTTATAAAGCTGTAGTGTCTGCTCTAATGGTATAAAATTTGCTATTTCCACTATCTCTTTTATTAAATCTGTTTGTTTGTTGATATTCATAATATTACTCCTTAAACTCAACGATAAAATTAAACAAAATCCTCTTTCCTGTTTTATCGGCAGTCGCACTATTTATGGTAACGCTTTTGAATCTATCATATTGCTCAAGAACTGTTTTGACCTTATCAATAGTGTTAAAATTATCAGTATTTCCTGCAATTACCAATCTTCCTTCACTCAAAAGAAAACGGGTAATTTCAATATCAATATTTTTAGATATTCGGTTTGACAGCTCATACAGAATTTCAATAGCCCTTATCTTGGAACGAGAACCATTACTCGCCTGCCCTCCCCTTACAAAACCACTTTGCTCAAGCTCTCTTATTTTTACTTGCATTTGCATCAGTGGCTCTACCACAGTTTTCACATCAGGAAACGTTTTTATGAAACTCTCTGTAATTGCTTTATCAAGAATTTTTACCTCTTTTTTAAGAGCTAAAATATCAAATTCAATATTTATAAATAGGCAGACAAAAAGAGTTGCTACAAAAATGGATAAGCTAATAATATTATCTTTGAATTTATTAAAAAAAGAGTTTTTGGCATATTTATCCTGACAAAAATTGATTGTCTTTTCTCTTTTAATTAAGCAAAAGGCAGCAGCTATAGCATTGAACCAGTGGAGTTTATTTGATTGTTCAATAGCATTTGATTGATTAAAATTATCTGATTGAACACTATCTTTTTGAAGTTGGTTTAATCCAAAACTATTTGCTTGAAGATTTTTTGATTGAAACTTATCTGGTTGAAGATGATTGGAGTCCAAATTACCTATCTGAAGATTAATTGACGATTCATAATCAGACAGATCAATTTTATTAATCTTAGCAATTTCAATATTATATCTCTGGCTTAAACCTATTATTGTCTGCTGCACGGTTCTTTGAACAAAAGAGTCATCTTTATCTCCAACAAAAGAGCGAATAGCTACGATATTCCCTTTTAAAATAAATGAGAGAAGGGTATCAGAAACTCTCCTCTCAATTAAAACACTAAGAGCATTATCGTTGTTTTGATTAGTTCTTTTTTTAAATCCAGTATTTACAAATTGTTTTATTAAATAATTATTATCTTTTATTAAATAACTACTATCTTTTATTAAATTATTATTTTCTTTGTTGATTACATTATTATTAATGAAATTTGCTGCAACAATCCCCTGTGATGTTACAAGCTCAGGCTCTATCCCATACTTTTTTAGAATAGAAAAAAAAGTATCTATCACAGTAACTGGAATAGATGCAGTAAAGATGCAAGTTTTGTTTGATGCTTTTTTTGAGGTATTTAGAATGCTATTTTGAGTATTATTGGAAATTGAGTTTGAAGTTTGCTCTTCTTTTGAAGTTGTGGTTGGTATTTGCTCTCTGTTTGATATTTTACTTAAAGTTGGATTATCAATATTGTTGAAGTCAATAAAATCAGATTCTTTTAATATGATAAAATCAGAAATATAACCACCATAGCTAATAGGAAGATGGGAAGTAAGCTCATAGGAGAGGATTTGGCGAATTTTACTCTCCGATGCAAAAGGCATATTTAATGTCCTAAATGAGACTAAATAGGCTGGTAGGCACAAAGCAGATTTAGAACACCCTTTTAAATCAAGTTTTGATATAAGAGTTTTAAGAGCATCTTCAAATGATTCACTATCCCATTTCAAACCTCTCCAAATAGAATTTGAAATAGAGTTTGACTCTTCTTGAGAATTTTTTGTCTCTCTTTTTAAATCACATTGTGTCCAAGCAGAGTCAACAATAGTGTATTTATTAAAAGACCTTTTTATAACAACTGCTGTCAATGAATCTGAAGAGAGTTCAAGCCCTAAAATTTTTTCACTCATTAAATCAATTTCCTGTTAGCTGAATAATGGTGCAGCCCCATTTACCACTTTTTCCCCTTTTTTCTCTTTTGATAAATCCTGTCAAAGAGGCATCAACACCATTAACGTTGGCTGTAGCGTCAACTCTGAACAGATCGCTTGAATATCTTACTATCTTCTCAAACGCCTTAGCATCTTTTGGGGATAGAGATATAACCTTTTTATACCATCCACTGTCAAGGCTATTTGTAAATATATCTCTATTCTCACCTTTCTCAATTCTAAAATTTGCAAGCTCAGATGCCTGGTCTTCCATACCAATAGGTAACATTGCAGCAAGAACAGCAACATCTGCGGTATTTATGTTAATTTTTCCTGAATATGCGAATTTTGACCCCTCTTTTTTATTAGAGTCTATTCCATAAACAGTGAAAATTCTATCTGGTTCTAAAGTTAAATACTCTTCTGAAAGGGTGTCTGAAATCATATCAGATTTTGACTCTATGTTTGAATTTTTGGTGGGACTATTATTTAGCCCAAAAGGTTTATAAGTTGCTGAATCAGGAAGATTAACTATAGACTTCTCAATTAATTTTGCAGGAATTGATGTAATATTTTTAGGAATTCCTTTGATCATAAAAAGTTCTTCTACACTATTTAGTGGGCCATTGCTGCAAAAAATTGGCGGATCAAGAGCTTCATAATAGTCAGACTCTGCACCAGATAGACCGCTTATTGCATCATCATCACCAGAGTCGAGCCAATCTTTTAAAGAATTTATAATTTCAGCAGGATCACGCAGATCAAGAGACTTATCGCTTGAAATGGCTATATTTAAGAATCGTTCCCACAAAGCTATCTGGTCATTATTAGCGATATTGCCCGGAAATTGTTCTAAAAGAGCGTTTACCTGAATTTTACCAAGCTCATCAGTAATTACAACATCAAGAGACCCCTGATTTTGATCAAATCCCAACAGTTCAACAGCAGATGCGACCACATAAGGAGAAGCCCACATCTCTTGCAAAGAATCAATATCATTTTGTTCAGCATCACGAGTTAAAATGAACATAGCAAGTTCAATACCCGATCTTGCCATCTCTTGAGCTTGTAGGCGATCTGTTATTTTTCTTTCAAGTTCTGCCGAATCACCTGAATTACGAACAAGCTCAAGAGCAGCAGTCATCAAAACTGCAATCAAGGCAAGTGTAATTAACAGGGCCATACCTTTATTATTAAATATCACCATAAATTATTTGTAATTTTTTAAAGGGGTTCTAAAAAGAGGCATAGATATTTGAGTTAAAAACTTATGAACAGAATCAATTACCTTAAACTCTATTTCAACTCTAACTGAAACAGGAGTGGAATATTCAGATTCATCAGATTCAGAATCCCACTCTGTATGTTCATCTCCTTTAATGTCCATATAAGTTAGCTTAAATTTAGTTATATTTTTGCAAATTATAGGGTCACAACTTGTTCCTTCAGTATCGTCAAATCGATTAAGAGTGTCAGAACGGCAAAGATCAAACCCATCTTCATCATTTGGGCGAACATAATAGAAAATACGAGCAACTCCAGAAGGTTTATTAGACCAAGTTGTTGAAGATTTAGATTTAGATTCAGATATAGATAATTCATTTGGAGTTGTCCTAATGCCAAACGCAATATGAGCGAGTGAGGCAAATCTTACTCTTGAAAAAATCTCTCCTTCTACGGCTGTTTCATCTCCAAAAAATCTAAACTTATCTTTATCATCACTATTATCAAACAATGAAGATGGAGGTATTGAATCTGAAGTAGAACTTAAATTGCCATTAACTGAAGTTGAATCTGTAAAATTACCTGAATTTGAAGATGTAGAATCTGCGGAGAGCTTTTTTGAATATTCTGGAGGTAGAGATATTCGCAAAGAGATAAAATCCCTAACCATAACATTGGTAATAGATGCAATTACTTCTGATGCGGCAATCTTATCTTTTATAAAGTATGACGATTTTATAAATGAGCGAAATGAAGAAAATATGGTAAGCATGATGATTCCGAAAATCATCACTGCCACAAGAATCTCAAAAAGGGTAAAACCAGTTGGTTTTACTTCTTCTGTTTCAATCATTTTGGACGAATCTCCACGATAAAATATTAAAGGAGAACTCATCTTTATATGAAATTTCAATTTTTATCTTTTTTAATTTTTGTAAGTCTCCCTTTTTGATAACCTCTTCAGGAATCTCTGAATTTGATAGATCAAGGTTATTAATGTCGCATCTCCAGCTATAATCTGGGAAATCATCTCCAAAATCTCCTGAAAGCTCTTTTGTGGAAATTTCATTTACCATAGAGGGATCACGAATCTCTTGCTCAATATCAGCAAGTTTTTGGCGGGCAAGATGTGATGCTGTAGAGTAGAACTCTCCTGCAATAGAGAGGCGAATTATCGCTGATTGGATTTTAAAGACTGAGACAACTACAAGGGCAAGAATAGATATACTGACCATAATTTCAAGAAGTGTAAACCCTTTAATTTTATGATGTTTTTGCATCTATTTAATATATATACTGTTCAAGGTCATAAATTGAGTTAAGCCTAAACTTTAGAGACGCCGGCGGCATCTCTACTTTCTATTTTAATGAATTACCTGCATTGATCAAAAGAGATGGGTTTTTTACTAATTTTCGCACTATATAAAAAAGGCTCAATAACTACATCTATTTCTTCGTCGCTTTCACGCTCTTTTAGGTGAATAACTGCCATATCGCAATACCCTTGCCCGCTAAATCTGATTTGATACTCGTCTTGCGGTTGGCGATTAGACAATCCATAAATTTCAACACCTGTGATATAAACAGAGTCTGGCAGAGGCGTTGCATTTTCTTTAGCCTTGTTATTATCTATACTATCAATCTGGTCAGATTTAGAATTACCCATAATGTTGTGCGACTTAGTATTATTAACCATCTTTTGCTGCCCTACCCTATTTACAGCTTTAGCATTTCCAGCTTCCGAAATAATAGAAGCAGAGGTAACCCACATCACAGATTTAACAACATCAAGATGGAGTATGTAATCCATACCATCAGAGAGAGCTTTTTTTTTTAGGTTTTCAACAGTATTGAGCAAAATATTAAGCCCTCTTTCAGTGGTATCATCAAATGTAAGTGTCCTGAATTTGGGCAATGTAATAAAAAGAACGCTCCCCATTATAGCAAGCACAACAATCAGTTCAATCAGAGTAAATCCAGAGTCCGTGTGAACTATGTCAGCTCTATTCAAGTTCCCAGCTTTTGATGTCAGCGTCATTACCTTCACCTTCAGGAACTCCGTCAGCACCATAGGAGATAATATCATACTCGTTATGAAGACCGGGACTTAAATAGATATACTCTTTATCCCAAGGGTCTTTAGGTATCTGTCTTGTGTCAAGGTAGCCATCTTTATGCCATTTACGTGGTAAAGGCTCTGTTTTAGGCTCTTCAATAAGTGCAAGCAATCCTTGCTCAGTTGTCGGATAGTTACCATTATCAAGTCTATAAAGTTTTAGACCTGTTGCAATAGCAGAAATATCAACTTTTGCCTTTACAACTCTTGCTTCGTCTGTTCTACCCATCAATCTTGGCACAATAAGACTTGCTAAAATCCCAAGTATGACAACCACAACCATTAACTCTATTAATGTAAATCCCCTATCATGCTCAATTAACTTGTTATGAACTTGATTAACCCCATAATTAGTAAGGTTTGAGTCTCTACTGCTTCTTTTCAAAATTTTAATATTTCAACCTCTTGTTTTGTCTTTAATTTGTTCGGTTTAATATATCTATAGTATTCCAGATAAATAAATTGGCAATTCCTATCGCCCCACCCCCCTCCCCAATGGAGAGGGGGCATAATTACTCCCTCCACTTGGGGAGGGCGGGGAGGGGCAAATAATTGTCTGGAAACCTATATATTGCAAATAGCCTTCTATTGGACTAAATCTACACTAAAGCTCCTCTGATGTAAACGCTACTACCTCATCAATTGATGATGAGTTAGTAAATATCATAGCAAGTCTATCAACTCCAAGTGCTATGCCAGCAGTTTTTGGTAGCTTTGCCAAATCTTTGATAAATTTTTCAGGTAGTTGCATATTTTTTTTATCTTTATTTTTATCTTTAGAACCGTTTTTAATAACTTTTAAAAGCCTTTCTCTCTGCTCAACAGGATCGTTGAGTTCTGAAAAACCGTTAGCAAGTTCAATACCTGCAATGTATAATTCAAACCGCTCTGCAAGGCTCTTTTTTTCTGGCAAAAGATTATTATCCTTATTAAAATTGATATTGTTAGATTTTAGATTACCATTCTCATCCAAATTAATATTGTTAGATTTTAGCTTTGCTAAAGATGCCATTGAGGCTGGATAATCGTAGATAAATGTTGGCACTTGTAAGCCAAGGTTGGGTTCAATCTCAAACGACATTATCTCATCAAAAGAGCCATTTGCTTCTGCCTCTTCCATTGTCATGCTACCATATTTTTCAAATGCCTCACTAACTGTAATATGCTGCCAAGGAGAGTTAATAGATATACTGTGATTTCCATACTCAATAGATAGCTCTTTTTTTGATTCATCTACATTTTCCGATTTAATTTGTTGAGCATCTTGTTTAACTAATAACTTAACGGCAACATACCTTATCATCTCTTTGCACTCTTGCATAAGCTCAATGTATGAGTAATCTTTTCTATACCATTCAACCATTGTAAGCTCTGTAAGATGACGATCGCCTCGCTCATCTTTTCTAAAACATTTGCATATCTGAAATATTTTGCCATAGCCACGGGTAGCAAGCCTTTTCATGCAGATTTCAGGAGAAGATTGAAGATACCAACCTTCAGATTCAAATGGTTCAATATGCTCTTCTGGAATTGGGTTTGGAATTCTAAGAGGGGTATCTACCTCAAGGTAACCATTGTTGTAGAAAAACTCTCTTATTGCACGGATCATCTCCGCACGTTTTACAAGTTGCTTTAACATATTTGACCTGATTATGATTTTATAGTTGGTGGAATTGATAATTTATTGATGCAGATTGTTATTTTATAGTTATGTTGAACAAGCATTTCTTGCCCAGAGCTAAAGTCAGGGCTGAATTGTCCAAGTCCTCTTAAGAGGACTTTTTTAACTTAGCCGATGTTTTTAACCATCGGCGAAAGATTGAATAAAAATTATAATCAATTACCTGACAATATATGAATCTTTAGGTCTATCTTGGAGAAAAATTTTATCATACTTTTTATTGCTATGGATAGCTCTATCAAACATCTCATAACCAGTCTCTTTGCACACATTACAAGCATTTAGAGGTATATGAACCGCAAGTATGTGAAGTCCCGGTGATGCTTTTGAATCAATCTCAAGGGCACCTGCACAATCTCTGCATATTCTTATTCGCTCTTTTTGGCGTTCAAATATGTTGTCTGTATCGTAAAATATCTCGCGATGACGCTCTTGAATCTCTCCATGATTGCCAGCCTTTTCTCTTAATTCATAACGTCTTTTCCAATAATCGTTAATAACATCTGATGTTCTCTTAATGCTATCAGTAACATGGATGGCCTGTTTTAAACGTTCTTCATCATAGTCTGGCTCAATAACTTTTGAGTAGTCCATACCAGCAAGAGCAAGGATAATTCCTAAATTAACATAGGGTAATGCACCTTCAATTGAGTAACCACCTTCAAGAACCGCAATATCTGGTTTTAACAAAGTTGTAAGCTCTGCATATCCTTGGGCTGAAAATTTCATGTTTGTTAATGGGTCTGTGTAGTGATTATCTTGACCCGCTGAGTTTACAATAATTTCGGGTTTAAACTCTTCTAATGCTGGAAGAACGCTATTTCTTATCACATAAAGATAGCCCTCTGTTGATGTTGCTGGCGGAAGCGGAATATTAAGGTTACTACCTTTAGCATTAGGACCACCTAACTCTCCTGTAAATCCCGAACCCGGATAGAGAGTTCTTCCATCTTGATGCAAAGAGATAAATAGCGTATCTGGATCATGCCAATAAATATCGTTTGTGCCGTCTCCATGGTGGCAGTCAGTATCAACAATAGCAACCCTTCTAACTCCATATTGCTGACGAATCATCTCAACCATTATTGCCTCAATATTAATATGACAAAAGCCTCTTCCTCCGTGGCTTATTCGCATTGCATGGTGTCCTGGGGGTCTTACAAGAGCAAAACCATTGTCGATTTTCTTCTCCATAACAGCACGAGCAATAACAGTTGCACCACCTGCACTTATCAGATGCGATTGAGTGGTAATAGCAGCTTCGTCAGGAACACAAAAATGGGTACGTCTTATTTCGTGTGCTGTAACAAGGTCAGGCTTATATTCTACAATGCCGCTAATATCAAAAATTCCCTCTTCTGCTACTTGATCTTGAGTATATAAAAGCCTCTCTTCTCTCTCAGGGTGGGTAGGATCAATTGCCCAGTCAAATGCTGGAAAGAATACAAGACCTGTTTTTTTAGATGATTTTAGCATCATAACCTCCTTTTAAGCTGACATTCTCAAACGTGTTGGCATAACTAAAATATGATAGCCATAGTCAACCAAAATATCAGTAGTCTTATCGCTTGCAAACTCTCTTAATTCTATTTCTCGATCTTCCTTTTCTGGGGCGGTTATATTAATCCACAGACTTTCTGAATCTTCGGGGCTTTCTGTAATATCAATCAACTCAACTTCAGGAAACCTCTTTTTGAGCTTATTTACAAGTTTTTCTATAAGTTCTTTTTGTTTGAAATTTATTCTCATTTTTTTAATTCCTTTCCAATTGCTGATATCATCTCTTGTGCTTTTACAATTTGCTGAAATGCCAAGTTTTTACTAATATTTTCAGTGGTATAGTCAGCTTGATTTCTAACACTTTGCATATCCATAAGATATGATCGCAATTTGGTTGGATAGATTTTTTGTCTTTTAATCAATTTCTCACTAAAATCTGCTTGTATCTGTTTGTGATCTGGCTTTGATCGGTTTACACCCTTGTCAGAAAGGGCGGCTATTGCTGCCTGAAAAACGGCATAATATGCTCTATTTGCACATGAATCATACAATTGGTTATCAAAACATAATTGGGCGGCATTTAGATTAGCTTGTGCTTTGTTAAAAAATTCTGTTGTCATAATAATCAAGTCATATTTTATAGTTATCGCTGCTGTTAAAACCCATGAGAAAATCCCTTAATAAGTCCAGGTTTTACCTGCATTTTGATTCTAAATATCTTTCCGCGTAAAGCAAATTGACGCACAACATTAAAAGATTGAAATTCAGTTGTCTCTGCCTCAAAATTTTTTAAATCTGCCCCTGCATTTACAGCTTTTTTCTCTAAAAGGGCAATTGCGGTTTTAATGGCATCATCTTTACGATATGAGCTTGAAACTGAGGCTGTGAAGTTCTCTTCTGGTGCTGTTGCAACTCCTCTTTCGGTATCAACGAGCAAAGAGACCTCGCAAGTTGTTCGTGCAAGAGCAGCTCCGATTGCATTAGCAACGGAACTATTAGGTAAAACCGTAGTTTTTATGCCAGAAATCTCTTCGATTTTAGATGCAAAGTAAGGAGCTGGACCACCAAGTAGTAATATCTGTTGAGGTCTGATTTTGTAACCTTCAAGAAATTCATGGACAGTATAAACAGGTTTTTTGTTTATTTGGTCAACCATAATGTTGGCGACATTAACAATAGTTTCACAAGTTTGATGAAATATCTTTTCAGCAGTTTCACGAATAGATATTCCAAGTGTCTCTGCAAGAAGTGCTAACCCCTCTTCTGATAACTTTTTATTACCACCCTCCATAATGCCAAGCCAGATCATTGCATCAGTGGGGGTAAGAGCTGGTCCTCCAAATGCCAAAGCTGGACCTTGCCTTCCTGGTCCTATCTGTAAGGCTTTGATTTTTTGGCGGAAGCTCATTAGATTATCACTTTTTGCCTTACCTGCAATATCAATATTTCTACCTCTTTTGTCACAAACTCCATCTGTTTTATCAATATATCGATCTATAGCTGTAACTTGGCTATCACCACCAATTCCTCTTGATGTTGTATGAAGTGCCCGAATAAGACTTTTATATTTTCCACGTCCAACCCCAATTGGTTCTAAAAGAGGAGCTTTGTTGACAAGAATAGCAATATCAGTTGTGGTTCCGCCAATGTCAAGAACAAGCACATCTTTGTCTGCTGGTGCGTGGTGAATAGCTCCCATAACACTTGCAGCAGGTCCTGATAAAATTGTCTGACCAGGAAACTCCATTGAGGTAGCTAAATTCATTGTTCCGCCATCTGCTTTTAATATCTGAATTGGGGCTTTTAAACCTTTTTGCTTGAGAGTATCATTCACAGCGTTGAAAAAGTTTTTGTGCATACTATAAACAGCAGTATTAAGATGAACTGTTGCAATTCTTCGAGGAAAATTTAGGTTTCCTGACACTTTGTGTCCAAGGAATATGGTGTGGAAATTCTTTTTAAGAATATCTCTTATTTCAAGTTCATGGGCAGGATTTCTTGGAGAAAATTTGCCGATAACACCGACATATTCAATTCCAGCATTTTTTATTGTCTCTGAGATTTGTTCAATTTCAGCCCTATTAATAGGAGATCGCTCCCTGCCTCGATGGTCTATTGAGCCAGATACAGTATAGAAGTAGTCGCCTCTACGGAAGAGTTTAGGGTCAATGCCAGGTCCTGATGAGACAATTATGCCTACAGGATTTAACTGTTTTTGCACAACGCTGTTAGTAGTGAGTGTTGTGCTTATAACAACTCTTTTGACCTTAAAAGGCTCAATTCCATCAAGTAGTAGGTCAAATCCTGAAAGAACTGTATTAAAAAGGTTTGAAGTATCGGTCGGGACTTTTATGTGTCTTTCAAGTCCATTTTCGCTTAACAGAACGGCGTCAGTGTGGGTTCCGCCAACATCAAGTCCAATTATCATGGCGTTTTCCTGTAACTTATATAAATTAATAGATTAAAAAACGGGAGATTACAATAATGATATTTTTTTGAGATAATCAGAAATAAGAAACTATGTCAATCATATTTTGATAAGAGAAATATAGTGCAAAAATGAGAGAAACGTTCTTGATTAAAAGCCGAGTGTGTAGTAGTGAAACATTGATAGTGTTTAATAAACTTAAATATTTCGATGAGAATTATGTAAAATTTTAGAATCAACCGTGTAAAATTTTAATAACTTAAATCAATTGAAAGGAGTTACCCTTGTCCGTGATAGAATGGAAAAAAGATGAAACAGCAGCAATAGTTACCATGTGTAATGGTGCAAATCGCCAAAACCTTGAATTTGGGAAAAATATGAATCGTATATTTGATGAGATACTTTCAGATGAATCGATCTTCTCCTTAATTCTAACATCATCAGATGAAAAAAATTTTTCGCAAGGCGTTGATATTGATTGGTTACTTGGAAGATTTGCTGCAAAAGATTTTGATAGCATTAAACAATTTATGTATGAGATGAACACCGTATTTAAAAGAATTATAACTATGCCGATTCCTGTTATTGCCTCAATAAATGGTCATGCTTTTGGAAATGGTGCTATACTCTCATGTGCTTGTGATTTTAGATTTATGAGAAAAGATAGAGGTTTTTTCTGTTTTCCTGAAGTTGACATTAATATACCTTTTCTGCCAGGAATGATTGCCTTTGTCCGCAAAGCGATTCCAGAATATAAATTTAATGAACTTAAACTTACTGGAAAAAGGGTTGGGGCAGAGGAGCTTGCCCTGCATCACATTATTGAAAAGGCAAGTGCTACCTTAGACGAACTTAATGCCGATACAATGGCATTTGCTAAAACATTGCAAAAAAAACGTGGTATTTTTGGAGAACATAAAAGAAGAATGCACAAAAATATTGTCTCTATAATTGAAAATGAAGATCCTAAGTTTATAGATTCACTTCAACTTTTTATTGAGGGTTGATATTTAGCCTTAATTATAATCACTCTAATAATTTTAAATGTTGATTTTCCGTAACGAATATCTTAGAACAAAAAATAGTTTCACGCCGATTAATTAATTAGTTTTCCAAAATTCTAAATTCATTTTAATTACAAAACCAAACTTTGCCTTACAAGCAAGCCCATTTACCCAAAGTAACTTTTTTTTAACCAATTAACTTCTTTAAAAAACAAAGGGGGACGGAACAGTGTTAGAAAATAAAGCTCCTCAATATTATTCTGATGTTGAAAAATGTGTTGATGATCTGATTGCAAAAGTCGGAAAAAAAATTGTATTTGCTGCCCCATTAGCTCTTGCAAAGCCAAATCATCTTATTAACGCCTTGTACAGAAGAACCAAGACAGATCCAACTCTTAATTTTACCTTGATTACAGCTATAGCTTTAGAGAAACCAACATGGTCAAGCGAACTTGAAAAACGGTTTATGAAACCATTAGTTGAGCGTATATGGGAAAATTTTGTTGATTTTGAATATGTTTTTGACATGAGAAAAAAACAGATTCCACCAAATTTTACCCTGATAGAGTTTTTTAATAAAGCTGGTGCTTGGATGGGCAATACACATGCTACACAGAACTATCTTGGTTCTAATTACACTTTTGCTATACGTGATGCTTTTATCAATGAGTGCAATGTGCTTGGACAACTTGTAGCAAAAAAAGAGATAAACGGCGAAACAATGTTTAGTATGAGTTCCAATCCTGATACCCACCTTGACGGAGGAAATTTTCTTAGAAAACTTGAGGCAAAAGGTAAAAAAATTGCTGTGATTGCCCAGATTCATGAAGATATGCCGTTTATGTATGGTGATGCTGTAGTTAAACCTGATTTCTACGATATGGTAATTGAGAACCCTGCTTACCATTTTAAACTCTTCGGGGCACCTAAAGAGTCTGTAAACACGGTTGACTGGATGGTTGGAATGAACGCAAGCACACTTGTAAAAGATGGCGGTACCATTCAGGTGGGTATTGGTTCACTTGGAGATGCTATTGTTGCTGGTGTTGAGATGCGTCATAAAAATAATGAGATGTACAAGAAATTTTTTAACAGCTCAGGTATCTATACGAAATTTAAAGATGTAATTGACTCTATAGGCGGTATCGATCCTTTTGAAAAAGGGCTTTTAGGATCGTCTGAAATGTTTGTTGACAGCCTTCTTGAATTGTTAAAAGGTGATATTCTCAAAAGAAAAGTATATGAAGATGTCAGACTTCAAAGAGTAATTAATGATAATGAATTTAATGAAAATCAGGTGGAAGAGATATTTAGAGAGATAGTCAAAAGAAAGTTAGTTCATACAAGAATAAAGAAGAGCGAATTTGACTTTTTCCAGAAATTTGGAATTTTCAAACCAGAGCTTGTCTATGAAGATGGGTGTGCAGTGTTAAATGGCAAATCCTATCCTCTTGATATGTCTGTAAGTGAAAATCTTCAAGCAGTTGTCTCCTCGTGTCTTGGAAATATCCTGAAAAACGGTATTGCACTTTATGGAAGTTTCTTTATAGGTCCTCATGCTTTTTATGAAGAGTTACGTAATTTGGACGAGGAAAAACTCAAACTTATTGACATGCGAAGTGTTGATTATGTCAATCATCTCTATGGCAATGAAGAGATTAAAAGGCTTCAGAGAAAGCACGGCAGATTTATCAATGCCGCCCTTATGGCAACATTGACAGGGGCAACTGTAGCTGACGGACTTGACGATAACAGAATCATAAGCGGGCCTGGTGGACAATATAATTTTATCTCAATGGCACATGAACTTGATGATGGTCGGGCTGTTACCATGATCAGAAGTTACAGAGGTGAAGGGGCAAAAGCTGTTTCAAATATTGTGTGGGAGTATGGGCATACCACAATCCCAAGACATCTAAAAGATATTGTAGTTACAGAATATGGGATAGCTGATTTGAGAGGCATGAAATACGGTGAAGTTATGAAACGGCTCCTCTGTATTACTGATTCAAGATTTCAGGAAGAGCTTCTTGAAAAGGGAAAGAAATCCGGGGCAATAGAACCTGATTGGCAGATTCCACAGCAGTTCAGAGATAATCTGCCCGAAATTTTAGAGGCAAAGTTTGGACCTTACAGAATGCAAGGCTTCTTTCCTGCATTCCCGTTTGGAACTGCTTTTACAAAAGAGGAGATTACACTTGGAAAGGCATTGAGAGGCTTTAAAGAGCTTGCAGCCCGGAACAAGTTTGCTGTTATAAATGGACTTATCAGCAAGAGTATTGGGGGCGTACCTGAAAAAGCTATTCCATATCTTGAGAGAATGGACCTTGCTAATCCTAAAACAGTTCAGGAACGTATGATGCAAAAAATGGTTATATTTGCGTTAAGTTCATCTGGGCAACTGTAATATCACTAATGCTACAAAATCTAAGATTTGACAACTTTCAAAAAGTTGTCAAATCTTAAAGTCTTGTTGTCAAATTTTAGGTTTTATATATACGTCATGGTAATAAATTAGCTTTTCTATATGTAAAACTCAACTTATGACCAAAAGTAGTATAAAGCACTTAAAAACCTGTTTTTGAAAAATCAGTATTAAACTCGCCATCAGCCAACATTCTCAAGGCATCTGCAACCCTTACCCAATCTTCAATTTTATATCTAACACCCGGTATTTGTGAAAAAGCGGCAAATCTCTTTTCAAGAAACTCTTGTAAAAGTCTTTCGTCAGCCTCATCATACTCAAATATAGAAAAAGCCTTATATTCTGCGTCTCCCTTTGTAACACCTTCTGTAAAAACATAAGTATCTATAAGTCTAATTCTTCCCTCTGGTGGCACAGGAAATGATGAGTAGCATTGTGCAACCATATCAGCCGCTTCAGATGTGCAAGTTACGGTACCTATTTTAATCATAGTTCTCTTCCTTTAAATCTAAGTGTTAATGGAAAATGTCCTTTTGCGAAAATATAAATTTCTTTTTAGCAGAAATCCTTAAGTTGTTAAACAGAAACTTTAAATACAAATATTTTTTTCAAAATCAAGTGTTGCAAAATAATCTTTTACTGTCTCTGCCCTTCGGATCATCTCAATAGTTCCATCTTTTTTTAAAAGAAGCTCTTTGGGGCGAAGATTGGCATTGTAGTTAAATCCCATAGCGTGTCCGTGGGCACCTGTGTCGTGAATAATCAGAATATCTCCAACCTCTGTTACAGGCAAGGAACGCTGTATTGCAAATTTATCAATATTTTCGCACAAAGACCCCACAACGTCAACTGTTTCATATTCTGAATTTGATTCTTTTTTATGAATATGAATATGGTGATATGCCTCATACATTCCAGGACGCATAAGAGCTGACATTGAGGCATCAACTCCAACATATTTTCTATAAATATTTTTATGATTTATCACTGTGGTAACCAAAACACCGTGAGGACCAGTTATATATCGCCCACTCTCCATAAAAAGTTTTGGATACCAGCCATGTTTATGCTCAAATTGATTTAACATCTCTGTTGTTTCAGCTCCAAGAGCATCTACATTCATTGGACTTTGCTCTGGTTTATAAGGTATTCCAAGCCCCCCGCCAATATTTATAAACTCAAATTTTATATCCAAAGCATTTGAAACCTGCTCCACAATTGAGAGTAACATCTGAGTTGTTTCAACCATATACTCATAATTTAGCTCATTTGATGCAAGCATCGTGTGCATACCAAAACGCTTTGACCCCCGTTTAATTGCTTGGCGATAAGCCTCTGTTATCTGTTCATGGCTAACTCCATATTTTGATTCTACAGGATTTCCAATGATCTTGTTACCTCTACGTCTTGGTCCGGGGTTATATCTAAAGCAGATAAGTTCAGGCATAACAGGCACTTTTGGTATTAAAGATATATCGTCAAGATTTAGAACAGAACCACCATCAATAGCCGCGGTTTCAAACTGCTCTATGCTCGTGTTATTTGATGTAAACATTATCTCATTGCCTGTGCTACCAATTGAACGGGCAAGTATAATTTCAGGTGAAGAGCTACAATCAAAACCAAATTCCTGCTCTTTCATAATTTTCATTATTGATGGATTTGGAAGAGCCTTAACCGCAAAAAACTCTTTAAATCCATCTTTGCCTGAAAATGCTTTTCTAAGCAAATTTGCAGTCTCAATAATTCCTTCTTCATCATAAATATGAAAAGGTGTCCCAAAGTGTTTTACTGCTTTTTCAACTACATTTGACAATCTTGTTTTAAATCCATCTGACATCGGCATTTTATACACATCTCCTTTTAATTTTATTATTTGACCTGCAAAATCCTTTTTATATACAGTAAAATCAAAGCAATAATTAAATTTTGCAGGAATTATATTATTTTCTTCTAAGGTTCTTCAGACTTGTCTTTCAGGATTAGGAATAGGAAATCTTGCACTCTCCTTGTATGTTGAGAGGGCAATAAAACTTTTAGTTGATTGCACACCTTTGATTGTAGCAATCTTCTCATTAATAATTGTCTGAAGCTCTGCCCCGTTACTGATACGAACTTTTAATAAAAGAGAGTCTTCACCTGAAATATAGTGAATCTCCTGAATCTCCTCATGGCAAGAGAGCTTTTCTACTATTTGTTCTATTTTGGCAGGCAGATTAAGCCTAACTTGTATGAATGCAACCATTGAGTGGTTAAAACACTCTGGATTAAGCCTTATTTCATAGCCTGATATAATCCCTTTAGATTCAAGTTTTTTGATTCTCTCAAGCACTGCTGATGGAGCCATGCCTATATTTCGTGAGATCTCTACGTTTGGGATTCTTGCTTTTTCTTGCAAAATTTTCAATATTCTTAAATCTGTATCATCCATATTGGTTATCTTACCTAAGATTAAGTTATACTCTACACGGTCTTAATTTGAGCTTTTAATGTTATTTGTCGCCCTAAGCTAAAGCTATGGGCTAACTTATCAAAGTCCTCTTAAGAGGACTTCCAGATTTCAGCCGATGTCCTTAGCCATCGGTTCAAAAATTTGATAATAACCAAATTTTTGACCGTTGGTAGTATATGATGTTATTATGCTTTTAAATCTCTATCAAGCATTACTTAGAGATTTTTATTCTTTAAAAAAACTATTGTCAAGTATATTATTCTTTATTTTTAACTTTTTTAAGACAAAAATTCATAACACCCTATTGCATAAAATTTGATAAGCAAAATAGAGAAAAAATATAGTCAAAATTAGATTTAAAAATGGTTTCAAATTGCTTTGATGATCTATTTTCAATTGAAAAAAGAAAATGTTTGGTATAGAAAAGATTTAATGTGATAAACAGAGATTTAGGTGATAAATATGTTTATACATTAGACGTGTTTCGTGATAATCACTTTTGATTTTAAATAACATTGACTTCTTAATTAGATAGCATTATTGCCCTCGTATTAAATAGCATTATCTTTTTAAAGACATTTTGGAAAATAAGGAATGATAGATAGCGGTAGAAATACTATACTGATAGTAGATGACGAAGAGGGGATTCTTGAAATCACACAAGAGTACTTTGAGCGTAAGGGTTATGAGGTCTATACTGCCAGTAATGGGATTGAAGCTATTGAAATAATAGAATCTGTAAAAATTGGGTGTTGCTTTACAGATATAAATATGCCTCAAATGGACGGTCTTCAGCTTGCAGAACACATAAGAAAAATTGACAACACTTTGCCAGTTATAGTTATGACGGGCTATCCATCATTAGAAAATACAATAAGAACATTAAAAAATGGAGTTGTTGATTATCTTGTAAAGCCTGTTAATTTAGAGCAGATGGATTTAAGTTTAAGGCGTACAATGAGAGAGAGAGGTCTTTTTGTTGAGAATCTTATACTTCGCGAAGAGATTGAGCGTAGAGCACGTTTAGAAGCCTTAAATAATGAACTACTCTCTCGTGTAGATGAACTAAATGTTCTAAACCGTATTATGGAGGATTTTTCTGGTTCTGACTCAACTTACGGAATATTTAACAAAGTTGTATCGCTTGGTATGCAGGTAGTAAAAGCAGATAAAGTAAATTTCTACATACATGCCGAGCATGTATCGTCTTTTATTCCAATAGCATCTACTGATCTTGATGAGAGTGTGGAAGAAGGAATTACACCTGAGCTTGCCCAGTTGTTTTTAGATGTTATTTCAGATGATCAGCCATGTTTGATTTCAAAAAATTCAGGGGTTATTGGTCTTACAAACAATATACAATCATTTATGGTTGTGCCTGTTAAAATCAGAGAAAAACCATTTGGAGTTGTTACAGCATCTATTGTTGTTAATAACCAGATAGCCAATGGAGATAACTCTTTTAATACCAATAATAGAGTCTCTACCGATAAAGATCAATGTGTTAATAATGGGTACCAATATAGCCCTCGCCTCTTCTCAGAAAAAGATATATACTACATGAATTATATTACTCGAAAAGCAGCTTCTGCTATTGAGAATATAGCTCTTTATGAAAATATTTATGATAACCTCTTCTCTACATTATACGCTTTTGTTGCTGCCCTTGAGGCAAGAGACTCTTATACACGTAAACACTCAACCCGTGTTGCTGATGTTGCATATATTATTGGTAGAATAATGGGTTGCTCTGAAGAGGAGCTTGATGTTTTAAGTTTTGCTGGACAGCTTCATGATATAGGAAAAATTGGTATAAGAGATGATATTCTCTTAAAACCCGGTAGGCTTACAGATGAGGAATTTGAAAAGATAAAAGAACATCCATCAATTGGTGCAGATATTGTGGGCAAACTTGGTTTATGGGAAAGGGAACAAGATATTATTAGACATCACCATGAATATTTTGACGGTAGCGGCTACCCTGATGGACTGAAAGGTTATGAGATTCCAAAACTTGCAAGAATACTATCTGTAGCTGATGCTTTTGATGCTATGGCATCAGATAGGGCTTACCGTAAAAAAATGGATAAAGGCAAGGTTGTCGCCATTATAGAAGGATGTTCAGGCACACAGTTTGATCCAGAAGTTGTTACAGCTTTCCTAAACGTTGCTGACGATGTGTGGCCACATGACTCTTAGAATCTTAAAAAAAACAATCTGCATCAATAGAAATTTTTTATAAAAAGGTTTTTCCCATGACAGAAATTGAAAATACCGGACGAAGACATTATGCAAGAGTAACGTTTTCCACCCGCATCATTATAATATACAATGACCATGAGGTTGATGTAACGGGTAGCTCAACTAATTTAAGTATTAAGGGACTTTTTGTGAAAACAGACAAAAAGGTCTCTAAGGGTATGGAGTGTAAGGTCAAAATTATCTTATCTGGTGGAGTTGATGCCCCAGAATTACTTATTCATGCAAGAGTTGCCAGAGTTGAGGAAAATGGAATGGGTCTTGTATTTGATGCAATGGATTTAGAGACATACACCCATCTAAAAAATATTGTGCAATATAACACTACAGACAGCAACTGAAATTGAAACAAATTGGGGTATTGAACAATGGAAGCTAAATTAATCAATCCTTTTATTAATGCTACATTACATGTTTTAGAAACAATGGCTTTTATGAAAGTGCGACCCGGGAAGCCATATCTTAAAAAAGATAATGTGGCTAAGGGAGATGTTACCGGAGTTATTGGACTGACCGGGGCTGCCAATGGAACTATATCAGTTACTTTTCAGGAAAAGTGTATTTTGGCTATTGTCTCAAATATGCTTGGTGAAGAGATGAGACACTTAAATGGAGACATTGCCGATGCTGTAGGAGAGCTTACTAACATGGTTTCTGGACAGGCAAGAAAAGAGTTAGAAGAGTTAGGAAGGGTCTTCAAAGCCGCGATTCCTTCTGTGATAATGGGAAGATCGCACAGTATAGCCCACTATACAAATGGTCCAAGAATTGCTATCCCATTCTCTACTGATAATGGAGATTTTACCATAGAGGTCTGCTTTGAAAGGTAGATAAGAGATAGAGATTTATGTTGCTAAAACATGTAAATAGGAAAAAGAGATTAACCATAGATATTTTCCTGATAGAGCCTTAAGGAGATTTTAAAAAATGAATACATCCATCAAAGTTTTGATTGTGGACGATTTTGCAACCATGCGCAGAATTCTAAAAAATATTTTAAAACAAATTGGTTTCAAAAATCTTCTTGAAGCTGACGATGGCACAACTGCAATGGAGGCTCTTGAAAAAAACGATATTGATCTTGTAATTTCTGACTGGAATATGCCCAAGATGACGGGTCTTGAGCTTTTAAAATGGGTTAGAGCAAATAAAAGATATGCGAAAACTCCATTTCTTATGGTAACAGCAGAGGCACAAAAACAGAATGTTATTGAAGCTGTTCAAGCTGGAGTGTCAAATTATGTTGTTAAACCATTCACTGCAGAAGCAATCTCAGAGAAGTTAAAGAAGATATTAAAGTGATGTTCCCGAAAAATATGGAATTAAAATCATCTACAAGAACTTTTTCCTGTAAAGAGATTGCTGGAGTAAGCGATGCTGTAAAGCAGGTTATAAATATTATTAAAAAAGTATCTCTTTCTGATGCCTCTGTATTGATTACGGGTGAAAGCGGAACTGGAAAAGAGTTAGTTGCCAAGGCGATACACAATAATAGCTACAGAAGCAAAGAGCCAATGGTTGTAATAAATTGTGGTGCAATTCCGGGAGAACTTCTTGAAAGCGAGCTATTTGGGCATGAAAAAGGTTCTTTTACAGGGGCACACAGGTCAAGAGTCGGAAGATTTGAGCTTGCAGATAAGGGAACTCTTTTTCTTGACGAAATAGGTGATATGAGTCCTGATCTTCAGGTTAAGCTACTAAGAGCTTTGCAGGAACGAAAGATAGAAAAAGTGGGGGGTATCACAACAACTAATATTGATGTTAGAATTTTATCCGCAACCAACAAAGACCTTGCTGCATCAATTGCACAGGGAACTTTTCGAGAAGACCTTTTTTACAGACTAAACGTTATTCCACTAAAAGTCCCACCTCTTAGAGAGCGTATTGATGATTTACTCGTTCTTATCGATCATTTTCAAGAAAAAATAGTTCAAAGAATGTATGGATACTCTAAGAAGATATTTTCAAACGAGGCTATAACTATTCTACGTAACTACAATTGGCCCGGAAATATTAGAGAGCTTGAGAACCTTGTAGAGCGTCTCTCTGTAATGGTTGAAACTGATACTGTTATGCCACCTGACCTTCCCGACTATATTGAAAGTCATAACAATTCACTATCAATGGAGAGCGTATCTGTCTCTTCTGTTTTCCAAAATGGTATTGGTTTTAATGAGGCTGTAGAAGAGTACCAAAAAAGCCTTATTCTTTATGCCCTTGAACAGACTCACTGGGTAAAAGCACGGGCAGCAGACCTCTTAAAAATGAATCGCACTACACTTGTCGAAAAAATCAAGAAGATGAATATTGAACAGGAACAAGAGTTCCCTTTTTCTTAATCCCATCTCTTTAACCTACCAACTGATTATTTTATAATGCACACTATCAAAAATTACCGATGGTTGATTTTTGGACTACTATCTACAAGCTATATTTTAGTCTATTTCCACCGTCTTTGCACATCAGTGCTTGCAGTTGATCTCATGCGAGATTTAAGTGCAGGTCCCTCTTTAATAGGAATTTTAGGCTCTGCCTATTTTTATCCCTATGCGTTAATGCAGCTTCCTGCTGGACTTCTCTCTGATTCATGGGGGGCACGGAAAACAATTACACTCTTTTTTACCGTTGCATTTTTAGGCTCTGTTATATTTGGTCTTGCCCCCAATGTAACATGGGCTATTATTGGTCGAACCATAGTTGGCATAGGTGTCTCTATGTTATTTGTGCCTACACTAAAAATTTTATCCCAGTGGTTTACTGTCAGAGAGTATGCCTACATGACAGGGATACTTCTTAGTATTGGCGGATTAGGTTCATTGATAGCAGCTACGCCATTAGTATGGCTCAGTAACTCTATTGGATGGAGAAACTCTTTTATTGCAGTTGGTATTGTAACACTATTGCTGGCTATATTGGTGTGGTTATTTGTTCGTAATCGCCCTGAAGATAAGGGGTGGGTTTTAGATAGAGAAGATATTAAAGAAGGTAATAAAATAAATCAGAGTAATAATTTGAGTTTAACCGTTGCAGTCAAAACAGTTTTGAAATCACCCCCTTTTTGGTATTTAGCTTTATGGTTTTTCTGTGCATTTGCAATAGCTTTTTCATTTGGAGGTTTGTGGGGAGGACCTTATCTTATACATGTGTATGGAATGAGTAGAGATGAGGCTGGTCATATTCTCTCTATGATGGCATTGGGGCTTGTATTTGGCGCACCTTTTATTACATGGCTATCTGATAGCGTATTTGGTCAAAGAAAGCCTGTATTGATAACAACTTCAATAGGCATGGTCTTTTGCACAGCCCTGCTTGCATTCTCTGACGCTATACCTGTATGGGGATTATATCTATTATACTTTATGATAACTGTCTGTGCAAATGGAGTTGGGGCAGTTGCATTTACTATGTGCAAGGAGCTATTTCCAATTGAAATTGCAGGAACAGTTACTGGTCTTGCAAATCTCTTTCCCTTTATTGGGGCTGGTATTTTCCAACCATTTGTTGGGTATTTATTAGAACGACATGATAAGGTTGGTAAAGTGTTAAGCATATCTGCTTATCAATCAGCATTTTTCCCATTTTTTATTTGTGCTTTGATTGCACTTGTAGCAGCATTCTGCTCAAAAGAGACTATGGAGAGATAAAATATCTAAGTGCATCAACTTTTAAAAGCTTCAATTGATGCCGCTGGAAATTTTCATCATTTCTGACCTGTAATAAGAAGATGGTAATAAAAACGGCTGTTTATTATAGATATATTGAGATTATGAAAGCCCACATTTTATGCTTGGGGGACTTTCACAATCTTGAATTTACTCAACACCGGGTAAGAGATACCACCTTCTTCTTGTCTGCTGTGCAACTGGCAATTCTGCTTCAGAAAGAATTACATGTTGCTGAATATTTTTTCCTTCCTTGACCTGCCTGCCTCTACCACTCTAAGCTTTCCCATCAACATTCTGAGTCTCTGTCTCTGCTGCAATACCAGTTCTTTCATAGCAGAGAAGACCACATTTAAGACACCGTTCTGCCTCATTTTTAGCCATCTCAGGGGTATATCCACTAAAAATCTCTTTACCTCTTCGAACTCCGTTATAAGCCGTTGACTCTGAATCGTGTTCAGTTTTATCGTAAAGAGGCATTATGTTTCTTGGCATAATCTGGACATTCTCAACACAAGCAACACCTTGCAGAATCGAACGTTTAGTAACAGGTTTATTAACATCACTTAGAGGTAAACCATACATAAGTTTATGTATGGTAGCTGCTGCACGGCGTCCACCGTTTATAGCCGCAACTGCTGCACTGTAACCACTAAGTTCATCTTCAGGCGATAGAAATCCAAGCTCATTATTATTTGAAGGAGTCTTGTAGATTTCAAATCCTTCCCAGTATAGGGTCTTTTGATTAACTGTTGATGAAATATTATTTGAAGTTATGGTCTCTTCAGCATTATTGTCGTCTTCCGAAGTCTCTATAGATGCAGTCGTTTTTTTCATAAATACAAGTTCTGGAAATCTTCCAGAAGCAAGAATAACAGTCTGTGAATCAATGACTGTTTTTGCACCTGTGGCAATATTTGTGTATTCGATTTTAGAAAGTTTATCGTTTTGACCTATAAGTTTAGTAACGCCAGATTTATATACTACTGTTGCCCCATTATTTTTCATAACATTTAGAGTTTTGTCATCAAATGGTTTCAACTCTTCTGGCTTTCGAGATACTACAGTAATATTTTCAGAGCCAAGTTCGCGGCACACCTTTACAGCCTCTGATGCCAAAGCTCCACCGCCAACAATAACCACATCTCTTCCGCATGGAACTCTTTTGTTTTTTTGAACATCATTTCTTAGAAGATCAATCATAAGATAGCCACCCGGAAATATATTGGATATTTGGGCAATCTCACCTCTTGAAAGTCTGCTATCCCAACCACCAGTTGAGGTAAAAACAGCCTCATAACCAGAGTTTAGAAGAGAGGCTACAGAAAAATCTTCTCCAGCCTTAACTCCAGTTTTTACATTAACACCCATCTCAAGAATTCCCTCAATATCCCAATCAAGAACATCTTGTGAGAGCCTCTCATCAGATATAGCAATTCTCAAAAGTCCTCCAAGTGTAGAGGTTGCTTCAAATACAGTTGGTTCATGTCCAAGTCTTGCCGTGAAAAATGCGGTTGAAAGCCCCTCAACACCGCCACCAATAACAGCAACTTTTTTACCTGTTTCAGGTGCTTTATAAGGAAGAACTCTCTGACCTAACTCCATCTCAATATCGCAAACAAATCTTTTCAAATTGTTGATTCCAACTGCCTCATCAACTAATTGTCTCCTGCATTCTGTTTCACATGGTGCTGGACAAATTCTTCCAATAACTGTTGGAAATGGGTTTCTCTCCTTAATGACCTGAACAGCTCCAGTATTATCGCCCTTTCTAATGCGTGCAAGATACTCTCTTATATCAATACCAGTGGGGCAAGCTCTCTGACACGGAGTTATACATTTAGCCTCTGTATATTCCCTCATAATTCTCATAGATACTGATGTAAGTCTTATTATATTTTTAGGGCATACTTTTTGACAAGAACCACAGCCTGTGCATTTTTCCATATTCACAACTGGTAAGCCATACTCACCCATTTCAAGGGCACCGAACATACAAGCCTTTACGCATGTGCCAAAACCAAGACAGCCGATATTGCACTCTTTCATTCCACCGAAAACCATTGATGCTGCACGGCAGTCATTAATGCCATCGTAAAGATATTTTATATCAGCATCTTTTGTTCCATAATAACAGCCAGGATTTGCAATTTCAGGTTCTTTTGCTGAAACACTAACCCCCATAATTTCAGCAATTGCAACAGCAACTTCTGTTCCTGCTGCTACACAAGAGGTTGGTGAAGATTTGCCAGCAGCAATAGCCTCAGCATTTGGACCACAACCAGGGAACCCACAGCCACCACAGTTTGCCCCGGGCAAGACTCCAGTTATTGCCTCAACTTTTGGATCAACATAAACATAAAAAATTTTAGATGCAAATGCTAATGCACCGCCAATTATAAGACCAAGTCCCCCCATTAGAAGCACAGATTGTATCATTTTACCTCCGTAATATAATTTTTTTACTGCATTAAAAGAATTTATTTTAACCTAAATCTATATAATTTTTAAGCCAGAATCTTATAAACTTTTGATAAATAAAAAGTCAAGATATAGTCAAGTTTAGATTGATTGACATGAACAAATATATATTGTAATTGAATCTAAATTCTTAATTAAAAAAGAGTATATAAAAAAACCAATCAAAAGATCAAAAGGAGATGCTATGAAAAGTATTTACAAAGTAGTGTTTATGCTCGTGATATGTCTAAGTTTGCCAGTAACAGCCATATCTGGACAAAAAAGTGATGCCCAGGAATTTGAAGTAGGTGTGTTTAATTTCCCACCTTTTGCAGTAATTGAAGAGGGTAAAGAGCCTTCTGGAATTTTGATTGACTATATTAAACCGATATTGAAAAAATGCAACCTAACATACTCTATAAAAGGTTATCCACCCAAAAGGCTTTACAAATACCTTGCAGATGGAGAGACAGAGATTGCCTTAGGTGTGAAAGGGGTTCCAGAACTTGAAGGAAATGTCCTTTACAGCAATGAAAAAATTACTGACATAGATCTTAGGGTTTACTCAAGAGCTGAGACCCCACCAATAAAAACCAAAGAAGATATGCACGGAAAAAGAATCATAACCATAAGAGGTTATAGTTATGGCGGATTTATAAAATATATAGAGAATCCCGCAACTAAAATAGTTGCTGATGTAACCAACGGACATGAACTTGCTTTTAAAAAACTACAAGCACAAAGAGCAGATTATGTCTTAAATTATAGCTTGCCCTCTGAAAAAGCACTAAAATCTATTAATATACCCGGAATACAAAGCTATAGCATATCGTCCCTTGAGTTATTTTTTATTGTTTCAAAAAAGAGTCCAGATGCAGAAAATTTATTGAAAAAATTAGAGCAGGCTTTTATAGAGTTAAAAAAAGAGGGAAATGTGTTTAATATGTAAGTAATATCAAAATTTATGATTATTAATAATGACTATTAAATTTGCTTACATTAACGACTCTTCCACCAAAATTTAATAAACCGTCTGTTTAATGAAGATAACAATTGAAAAAATAAAGGGAAAAAAATTATGAAGAAGATTTACGTTGTAGTCTCATTGTTTGCTATTTGTCTTACTATCTCTTTAGTAGGCTCGCCTTTTGTGCAAAAACTTGAAGCTCAAGAGATTCAAGTTCATGTTTTCAACTTTCAGCCTTTTTATGTAGTTGAAGAGGGAAAAGAGCCTTCTGGACTCCTTATTGAATCCTTGAAAGTTGCACTTGAAAAATGCAACATAGCATACTCAATAAAAGGGTATCCACCTAAAAGAGTTTATAACAACCTTGCAGAGGGAAAATCAGATATTTTCCTTGGTGTAAAAGGTGTTCCTGAATTTGAAGGTAATGTTCTTTACAGTAGCGAAAAGATTACTCAAATAGATTTACGAGTTTATAACAGACAAGATACACAGCCTATAAAAACAAAAGAAGAGCTAAAAGGAAAAAAAATTCTCACCATAAGAGGATACAGTTATGGTGGATTTATAAAATATCTTGAAGACCCTGCAAATCAAATAACACTTGATGTAACAGATGGACATGAGCTTGCATTTAAAAAGTTGCAAGGTAAAAGGGCTGATTATCTTTTAGATTATAGTGCCCCTGCTGAAACAACTCTTAAATCAGTAATAATACCCGGAATACAGAATCATAGCATATCACTTCTTGATGTTTTTCTTATTGTGTCAAAGAAAAATCCAGATGCAGAAAATATATTGAAAAAGATAGAACAGGCTTTCATTGATTTAAAAAAAGAGGGAAAACTGACAAATCTATAAATTGTGATTATTTAGTAAGGTGTTTTAATTTAATACACGTATAAAAGTATAAAGTTATAAATAATAATTTAAGTTTTTCCATTAATAAGGAACTACCAATGAGTAAAGAAAATACAATAACCATTGACAATAAACAGTTTGCATTTAAAGCTGGGGAGACAATACTCGAAGTTGCACAGAGAAATAATATTTTTATCCCAACATTATGCCATCTTAAAGGGACAACTCCTACTGGTGAGTGTCGAGTATGTGTTGTAGAGGTAAAAGGGGCAAGAGAACTTGTTCCATCATGTGCAGCTCCAGCGGTTTCTGGCATGTTTGTTAGGAGTGAATCTCCTGAAGTTATCAAAGAACGAAAAAATATAATTCAACTTATGCTTGCCTCTGGCAACCACAACTGTGCTATCAGAAAATTTGAACCAGAGGATTGGACTTCATTCCACTTAAAAGTATTAAAAGAGGATAGCTACAACGAGCTTTGCCCTGTTTGGGGAGATTGTAAACTACAAGATTTGGCATATCGTTATCAAGTTACAACAAAATCACTTCCTGTATCTTCATCTAACTATCCAATGGAGACGGTAAATCCCTTTATAATAAGAGATTTTTCAAGATGTATTCTTTGTGGAAGATGCGTTCAGGCTTGTCGTGAAATTCAGGTGAACAATGCCATTGATTTTGGTTACAGAGGTGCTAAAGCAAAAATAGTGGCTGGTGCTGATGTTGCACTGAAAAATTCTGATTGCGTATTTTGCGGAGAGTGTGTTCAGGTATGTCCTGTAGGTGCTTTGATACCAAAAGAGACTTTTAAGAATAAAAAACGTTTTGATAAAACAGAGAGCGTAAGAACAACCTGCTCTTATTGCGGTGTTGGATGCCAGATGGACTTAACCGTTCAGAATAATAAAATTGTTCAGATAAATGGTGCAAAAGAGGCTGAGCCAAACCATGGTTCTCTTTGTGTAAAAGGAAGATATGGTTATGATTTTGTGGCATCTTCTGAACGTTTAACAACCCCTCTTATCAAAAAGAACGGAAAACTTGAAGAGGCATCATGGGACGAGGCTCTTGGGCTTGTAGCAAACCGATTTACTGAAATTAAGACAAAACATGGCTCAGATTTAATGGGAGTTCTTACCTCTGCAAGGGTAACAAATGAGGATAACTATGTTGCCCAGAAATTTACAAGAGCTGTTCTAAAGACAAATAACATTGACCATTGTGCAAGGCTTTGACACTCCTCCACAGTAGCCGGTCTGGCTGCAGCATTTGGAAGCGGTGCAATGACAAACACAATTGCAGATATTGAGACAGCAGATGTGATTTTAGTAACTGGTTCAAACACAACTGAGAATCACCCTGTATTGTCAACATTTATTAAAAGAGCAGCACTAAAGGGCAAAACTGTTATTGTAATTGATCCAAGAAAAATTAAACTAACTGAACATTCACAAAAATGGCTAAGGCCAAATCCGGGAACAGACATTGCTTGGATAAATGGTCTTATGAATGTAATTGTTAAAGACAATCTGCATGACAAAGAGTTCATAAAAAATAGAACAGAAGGGTTTGAGGCTCTACAAGAGACTGTCAAACAATATACCCCAGCTTATGTTGAGGAGATTACTGGAATACCAGCAAACGATATAGTTGAGACAGCAAGACTATTTGCAAAAGCCGAAAAGGCAAGTATTTGCTATTGCATGGGAATTACCCAGCACACTTGCGGAACTGATAATGTAAAGTCTCTTGCAAACCTCTCCATGCTCTGCGGGCATCTTGGAAAAGCTGGTAGTGGATTAAATCCACTCAGAGGTCAAAATAATGTTCAAGGGGCTTGTGATATGGGCGGTTTGCCAAATGTATTTACAGCATACCAAAAGGTTGATGACCCAACTGCCATCAGAAAATACGAAACCGCTTGGAATATAAGTGGGCTTTCAAATAAACCTGGTCTTGCTGTTACAGAGATGATTCATAAGGCTGAAAAAGGTGAATTTAAATCTTTATATATAATTGGAGAGAACCCTTTAGTTTCTGATCCTGATTTGAACCATGCTGAGAAAGGTTTTAGAAATCTTGAGTTTCTTGTAGTGCAAGATATTTTCCTTACTGAAACTGCTAAACTTGCTGATGTTGTTCTTCCATCTTTTTGTTTTGCAGAAAAAGATGGCACATTCTCAAACACTGAACGCCGTGTTCAGAGGGTTAGAAAAGCCGTAGAAGCTCCCGGATTTACAAGAGAAGATTGGAAAATAACTTGTGAAATAGCTACACGTATGGGAACAAAGATGCACTACAACAGTTCAGAAGAGATTTTTGAAGAGATAAGAAAAGTAACTCCATCTTACGCAGGTATTACATGGAAGAGAATTGAAAATGGAGGTATCCATTGGCCCTGCCCAACTGTTGACCACCCGGGAACTCCGATTCTTCATACTACACAGTTTACAAGGGGTAATGGTTTGTTCCATGCAATTGATCACCAGCCGCCAGCAGAGGTTACAGATGCTCAATATCCCCTTGTTCTCACAACTGGAAGGGTTCTCTATCATTACCATACTGGCTCAATGACAATGAAATCAGATGGTTTAAACGAGATGGCTCCAGAGTGTTTTGTTGAGATTTCGCCAAATGATGCAACAAAACTGGATATTAGTGATGGCGAAATGGTTGATGTCTTCTCTCGCAGAGGTAAAATAAAGGCAAAACTTAGTGTCTCTACAAAGGCGGTTGATGGAACTGTATTTATACCATTTCATTTTGCTAAAGCTGCCGCAAACAGGTTGACCAACGCAAAGATCGATCCTGTGGCAAAAATACCAGAGTTTAAGGTCTGTGCAATCACAATACAAAAGGCAGCTTGATAAAAGATTTAATCTTTCATAGAGATAAAATATCATTGTAGGGACGACTAAACAGTTGTCCCTACAACATTTTTGATAAATTGAAGTTTTTTTAAAACAAAAAAAATTTAGGAGACTTTAATGCCGGGTTTTGAAATATTTGGTAGCCAAGAGAGAAAAGAGGTAATGGATGTGCTTGAAACAGGGGTTCTGTTTAGATATGGGTTTGACAATAGCCGTAACGGACACTGGAAAGCAAAAACTTTTGAAAAAAAATTATGTGAATATACAGGAGCCACTTACTCTCACCTATGTTCAAGTGGAACTGCTGCCCTTTCAATTGCCCTTGCATCATGCGGAATTGGGGCAGGAGATGAAGTTATCTTACCACCATTTACCTTTGTTGCTACCTTTGAGGCTGTTTTAAATGCGGGGGCAATTCCTGTATTTTCTGAAATTGATAATACACTCTGCCTTGATCCGCTCAAACTTCAAGATGTTTTGACGCCAAAAACAAAAGCCGTTATTCCTGTTCACATGTGCGGTTCTATGGCACAAATTGATAAAATAAAAGAGTTTTGTGATACACACAATCTTATCTTAATTGAAGATGCTTGCCAGTCAATGGGTGCAACCTTCAAGGGTAAGTCGCTTGGCACATTTGGAGCTATGGGCTGTTTCTCCTTTGATGCTGTTAAAACGATTACTTGCGGTGAAGGTGGTGGTATTATTACAAATGCTTCCCATCTTTATGAAAAAGCTCATCAATATTCAGATCATGGACATGATCACCTTGGCGGTTCTGATAGAGGGGCAGACGATCACCCGATTATTGGTGCAAATTACAGAATTAGCGAATTAAATGCTGCTGTTGGAGTTGCCCAGCTCAATAAATTAAATGATATTCTTACCATTCAAAGACGCAACAAAAAAGCAATTAAAGATGCAATGGTTGAGCTAAACCAAACTCTATCCAATAAAAATATAGTCGCAAGTAGCAGCGATAATAAAGCCAATATAGAAGATGGCGACCAAATTTCATTTAGAAATATACCAGATGATGAAGGTGATTCCGCAACTTTTCTCTCATTTTTTCTGCCTAATGAGAATCGTGCAAGAGAGATTAAAAAATCACTTGCGGATAATGGAGTTGATGGCTGTTTTTACTGGTATGACAATAATTGGCATTACATTCGTCATTGGCATCATCTAAAAGAGATGAAAACAGCCGCGAGACTTCCACTTGAACTTATATCGTCATATAAGTTGAACCATAACCTCCCGCAATCTGACTCCATAATGCAACGAACCATATCCATGCAAATCAAACTTTCATGGACAGAGGCAGATATAGAAGATAGAATCAAAAGAATTAAAAACGCTTTTATTTGATTTGATTTAAAATTTATCTTAAATAATAATTATAGCAAATTTACTTAGGCCTCTCTATTTAAGGATACAGGACAACAAAATTATGTTTAGAAACTTTAAAATGATATCTAATGTGGTTTTTGGACGAGGATGTTTTAATCAGCTTGATGATATTTTGAAAAAAAGAAGAAATAACATAAGATCATGGGTTTTATTTGTAGTAGATGATGTTTTCAAAGATAGTATGCTTGAGAAACGTATTCCTTTTCACGCAAAAGATATGCTTCTTTGGGTAAATGTAGATGATGAGCCTAAAACTGGCTACGTTGATACGTTAACGCTAAAGATTCATAATTTCGCAAGAACTCTGCCATCAGCAATTATTGGAATTGGAGGGGGCAGCACAATGGATCTTGCTAAGGCTGTATCGCTTATGCTTACAAATCACGGATTTTCTCACGATTATCAAGGATGGGACCTTATTAAAAACCCCGCTGTTTATCATGTTGCTGTTCCTACATTATCAGGAACAGGGGCAGAAGTTTCAAGAACAACCGTGCTAACAGGTCCTGAGAAAAAATTAGGAATCAACTCTGATTATACTGTATTTGATCAAGTTGTTCTTGATCCAGAGCTTATACGTGATGTGCCTTCCAATCAACGCTTTTACACTGGTATGGATTGTTATATTCATTGCATTGAATCTCTTCAAGGGACATATATCAATGAATTTAGCAGAGCTTATGGAGAGAAAGCATTACAGCTTTGCCGTGAGGTTTTTCTAAATAACTATGATGAGTCAGACCCCAAACGTGAAACTTTAGATGACAAGCTAATGATGGCTTCATTTTTTGGTGGAATGAGCATCGCCTACTCTCAAGTTGGTGCTTGCCATGCCCTATCTTATGGATTGTCTTACGTTCTTGGAACCCACCACGGTATTGGTTGCTGCATAGCTTTTGATGCTCTTGAAGAGTTTTATCCAGAAGGGGTAAAAGAGTTTAGAGAGATGATGATAATTAATAAAATTAACCTTCCACGCAATGTAACCAAAGGAATAGGAAAAGAGAAGATGGATAAAATGATTACCGTCTCTATGGGACTTACACCTCTTTGGGAAAACTGTCTTGGAGAGAATTGGAAAGAGATCATGACAAAATCAAAGATGAAGTCTCTTTTTAAGATGATGTAGATATAGCTTTCCAGATAATTATTTTGCCCCTCCCCGACCATCGCCAAGGGGAGAGATTAATTATTATGCCCCCTCTCCATTGGGGAGGGGGGACGGGGTGGGGCAATAGGAATTGCCAATTTATTTATGAGGAGAAATTTCATGGCACTATGGGATAAAGCAAAAGCTGAATTCATTGACATAATTGAGTGGACTGACGACTCTTCTAATACAATGGTTTACCGTTTTCCAAGATATGATAACGAAATAAAATATGGTGCAAAGCTAATTGTTCGCCAATCACAGGCTGCTGTATTTGTTAATAAAGGGCAGATTGCTGATATTTTTCCATCTGGTTTATACTCTCTTGATACTGACAATCTTCCTATTCTCTCAACTCTTGCTGGCTGGAAATATGGATTTCATAGCCCATTTAAGGCAGAGATCTATTTTGTTAATCTTAAAAATTTTACAAACCTTAAATGGGGGACAAAAAACCCTCTAATTTTACGTGATCCAGAATATGGACCCGTAAGACTCAGGGCATTTGGCACATACGTAGTTAAAATTTCCGATCCTGCAAGATTTATCAGGGAAATTGTTGGCACAGATGGACATTTTACCCTTGAAAAAGTTACTGATCAGCTCAGAAACCTTATCATTGCCCGTTTTTCTGATCTTCTTGGAGATAAAAATATACCTGTAACCGATCTTGCTTCAAGATATGATGAACTATCAAATGTTCTTACAAAGATCATCTCTCCTGAATTTTTAGAGTATGGATTAGATATTACAAAACTTCTTGTTGAAAATATCTCTCTTCCAACTGAAGTTGAAGAGGCTATGGATAAAAGAAGCAGTATGGGGGTTGTTGGTAATTTAGATAACTACTTTAAGTTCCAAAGTGCCAATGCAATGGAGATGGCTGCTAAGAACCCGGGTGGAGATGCTGCGGCTGGTGTTGGAATGGGTATGGGCTTTGCTATGGCAAATCAGATGGTAAATTCATCTGTAAAGTCAACACCACCACCACTTCCTAAAACAGAAGAGTTTGTAGAATATTATATTGCTGAAAAGGGAAAGAAGATAGGTCCTCTTGGACTTAACGCCATTATTGGCAACATTAGAGAAGAGAAGATTAAACCTGATACTCTAATATGGCGACAAGGGCTTGAAGTTTGGCAAAAAGCAGAGACTCTTGAAGAGCTATCAGCCATATTTAAGAGTGTGCCACCGCCATTGCCTGAAAACTAATAGAGTCTTAATTGCTGCCCAGAGCTAAAGCTCAGGGCTAAATTTTCTAAGTCCTCTTAAGAGGACTTTTTTAACTTAGCCGATGGTTTGAACCATCGGCTGAAAGATTGAATAAAAATCTCAATTTATTCCGCTTAGAGTATAATTTTCAGGAGAGCAAAACTTTTGTCAATGCTGATTTTAGTGTCGTTATACTGTATGGTTTAGTTAAAAAAGCCTGTGGCAATTCTGAGCGATAACCTTCCATAACCTGTGAGTGGTCATAACCACTTGCAAGAATCATTTTAACATCTGGTTTTATTCTACGAAGAGCCTCTATAGTTTCCCATCCGTCCATTCTTGGCATAGATAGATCAGAGATTACACAAGAAATTTCATCTTTATATTGACCAAACATCTCAACTGCCTCCAATCCATCTTCAGCTTCAACTACTTTAATACCAAGATTTTTGAGTATGTGGAGAGTTAGTTTACGAACCATTGCCTCATCTTCAACTACAAGCACAGTATGCCCATCAAATGTAATAGATTTAGATTTTTCTGATTCGTCTTTAATGCTTGCAACACTATTTAGGAGTGGGGCTGGTTTTGAAAAGAGTGGCAAAAAGAGACTAAAAACAGTTCCTCTAACATGAGTGCTTTTTACTGTAATACATCCATCGTGTGCCTTTATAGTCCCAAGTGCTACAGAAAGCCCAAGTCCTCTACCAATAAATCTGGTTGAGTAAAATGGATCAAATATCTTTTCAATCTCGTTTTGTGCAATCCCACAACCGTTATCTCGAATCTCTAAGCAGGCATAAAAAGCCTCTGATGCAGGTTGCCATTCAATTGGAAAACGGTGAGTTGTTGGTATTTTTGAAGATGATACAGAATTAATAGTAAATAAAATTACACCAATATCATCACCAATTGCCTCTACTGAGTTGGATATAATACTATTCAATACCTGTTTTATTTGTTCGGGATTGATATTGACTAAAAGTTCATAAGAGGGGAATGTAGCCTCAAGAGTTATATTGGGTGGTATTGTATTCTGAGACTCAGGTAAGCATTGACGACAAATTTCTGAAATATCAACATTTTTGTTTCCAAACATAGTTCGTTTCTGACCAAGATATGCAAGTATTTGTCCACTCATAGATGCAGCACGGCGGGCAGCATTAATAGCTTCACTTATCTCTTCAGTTGGATTCATTTTATTTTGATTTTGAAGATACTCCATAGCAAGTTCTAAGTTACCGATTACAACAGCAAGCATATTGTTGTAGTGGTGGGCAATAGAACCTGCCATACGCCCTAAACTTTCAGTTTTTTTAATATGCTGATTACGAGCTTCAGATTGTGCCTTTTCTAATTCAGCTCGTTTTTTTTGAGTTATATCTTGAAAAATACAGTGTGTTCTTTGAAAATCATTTTTAATATCACGTTGAATTTTCCCATTAAAACTAACCAAAATTGTTGACCCATCTTTTTTAACCATTTCAAATTCAACACCGAGAACCTCACCTACAGCTTTGAATCTTGGAAAATTCTCTTTAAAGTGGTCAACCCAATCAGGATGCAAAATATCTCCAAAATTTTTCCCTATAAGCTCTTCTTTTGTGTATCCAAGAACATCTAAATATGCCTGATTAACATCAAGAATATAACCGTTTTCGTCAAGTGATTGGTAAGGCAAAGGGGCATTCATAAACATAAGTTTAAAACGTTCTTCGCTCTCTTGAAGTGCTTCATAAGCACGTTGAAATTCTTTATGATTTTGTTTTTCTAACTCAATCCAAGATTTGTTGTAGATAATGTTTTGTATAGTCATCTGGTTCCTATTTAGTGGGTACCCTGAATAGTGAGATTATATAGTCCTATTTTGTTTATACAAATTATTTGTAATGATTGCGATTTTGTTATTGATATGCGTGTTGTTGTATGAGGGGGGGGGGGGGGCTACTACAAATATTTCAAAATCGATTGTAGAGCCTATAATGGCTTTACAATGGTTGTTTATAGAATAGGTCTCAGGCATTATTTTGTGCCTTATTATTATAAGAACTAATGTAATTAAAAGATTAAATTAAAATAATATTTCATATCATTATTAACTTATGCTTATAAAATTCTATAACAAATAAGAATACTCAAAACAAGTGAAACTTTAAAATATTTTTCTAAGGAATCAAAATTTAATAATGCCTAAATTATACCCAGCAAGGTCATAGTAGGGAACAACGATCGTTGTTCCCTACTACTTGTGTTATTAAATTTCCATTCCTAAAGAGGAATCCTTAAATATTTGATTATAGCCTTTTATTCTGATTCTCCTATTATTCTATTTAGAATCAACTGATTATATATGTCGCTTATAGGTATCACAAAGAATAGCTCATTGTTACGAACTGCCCTTCTGTAGTAGCTGACATCTTTGCCTAAAATATTTCGCTTAATGCTCATAATCGCCATCTTTAGAGCATCTTCTGAAAAACGCCATGAAGTATCTGGTCTTAAATCGTTCATCGCTTCAAGGGATAAAATTTTTTCTCTCTGTCTGTCTGGGGATAAAAGGTGGGAATAGATGCCTTTAAAATAGATCGTCTCTTTAAAAGCTGGTGGAGGCGATATTACACCGCCAATTTTGCCATAAGGATAATACTCATTTAACACCAAATGGTTGGTATAAAGATATAAATATCCCCTTCTTATGTCATAACTACTATGATTTTTATTGTCAGAATTTGAATGAATCGAATAAATTTCATTCTGCTCTTCTTCACTATCCTCAATTTTTTTCTGTTTATTGCTTATAGCAGCTCTTTTAATAGCTTCAAACAACGCGATTGAAGAAAATTTATGATCTGGGTGTTTATCAATTGCAGGGTAAGGTGCAACAATAATATCTGGCTCAATTTCGTTGAGAAGATTCTCAAGGTTTTTGACTAAGGAATCCCAATTTGCCTCTCCTTCAAGCAGATTTACAAGAGGCGAAATATTTTGTTTTCTAAAGAGATTAATATTTGAGATTCCAGTGTTTAGAGCCTTTACAGGGTTTGGGTTTGTATTGAACATTGTCTCTAAAGTGCCATCAAAAAAACCAAGATTTAAAACATTATCAGGCGGTATTCTGCCAAGCAGAGGAACTGTAATGCTGTTCCAAGTTCTAAGCCTTCCTTTTTTTAGGAAGTGATTTTTGCGGTTGCTATAAATCTCATCATATTGATAAGTGCCAGCATCTCCAGCAGTAACTGTAACGATATAAATATTTTTGCTGTTGCCAAAACGATTTTCCTTATTTGATAGGCTTAAGCTACTGTAAAGTCCAAAAGCTGCAATTTCAGCGTCATCTGGGTGTGGTGCAATGATCAATATTTTAGAGTGTGAAAGGTTCTGATTTTTGAACAAAATCAACTTTAAAGGCTGATCTTTAAACAAAACACATTTGCCCTTAATCTCTATATCAAGTGTAGAATCAACTTTAGATTGAGACAAAGCGACAAGTCGGCTGATATTGATGTATCGAACGCCTTTTGCACCATTTTCAAAATATTCTGATATGGTCAATTTTTCTAAAGTGTTAGCTTTGCCTGTGGCTAACTCTGGGTTGATTCTTAAAGCTGCTGTTAAATTAGCTTCTGGCTGAAAGAATTTTCCCATAAATGTGGTGTTGATCTCTATCTTAATGAAGGCAGAATATAGATCGTCAGTAGATTTAAAAGGTAGAGATGTAAAAGGAGGAAGTGTGAATTTTCCATTTTTTAGTTTTAAATCAACAATATTTGCATCTGTCCCACGAAAATCGTAATGATAATCTAATGTGGTATCGTATGGGTAAGCCGACATTCTGGCATTCATTACGTAGATAAGAGTGCCAAAAGCTAAGGAAAATAATATAAAAAGAGATATACGAAAGAATATGCGGTTGTATTGAGCAAGTTCAATTTTCAAGATTTATCTCTCGGCTACAAGAATTATCATAAAACCATTTTCAAAATTAAAATTGTAGGTCTGCGGGTCATGTTAAAGAGATATTCATATTTTCAGCAATCTTATTCAAGATAGACAAAGCAGGAACAAAGTTAAAATTATTAATATGATCTTCCATCTCTAAAATTTGAGCTTTAAAATTGGATTTGCCCATTATATCTTTAAGAGATTCAAAAGCTGTCAATGATCTTGCATCGTTAGACCGAAGATAGAGGGCAAGCTCAATCATAATCGTTGCAGCTTGTGCGTTGTCAATTTGCAGGTTATCTGGCAAAGATTTATTGTCTTCTATTTCGACAAATTGCAAAAGCGGTTGCAAACTCTTAAGCAATGGTTCTATTGCTTGATGCAACTTAGATAGCAGTATATCATAATATTTATAATCTATTATATTTACCTCTTTAGAAGAGAACTCTTTTTTCTGACGCGATATTTCATGTTCTAACTCTCCTGCTACTGCATGTATTTCGCCAGCAGAGAGATTTCCTCCAACGCCTTTAAGTGTGTGGGCAACACGCTCTGCTGAATCAAGATCACCACTATTGAGTAAATCTCTAATCTCTTCTGCAACTTCCCCGTAATTTTTAGCAAAATCAAGAAGAAGTTGCCTGTATAGTTTTTTATTTCCATTAAGCCTTAAAAGTGCTGATTCGATATTAACTCCGGGTAGATTGTCTGGTATATCAACATCAGAACTTAATTCTGACTTAATTGCTGAGATTGGTTTTATCTCATCTAATACGGTTTTGAATTCTGATACTTCTGACTTAACAATATCAGATACTTGGATTTTTTCAATTTCTCTTGGCTCTATCCACTTAATCAGGACAGAAAGAAGCTCTTTAGGCTCTATTGGTTTTGAAACGTAATCGTCCATACCAGCTTCAATGCAGATATTTTTAGCACCACTCATTGCATGTGCTGTCATGGCAATAATTGGTATAGGTCTTAATCTTCTATCTTGTTTTATAATAGCAGTTGCCTCATAGCCTCCCATTACAGGCATCTGAATATCCATAAGCACAACTTCATATTCACAGATTTTACTATAGCTGCTAATTCTATTGTAAATTTTATCTATTGCGGCTTTAGCTTTACTATCTTTAACGTTATCCCTATCTTGCTCAATCTTATCAGCACTTTGCCTAATCTTATCTATAGCCTCTTTGCCGTTATTTGCAATTTCAACAACAATACCAAATCCATTTAAAATCTCAGTTGCCACCTGCTGGTTAATCTGGTTATCTTCAACAAGAAGTATTTTTGCACCTCTTATATTTTCAGCACTCTTTTCCAACCCCATGCCTCTCTCCATATTTTTTATGGTTGATGGAGACTCTTTATCAAAAACATTCATAATAGCGTCAAACATAAGAGAGGGGCTGACAGGCTTTATAAGAAAACCATTTATCCCAACCTCTTGGGCAAGATTCATAATCTCTTCACGACCAAATGCTGTAACCATTATGATAAGCGGAATTTTATCAAGTTGCAGATTTTGTTTGATTTTTTTTGAAAGCTCAATACCGTCCATCTCTGGCATCTGCCAATCAACAAGAACAAGATCATAAGGTTTTGTTGACGCAGCATCTGCTAATTCCTTAAGTGCAGCACTGCCAGATTCAACAGCAACTGTGGTAAAACCAAATGATCTTAGCTGCTCAGTTAATACCTCTCTTGACATTCCATTATCATCAACAATAAGCACTTTAAGGTTATTCAAATCGGAAGGGAGTAGAAATTTGTTATTACGCTCATCTTTGTCATCTTTATTAATTGCAAAAGCTGCGGTAAACGAGAATGTGCTTCCCAAACCAGCCTCACTTTCAACTTTAATCTCACCGTCCATCATCTCCACAATACTTTTGGATATGCTAAGACCAAGACCAGTGCCACCAAATCTTCTCGTTACTGATGAGTCTGCTTGAGAAAATGGTTGAAATAGTTTGGCAGATTGTTCAGGGGTCATTCCAATGCCTGTATCTGTAATTGAAAATTTAATAACGCATCTGTTGTCTGTAATATCAGAACTCTCATCATTTGTGGTTGTAAATTCGTTTTTGTTTGCAGTTTCATCAGAACTTTGATCGTTTGATATTGTAGTTTCATTTTTATTTACAAGTTCAGCTTTTATCAAAATATGACCAGTCTCAGTAAATTTAACCGCATTATTGGCAAGATTTATCAACACCTGACCTAAACGTAGAGGATCACCAATAAGAGCATTTGGCAAATCAGGGCTTGTAGTGCTTATAAGCTCAAGACCATTTTCAGCAGCTTTTATTGATATAATAGATGTTGTATTGTCAATAATATCATCAAGCCTAAACTCAATAGACTCCATAGAGAGTTTTCCCGCCTCTATTTTTGAGAAATCAAGAATATCATTTATAATATTAAGCAGAGATTTTGATGCAGATTGAATTTTGGATATATAGTCATACTGTTTTTGAGATAATTCTGTTTTAAGTGCAAGACCTGCAAAACCCATAATTGCATTCATAGGGGTTCTGATTTCATGGCTCATGTTTGCTAAAAATTCGCTTTTTGCACGGGTCGCATCTTCTGCAGCTTTTTTTGCAGCTATAGTTGCTGTCAATGAGCGTTCAGCAGAGTCAATCAAAGCATTTATGTTTCTTGATAAAAGCCCTATTTCATCGCGGGCATGTATAGGCTCAATTGGTAGATATGAGTTTGTTCCCGGTTGAATAGTAACAACAGACCACGCCAAATCTGCAACTGGTTTGCTTATAACCCGTTTTGATACCCAAAGTATGAGCAATGCGGCGATCAAAAGCTGAATTAGCATAAGAATGGTTAGTGTAATGGAGACCTTTGTTGCTTCACCACGAATATACTTTTCATTCTGCACAATTATGATTGAGCCTATTTGCTCTGTGTCGTCAACAGGAGAGTATAGTGGATAAATAATACCATGGGTAAAATCTACAAGTTCTCCATTGCTTCGCTCCATCTTAAATAGCCCCGGAGATTCAATTCTAACACCGACTATAAGAGGGCTTCTTAGAAGTCCATTTAAAATCTCTGTTCCAATCTCATCATTAGCCGCAAATGCAGCTACCTCAGCCTGTGCCTGAATTGTGCGAATAAGTTGTTCTTGAATGTTGTTATTTACTTTAACTTGATGCCGATACGAATATCTTGATGTAAATATCCCCGCTATAGTAGAAAAAGCAAGCAGTCCAAGGGTAACGTAGAATACTAATCTGTGCTGTAAGGTGTTAGTTGAATATTTCATTTTATTATAATCTTTATTTAGTCAAGGCGACCAGAAACGTCGATTAACCAAAAAACCACATGCTGTAGCACTGCCGCTGGAATGCTTGGTTAGGTTTTTTGCTAATAGTTAACTGTTTAAGATGCTGGCTTTAACATAAGCCAGATTGCTTCATCAATTCGTGTCATATCTGATTGTGATATTGTTCCTATTTTTCGCATAATGCGATCTTTGTCTATTGCACGCATTTGAAACACCATTACTACTGACGGTAAAGTAAGCCCATTCTCCAATGAAGGCTCAATACGAACACTAAAAGCAAACCGCAAAGCATTCAAATTTGATGTAACAGGTACAACCATCAACATTGGTTCTCCAGTCATATCTGCCTGAATAGCGATTGCGGGTCTCTGTCCACTTTGTTCTTTTCCGTCAGTCGCAGGTAGTTTGATAAGTATTACATCGCCTCGTGCCATTAAAAATTTTCCTTAATTATATGCTCAAATTGTAATCCATCTTCATCACTTGCAGCTTCCCATTCAGTAAATTCTTTAATCAATTCAGCTCCACCATCCTCAATATTTTTATCTGAAAATCTATTTTGTTTATTAAATTGAATAAATATACCGTATTCATACCAACTTGCTAATTTTTCAATAGGCATTGTTTTTGCAAGTGCTATAACATGTTCACGTGTTATTTTGGATAGTGTGTGCATTTATACAACTCCTCTGTGCTGTAAGGTGTTAGTTGAGTATTTCATTAGGTTGCAATTGAACTCCTGCAAAATTGAGATTTAATTCTTGATTTTGTTGGATAGAAATTTAGTTATGTAGGAATTAGACAATAGTTAATCTTTCAGATGTAGAACTACCCGAACAGAGTCATCTACGTTTGCAAAATCCACATAGCCGATTGCGTTGGTATTTTTTCGGATAACTTCAAGCACAGCTTGGCTGTTTGGCAAATATTCAGGAGGCTGAACTTCACCGCTGAACTGAAGCCTTGCCCAGTAAGCATTAACCCGCCTTACAGTCATTTTATTAATAAGATAAAAGAATTTTTCTCTTAAAAAGGAATTTCGCTCTTGCTCAATTAGAATCACAGCTTCTCCTGAAGGAAATGTTCTGCGTCTGGAAAGAAATAGGTCAGAAACCTCTTTTGGAGTTAAGCTATTTACAGGATTATTAAGATTTACTACCACAACTATCTCATCTTCTAATGATGCGGAAAACAGAAGGTCTGGACAATAAAAGAAGATTTCTGAGGCTATTATAATAAAAAATATAATCTTATTGTTGAATTTCATTAAAATACAAACTCCCAACTTAATGTGTATAAATTAATGGTAGTATTCTCTGGTAATAGTTCAATCTCTCTCCACCATAATCCATAACCATAAGGATCAATATGGTTGTTATCCCATTGAAATTTTAATGCAGCTTGATTGGTAAAATCCCAGCGTAATCCAAGAGAGTAAGAGTGCTGCTCCATTCGTGTGCTGTTGGCTATATATATTGCTTGAGACTGCAACGCTTCTTGACCGATAAGACTCCAGTCAGAAGATGGTTCATGAAGATTGGTATTGGGTTGTATAGCTCTAAAGACGAGGTATGGAGTAAAATCACCAACTCTATATCCAACGCTTATATATCCCATTTTGCCATTTGGAATAATATCTCCTTCAGAAGTGCTTTTGCCAATCTCTGCCTGTGCAACCCATGTGCCATCATCATAAGAAGCACCCAAAGTCATATAGGTAATTTTGCTCTCTTGAAAATAGATATTATTTCGTAAAGATGATGCCTCTTTACTAATATCTGGCATAGTTTCAGAAGTTGCTTGAGCAATAGTTTCAAGTCCTTTGTGCAGAGGAAGAAAAGCATTTACCTCTTTGTTTGGTGAAAATTGAGAATATCCAGCTTTCAATGTGAGAGGTCCTGAGTGTCCAGAGAGAGTTAGTGTCAATACATCATCTGTTTCAAAACTATATTGATCTTCGCCCATTGGTACTTTCATTTCATTAGAACCATACTGAATCCTTAAACTCCATTGAGAATCATCAAGATTGATACTATATGAAGCATCTGCACCATCTAAACAAAATATTGGAATCCAGTTGTAAAACTCAAGGGGAGGTCTGACCCATAGATATGCATAACCAGTGTTTCTTATATCTGACATCATAAATGCATCGTAGCTAAACCGTCCTAATCGAATAAAGATTTCTGGAACAGGTCTTAGTCCCAAATGAGCTGATTCAATTGAGTTGTAAAAGTCTGGGTCAGACTTATCTCTCATAACTCCTTGTAGAACAAAATCAACCTTTTGGCTAAAACGATAATGAGCTTGCAAACCAAGTCTGGAATCTAATCTCCATGTTGAATTTTCGTCAAATGAATTAAAGCCAATAGAAGAGCGGCTAACATCTCTAAATGGAGACATTTTATCATTATCGTCATAAGTATTGCTGATGGTGCCATATCCGTTTAAACGAAGTTTTGAAAAAGAATATTTGCTTTCATTGGCATAGGTGAAGTTATCAATTAAACCATAAGTGCTAAATTGAGTTGTGATATTTACTAATAAAAATATGATAATAAGTATTTTGGATAATTTTCTCATTAATCTAATCCTTAGTTTTTATCCTTGTTTTTTACGCAAATTGTGCGTGTAATTTTAAGCCCATTGCTTTTATAACTTTAATTATCGTTGTAAATTCTGTTTTTCCTTCATCATGTTCTAACTTTACAAGTTTAATAGGATAATTTTGACTTTATTATTCTCTCAATTGGTTGAATACTCTGGTCTATTGTTTGAGAATAGAACACCCTACAAAGCTCATCACCTAAAATCTCTGAATATTTTAGGGCAATTTTCCACCGTTGAATGCGTTCTCTATTTTTGCCTTTAAAGGTTTGAAAATCTTGCCTTTCTGGAATCTTTCCACCGGGTAGCATATCTGTAAATTTTTTAGTTGGAGTGATTAACAAAACATTTCTAAAATTGTCAGGATCGGGCTTTCTCCAAGTAATATGCTTATCAAGCCAGCCCGGAACAATTCGGTCTGTGTAGTGGGGAAATAGCACGATTTTATCTGAATTTTCAGATAAAAAAGGAATATCAAGATGGTAGTCAATAGTTCCTCCATCTCTGTAAACTCCTTTAGGGGCTTGTGGAATATCTTTTATACATGGCATTACAAGTGGAATTGACCCAGAAGAGAGAAGAGCTTTTTTGAAATTCCCAGAAGTAAGAGGCACTTTTAGCATTGGAAAATTATCTTTACCACTAACTTTGTCCATATCATAAAATGGCGGTTTTTTTGATGGGTGATGAAAAAGTGTTCTTGTGAAAAAGTGTCGCATATTTCTTCGGTTAAATAGGTTAGCTATAGCTGCCGCCATTATATAGCTAACTAAAACAATGGGATTATCGTTTATAGAATTTAAAACAGAACTTTTATTTGATGAGATAGAGTTCTGATTTGATGAGATAGGGTTCTGATTTGATGAGATAGGGTCTTGATTTGGTGAGATAGGGTTCTGATTTGTAAAATCCAACTTTGAACGGACAGAAAAAAAATTAATCCGACAGTATAGGTGGTTCAATATTTGATTAACTGAACTGTCATCAAGAAATTTATCTAAAACTTTTTTGCACTCAACATCAATCTCATCAAGTGTTGGCTTGATAGAATACCATTGGTGAATATATGAATCGAAAAACTTTTCCAAAGCCTTGGCAGGATCGTTATGAGATGCTGCTGCAAATCGCCAAGCACCAGCAGAAGAGCCTATCAAAAAAAGAGGTTCTAAGCGTTTTGCAAAAAATTCAGAAAAGAGAAATCTATCCATTGCCCCTAAAATCAGCCATTTAGGACCACCAGCAGCACCAGCCACAACTTTTACAATATCTTGGGTTAATCCTCCATGCTCTTTAATAATGGATATAGCCCTATCCCCGCCATAAAATGATAAATATTTAGACATTCTTATTAAATTTTCCCTTTTTCTGAATCACTGATTGACACGGATTAAAAGATTACACGGATTAAAAATCAGTGAAATTCGTGTAATCAGGTTAATCAGTGATTCAGATTCTAATTATATCGGCAAAATGTGCATCTCATTCTCAATCGGATGGATTCCATGAAAAACTCGTCCATTTCTGCCGTCAATCGAAACAGGATCACCAAATGAGATACGTTTGCCATCTATTTCACAATACTGTCTTGATTCATAAACTTTCATCTGTCTGCAACCAACTACGCATGTCTTTTCTAATCTAACTGCCACAACTGACGCATGAGATGTCTGCCCTCCGCGTGAAGTTAAGAGTGCATCTGCCATGCTAATTACCTTAATATCTTCTGGAACTGTATCTTGCCTTATCAATATTAAAGGCATGAAAGCTCTACTATTTCCTGTTTTGTCTGTTTTTTTATTATTTGCGGATTGTTCTTTTAAAAATCTCTCTTGAAGTGCTTTGATATTCTCTTCTGAAAAGACAGCAAGCCCTGAAATTGCAGAGCCTGAAACACCAATACCTTTAGTGAGAAATGAATTTTTAAGCAAGTCAGTTTCCACAAAAACATCAAACTGCTCTTTTTTCTTTATTGTTATCATGTCGCGGGTCTGTAAAAGGTATAAATCCTCTGGCTCTTCACTTTCAAAAGTAAACTCCATCTCTTGAGGATTCCAACGTTTTTGATAGACAAGCTCTCTTGCAATAGATAATAGCTTTGCATAAATTTTTGGAAATCTTATCTCAAGGCTTTTTTCAACGCTTCTTCCATCTAATTCAGCCTGTTCAACGGACATTGGATAGCTACTTACAAGCCCAGATACAATATCTTCACCTTGATCTCCATAGGCATAATCACCCCACAAGGCAACTCTTTGAACCTTTCTATATGGGTGTGATGTGAAAAATACACCAGAACCTGATTTACTGCTTTTATTTCCAAAAACCATAATTTGAACAATTACCGCTGTTCCCCATGAATCTGATAAATCCATGACTCTACGGTAATCAACGGCTTTTGCATTTTCCCAAGAGTCAAGAACCATTGAGATAGCACCTACAAGTTGAAGCCACGGATCATCAGGAATTCCAAGCCCTTTTTGACGGACAAGACGCTGATAATTTAATGCAAGTTCTCTCATCTGTTCTGGTGTAAATTGCCATTTAAGATTTACGTTATATCGAGCTTTGGCACTATCCATAAGTTTTTGAAAATCATCTCGACCAAGTTCCCCTGAAATCATTGCCCATGATTGGATAAATCGTCTGTAGTTGTCCCATACTAAATATGCGTAGTTACTATGAATATTAACATATTCTTGAATAAGCTCTTCATTTAAACCAACGTTGTGAATAGTTGCCATCATTCCGGGCATTGATAAGGCCGAGCCACTTCTAACTGACAAAAGAAGTGGATTTTCTGGGTTACCAAATACCTTCCCTGTCATTCCTTCAATACGAGTTAAGGCTTCTCGTATCTGCTTCATGAACTCCTCTTTTGCCTTAGAAAATTTATAGACAACCTCTCTGCATCTGAATATTTCAGTTGTAATTATAAATGCTGGCGGAACAGGAAGTTTATCCTGAGTCATGGTTACAAGATTAAATCCTTTGTTGCTCAAATGGATAAGATCATGAGTGTAAGGATTAAAATTGTGTAGCATTGAGATAGTCTTTTCAGGATTGTAGGTCATTAGAAGGTCAAGAAGGTTTTTGCTAAGAATATTTTTTTGACGCTCTAAGGTCTGTATGATCTTTGTGATAAAGTTATCAAGGTGCTGCAAACCAAAAGTTGACGCAATAAGATCACGTAAAAATGCCTCTGATAGACGATGGGTTGCTTCTGAAAAACGGGGAGATGAATCAGAAAATCCACCATTTATTATATTTTCGCCCAATACTGACTCTTTGGTTAAATTTGCTGACAATCTATAGCGTGGAGCAATATTTTGATAACCTATCTGTGGGATAATAATTGAAAGATTATTTTGGTGAATATTTGTGTAATAGGCATAAATAACATCTTTGACCCCTTCTGACAGACCTCTGAAAATATCCATGTATTGGGTGTAAGAGAATCTCTTTATCTTAAGAGAGCTATCTAAAAGAGACATATATGTGTTAAGTCTGCGTGAAGTGATACCATCAATTGCAAGGGCGCGAAGGTAAAATTTCAGGCAGCTTGATATACGAAAAAAAGTTGCTTGAGTTATAAATGATAGGTTTACAGTTTCAGGCAGCTTTTCAATATAGATATTTGCTAAATGTTCAAGACGGAAAGTAAGGCTTAAGCTATCAAATTTTTTCTCCTGATAACTTCCATACATTGACGGAATATCAACCGCAATATGGCGTTTATAATGAATTGCCTCCCTTGCTGTAAATTTTTCTGGAGATAATATAATCTCTTTTAGTTTTTCAAGTTGACACAGCAAGGCATCAAGGCAAGTCTCAATATTGCCTGTCTCAAGAATATCTAAAAGAGCAACCATGCCAGTAAAACCATCTTGTTCTGCCTGAATAAACTCGCTTTTCATCTCTTGAAAACTTAAATTGTATTTTTGGTGAACCAACCTATACATCTGGACAATGTTATCAAATCTTTTTCTCTCAATAAGTGAAATATCTTTTTGATTATTTAGAAATTGCTTTCGCTCTTTTTTCCCCCAATTTAAAATATCATCTATTGATGAGAATTTTTGCTCATTTTTTATTCTCATTACAAGTGTGTGGAGTTCATCAATAAATGGTCCGTAACTCTCAATCTGATCAAAAACTTCAGGCGGAACAAATGCAGAAAGAGGCTCTCTATTTCGTGTTATCCAAAATATAAAAATCTCCTGAATAAATTGGACAATTAAGTTAGAGCTTTCAACATGAGCCTGTTTTCTTAAAAAATGGATTAAAATATCTTTGCGTTTATGGGCTTCATCAAGTGCGGTTGATACATAACGCAATTCACCCTCTGCACCAATTTCATTGAAAAAAACAGGCATGAGTTTTGCAAACTGTTTTGCTAAATTGTAGATAGGTTCAATTGGATGATTAAGAAGATTTGTAATATCTCTTTGAAATAGGTCAGTATCTTTAACGCATGTTCCAGTAAGTTTTATATTGATAATCAAGGCGGAGAAGAGTGTTGAACACCATTTTGGCTCTTGTGTGATAAGGTGTAACCACACCCTTATATTTGTTAAATGGGCAGGGTTTGTTATTGGCTGCCAATCTTCATCAATCCCAGCAACTGCGGCATGTTGAAATCCAAATCGAACAACCTCCCACAAAAAGGTCTCAACCATTTTGCTGTTTCCACGTTTGAAAACTTCATCTCCAAGAACCTCTATGCACTTTAAAGATGTATATGGATATTTTTTTACATTGGCTTTAAGAAGTTTAAATGTGGTCAGAAGGAAATTTTCAATCTCCTCAAAGGTCTGTTGCCTTATAAGTTTGACTAAACTTTGGTTAATCTCACGCAACACCTCTTCATGGATAAGGTAAAGCCCTTTAGTATCCATGATTTTAAATAAAAAGCTCAATTTAAGGTTTTCGGAATTAATCTCTATCCTATCTGGAATCATCTTATATTTTTTTACAATATCTATATGAGCAGGTAGAGAGAGCATCTCATTTAACGCTGATTTGCCATCGGTTTTAATATCAATTAACGAGAGAGACTCAAGGTAGTTTTTAATTGCTTTATGAGAGATAGGTTGAAAGAGAAGATAAGCTGATTGATAAGTTGATTGGATAACATTAATCTCTTCATTAAGCTCCAATTGATTCGCATCAGATTGATCTGAGTTATTAATATTATACTTATCAATTTTATTAACATCGCATTGATTCAAAAACCAAACCTCAGGGTCTTCTTCTTCAAGCCAGCAGGTGTAATTTTTTTTCAAGACCGTTGCCATTAGTGTAGCAAGAGGCTTGTAGTCAAAGATATTATTCTTTGCGTTCTCATAGTTGCTGTTACTATCTACGTTCTCATAATTTTGGTTAAAGGAGAGTATTTTTGAGACAAGTTTATTCATGGAGTGCTGCCCCTGAACAATGTGCATGATGGCTCTGCTTGCTCCATGCTCACCTATTGAGTTTAATCGTATAAAAAGAGTATTTAATAAAGATTCATAGTAGGTTAGATCATTGACATTAAATAGTGAAATAAGTTTATCAAGCCATGCAAACAGTGATTCTACTGCCTGAGATTGAAGAGCATCATTTTTCTCTGAATCTAAAATAGCTTGAAGGAAAAAATCGGCAAAGATATTGAATGATTCATTAGATTGCGGATGTTTTTTGTATATATGACAGTTTTTAAGTATATGACTTCTTAAATTGGGCAGGATTAGAGACCAATTGCGAAATGGGTGGCAAAGTTCATAAAGGAGACTTTCAAGGTTATTATGGATTCCTTTAAAGTTTGAAACCATTTCAAGGAGAATAGAGTATTCTGGTTTTATAGTAACTGTTTGAGCTGTCTCTTTGAGATTTGCAGTTAGGGCATCAGACTCAATTGTCTCACGAGAAGATGGTGTCATAAATTAGAGTCTCCTAAAATAGGAATCAGTCAATTATAGTTTTGAACATTGCCAGAATAGATTTGATGATTTGACTTAACCAAGATTTGACAACTTCTAAAAAGTTGTCAAATCTCTAAATTAACAATGGTTGGATTGTCTAAGAGCCTGAATATTTAAACACGCTCTAAATAATTAAATATTGAGATTACAGTGTTCTGCATGACTCCATATAAAGCATCAGATCAAGCATACGGTTGGAGTAACCCCACTCATTATCATACCAGCTCATAACCTTAACCATATTTCCAATAACTTTTGTTGAAGGTCCATCAACCACAGAAGAACGGGGATCGCCTTGAAAATCAATTGAGACCAAAGGAAGGTCGGAATATCCAAGATAACGACCAGCAGCAGCTTTTAATGCCTGATTCACCTCACTTACGCTGGTCTCTTTTTCAACCTCCATCACTGCATCAACAAGAGAGACATTTGGAGTAGGAACACGAACAGCAAGTCCGTCAAATTTTCCTTTAAGCTCTGGAATTACAAGAGAGACAGCAGCAGCTGCCCCTGTTTTGGTGGGAATCATAGAGAGTCCAGCGGCTCTTGCTCGCCTTAGATCGTTGTGTGGAAAATCAAGAAGCCTTTGATCGCCTGTGTATGCGTGAACTGTGGTCATAAGTCCTCTTTTAATGCCAAAGTTGTCAAGAATTACACGGGCAACAGGGGCAAGGCAATTTGTTGTGCAAGAGGCATTTGAAACTATGTGGTGGTTGGTTGGGTCATACTCCTCTTCATTAACACCCATTACAAAGGTTTTAACGTTTCCCTTTGCAGGGGCTGAGATAACAACCTTTTTTGCACCAGCATCAATATGAGCTTGGGCAGAAGCTCCATCAACAAAGAGACCTGTGCATTCAGCAACATAATCTACACCAAGAGTTCCCCAAGGAATATCTGCTGGAGAGCGGTGGGCAGATACGGCAATATGTTTGCCATCAACTATTATGCCTGTCTCATCTCCTTTTACATCTTTATCAAACACACCCATCACAGAGTCATATTTTAACAGGTGTGCAAGTGTGGCATTGTTTGTCAAATCATTAATTGCAACAACTTCAATATCAGCAAATTTGCTATCTTTGCTGATTGCACGAAACATATTTCTTCCAATACGTCCAAAACCGTTAATTCCAATTCTTATTGTCATTTTAGTTTGCTCCTATACGACTCTTTTGTTATGTTGTTTTGTGTTAGTGTATATAATCTTATTACACCAATTATACCTATTCTTTATGTGAAATCCTTAACCTTTTTGCCAATCCATTATTATGACAAGTCAACTCAATTTACAGATTACAAACATACTTTATAGTATAACAAGATCATTTGTAAGCTCATTTACCGTAGCTATGAAAAATTTCAGTCAACTTACCTTCGTTTTTAAGTTGATCAAATGCGGTTTGCAATGTCTTTATTACGGAATCAGGAGTTTCTTTATTGAACGCATAATACATACTTGTTTTATGCAGGAGGAAAACCGCTTCAAAATCATTAGGATCGAGTCCCAATCTTTTACACTCCACATCTGTTGTGTCTTGGGCTTGAGGAACAAGGTCAACTCTTCCAGCAGCAAGTTTCTTCATATTAAAGACGTTTGCAGCTACCCTATCAAAATCACTCACTTTCATGCCTGCATTTTTGACTAAAACCTCTTCCACAACATCGTCTCTGAGAGTTCCGATTTTATAAATCTTGATTTCTTCAAATGAATTTATTTTGATCTTTCTGCTTTTTAAAGCATAGAGATTAAAATCAATTTCAAAGATTGGTCCAACCCATTTAAACATATTTTCTCTCTCTTCAGTTTTTGATGTTGTATAAAGAAGCGTGTTTGGTTTTGTTTTAAGCAACTTATAGCCACGTGCCCAAGGATATAAGTTTATATCTTTTCTACCCTGTGTAGAACCAACTTTTTCAAGCATAAGCACAAGAATATCGGTTGATATACCTTGCACAACGCCATCTTTTTCAAAATTGTAGGGAGTCCACTCTTCCGTCATAATTTCAAGTTGTGGGAAAGTCTCCGCACAAATCGTGGATACTGAAATAAACAGGCAGATAACAACGAGTGAAAGCGAATAAAATTTAAGTTTCTGCAAAGCCATATAATCCTCCAGCGTTATTATTACAACCTATCCATACTATAAGTAATGGGGAAGTTATTTGCTAAAATTATACATCTTTAAAAGGATTACAAATAGTCAATCTATTTTCAATAATTTGCCTATCCTGTAAATCTTCTGAATATAAAAGTGCGGTGTTGCTTTCTAATGCTGAAGAGATAATAAGGCTATCCCAATAAGAAAAGTGATATTTCAACATTATTTCAAATGCTAAAGAGATAGTTGCTTGAGTTATGACATTTATCTCAAAGACCTTCATAAATCCTTTAGAAAATTCAATAATTTGTTCGGGTTGAAGGATTTTTTTGCGAAGTGTTACAGCAACAAACTCGTTTATAACTTGTGTGCTGACAATTATTTCGTTAGCTATTAGAAGATCATTTGCGATCTTCTTTTTGTTAAAATCATTAGCTACAGAATAAACAAGAAGATTTGTATCTACAAAAATTTTATCTTTCATGAAGTTCTTCTCTGTCAAATGTATAATCGGGCGGTAGTTGACCATTAGCATCTGCAAATATTTTTGATAATATGCTTTTTTTATCATCATGCTTAATGTATTTCATTTTAGAATTATTTTGTTCTTTATAATTGTATTTGAATAACAAAAATTCATAAAATGATATTAGCTCTTTATGTGCAGCTTCAGGTAGATTAGCTATATCAGGGAAGTAATTTTTAAAGTCCATTCTATAATTTGTATTTTCCATATAATGATCTCCTACAATTTTTGGAATAATTGAATAATTACAGGCCAATAATTATTGTCTATAAATAGAAATATTCTACCACCTATCCTAATTCTGACATTAAAAGTCTTAAATATCACCCAAAAGCTCACGCAATTCGTCATCAATTGCAGCCTCTAAATTGGCTTCATTCATGTTTGTTATCTCTGAAAAAAGTGCATCAGAGTCTTGCGATGAAAGAGTGTTGCTGGGTTTATTTGTCAATCCTTGTGTTTTGCTCTCATCTAAACTATTCGCTTCTTGGTTTGTCTGCTGGCTCAACTCTTTATTCAAAAGAGGCTCTACAGTTTCAAGAAGAGATTCAGCCATGGTTTTTACTGTAGGAAAATCAAATGCAAAAGTAGCTGGAAGAGTATGCTCTAAATCAGCTTCAAGCAGCTCTTTTAATTCAATTGCCATAAGCGAATTCAACCCATAATCAAAAAGGCTGAGTTCAGGGTCAATACAGACATCAGGTGAAATATCCAATATAGTTCCAACTCTTTTGCAGATGTGATCACCTACCCAATTGTGCCTTTGACCAGATGATATTCTTCTCAAAGTATCCAGCATATTTTCAGCTTCTTTCATACTTTGAGCTTGTCTCATACTTTCAGCCTGTTTGGTAGATTCTCCAAAAGATTGTGAATGAATCTTTTTTGCCAAATTTGTTTCATCTGCTTTGCACTCTTTATCAGATACAAGAAGCTCTGACAAAAACAGTGTATCACCACCCTGCCCTGCACGAGAGACAAAACGAGACCAATCAACTGAAAAAAGACCAATTTGCGGCGGCAGCAACTCTAAATTTAATCCAAAAACAGCAAGATTAATTTCAGGAGATAGAGGCTCAATACCTGCTGATTTCCACCTATCGGTTACTCCTGAATTATGCTGGAAAGCCATACCAGATTCTCTCCAAGGTCCGTAGTTTATGCTGATAGCTTTAATCCCTTCTGCTCTAAGCTGATGTGCAAGCCCGTCAAGGAAAGCATTGGCTGCCGCATAACTGCCTTGGGCAGGGGATCCCATAACAGAAGATATAGAAGAGAAAAAGACTACAAAATCAAGCTCTGTAAGCTTGGTTTTTCTTTTTTCTATGCAGAGCCAGAGATTAATTGAGCCAATAACTTTTGGGGCTAAAATAGATTGAAATCTATTTCGATTTTGTTTTAATAAAATTCCATCATCAATTGTGCCAGCAGCATGAATAATACCAGACAGTGGCAAGCCTCTTTGTTCAATATCAACAAATATTTTATCTAAATATTCTAAATTCGTAATATCGGCTGAATACACTCTAACATCAGCACCTTGATTTATCATGCTATCAATTTGTGCCATGGCAGATTCATTTGGAGATTTGCGTCCTATCAGCACAAGGTGTTTTACACCAAGATTAATTAGATGCTTGGCTGTTAGAAGCCCTAAAGAGCCAAGTCCGCCAGTGATTATATAAACGCCGTCCTTTCTTAATTTTTTAGGGAGCGATGCTTTAGACGGCTTCGTATAAAGAGAATTATAGATATTTTCTGGCAATCTAACTAACCGTTTTACAAATCGCCCTGATTCTCCTAAGGCTATCTGGCGATCTTCTCCTTGATTTTCCAATTCTTTTATCAGCATAGAAATAGATTTATTTAAAGAGGTGTTTGAAATCAGATCAACGCATCTGCAAATATTGTCAGCAGATTTATTAGGATGTTCAAGCCCTATAGTCATTGCAAGACCCCAAAGTGGAGATTGAAGCACTCCATTTAAAGAGATGTCTGACACAACAGGTTGTGACTCGCGAGTAATAATCCATAACGGCAGCAGTGCTGAATTCTCTGACATCTGTGCTTGAATTAGATGCAGAATTGAGATTATGCCTTTATCTTGACTCTCAATGATTTTGTTCTCTGAAATAGATTCTGAAAACTCATCGTTAATACTCCAAAGGTGAATTATTCCACGTATTGGGAGATTTAATTCTTTTGAACTCTGCATCAAAATATGTAAAAGAGTTTTGAAATGGTCAGGTTTAGTTGGATCAAGCTGGTAGGTTTTGTTAATGCAGGAGTTCTTTTTGTCAAATTCTGCATCGATTTCAGACCCAATTTTAGAGAAGGTAGTAACACATTTCCCCCCTGATTTTTCAATATTTTGAGCTAAACTAAGACCAATGCTTTGACTGTGAATATTTGGCTCATCAGATAGAATAAGCCATACTCCAGCAACTGAAGAAGATTGAATATTTGAGGTGTCAATATTTAACAGCTTAGATTTCCAGATTGGTTGATATAAGAATTTCTTAATTTTTTGGACATTCTGAATATCTACTAAACTATTTTTAACCTCTCTAAATTCAAACCCCTTTACTTGAATAGCAACTCCATCTTTGTCAAACCAGCAGATATCACCTTTAAATCTCTCTTTCTCCTGACTTATCGGATCAGTAATTTTTATATATCCCCAGAAATCATTTGATCTATTAATTCTATCTCTATTTTCTCCAAAAAATTCTAAATGTTCTAATGCAAATGGCATAAAAGATAATGATTCAGAGGTTGACGAATCAATATCTTTTCCCTTTCTGCCAAAACTTCCTAAAATCTGAAACCCAGCATCTAAGAAACCCGGATATACAGGATAATCATCTAAACTATCTGGAATTTTAGGAGTTCTGATTTTAAAAAGAGCTTCTGTATCATTGCTCCATATAGTATCTATCCAACGGAAAGACTCTCCCCAATTATAACCACTTTGAGCAAGCTCTTGATAAAATGTTGAGCCGTCTCTCATTTGGGTGCAGCGGGATTGAATTGATTGAATAGCTGTATAATCAATATTGCCGCTGTTTTTGTCTGCTGGCATCTCTATCTCTGACTTACTATAACCCATCTTACCGCGACAATGGGTTTGCCACTCTCCTAACTTTAGATTTTGAGAATAAGAGCTTACCACTTTGGCATTAAATTGAGATTTGTTGATATTACCATCTTTAAGAGATTCTGATTGAATCGGGTCTAAAATCAACTGAACAGTTCGGGTTAAAGACTCCCCATCTTCTGTTTCAAGAAACATTGGCTGGGCAAATACTAAATCTTTGACCGTTGTAATTGGGTGGATATTTTGGTGTTCAGCAACAGAACCAACACCATCAAAAAGGTGTTCAGCTGCGGTCAGCAAAAATACTATATAGCCAGCCGCAGGCATTACAGTTCTGTTAAAAATACGATGATCTTGTAAATGTTTGGGATAATCAGATCGTAAGGTGTTTTGAAATCTTATCTGCTCTAAAAGCGGAAGCTCCAAACGAATCCCAAGTAATGGGTGTCCCTCTGGAGTTAAGGTATTTGATTTATCTGAAATAGATTTGTTTGAAATTGGTTTATCTGAACTCGCAACCTCTTTTGGCTCTTCAATCCAGCAATATTTTCTATCAAATGGATAAAATGGCGGATCAAGATTACTAACTTCAACGCCAGCATAAACTTTATCCCAATTAACAATTACTCCTTGAATATACGCTTCAGCAAGATGAGGCAGAAAATCTTGCAAAGATATTGATTTGATCTCTCTACTAAGTCTTACTGTTAAGGCAGCGTTATCAAGTCTTGCTGCTAAGGCAGCGTTATCAATTATCTCTGTTACTTTAATTTTCAGCAGATTATCAGGAATATCAGAAGATTTATCTTTTAGAATGCGGATTGAGGGTAGATTGGGTTTAATATTTCTTAAATCTTGTTTTTTTAAATATTGTGTATTGTTGCTGATTGTAAGGTATAGAGCATCAGCAAGGCTGAACACACCAGCTATGCACGAGGCAATTAATTCGCCATCATTTCCATCAAAAAGAAGCAGATCAGGCTCAAGACCAAACTCTATCAACTGCTTTGCTAAAGCATATTCATAAATAAATGAAGCTGTCTGGGGAAGTTCTTGCAGATTATGTTGAGGGATTAAATCAGATAAAACTTTTTCGCACTCTGCAATTGTATTTTGAAGAGCCGTTAAAATTTGGGTTTCCTTATCAAATTGTTCAGGTGAAAGAGAGAAAGTTTTACCCGTGAAAATAAAAGCCACTTTAGATGCTTTACGAACTTGTTTATAAATAAGGCTGTTTTTTGATGTTGACTCAAGCAAAATCTCAGGACTGACTTGATGGACAAATTTATCTAATAAGAGAGCCATATCAATTGCTGTTTTGGATTTAACAGTCAAACGATATGAAAAATGGTTTCTTCCTGTGTTAGCAGCTTTACAAATTGAAGATAGATTTTCTTTTGAATTTGTAGTCAAAAATTCAGCCCATTTTTTTGCTGATTCTCTTAATGCAGATTCTGATTTTGCAGATAGACATAAAACTTCAATGTTTTGTATAGACGTAGAGACGCACGGTCGTGCGTCTCTACACTCATAATATTCCCCACGTTTTTCAAATGTTTTATCAATTATTGGTGGCTCACTAACTATAATATGAGCGTTTGTTCCTGAAAAACCAAAAGAGGATATCCCTGCTGCCCGCAACCTATCTCCCTCTTTCCATGGCGTAAGTTCTTTATTGACCTGAATCGGCAGAGTTTCCCACTCAACACGGGGATTTGGCTTTTTAAAATGCAGATGTGGCGGAATATACCCATGATTAATTGATAGAACTACCTTTAAAAATGATGCCATACCAGCAGCAGCTTCTAAATGACCAAAATTTGTCTTGACTGAGCCAATTTTAAGCGGTTGTTTAGGATTGCGATTACGGCTGAAAACAGCACCTAAAGCCTCAATTTCAATTGGATCACCAAGTGCTGTGCCTGTTCCATGAGCTTCAATATAGTCAATTTGATCAGGGGTGAGACCAGCTTCAGATAATGCTGAACGAATAACCTTTTCTTGAGCAGGTCCTGATGGAACAGTAAAACCGCCTGAAGGTCCATCCTGATTTAAAGCAGAGCCTCTAATCAAGGCAAGCACGCGATCTTTTTGAGGCACAACATCAGAAAGCCGTTTTAGAACAACAACGCCGCATCCTTCGCCGCGAACATAACCATCAGCAGAAGAGTCAAAAGTTTTGCAGCGACCGTCAGGGGCAAGCATTCGGGCTTTACAGAAATTAACTGTGCCAGCAGGACCAAGAGTTAAGTTTACACCGCCGGCAAGGGCAAGGTTACACTCTCTATTCCTAAGGCTTTGGCAGGCAAGATGAAGAGCAACTAAAGATGATGAACAGGCTGTATCAAGCACAAAACTTGGACCAGTTAAACCAAGAAGATAAGAGAGCCGTCCAGCAGCAGGTCCTAAAGTTCCGCCAGTTCCAGAAAAAGCATCTATCTTTGTGAGATCACCCTCCCCAAAAAGTAATAAACCATAGTCAAATGCGGTAATTCCCAAAAAAACACCGACAGGCTTTCCGTAAATCTTTGAGGGTGGAATTAAAGCGTGTTCTAAGGCTTCCCATGCAACTTCAAGCACAAGTCTGTGCTGTGGATCCATGCGGGCAACTTCACGAGGAGATAGACCAAAAAATAGGCTGTCAAATCTATCAACAGGTCCAATAAATCCGCCATAACGGCAATACATCTTGCCGATTGCATCAGGGTTTGGATCAAAACAAGAATCTATATCCCAGCGATAATGCGGGACTTCAACTATTGCATCTTTTCCATTTTTAAGTAAATCCCAATACTTATAAGGAGTATCAGCTCCTCCCGGAAATCTGCACCCCATGCCGATAATTGCAATTGGTTCACTCTTTTGGGCTTTTAAATTATCGTGTTCTTTTTGAAGTGTGTCATATTTTTTCTGCATACCCTTAAGAGCAATAAGAGCCTGCTTAACTGGAGATAGAGTATCTGAATTATTTGAGTTCATAGCTTTATTTTTCCCAATAGTCTTAAACTGTAAAGACGCCTGTTGGCGTCTCCATCTTAGATATAAAAAAGCTCTGTTTACGTTTCATTAAATTTCCGAAAGAATAAGAGTTCAATCATTACCCAATAAGTTCGCAAGCTCCTGACGCAGCATCTCTTCAGCGTCATCTTCACTTAGCTCTTCAACTGCCACATCTGACGATAAGAATTTTGGTTGAGGTTCAATTGTAAGGGCAACGGGTTTCTTTTCCTCTACTTTTTCAGAAATATTTTCGGGTAATTCGGGTAAATCAGGTTTTGGAAGAACCATTGTTTTAAGCAGATATTCAGTCATAGAGCCAACTGTAGGATAATCAAATACCAACGTTGATTTCAAACGGCAATTAAGATTCTTCTCAACTAAGTTTTTAAGCTCAACCGCCATAAGAGAATCAAGCCCTAAATCAAATAGACGTGCATCAGGAAGCACTTGCTCAGGAGAATCCATACCAAGAATATCTGCGGTTGCGGTTTGAATTTTACTCAAAAGCAATGGTTGATGTTCATAACTTGGTGCTTTGCTCAACTCTTGCTGCCATGAACTTTTAGTTGATTTATTTGGACTTAAACCCACTGCTTTTTTAACTTTAAAATCACTTAGGAAAAGTTCACCAGAACTTGATTGGACACGCCCAATAAATTTTGACCAATCAACAGACATGACAGCAATTTGAGAAGTCTCCTGACTCTGACCAAGTAAACTTGAAAGAGCAATCAAGCCAGATTTTGGCGAAATTAACTTAAAGCCCTGTGAAGTGATACGCTTTCTATTGATTTCGTCCAACTTTGCAGCCATACCAATTTCAGCGAATGGTCCCCAATTTATTGAGAGGCTTTTTCTTCTAAAAACAGGTTCACCTATTCCCTCTTTTCCGATTAGAGATGAGGCGGACTCTATATCTCTTTTGCGGCAGATTCCATCTAAAAATGAGTTTGCTGCTGCATAATTTGATTGAGCTGGTGTTCCTAAAATAGAGACAATGGAAGAGAAACAGACAAAGAAATCAAGCTCTAAATTGCGCGTTAATTGATCCAGAGTCCAAGCACCCATAACTTTAGGAGACATCACTTTCCAAAACTTTGACCAATTGAGTTGACGCAGCATTCCGTCATCAAGAAGTCCAGCAGCATGGATAACACCCTTTAGAGGTGGCATATTTGCAGCAATGTCAGCAAGCAAAGAGCCAACTTGTTCTGGAACAGCCAAATCAACTGAACGAATCTCAATACGAACATTGTTTTTTCCGTTTCTAAGCTCTTCTATTGAGGCTAAAACAAATTGTGAAGGTTTACTCCGTCCAACAAGAACTATGCAGCCAGCGTTGTTTTGAGCTAAAAAGCCAGCAGTAGCAAGACCAAGACCACCAAGACCGCCTGTTATAAGGTAAGTATGATCAGATGAAATATGCGGCGGTGCTGAAGCAGCTTTGGGCAAACTATTATCTGTCCGCCGCAGCCTTGCAAAATATAATTGACCTTGACGGAATGCTATTTGGCTTTCTCCGTTCCTGTCTGAATTGCAGACCGTAATCAACTCTTTAGCAACTTCTTCAATTGTGCTGTCAGAATCAAGATCAACAAGAACAGGAGTCAATTCAGGGTGTTCCAGAGCAATGACGCGCCCCATGCCCCACAAAGTTGCAGTATGGGGATTAATACTTTTTTCATCACCAGTTACGGTCTGTGTTCCGCATGTAACCAAAATCAATCGGGGTTGACTATCGTTATCAGTAACTGATTGACCGCTTCTTTGAATCAATGCCTGAACAAGCTCTAAAGTTACTCCACATATATTTTTCTGCAAAAGCTCTATAGATTGAGACTTTTGTGTTAGCTGTGTTGATAAATCTACACAATCTGAAGTTACAAGATGGATAACTCCTTTTAAATATTCAGATTTAAGGGCTGTGAGAATTTCATCGCCTAAAATTTCGCCATCGCTTGAAAGGGCTGCAAGTTTCCTATCACCTGAAAGATTATCCCATGACCAAAAACGGCATTCATCACCTTTTTCTTTAAGTTTTTCACTCAATTTTGATGCAAGTGCTTGTGTATCACTAATTATAACCCATTCTTTATGTTGCGAATCGTGTTCAGAAAATTCTTGTTGTAACACCGTATCATTTTTTTGAATATCCCACTCAATTTCGTATAGCCAATTCTTAATCTCTGATATTGCACGATTTTCTATCTCTTGTTCGCTATCGTCCGAAAGCTCTGAATCCAAACTATCTTTAAAAAGAGATTCAGGATCAACCTGTCTTCCTTCTAAACCAACCCATTCAGCTACTAAGCCATCTTTATCATAGAGTTTAATGTCGCCAACAAGTTTGTCTAACACTTCTGAATTACTCAATCCGTTTGATTTATTAGAATCTGCCGATCTATCAGAGTCTTTTGAGTTATCCAAAACAGCAGATGTTCTTCGGATACGTGCAACTGCCTGAATATCTGTTGGATCAGGTTTTCGATAACAACGAAATTCTTCAATTGCAAATGGAATATATGTTGTTTTAGGGTCTCCTTCAGAAGCCATAACCATAAGACCAAAACAAGAATCAATAAGTCCAGGGTGCAATCCCCATGCAGCAATATCAACTCCATCTGGAGATTGAAAACGGCAAACCGCCGCCCCCTCTCCTTTTTGAATTTGAGAAATCCAGTGATAACTTGCCCCAAGTTTTATCTGGCGTTTATCTTGAAACTCATAAACATTATCTGGGTCTATGACTGTCTTGCAATCTTCCCAAGCTGATTTAAGATTATTCAGCTCTGATTCGCTTGCAGCCTGTTTTTCAGAATTAAAAGGAGCAATCCTGCCTGTTACATGACGTATATATCTATTTTTTTCCTGTGTATGTTCTCTTTCTTTTTGATTAAAAGTGATGATAGTAAAATCGTGCTGCCCTGTCTCCTCAATTGGTGAGAATAGAACCTGTAATGTGCGATTTTTGTTTTCTGGAATTATAAGGGCTTGTGTGAAAAGTATATCTTCAATCACACACCCTTTGTTTTCAGAAAATAGAAATTCTGAAGCTCCGCTCAATAACGAAAGATGAGATGCAGCAGATACAACAATTTTCTCAAAGATACGGTGATCATCAAGAAAAGGTAAGGCTCTCTGATTAAATTGGGTCTCAAAAAGGGTTGATGAGAGCAGCGGAGATTCAATTTTGCGATCAATTAAAGGGTGGAGCCTTTCAAACGTATAGCCAGAAGTAAACCCAGAAGCAGCGTCAAAGCCAGCACCAGTTTTAAGTCCGCTTGATGAAGGAATTGGAGTCCAAAATTTTTTACGTTCAAAAGGATAATTTGGAAGCTCCACAGGTTGACCTGCCCCAAAAGTAGTTGATGATGAAGGATATAGTCCATTCCAATTTACATCAAAACCGTTAGCATAAATTTTCCCTAAACTTGTAAGAGCAACGTCCCAATCAGGTTGTCCAACTCTTAAACTTGGAAGCCAAAGCCCTTCTAAATCTGGCAAGGCAGTTCGCCCCATTCCGAGAAGTGTGGGCTTAGGTCCTATCTCAACAAAAATAGAGACACCTTCACGTTTAAGTGTTGTCATGCTCTCAAAAAAACGGACTGGATTACGAATATGGTTACGCCAATAAGCTGGTGTCATTATCTCATTTCCAGCAATATCTCCGCCTACGTTTGAAACCAATCTAACTGTCGGCTTTTTAAAAGAGATTGATGCAGCAGTTTTCTCAAACTCATCAAGAATCGGCTCAATCAAGGGTGAGTGGAAAGCATGGGAAACAGTCAAACGAACAACCTTAGTTCCGCGTGCTTTAAAAGGCTCAATTACATCTGTAATAGCATCTTCACGACCAGATATTACAGTATGCTTAGGTCCATTAAATGCAGCAACAGATAGAGCGTTCGCATATTTTGCAATTGCCTTTTCTACCTCTTCAGGAGTTGCCATGATGGCAGCCATTCCTCCGCCAGAAGGAAGGCTTTGCATCAGTTCCCCGCGTCTGCTTATAAGTTTAAGCCCATCTTCAAGAGAAAATAGACCAGCAGCACAAGATGCAACATACTCTCCAACACTGTGTCCCATCATAAAATCTGGCTCAATTCCCAATGATTTCCATAATGAATATAAAGAATATTCAAGAGCAAAAAGTGCTGGCTGGGTAAAACGGGTCTGGTGCAAAATATCTTGATCAGCATTTTCATCATAAAAAAGATAGATAAGAGATTGACCAATAATTGGCTTTAAAATTTCATCACACTTTTGAAGCGTTTGTCTAAAAATTGGTTGGGTCTCAAACAAAGAGCGTCCCATGCCCGGATATTGTGAGCCTTGACCTGTAAAGAGAAATGCAAGAGTTGGTCTTAAATCTGATTTTGTAGATGCTACACCAGATTGAATTTGCGATTTTGACAAAACAGAAGATTGAACAGATAAATCAGATTGAGCATTAAGATTTTTGATTAAAGAAGCTCTATCTTTCCCAACTGCTGCAAAACGATACTGGAAATGATCCCGCCCGATATTTGACGTTCTGCAAATATCAGAAATTTGAATTTCTGACGCATTGGATTGAGAAGATTTATTAAGCTCATCAGATTTTTGAGACTCTATCTCTTCTAAAAATTTTATATAATCGTTCTTTAAAGTCTCTGCTGCTGTTTTTGTCTTAGCAGAAACAGTCAAAATATGGTGTGAACGATCAGAAAGTTCTTGGTCTGATTTGGCTTTTTGTTGAGATGTTTGTGCAAGTGCCTGTTTAGCAAAGGATTGAGGAATATCACTTAAAATAACATGGACATTAGTGCCTGAAAAACCAAAAGCATTCACGCCAGCTACTCTTTCTTTGACCGCCCTTGATTGTTTTCCAGCCTCTATAACTTTTTCTTTATCTGCTGCTGATTCGTTTCCCCCCTCTACTGCTTTCCACCCCACAGTTTTACTTGGAACAACAATAGGTATCTCTTCCCAAGGAATAAGCGGGCTTGGATTTTTAAAGTGAAGATTTGCAGGAATTTTGTCGTGCTGCATACAGAGAATCACCTTTATCAACGCTGCAATTCCAGAGGCTGGCTCAAGATGACCGATATTTGTTTTGCAAGAGCCGATAATTAAAGGCTTATCTTTTGAAAAATGGGCGGCAAAAACAGTTGAAATTGCCTCTGCTTCAATAGGGTCGCCAAGAGATGTGCCTGTTCCATGTGTTTCTATAAAACTTAAGTCAGAAGGCGAAACGCCCGCATCTTTAAGAGCAGATTCAATAACTTTTACCTGTGCAAGACCGTTTGGAGCTGTAAGACCATTGCTTTTACCATCTTGATTAACAGCACTTCCCCGAATAACAGCAAGGATTTTATTTTTATCAGCAAGCGCATCTGAAAGACGTTTCAGGACAATAAGCCCACAACCCTCTCCACGCACATATCCATTTGCATCAGCAGAAAAAGATTTACAACGACCATCAGGAGAGATTGCTCTCAATTTTGAAAAACAGATATGAGATTCAGGAGATAACATAAGGTTGACCCCGCCAGCTAAGGCAAGATCAGACTCTTTTGATCGCAGACTTTTACAGGCTATATGAAGGACAACAAGTGCAGAAGAGCAAGCAGTGTCAACTGTCATTGCTGGACCTTCAAGACCGTAGAAATAGGAGATACGACCACAGGCAGTTGAAAATGTTGTGCCTGTTATTGAGTATGCGTCAATAACTTTATGATCTCCTGAATGGCGGTGGGCAAGTGCGTAGTCATCGCTTGACATTCCAAGAAAAACTCCGCAGTTACTCCCTTTTAGATTAGATGTTGCAAGTCCAGCATTTTCAAAAGTCTCTCTGCTTACCTCAAGCAAAAGCCTCTGCTGGGGATCAAGCCCTGACGCCTCTTTAGGTGATATGTTAAAAAACGCAGCATCAAACATATCTACAGGCTGATCTAAAAAGCCTCCCTGAACAGTAAACATCTTTCCCTGAACACTTTGGTCAGGATCAAACCAGTCAGAGGCTTTCCAGCGGCTTGAAGGGGCATCAATAATTGCATCTTTCTGGTTAATCAATAAATCCCAATATTTTTGCGGATTATTTGCCCCACCCGGAAAACGACACCCCATGCCGATTATTGCTATTGGTTCATGGGCTGCTGATTCAACTGAAGAGAGTTTTGCCTGTGTCTGTTTTAATGTTATATAAAGTTTTTTTAGAGTGTCGGCAGGATTGTTTGGCACGGTTGCTTTATCTGTCATAAGTTACAGCTCCTCAATATGAAATTTTTTTAACAGGCTTTGAAAGTTTGTCTCTTGCTCAAGATTAAACCTTCTCTTGCCCTGACCAGATTTACCTTCCCTGATAAAAGATGAGCGTTTATAGCCTTTTTCCCAAATTTGAGAAGTAATATGGTCAAATTTATCTTCATGTTGTTTCATAAATTTAAAGCTGCAACGATTTCTTATCTCAGGAAGTCTATCTGCTGGTATTTTAAAACCCGCAAAATTTATGATTTTGTCTAATTGGCAATCAAAGTCGTTTTTCATATCTTCAAACTTAAGAAAAAGTATTTGTGAAGATTTTATAGAATCTGAAGTTTTAGACATTGCTTTCCAATCAGCAGCATGGGCAAACCAGCTTCCAAATTGAACATCACCATCAATGAATTTTTTGAAAAAATCATCAAAATCTCCTTTAAAACCTAAATGAGAACAGTAAAATTCAAAATACGATACAGCAACATCGTAACCATTACGAACCATGTAGATATATTTACAATCTCCTTTTGGCATATCTTTGGCAGAAAGATGACTTTTAAAAAGTCGTGGTGAATCCATTGCTTCAAAATCTTTGGCATTCCAGATACGATAATCAATTAGACGCTCAAACCATGGAACTTTTTGGGCAATATGATCAATTTCCATACTGCCGTCGGTTGCCAACTGGTAAAGAATCATCTGGAGCCACGTTGTGCCTGATCTTGGGTATGTAACGATAAAAATATCGTCAGCTCTTGGCTTAAACTCTAAGTTGGCAACCTTGAAGTAGTGAACATAGCGGGCAATATCATTTATAGCATCAGATGCTGCAAATAGAGTATTAGCTGCCAAACTGACAGGTGCAAATATTGCTTTTTTGAAATGTGCTGTTTTTATATCCATAATAAATTATTATTCCGTAAGTTTTTGGGGTTATTTTTAATTATTGTTTAAGCTATTAGAATATAGCTCTTTTTTGTTAATAATTCAGTAAAAAAGGTAGGTTTAATTGGCAAAATTATTTGGATAGCTAAAATATTATCAAATATCTTTTAAATCGTTAGCTATAAGTTCGTTGAGTTCTTCAGGGGAGAGGTTATCTAAATATCCAAAATCAGTATCAGCATTTATTTCAATAGCACTAATTTCTAATTCTTCCAATTGATTATCTTGTATATCTTTAGATTCATCAGATTTAGCAATGTTAGTTTTATTCTCAAGAATCTTACTATCTTGCTTAATTTTAGAGTTGGACTCAGTAGTTATAGCTTTATCTGATCCATGCCGTTTTTCAAGAAAATTTGCAATCTCTTCAAGTCCTGGATAGGTGAAGAGCAAAGTTACAGGCAGAGAAAAACCGCACACTTTTTGGAGTTGATTTCTAAACTCCACTGCCATCAATGAGTCAAAACCTTGCTCCATAAGCGGGCGATCAGAAGTTGTGTTAAATCCGCTAACTTCTTGTGCTAAAGCTGCCAAACTCCTTAACAACTGTCGATGACGCTTATCTTGACTAAGTTTGTCTAACTCCTGCCATAACGGTGCTATTGGAGGTTTAGATGTTTTGACACTTGACCCTTTGTCAATCTTTGGAACAAGATTTTTAAACAAAGATGCTCTATGTTGTCCAGTTTGCTCTAAATAGACACTCCAATCGCATTCAAACACTCCAATTTGAGAACCAGATTCTCTTATAAGTGCTTCTAATGTTTTTAAACCTTGCTCTTGTGATATATACGAAAAACCTAAATTGGTAAGATTTTGGCGAACAACGCTCTCTTCGGCAGCCATACCAGATTCAGACCATGGACCCCAATTGATGCTAAGAGCAGGTAGTCCTAAAGAGCTTCGATATTGGGCTAAACCATCTAAGAACGCATTTGCAGCAGAGTAATTTGACTGTCCTTGACTGCCAAGAAAAGATGCAGCAGAAGAAAAGAGAATAAAAAAGTCAAGTTTCAAATCTTTTACTAAATTGTGTAAATTCCATGCCCCAACTGCTTTGGGTTCAATAACAGCAGATAAACTTTGATAAGTTTGGAGAGGCAGCAAGGCATCTTGGCGGACTCCAGCTAAGTGGATTACACCTTTAAGAGTTGTCAAATCACACGACTCCCTTTTTAGTTCGCCATTTAGGTTTTCAAAATCACAAATATCAACTTGAATCAGCTTTATCTCAATCTCTTTATTTTCTATAAGCTCTTGAAAAGCCTCTAAATCTTTGTTTGCCAACTTCTTAAGCTCTTGAAGAGCCTCTAAAAATTCAAGATTAGGCTCTCTGCGAATCAAAAGCCAAAGTTTTCTTGCCCCAAGCTCTACAAGTTTTTGTGCAATTGGCAAACCAAGTCCGCCAGATGCACCAGTAATTAGATATGCACCATTTAGATCAAGAGGTTGTGATGATGTTTGAGTATTAGAGATATTTGAAGCCGTGTGAGTGGAATCAATGTTCTTGATACAAGGATAAAATAATCTGCTATCTCTCTTATTTACAGAATCGGTGGTGGTAGAGATTCGATATGCTCGTTGATCCAAAGACTCTTGAGTTAAAAAATCTGAAACAAAATGTTCTATTTGAGATTTATCACTGTTTGAATCAATTTCTAAATCTATAAGTCCTCCAAAATATTCAGGATACTCTAAAGCAACAGTTTTACCTAACCCCCAAAGGATTTGCTGAATTGCTTTAGGAGTTTTATTTTCAGAAGATTTTTTTCCCAATCCAATTGAAAAGGCACCATGAGTAATTCCATAAAACTTAAATGGTCGTCTTGATTCAGCAAGAGTATTAATTAAAAGAATAGCACTGTTTAGAACATCAAGCTGCTGTTGTCTCAGTTCTATAGCAGTGAGACTGTCTTGAAAGATCAGGTCAGAAGCCCAGAGGTAAATAATCCGAAGTGGCTTATTGGGATAAGATTTTAGGTTTTCCAACTCTTGATAGAAATTTTCTTGTAAAATTATCTGACAATCAACTCCAATTGCCTCAAGTTTTTTGAATAACTGATTACCCAAATCTCCCTTGTCAGCAAAAATTAAAACTTTAGATGATGAAATAATATCAGGCTCAACAGCAGTTTGCACAGTTAGAGCGGACTGTGCAGATAGAGTGGATTGTGCAGATAGAGTTGATAGAGATAGAGTTTGATCAAAATTAAAAGATTTAACGGTAAACTCTTCAGCCTCTTCCCAGTTGATAGTATAAAATTTTGCTATCTGATCAGTCGTTATTTTGCTTAACTCTTTTTTACGTAAATTGTTACTTTGATTAGCTCTTAAACTTTTAGCACTTAAACCTTTTAAGAGAGTTGCTTGATCAGTCAATTTAACAGTCAATCCTAAGAAAGATAAAATAGGAACGCCATCAGGAGTAAATACCCTTATATCGCCTTGAATGTAATCAGCCTCTTTGCGAGTGTTGACAATGCTTACAGCACTTTCGCATATCGGTAATTCATAAGCCTCAAAACGCTCTAATGCAAAGGGAATTAGGATTTTAGACTCTGTTTTCATTGTCTCTACTATTTCAGGTTTACCAAAGACTAACGATTGAAGCATTGCATCAATAAAACCCGGGTATATATCATATCCTTGAGTTACAGATTCAGGCGTAAGGTTAAAACGACAGACAGCTTGTCCTGAATTAGAATTTTCTAAGGCTGAATCAAAATAACCTTGCAATAAATCGCTGTTAGTTTGCCCTGAATAACAATAAGCCTGTTCGATACGACAAAATCCAGTTCCAAGATTGTATCCTAATGGCTGAAAACTTGCGTAAAATTCAGACCCTGTTATGGTTTGGGTGCTGTTCTTGCAAAAATCTTCGACCCAAGTAGTAAAAGAATTTTCTTTAAATTGATTACTTACATTATACCCTTTATCTGCAGATTCTAAACGACCTTCACAATGTGTAATCCACGGCTCATTTACTGTGCGGCTTATGATTTTAAAAGCTGTTCCAAAATCATCTAAATTTGGCTGTTCAGAGTTTTCGCAAACTAATTGGACAGATCGTAATTCATGCACAACCATTGGGGCGGTAAAACGAATATCAATCGCTACGCTATTGGCTCTATTGCCTCTTGTAAAATATGAAAATAGATAGGAGAGATAGGCAGCCGCTGGAACAATAGGTTCACCGTAAATTATGTGTTCGGGTATAAAAGATGGGGATTTTTCGTTAAACTCAATATTATAAACTTCAATATCTTGTTCAATAACTTGATTTTGCTGAATATTTTGAGCATTTAGATTTTGCGAGATTGGCGGTAAAAAAATCCTCTGTCCCGGGAAAATAGAGATATTTGATTCTTCGTAATCTGATTTTGATAATTTCTCTGTTGCAACTGGATTCATCCAAAATCGTTTACGTTGAAAAGGATAGGTTGGAATAGATATTTTGTTCCCTGTTAAAATAGTAGAAGAGGAGTCAGTATTATTGGTATAAACAGGATTATAATCGGCATTATTGGTATGGGTAGAATCAACGTCAGCATTAGAATCAAAATTAGATATAAATTTTTCTATATTTGCAATTAATTCAGATTTACTGTTACCAGATACAAAACATTTATAATCAAAAGCTGTTCTACCAACCTGAGCGGTGTAGCACATATCAATCAATTTTTTATGCAGATGTTTAGCATTATTGTCAATATTTTCAGGTATATCGTTAATCTTTTCAAAATTTTCGTCAATTTGTTTAGGCGTATCGTCAGTCTGTTTAATGAACTCTATATAATCACGGCAATAAGCAATCAAAGCGTTTTGGTTTTTAGCTGAAATTGTTAAATTATACTGATAAGAGTTATTTGGCGTTGAGGGAGATAAATGAAAACTTTTAATATTTGAAATAGATTTGGGAGGTTGGGCAATAATCACATGAGCGTTAGTTCCAGAAAAACCGAACGCACTTATTCCAGCAATACGAGTTTCATTCTTCTCATCAAAGGAAATCTGTTTTTTGGGTATCTCAATAGGCAAATCGCTCCATGAGATCAATGGATTAGGGGTTTCAAAACCAACTTGTGGAGGAATAATACCAGAGTTAAGAGTCAAGATAGTTTTAATAATACTTGCCATACCAGCAGCAGCTTCTAAATGTCCGATGTTTGCTTTAACCGAACCAACCCATAATGGACGATCTTTAGGGCGATTTTCTCCATAAACAGCCCCCAATGCCTGCATCTCAATTGGATCGCCAAGCCGAGTACCAGTTCCGTGAGCCTCTACATAATCTACATCTAAATGGCTTATTCCTGCATTTTCAAGTGCTAAACGGATAACTTTTTGCTGTGCAGAGCCATTTGGTGCTGTAAAACTTGACGATGCACCGTCATGGTTTACAGCAGTGCCTTTTATAACAGCAAGAATACGATCGTTGTCTGAAAGTGCCTGCTCCAAAGGCTTTAGCAATATAGCCCCCGCACCTTCGCCACGAACATAACCGTCAGCTAAAGCGTCAAATGTGCGACAACGTCCAGAAGCAGATAAAGCCCCAAGTTTGGAAAAATAGACAAATAGATGGGGGTGAACCATAACATTTACCCCAGCCACAATAGCAGAAGAGATAACACCAGAACGTAGAGCTTGACACGCACAATCAAGGGCGGTCAAAGATGAAGAGCAAGCTGTATCAACAGGAAAATTAGGTCCTTGTAAATTTAGCAAATACGATATTCTTCCAGCAGCAGCAGAATACATTGAACCAGTAGCAGAGTAGCCATCAATCAATTGAGGGTTTGGAGACCAAAGGTGAGAACCCATATAATCAATTGTGGAAAGTCCAACATAAACTCCAACACGCTCTCCAGAATAGGAAGAGGGAACAATGGCAGCGTTTTCAAAAGTCTCCCAGATAGTTTCAAGCAAAAGGCGTTGTTGAGGATCAAGAGATAAGGCTTCTTTTGGTGAGATACGAAAAAAGTGGGCATCTAAATCAAAAATATTAGAGTCATCTATAAAACCACCAACTTGAGAGTAGGCTTTTCCTAATTTATCAGGATCCAAATCCAACCAAAATTTAGAATCCCAACGACTTGAAGGCACTGGCTTAATTACACAACGCCCATCTAAAAGCAGTTGATGAAATTTTGCTGGAGTATTAGCTGAACCCGGAAAACGGCAAGCCATTCCGACAATAGCAATTTCCAATTTTTCATCATAAATTTTACGGATTTT